>JAJFGN010000007.1 GCA_021776115.1 Kiloniellaceae bacterium | reverse complement strand
CAATGCCAATCCCAGGCCCTTCCGATGGACCAAGTCCGCTCACGATATCCTGGCCAGCATCAAGCGCTTCTGCCTCAGAACAATCGAAGCCGCCGAAAACCAAACCCAAATCATTCAAACTTCCGAATCAGGACACTAGCTATTGGGCCAATGCCGTATCCTATGCCGACCGTGCAGCGATTTCAGTTTTGGACCCCCACGAGGCCGGCTTTTGCCACCGGCCCCGTTTCGATCTCCAGGTCTTTAGGAAGGCCGCCAACTGAAGCAGGGTGACAAGCGCGACGAGGCCGGCAAAGGGTATCTGCGCCCAGTTCGGGTCGGGCAGGTTCCTGTGGAAGTCCTGAAAGTGGAGATACAAGAAGTACGCCGTGTGAATGACGATGAGCATCCACAACACATAGGCGCTCTGCTGCAGGAACTTCCAGACGGACCCGCTGAGCAACCGCTGGCTCCAATCGTTGGAGGCGAGCGCCAGGACGATACCGTAGACCAGGGCAAGGATGCCGATCGCGTTGGCCAGTCCGAAGCCGTGCTGGAGCATGACGTAGACACCGGTCTGAGGATGTAGCTCGTAGCCGAAGAGGCGCATCAGGTCCCATTCGACCCAGCCGGCGAGGATGATAACGGTGTGGACGACCGCGAGCAGGACGCCGTAGATACCCAACTCCCGCCGCCAGGGGATGGTTGTCCGGAATACCGCCAACAGGCGGGCCAGCGGCCCAATGGCCATGGACAAGGCGACCAGGACCAGGCTCATGTCGCCAATGGCCCGGTTCCAGCGGTGCATCGCCGACCATTCAGCGCGGGATTCCATGAAGGCATAGGTGCCGAGGCCGGCGAGGATCAGCGCGGCTAGATGCCGGGTTTTCCATCCCAAGGTTAGCCGGCTTAAAGGCTTGCCCGAATTTTCCGCCATTTCGTTCGTTGTCCCTGGTGCCCAAGAATGAGGAAAAAGAGCAGGCTTTCCCGTCAAGCCGCGCCGATTATGCGGCCAAATACGGCAACTCTGTGACTGCGTGGATTCTACCCGAGCTTGAGCGGCATTATCACTTTAAGCGCTCTGCCTTCAATCGCTTCTTCAGTGTAGCATGTCGGGATGCGAGCCATCTCCTTAACATGCCATCGCTTTCCCCCTGACATCCTTCGCCACGGCAGCCTGAAAGGGCGTCGATGCGGTCCTTTGCGGCCGCCTCCGGTGAACGGGACAATGCCCCTTCTTCGTGCCATGGCGGTGAATCTTCTTCTTTTTACAATGCCTCGCCCCTGACCAACCTGGGCAGGTCGCCGGCCAGGCCCATGGCGTGGTGCATGAAGAGGCGTTTCAAGGGCGGCATCTGGTTGACCGCCGCCAATCCTAGATCGCGGACCAGGCGGATGGGGCCGATATCGTTGGAAAACAGGCGGTTCAGGCCGTCGGTCACAACCATGAGCGCCAGGTTGTCGAAGCGCCGCCAGCGTGGATAGCCGGCCAGAACCTCCGCCCCGCCGAGGTCAAGCCCCAGGCGCCGGGCGTCGACTAGGGTTTCGGCCAGGGCGGCGACGTCGCGCAGGCCCAGGTTCAGGCCCTGGCCGGCGATCGGGTGGATGACATGGGCCGCGTCGCCGATCAGCGCCAAGCGCTCCGCGACGATCCGTTCGGCATACATGAGCGACAGGGGATAACTCCAGCGCCCGCCGACTTCGCGCAAATGGCCGAGACTGCCGCCGAAGCGGCGCATCAGCTCGGCCGAGAACGCGGCTTCGGACAAGGCCATCATCGCGGGGACCAGCTCGCGTCTCTCGGTCCACACCAGCGATGAGCGGGGCCGCCCCTGCGGCGTGTCGGTCATGGGCAACAACGCGAAGGGCCCGGCGGGCAGGAAGTGCTCGTGCGCGACGCTATGGTGCGGTTGGTCGTGATGGATGGTGGCGACGATGCCGCACTGCGGATAGTCCCAGTCCGTGGTCTTGATGCCGGCCGCCTGGCGCTGGGCGGAGAGGCGGCCATCGGCGGCGATCGCAAGCTGGGCACGAAGCGCGCGGCCGTCTTCAAGCCTGGCCTCGACCGCGCCCGGACCCCGGCTCATCTCGGCGATGCCCGCCGGCGCCAGCAGGGTTAGCGCGGGAAGTTCGGCGGCGCGGGCGTGGAGCGCCTCGCGTGTGATCCGGTTCTCGACAATGTAGCCCAACGGACCGGCGGTCCTCGCATCCAGATCTTCCTGGGCGTAATGCAGGAAAAACGGTGCCGCCCCTCGTCCGACTTGCCCGTCCGACACCCGGATATCGAGAATCGGCTGGGCCTCTGCGGCCATGCGTTCCCAAATATCCAGGGTGGCCAGCACCTGGCTCGAGCCGCGCGCGATGGCGGAAGACCGTCCATCGTGGGATGCCGCCCTGACGCGCACCGGGTCGGCCCGATCGACAACCAGGGTCTCAATTCCCGCGCTGGCCAAGGCAATGCCCTGGGTCAGGCCGACCAAGCCGCCGCCCACGATCAGGACCTCGGCCGTCAACGCGCCGTGGCGGCTCTTCTCGCTGTTCGGCGTAGTCATAACCCTAAATTCGGCCTTGCCCGGCGACTTGTCCAGCCCTTGCGCGATCTCATCCACGAAGCCAATCCGCCTAAAAATTAGGCATGAATAACCTTACGCACAAATAACGAGCAATTCCTAGCCTCTAACGATGGAGTCAATGTCACGAGCTAGGATATAAATCGTGTTATTTATCAATTGGTTACAGCGGCACCCGCCCTAAGCGCGTCCTTGGCACGTTTCTTGTAATTCCCTGAGTCGCCGGAATCGACCGAACAGGGAGCAGGATCTATATGAAGCTGGTGATGGCGATAATTCGTCCCTTCAGGTTGGACGATGTCCGCATGGCGTTAAGCCGCTTGCAGGTGGAGGGGCTCACGGTCAGCGAGGTGCGCGGTTATGGCCGCCAGCGCGGTCAAACGGAGATCTACCGGGGCGCCGAGTACGCCATCAATTTCCAGCCCAAGATCAAGATCGAGGCGGCGGTCGACGACGGCCGGGCCGAGACGGTGGTCGAGGCGATCCAGCAGGCCGCGCGGACCGGGCGTATTGGCGACGGCAAGATTTTTGTGTTCGACATCGCCCAGACGGTGCGCATCCGCACCGGTGAAATCAATGCAGCAGCGATCTAAAGGCAGGGAGAACCCATGAAGGTATCCAAGAAATTGTTTGGCGGCGTGAGCGCGGCAGCCGCGCTTATCTTGCTTGGCGCCGCCCCGGCGCACGCCGAAGTCAGCGCCGAAACCCAGTTCGTCTTCAACACCTTCTCGTTTCTGATCCACGGTGTCCTGGTGATGTTCATGGCGGCGGGTTTCGCGATGCTCGAATCCGGGCTGGTGCGGACCAAGAACACGGCGACCATCTGCCTGAAGAACATCGCGCTCTATTCGGTCGCCGGTTTGCTTTACTACATCGTCGGCTACAGCCTCATGTACACCGACGTGAGCGGCTACATCGGCTCGTTCAGCTTGTTCTACAATTCCTCGGCGGCCGAACTCGATCTGATCAACGCCGAGGAGGCGACGGCCGAGCTCATTGCGCCCGTCGTCGAAGGCGGCTACTCGGTCATGTCCGACTGGTTCTTCCAGATGGTTTTCGTGGCGACGGCGGCCTCGATCGTCTCCGGCACCCTGGCCGAGCGGATCAAGATCTGGCCCTTCATGCTGTTCATCGTCGTGCTGACCGGCATCATCTATCCGATCCAGGGGTCCTGGACCTGGGGCGGCGGTTGGCTCGCCGAGATGGGTTTCTCCGATTTCGCCGGTTCGACCATCGTGCATTCGGTCGGCGGTTGGGCGGCGCTGACCGGCGCCGTCGTCTTGGGCGCGCGCCGGGGCAAATACACCGCCGACGGCAAGGTCCGGGTCATGCCCGGCGCCAACCTGCCGCTCGCCACGCTCGGCACCTTCATTCTCTGGTTCGGCTGGTTCGGTTTCAACGGCGGCTCGCAACTGGCGCTGGGTTCCGCGCTCGACGTGGCGGCGATCGCCATTGTCTACGTCAACACCAACCTGGCGGCGGCGGCCGGCGTGGTGGCGGCGATGGCCTTGACCCAGGTTCTGTATAAGAAGATCGACCTGACCATGGCCCTGAACGGCGCCATCGCGGGCCTGGTCTCGATCACCGCCGGACCCGATCTGCAGAACCACGTCTTCGCCATCATCGTCGGCGCGGTCGGCGGCAGCCTGGTCGTGGTCGCTGTGCCCCTGCTCGATAAATTGCGCATCGACGATGTGGTCGGCGCGATCCCGGCGCACCTGGTGGCCGGTATCTGGGGGACGCTCGCGGTCGGCATCTTCGGCGCCGGCAGCCTAAGCACCCAGATCGTCGGCATTGTCGCGATCGGGGCCTTCGCCTCGGTCACCAGCGCCGCATTGTGGTTGGCCCTGAAGCACACCGTCGGCATTCGGGTCACCGACGAAGACGAGGAAATGGGCCTCGATAAAGTAGAGCTCGGCATGGAGGCCTATCCGGAGTTCGGCCACGGCTCCCAGACGATATAGGCAAAAGAGACGCCCAGAGGCCCGGGTTCCGACGCTGGCCTTTGGGCGATCTCGGTCCGCGTCCCTGTTCGGACCGACCTAGTCCGGAAGGTATCCACCTTCCGGACGTTTTTTTGCCTCAATCCCCCGGCAAGCTGGCGCGCCTCCGCCGCTTGCCGCGCGAATTGGCGGCGGCTAGACTTGTTTCCGTTTTGTCCCAACTGAGCCGCCGGGCCACCGCGAAGGATGCGTGACGTGAGCGCAGCGCAATCGATCCTGAAATACTACCCCTTTGGCCGCTTGAGCGCCTTGTTGGACGGCCACGCGCCGGGCGCGCATGGGATCGACCTGCCGGAGTTGGCCGGCGGCAAACCGGTTATGCTCTCGGTCGGCGAGCCGCAGAACACGCCGCCGGGCTTCATCGTGGAGGAGATTGCCAAGGCGGCGGCTAATTTCTCCCGCTATCCCCCGGCGCGCGGCACGCCCGCGTATTTGGAGGCCTGCGCCGCCTGGCTAAACCGGCGCTATAACCTGCCGGCCGGCATGATCGATCCCAAGACCATGATTCTGGCGATTCCGGGGTCGCGCGAAGGGCTGTTCTTCGCCGCCCTGGCCGCCATGCCGGCGCGCGCCAACGGCGCCGCCGCGCCGGCTATCCTCATGCCCAACCCCTGTTATCACGTGTATCCGGGCGCGGCGCTGGCCGCCGGGGCCGAGCCGATCCTGGTGCCGGCCACGAGCGCCAGCGGCCACCTGCCCGATTACGCCGGCCTGCCGGAGGCCGTGCTATCGAGCGCGAAGCTGGCCTACTACTGCACGCCCGCCAATCCGCAGGGCGCGGCGGCCAGCGGGGCCGAACTGCAAAACCTGATCGTGCTGGCCCGCCGGCACGGCTTCACCCTGGCGCTCGACGAGTGCTATGCCGAGATCTACACCGGCGAACCCCCGGCGGGCGCACTGCAGGCGGCGGCGGCGCTGGGCGGCTCGCTCGACAACCTGCTGGTGTTCCATTCCCTGTCGAAGCGCTCCAGCGCCCCCGGCCTGCGTTGCGGTTTCGTGGCCGGCGCGCCGGACTTGATCGCGGCCTTGGAGGTCATGCTGCGCACCGGCGGCGCGGGCGTGCCCTTCCCGACCCTGGCCGCCGGCGCGCGGCTGTGGCGTGAGGAAGATCACGTCCTGGCCAATCGGGCGCGCTACCGGAAGAATTTCGAGATCGCCGAACGCGTGCTCGGCAATCGCTACGGCTTCCGCAAGCCCGATGGCGGGTTTTTCCTCTGGCTGGAGGTCGGCGACGGCGAAAAGGCGGCGCTGACGCTGTGGCGCGAGGCGGGACTGCGGGTTTTGCCGGGCGCCTATATGGCCCGCCCTGGGGCCGACGGCGTGAATCCGGGCGACCCCTACGTCCGGGTCGCCTTGGTCTACGGCCCGGATTTGACCGAGGCGGCCTTGAACCGCCTGACCGAAGTCCTCTAGACGATTTGGCGATAACAAGGTAACAGGGACCTTATGGTGGCACGAAGCGGCGCCGTTAGCCGGGGCCGGTCCAGAAACCGGGACGATCGCCCGCGGCTTTTGCCCAGCGGGGCCGGCGATTTCGCGCGCCGCCGCCTGGTCGAGGCCGCCAGTCTTTTACTGGTGCTGCTCGGCGCCTTGATCCTTCTTGCCGGCTTGAGCTTCGATTCGGCCGATCCGTCCCTGAACCGCGCGGTCCAAGGCCCGGTCCGCAATCTGCTCGGCTTGCCGGGCGCCTATGGCGCGGACCTGGCCTTGCACAGTCTCGGTCTGACACTTTTCCTGGCCCCGTTGGTGTTCTTCGCCTGGGCTTGGCGCTTGTGGCAGGGGCGCGGCCTGGGCCGCTGGTTCCTGCGCTTCCTGGCCTTCGCCGCCGTGATCGCCCTATCGGCGATGGCCTTGGCGGCGGTTCCGGCGCCGCGTGAGGGGCTCGTCGTTTGGCCGCTCGGGACCGGCCTGGGCGGCTTTATCGGCGCGGCCGCCTTGCAGAAGATCGTGCTGGCGATCCCCGATCTGGAACCCTGGATGCTGGCCACGGCCTGCGCCTCGATGGCTCTGGCCGGCCTGGTGTGGGTGATTGGCTTGACCCGCGCCGAATGGCTGGGGCTGGGCGGCGGGCTGGCTTGGCCGCTTGTGTCCCTTGGCCGCGGGATGCTGAGCCTTGGCGGGCTGCTCGCGCGGGTTCGTTTCGGGCGCCGATCCGTCGAAGCGCCCAGATACGAGACTCGCGAACGCCGGGAGCCGGCCCTGACCCGGCCGCCCCGCTTGGGCGGCGGCGAGGCCGAGGGCGCGGATATGGAATCCCGAAGCCAAGCGCGGCCGGGTCTGGCGAACCTGGTCGCCGCGCCCAAGGCGCCGCCCAAGCCGGGCAAGCGCGCGCGGGCGGCCAAGCAGCGCCGCTTCAAATTCGCCGATTCCGGCGGCTATGAGTTGCCGCCGCTCAACCTGCTGAGCGCGGCCGCGCCCGACCTCCTGCAGAACGCGCTTAACCGCGACGCCCTGGAAAAGAACGCCCGCCTCTTGGAAGGCGTGCTCGACGACTTCGGCGTGCGCGGCGAGATCGTGAAGGTGCGCCCCGGTCCGGTGGTCACGCGTTACGAGCTGGACCCGGCGCCGGGCACCAAGACCAACCGCGTGGTCGGCCTGGCCGACGATATCGCCCGCTCCATGAGCGCGGTTTCGGTGCGGGTCGCGGTCGTCCCCGGCTCCAGCTCGATCGGGATCGAGCTTCCGAACCGCAAGCGCGCCACGGTCTATCTGCGCGAGCTTCTGGATTCCCAGGCCTACGAGCGTTCCGGGGCCAAGCTGCCGCTGGTTCTGGGCAAGGATATCGGCGGCGCGCCCTCGATCGTCGATCTGGCGCGCATGCCCCATCTGCTGATCGCGGGCACCACCGGGTCGGGCAAGTCGGTCGGCTTGAACTCCATGATCCTGTCGTTGCTCTATCGGCTCAGTCCCGACCGCTGCAAGTTCATCATGATCGACCCCAAGATGCTGGAGCTTTCGGTCTACGACGGCATTCCGCATCTGCTGGCCCCGGTGGTGACCGAGCCGAAGAAGGCGGTGGTGGCGCTGAAGTGGACCGTGCGCGAGATGGAGGAGCGTTACCGCGCCATGTCGCGCTTGGGCGTGCGCAACATCGAGGGCTACAACGGCCGCATCGAGCAGGCGCTGAAATCCGGCGAGGTCCTGACCCGCAAGGTGCAGACCGGCTTCGATCCCGACACCGGCCAGCCGATCCAGGAGGACCAGCCCTTCGACCTGGAGCCCTTGCCGTTCATTGTCGTCGTGGTCGACGAAATGGCCGACCTCATGCTGGTCGCGGGCAAGGACATCGAGATGGCGGTGCAGCGCTTGGCGCAGATGGCGCGCGCGGCCGGCATCCACATCATCATGGCGACGCAGCGCCCCTCCGTCGATGTCATCACCGGCACCATCAAGGCCAACTTCCCGACCCGGATCAGCTTCCACGTCACCTCCAAGATCGACAGCCGCACGATTTTGGGGGAGCCGGGGGCGGAGCAACTGCTCGGCCAGGGCGACATGCTCTACATGATGCACGGCGGCCGCATCTCGCGCGTGCACGGGCCCCTGGTCACCGACGGCGAGGTCGAGGAGATCGTCGCCTTCCTGAAGGACCAGGGCCAGCCCTCCTATATCGAAGGCGTGACCGAGGACGACGAAGCCGAGTTCGATCCCTTAAGCGGCGGCAACAGCGGCGAGGGCGACGAGCTTTACGACCGCGCGGTCGCGGTCGTCTATCAGCACCGCAAGGCCTCGACCAGTTTTATCCAACGCCACCTGCAGATCGGCTACAACCGCGCCGCGCGCATCGTCGAGCGGATGGAGGCGGAGGGCGTGGTCAGCCAAGCCAACCACGTCGGCAAGCGCGAGATTCTGCTGCCCGGCGGGGAGCGGTAGGGGCGCGGCCGTACAAAGAAGAAAATTTACCGCGAAGGCGCGAAGGCGCGAAGGAGCCGCGAAGTAGACATCTCTTTGCGCATCTTCGTGGCTTCGCGCCTTCGTGGTGAAGACTTACGTCACCCTTGGGGCTCCGCCCAATGAAAGGACGCTACCCTTTTCTCCGTGGGACTGTTCCGTACCAAAAAAGGGTAGCGTCCCTTTTTTTTAGCAGGCGCTGAAATCCGGCGAGGTCCTGACCCGCAAGGTGCAGACCGGCTTCGATCCCGACACCGGCCAGCCGATCCAGGAGGACCAACCCTTCGACCTGGAGCCTTTGCCGTTCATTGTCGTCGTGGTCGACGAAATGGCCGACCTCATGCTGGTGGCGGGCAAGGACATCGAGATGGCGGTGCAGCGCTTGGCGCAGATGGCGCGCGCGGCTGAATTAAAACAACCGGCCTGCTAACTTAGGCCGCGCATTCAAAAACTAGACTTGGGTCAGCGGCGGGACGCCGATGTTGGCTTGTGAGCCAACACCGGTCGCAAATCAGGACAATTGAGTTCTTCCGCTTTGTGCCAAGAGCAGACACTTGGTCCGCTTTCGCGATACAGTGTCGTAGGAAGAGCCTTGGTTGCCGTAAGGACGACGGACTAGCTAAGGTGTGACTGCACCGACAATGAGCGTGGACGGTGATGGATAAACGTACCGAAGGGGCTTGGCTCCTCGCACACTCGAAGAACCTGGACCACGTGTCCGGGCCTGGAGCGCTGCGTCTGGAGAACATCTCTTATGCCGGGAAGATCGGCCGGCTTTATAACGTGCTGCGTCGGGGCACCAACCAAGCGAAGTCTATCGTCATAGATGCGCAATCTGTGGCGGCGCTTTGCCAGCTGAATAACATTGACCTCGCCAGTCGTAGGGACGGTCTTCGTCTTTTGACGGAGGCGGGGCGTGTCGATGTGAGCGCCGACGGTTCCGTCGCCGTTTTGGGCGCAACAAGCGTGGCGGTTTTGGAAACAGCGACCGATGTATTTATGAATTCGGGTGCTTCACGGGACGAGCACGCCGTCCTCACCCTCTCCGAAGCTGTCGCCGCGCGGCCGGTTAGTCGCCGTGATGCCGAGGAACAGATCGGTGATGAATTCAAGCTGAAATCCACGCAGGCGTCTGGTCTCATTGATCTATGTAAGCAGACGGCGCTAATTGACGAGGAGACCGATCAGGATCGCGGTATTCTGTTCAACTCGAATACTTTTCGTGACAAGGGGCGCGCCAAGAAGGCGTATTTTATCCTTCAGGCGCTCAAGGTTGACGAGGGAGCCCGCCTGAGTGAGCTCGAGGAACTGCTGCGAACGAGCGGCGCGGTAATCGATACTGAGGCCGAAAGGATTTTGGGCCCTGACCTCTACAAACGGTTGGCTAGCGTCGGATACTTCGACAGGATGGAGGTCAACAACCGCAGCGAGTCAGTCGGATACATCGCGCTACCAGACGCCTTTCAGCGGTATGGCCGCCCATTCGAGGAGGATCCTGTAGATGACGCGAAAGCGCTGTTAGCTTCGCTCACATATGGGATGACGCGCAGCAGCGCGGGACGAGGCAGAATAGCCCTGCCCCAGCAACTCTTGGACGCGTTGATTGCCGGTAGAGAAATCGGAGGCCAAGGGGGAATTACAGCTATTGGCCAGGACTATCGGGAGCTGGAGCGGCGGGGTGTCGTCCAGGTCAATCCCGTGAGTGGAAGTCGCTTCCGCATGAGGCTCTTGAAGCCCGACGTCGGTCAGCTGGCGAGGACCATAATCGTGGGCGGTCGGCCAGCGGAAGAGGCCGTTCTGCTCGGAAGCGGACCCGCGACCGGCTTTAGGGGACCTGACGAGGTCCGTAAAGACGTCCGGCGTCGGAACACGGCGGAGGATCGGGCATTCGTTGCGAATGCGTTGGACCAGATTCGTGGAGGAGGTTAGGAGACTAATGGCGAGTGGAAAAGGTGCAATGCTCGAAGAGGTGGTTCGCGGCTATTTCGCGAAGCAGGGCTTTTTCGCGATCCGCAGCGTCCCCCTTAGGTTCGAAAAAGAAGACGTAACCGATGTAGACATCTGGCTTTATGGGCGGCAGTCGGCCAGCGTCCGAATCCGTGCGGTCGTCGACGTGAAGAACAAAAAGTCACCCCGTGCGCTCGAACGTATTCTCTGGACGAAGGGTCTGCAGACACTGACGGGAGCTGACCGGGCCGTTGTGGTGACAACCGACAGTGGGCCGCACATCATCCGCTTCGGCCAAGAACAGAAGGTCACACTCCTGACCAAAGCATTCTTGTCCCGTGTGGAGAGAAGATTCCCCCTCGAACAGCGGATATCGTGGGAGGACCTTCTTGGAAGCATCAAGTCTTATAAGGCTCACAAGACGGACGGGGACTGGGTACGTCGGCTTGAGGATGCAAAGTCGGGCCTCATTAGCGTTCCCGGATTTCGCGCGTTCAACCGCGCTTTGAGCGGATTTGCGTTCTTCGCGGAACGTATACAAAGTAGACCTCACTACGCAGAGCAGGCTCTTCGAAGCGCCCTGCTCTGCGCAGCCGTCGGCTGCGTTGCCCTAGACATGGCCATGGAACGGGTCGTGTTCGGAGAAGTCGCCGCTCGTTACGAGGCCATAGTTGCGGGCATTACGTACGGCGATAACGGCAACAGGCAAGTTCAGCGCAGCATCGAGAATGTGCTCGCTTTAATCGAAGAGAGCATGGAGAACGGTCGAGTTGTCGCCCGCCAAGCGCGAGAGCATATCAACCAACGCTTTGCTAGTGTACGGGCCGATCTCGTGGCCGAGTATTTCTCGCGGGAGCACAATGCGAGTCAACTTGTCGCCATCGCTCGCGAGCTTGACGCGGCGGCGCATCGACCTGGCGACCCTAGGACCTCCGAGATCTCGGCCGAAGCGCGGGCGCTCCTCGGGATTTTCGCCGACTTCGTCCAAGTTCCACGTCGGCTATTGATCCGGACACCCGAGACCACACCGGCCGCATCCTCCTCGTCCGATTCCGCACCAATTCAGCAGGCAGGGACTGACACCTCGGGTGGTGAGCGAGTCTCGGATTCGGCGTTAGAGTCCGGCAAGTTGCTCTAAGAGCCGTCCAGCTGAAGAATTGTCCGACGTCAGCGCTCCGTCGGCAGCGTTTCTATATGGCCATATGAGTTCGATAGCAACCGACTGCAACTGCTCGCGGAAGCGGGTCCACTGAAGTCCGGCTTCGGTCACGACCCGACATACTGGTCCGATTCACGCTAGGCCCGGTTCTGGGCCTAAAGCCGGCCTCGCCACACGCAACACCCGTTAATGAGTTCATGGCCTGGGACACGCTCCGCCTAGATAGGATAGGTCTTAGGCGCGTGACCGAACGCGGTTAGGGGATGAAATGCCCCGGTGCGCGTATTACTTATAGTCTCAATGTTCAGGCGGTGATCCATCTTGGCGGCTTCATCTTTAAGGTTTCTCTTGGCGGTCCTGCTTCTGGGCGGGTTCCTCGCGGTAAGCCCTGCGGGGTCGCGGGCGGCCGCGTTAACGGTCGACGACAAGGCAAACGTCGATCGCGCCCTGGGCTATCTCAACAATATCTCGACCCTGCGCGCGCGCTTCGTGCAGGTGTCCTCGAACGGCCCCTATGCCGAAGGCGAGGTTTTGATCAAGCGGCCCGGCCGCTTGCGTTTCGATTACGACCCGCCGGTGCCTGCGCTCTTGATCGCCGATGGCTTGACCCTTCTGTTCTATGACCGCGAATTGAAGGAGGCGAGTTTTCTGCCGCTTTGGGAGACGCCGCTGTGGTTCCTGATCCGCGAGGAGGTCACGCTCTCCGACGACATGCAGGTCGAGAATGTCACGCAGGCGCGCGGCGCCTTGCGCGTCAGCTTGCGCGATGCCGGTAACCCGGACATCGGCGAAGTGACCTTGGTGTTCGAGGACCAACCGCTCGCCTTGCGCAAATGGCAGGTTGTCGACGCCCAAGGCGTGCTGACCGAGATCTCGCTGGTCAATCCGCAATACGGCGTCGAGATCGACGCCAGCGCCTTCGAGCACGACGATTTGGAAATCAACACCCCCGGCCTGCGTCAGCAGGACCGCCAGTAAGGCGGAACGGAGATTCCTGACATTAAATTCTCACCGTCATTGCCGGAATATTCTCACCGTCATCCCGGACTCGATCCGGGATGACGATTTTCCGTTTATGAGTCGGTGACCTGAAGCCTCACTCCTGCGCCGCGACCGCGCCGCTTACCCTCTCCCACCGGGAGAGGGAGGGACCCGCGCAGCGGGAGGGTGAGGGGGCGCTGGTTCGCGTAGTTTGGATGTCCGTGGGTTTGGCGAACGCTCCGCCATAGAGGGCGCAAGAAAACAAATGCCCCTCACCCTGACCCTCTCCCCTTGGGAGAGGGAATGCGGCGTTGGTGTCCAAGACGTCGCCTAACGTCCGGGATGATGTCGCAATGGGTATATGACCTAAAGCCTCACTCCTTCGCCGCGGTGGCGCCGTTCGCCTTCAGGTCCCACCACGCGGTCAGGCAGTCGCCCGGCGTCGGGTCGGCGATGCCGTCGAGAAGGAACATGGCCCGCACCTGGGCTTGCGCCACCAGACGCGGCAGATCGCTCGCGCTGGCGGTGTCGTTATCCAGCCAGACGCAAGGGTCCAAGCTGCCGTAGCGCACCACGGTCGCGATTCCGGCGGCGCCCAGCAAGGCCAGCACAAGTACCAGGATCTTCATTCAGGTTTCCTTTGGGGAAGCTCGCCCGGTTGGAAGGTTTTCTTGGCGCCCAGGAAGGGCACGACGAATAGCTTAAGCAGCGGTTGTTCCGCCCGGCCCTCGACGCCAATCGGCATGTCGGGGCTCCGCACCGTTTTGCTGCGGGTGCCGAACAAGGGGTCCCAGAAGCTGAACAGGGTGCCGTAGTTGGAATCGGTGTCCCGGCGGACCGCATGATGGTGGACCCAATGAATCGACGGCGTGATGACGAGGCGCGCGAGCGCGCGCTCCACGACGGCTGGGATCGCCAGGTTCGAGTGGTGGAAGATCGCGGCGGCGAGCAAAACGGCCTCGAACACCAGCACCGAAGACAAGGGAATGCCGAAGACCACGATTATCGCCGCCCGGGCCAGGGCCGAGAGGATAACCTCGCCGAAGTGAAACCGGATGGCGCTGGTGGAATCGAGAAATCGGTCGAGATGGTGGACCTCGTGAAAACGCCACAAGAACGCGACCTCGTGGTTGGCGCGGTGCCACCAGTAGATCAGGAAGTCCAGCAGCACGATATCGAGCGCGAGGCCCGGCAGTCCCGACCACCAGTCCGGCCGCCAGCCCAGGTGATACGCCGCCGCCAAGGCCGAGACCGGCACCACCAGCAGGGGCGAGAGCGCCAGGTTGGCCAGCCACAGCCCGCCGTTGCGCGCCAGGCGGTTTCGGCCGCCGCCAACGCCCCGCTCGCGCCGGGTTTCCGGCTCCACCGCCGCCGGGCGCAGACGCTCGGCCACGAAAAAAAGCGCCAGCCAAATCGCCACCGCGGCCGCCTTCCAAGGCAGAAGAATCTCTAACCCAAGCTCCATAGTCCAAGCCGCTCGCCAAAGATGTCCCGCTAAGAGCGCGAGTGGCATACAGATAGGACATTCCTGCACGGCCGCCAGTACATTCTTTGCCCGAATCTTATACGGGCCTTGCACGAATCCGGTAAAATCCGGCACGAGAATCGCCCGTTTCAGGGCGGGTCGCCCCTTGCGTAGGGGTCGTGCCACGCTTAGCTTTTGGGCTATGAGCCAAGTTGCCGCCAAACCTCTGATCGGTCTTCCGGCCTGCATCAAGCATCTCGACGGCATGCCCTACCACGCGGTCCAGGACAAGTATCTGCGCGCCGTGGTCGAGGCGGCGGGCGGGCTGCCCCTGGTGATTCCGGCCTATGGCGACGAGACGGAACCGGCCCGCTTGGTCGAGATGCTGGACGGGCTGATGCTGACCGGCAGTCCCTCGAACGTGCATCCGGCCCGCTATGGGCGCGAAGCCCATCCCGAGGCCGAGCCGCACGACCAGGAACGCGACGCGACGACCTTACCGCTCATTCACATGGCGCTCGACGCGGGCCTGCCGATGCTTGCGATATGCCGGGGTTTTCAAGAGCTTAACGTCGCGCTGGGCGGCACCTTGCATGCCGAGGTCCACGAATTGCCGGGGCGGCACGATCATCGCCGGCCGCAAGACCCCGATCTCGACGTGCAGTACGGCCCCCAACACCCGATCCGTTTGACCCCGGGCGGCGCCTTCGAGGATCTGTTCGGTCAATCGCAGATCGTGGTGAATTCCTTGCACAACCAAGGTCTGGATCGGGTCGCCGAGCGGTTGTTCGTGGAGGCGGTGGCGGAGGACGGCACCGTCGAGGCGGTCAGGGTCAAGAACGCCGCCGGTTTCGCCCTGGGGGTGCAGTGGCATCCCGAGTACAAGGCGCTCGAGAATCCGCAATCGACTCGCCTGTTCGCCGCCTTCGGCGCCGCGGCGCGGGCCCGCGCAGGCGGCCGGCCGGCCGCCGCCGCCGGTTCGGCGCGGGCCGCCGAGTAGATCCCATAACCCGCGCTCCGTTCAAACGTATCGCGCCGGAAACGCGACTCGCCCGGCCGCGTGTCGGGGCGAGGATTGTAACCGGAGAAATCGACCCTAGATTCAAAATCACGGGCCGGACAGCTCCAACGTCCGGCCAAGCGGAAGGGCAGTTTCCCCTGCCTACCTTCCGTCGCTCGAACGAGCGAGGAACGCCCGGCTCCCCCCGACCGGGCGTTCCGCGTTCGCGTCCGGCGCGATCTGCCCAGCGGCGCGTGGAACCGGCGCATGAGCCTGCGCATCGCCACCTGGAACGTGAATTCCCTGCGCCGGCGCCTGGATCATCTCGCCCAATTCTGCGCCACCGAGCAGCCGGACGTTATTTGTCTGCAGGAAACCAAAGTCAGGAATGAGGAATTTCCCGGCGAGGCGGTCAGCGCGCTCGGCTTCCCCCACGTTTTACGCCATGGCCAGAAAGGCACCAACGGCGTCGCCATATTCTCGCGCCAAGCCTTCGAGGCGGAGGAGATGCTGACCTTTTGCGGGCGCGACGATTGCCGCCACGCCAGTGTGCGGCTGGCCGGAGGCCTTGAAATTCACAATTTCTACGTCCCGGCCGGCGGCAATACGCCGGACCCCGAGGCGAACGATAAGTTCGCGCATAAGATACAGTTTTTGGACGAAATGGCGGATTGGGCCAAGACCCACCTGGTGGGCCGCCGGGCGGTGCTGGTCGGCGACCTCAATGTGGCGCCGCTGGAAACCGATGTCTGGAACCATAAGCGCCTGGTACGCAGTGTCGGCCACACGCCGGGGGAAAGCGAGCGCATGGCCCGACTGCACGCCGCCGCCGATCTGATCGATGCGCCGCGCCGCTTCGTGCCTCCAGACCAGCCGCTCTATTCTTGGTGGGGTTACCGGTTCCGCGAAGCTTTTCAGAGAGATTACGGCTGGCGCCTGGACCATATCCTGGTCACTCCGGCCCTTGGCGACGAGATCGTGGACTGCCGGGTCTTCAAGGATACTCGGTCTTGGGACCAGCCCTCGGACCACGTGCCAGTCATTTTGGACCTGGCTTGACCGACTCTTTCTAAGCGTCGTTGGGGCTTTCGACGCTCGGCTCTTGCTGGGTGATGCAGTGGATGCCGCCGCCGCCGTGCACGATGTCGCCGGCGGGCATTTGCCGCACCTCGCGGTCCGGGAAGCATTTCGCGACCGTGCCGAAAGCGGCGGTGTCCTTCGGGTCTTCGAACGACGGCATCACGATTCCACCGTTAGCGATATAGAAATTTATGTAGGAGCGCGACAGGCGCCGTCCCTCGTCGTCGAGCGCGCGCGCCGGCTGCTCAAGCTCGACGATCTCAAGCGCCCGGCCCTTGGCATCGCGCGCGGCGCGCAGACGCGCCAGGTTGTCCTGCAGCGCCGCGTAGTTGGCATCTTCGGAATCCTGGGTCGTTAGCGCCAAGACCACGCCCGGTTTCACGAAGCAGGCGAGATTGTCGATATGACCGTCGGTCTCGTCGTTCTCCAGGCCCTGGCCCAGCCAAACGACGCTGCGGACGCCCAGGTAGTCGCCTAGGAGGGATTCGATTTCCTTGGGGGTCAGATTCGGGTTGCGATTCGGATTGAGCAGGCACTGCTCGCTGGTCAGCAGGGTTCCCTCGCCGTCGACGTGGATCGATCCACCTTCCAGAACCAGCGGGGCCTCATAACGGGGTACTTCCAGACGGCTGAGCAAGGCTTGCGCCAAGGCGTCGTCGTTGGCGTAGTCGCTATACTTGCCGCCCCAGGCATTGAAGCGCCAATCGACACCCGCCAGGCCGCCCTTTCCGTCGATCAGGAAGCTTGGGCCGATATCGCGGGCCCAGGAATCGTCCAGGTCCAACGGCAGAGCGCCGACCCGGGAACCGCAGCGCAGCGAGACCTCGGCCACGTCTTCGGGGTTCGCGATCATGGTGACCGGCTCGAATTCGGCAATGGTCTTGGCGACTTCCGCGTAGGCTTCGCGGGCCGCATCCAGGCGGTCGCCCCACAAATCCACGCGGCACGGCCAGGCCATCCAGCAACGCTTGTGGGGGTGCCATTCGGCGGGCATGAAGAATCCGTCTTCGACCGGACGACGCATAATTTGGCCTCCCCCTTGGCCGCCCTCTCTTGGCCGGCCATCGAAAAAACGCACCCGTAGCGATGCAACCTTAGGTTACCTGGCCGGGTTTTGGCAAACGGTGCCGCTGGCTACGATTGGTGGCGCCAACGCCCGCCCGGAATATGCCTAAAGGAAAGCAGCGGCAGATTTTAGCCGTCTATGCCGGCTGCCAAGTATATGAAGCTGTCGCGATTGGCAAAATCGCCACTGATCCGCAGGTCGTCGCGGAGGCTCGCAAAGGCCACGACGGGAAGGTCGCGTTCGGACGCCGGCCCGCTGGCGACGGCGAGGCCTAGGGCGTCGTCCAGATACGCCAAACTATGCGGTACGGCCATGGGATCGGCCGCCGAGGGGTTCAGGGCCGGGTCGGCCAAGGGCGTCAAGGCGATCAACGCGCCTTCGGGCGTATCTTCACCGGCCGCGTAGTCCTTGCAAACGCTGCCCTCGAGAGCCCGCAACAACGCACAATCTTGCCGCATGACCAGGGAGATGCCGTTGTCGGTGATCGTTTTGCCGGTTCCGGCCAAACTGAAAATATCCGCGCCGACCGTGAAGGCGGTGACGATAGGCGGCAAGGCGCAGCCGGAGACGAAAATCGCAAGCGTGGCGACGGTGGCTAGACGCCCAAGAAATTTTCGTGACCTCACCGGCAAACTACCCCCCCGCGCGAACCGGCCGACGCCAGTCCAAACATCTCGGCAATATTAAGATTAGAGCCCCCTAGATTAATTCAAAGTTAACCCGCCGCGCGCAGTGCTGGCCAGCGCTAATAAATAATTGGTGTAAGAAGAAGCAATTTATACCAAGGATTGCTGATAATAACCCGCGACGCTAGGCCGGTCACGCCGGCGGCAGGTCCAGCTTGATGCAGAGTTCCTTCAAGCGCTCCGGCGGGATATTGGCCGGCGCGTGCATCATCAGATCCTCGGCCTTTTGATTCATAGGGAAGGTCACGACCTCGCGAATATTCGGCTCGTCGGCCAACATCATAACAATCCTGTCGATCCCCGGGGCCGAGCCGCCATGGGGCGGTGCGCCGAACTTGAGCGCCGAGACCAGGCCGCTGAAGCGCGACTCGACCTCCTCCCGCGCGTAACCGGCAATCGCGAAGGCCTTGTACATGACCTCCGGCAAGTGGTTCCGGATCGCGCCCGAGGATAATTCGATGCCATTGCACACGATGTCGTACTGATAGGCCATGACCTCCAGCGGGTCCTGTTTCTCCAAGGCTTCCAACCCGCCTTGCGGCATGGAGAAGGGATTGTGGCTGAACTCGATCTTGCCGGTCTGTTCGTCGAACTCGTACATGGGATAATCGACGATCCAACAGAACTTGAAGCAATCGGGCGCCAATATATCCAAATCCTGGCCCAGCTTGGACCGGGCCGCGCCGGCCAACCGCTCCGCGCCCCGCACCTTGTCGCAGGCGAAAAAGACCGCGTCGCCGTCGCTCAGCCCGGCTGCCGCCTTGATATTCGCGATGCGCTCGGCGTCCAGGTTCTTCGCGATCGGCCCCTTGGCCTCGCCCTCCGCGAAGACGATATAGCCCAGGCCGGCGGCGCCCTCGGCGCGGGCCCAGTCGTTCATCTTGTCGAAGAAGCTGCGCGGGCGGGCGCCAGCCCCGGGTGCCGGTATCGCCCGCACCACCGCGCCCTTCTCGACCGCCTTGGCGAAAATGCCGAACCCGGAGCCGCGAAAGGCCTCGCTCACATCGCGAATTTCGATCGGATTGCGCAAATCCGGCTTGTCGCTGCCGTACTTCAGCATGGCTTCGGCGTAAGGGATGCGCGGGAACGGCGGCGCGGTCACCGCGCGGCCGCGGGCGAACTCCTCGAACACGCCGGCCATAACCGGCTCGATGGCCGCGAAAACATCGTCCTGGGTGACGAAGCTCATTTCGAAGTCGAGCTGATAGAACTCGCCCGGTGAGCGGTCGGCGCGGCTGTCTTCGTCCCGGAAGCAGGGCGCGATCTGGAAATATTTGTCGAAGCCCGCGATCATGATGAGCTGCTTGAACATCTGCGGCGCCTGCGGCAAGGCGTAGAACTTGCCGGGGTGAATACGGCTTGGCACCAGGTAGTCGCGCGCGCCTTCCGGGCTGCTTGCGGTCAGGATCGGTGTTTGAAATTCGGTGAAGCCCTGTTCGATCATGCGCCGGCGGATCGACGCGATAACCTGGCTGCGCAGCAATATCTTCGCCTGCATCTTCTCGCGCCTGAGATCCAGGTAGCGGTAGCGCAGACGAATATCCTCACCCGCGTCCTCATCCGAGTTGACTTGCAGGGGCAAGATCTCCGCGCGCGATTGAATCTCAAGCGACTCGACGCGGACTTCGATTTCTCCGGTCGGAACTTGCGGGTTTATCGTATCCGCCGACCGCTCGACGACCGGCCCGGTCACCGTAATCACGCTCTCGACCCGTGCGGCCTCCAACTCCTTGAACAAAGGGCTGGAGATATCGATCACGCATTGGGTCTGGCCGAAGCTATCGCGCAGGTCCACGAACAAAAGCTGGCCATGATCGCGCTTGCGATGGATCCACCCCGATAGGCGCGCGATCTGGCCCGCGTCGGCCGCGCGCAAGACGCCACAGGTGTGGCTGCGATAGGGATGAAGGGCGCCCGGGGCGCCAGTCTGATCGTTCGGCACGGGAGAAAACCTCGGAATCTTAGCTCGCGCGCAAAAGGCACCGAAGCACCGGATTTGTCAAGCGAGGGCGACGCTTTCACCGGAACGCGAAGGCCCTGGCGGCGCGCCGATAGGCAAGGGCTTGCGATAGCGCGCCGAAGACCAAGGGCAGGCTGAACGCCTGAGCGAGCAGCGGGAGCGGCAGGTCGTTCAGGTTCCCCCGATCCAGAAGCGCGACTGCCGCAGCCGTTGCGGCGTTTGTGCCGCCGGCCAGCAATGCCAGCAGCGTCGCCCTTAATGGAATGCCATGGGAAATCACCGTCGACAGGAAGGTTTCAGCGGCCCACTTACCGGACCTCGCCCCGTGGGCCTCGACGCCCGCCTGGCGGGCGCCGAGAAGCTGCGAAATCGCCACCACCACGAACGGCGTCAAACAGACTTGGATCATAGGCAGCAGCTGGAATTCGGCTTCACCGAAGACGGCGCCCGCTTGGTTGGTCAGCGTCAGGACGCTGCCCAGGATCAAGGCGACCAGCGACGCGCGGCGCAGCACGCCGCCGTTCAGATGTGGCCATAAGGTCCGCAGGCCGGATGGCTTCGTGTTGATATCTACAAATCTGGCGGTGTCGGTCATCGGATCGTCTCCTCACGGCGCGGTTGTTGGGGTTGGCTGGGTAGGGTCGGCGATTAGGCGGCTCAGGCCACGGCCTGCAGGGGTTGCCGCGCCGTGCGGCGAAGGTGACGCAGCTTCAGCAGCACGCTCAGATGCAAGATGATGAAGGCCGGCACGATGAAGCTCGGGAACAAGTTGAGCGGCCAGACGTCCAGGGGGGCGCTGGTAACGCCGTTGGCGATCACGCTTGGGAACGCGCCCGACGCGAGGCCCGCCGTCCCGATGGCGACCGCGAAGTCGAGCAATCCCAAGAGGTGATAGCGCACCAGCTCCGATGAGGCCGCGGCATCCGCGTCACGGCCGATCCGGGCCACGACAAAGGGCGCGGCCAGGCCGATCGCGACGTCGCCCAGTCCGGCCGACCAGGTGAACCACCCGGGCAAGACGGCGAAGAAACCGAGCGGCAAAAAGGCGAAACCGATAACCCGCCAGTGCTGAAGCATGGTCAAGGTCCGTATATCCAGCGCCAGTACAAAGCGCCGGAACCGGGACGAAAGCGCGTAGAGCAACAGAAAGGCCACGACCGGGATAACCGCTGTCATGGCGATCGGCGCCATGAAGGTTTGGCTCTCGTTGACCAGGAGTTGCTGGGACCCTATGACGGCGGCGGCGCCGAACCACACGAGTAAGAGCGTGGCCAGCCCGGTCCAAAACCTCCAGCTCAATTCAATCTTGTTGTTGGCGGTAGGCATGTTGTGGACTCCTGTTTATAAGTGTATATGCACTTTATTGGCGAAAAAAAGTCAGCGGCCTTGGGCGGCGGCGACCGTTTCGGATAGATCGTCGAGGAAACCGGACCAGCGTTCGGGCCCAAGTCTCTCGACCAGCCTGGACTGCGCCGTGCGCCAAAGCGGAAGCGCGGTATCGAAGATTTGCCTACCGGCGTCGGTCAGACCGATCCGGCGCACTCTTTGATCTTCGTCCTGGGTGGCGTCGACCCAGCCCTTTCCAAGCAGGGGTTTCAGATTCCGGGTCAAGGTCGTGCGGTCCATGACCAGGGCCTCTGCCAGCTTGGTCAGCGGCAGGCCTTCATGCATTGCCAGCACGGCTAGCACGGTGAATTGCGTTGCTTTGATGCCGCGCGGCCGCAAGGCATCGTCGTAAACCTGGGTGACCGTACGTGCCGCCTTGCGCAGGTTCGCGCAGGTGCACGCCGCCGGGTCCAGGGGGTTGTGAGGATCGCTCAAGGGTCTGTCTTTGTTCATAAGGTGTATATGCACTCTTTGTTTCGGCTTGTCAAGGGAGCCGTTTCGCGGGCCGCGACGCCGTCGCTTTCACGGCCTCCGCTTTGCGTGTATACCGCAGCCATGACCCTGATCGCCGAATCGAATGCCCTCGCCGCCTTCTGCGCCCGCCATTCCAAGGCCGAATTCCTGGCCGTGGACACCGAGTTCATGCGCGATTCGACCTATTGGCCAAAGCTGTGCCTGGCCCAGATCGGCGCCCCGGATGACGCGGTCGCGATCGATCCCCTGGCGCCGGGGATGGATCTCACGCCGATGTTCGAGCTGATGAAAAACGACAAAATTCTGAAGGTTTTTCATTCCGCCCGTCAGGACATGGAGATTTTCTATCTGCTCATGGACGCCCTGCCGGCGCCGATCTTCGATACCCAGGTGGCGGCCATGGTGTGCGGGTTCGGCGAGTCGGTGGGTTACGATACCCTGGCGCGCAAGCTGAGCGGGGCCAAGATCGATAAGTCGTCGCGGTTCGCCGACTGGGCGCACCGGCCTTTGAAAAAGCGTCAGGTCGACTACGCGCTCTCCGATGTCATCCACCTGCGGCCAGTATACGAAAAGCTGCGCCGGCTCCTGGAAAAGAGCGGCCGAACTGCTTGGCTGGACGAGGAAATGGCGGTCCTGACCGCGCCCAAAACGTATCAGCTTTTGCCGGAAACCGCTTGGCTACGACTCAAGACCCGCTCGGCCGACCCTCGCTACCTGGCGATTTTGCGGGCCCTCGCGGCCTGGCGCGAGAACGAGGCGCAGCGCCGCGATGTGCCGCGCAACCGCGTCTTGCGCGACGAGCAGCTCTTCGATATCGCGGCCCACCATCCGACCGGGGTCGACGATCTGGCCCGCACGCGCGGCCTGTCGCGCGAGGTTGCGCAGGGCCGAATCGGCCAGGCGATCCTGAGGGCGATTGCCGAGGGGCTGGCCGTGCCGGAGGCCGACCGCCCGGCCTCGCCGCCGCGCGCCGAGCGCCCGGCCGGTCTGGGGCCGATGGTCGATCTTTTGAAAGTCTTACTGAAGATGAAGTGCGAAGACCACGAGGTCGCGCAAAAACTGGTCGCCAACACGGCCGACTTGGAGGCGATCGCGGCCGACGATAACGCACCGGTCCCGGCCCTGACCGGCTGGCGCCTGGAGGTTTTCGGCCAGGATGCGCTGGCCCTCAAGCGCGGTGAGTTGGCCCTGGCGGCCGAGGGCCGCAAGGTCCGTCTGGTGTCGGTCCCCGGCAAACAGGCGAAGGCCTCTTAGAGCCGGTTCCGATGATTGCCGTGAGGCAAGGCCTGGTTTTTCTGGCTGTTCTTATGGCGCCGGCCTTCGCAGCCGCAGAAGATCCGCGCTTCGCCCTGCCCGTCGATTGCCAAATCGGCGCCGTCTGCGTGGTCCAGAATTACCTCGACCACGCGCCGGGACCGGATGCCAAAGACCAAGCTTGCGGTCCGCTCACCTACGACGGCCACCGGGGCGTCGATATCCGCGTGTCCAGTTTACGGGTCATGACCGCGGGGGTCGCGGTCCTAGCTGCCGCGCCGGGCGTGGTGCTTCGCGTGCGAGATGGTGAGCCCGATATCTCTTTCCGCAAGCGCGGCGAAGACACGGTGCGCGGGCGCGAAGCCGGCAACGGCGTGGTGATCGATCACGGCGGCGGCTGGCGGAGCCAATACAGCCACATGCGTAACGGCAGCATCGCGGTCGAACCGGGTCAGCAGGTCGAGACCGGAACCCGCCTCGGCTTGATCGGACTGTCGGGCAGGACCGAATTCCCGCACCTGCATTTCGGCGTGACCCAGAATGAACGAACGCTCGACCCCTTCACCGGCCGGGCGCCCGAAGGCGGCTGCGGACAAAGCGGGTCGTCCTTGTGGACTGCCGCGGCGCAAACCGCCCTGGCGTATCGGGCCGGCGGCCTTTTGGACGCGGGTTTCGCCAGCGGGCCGCTCGACCTTGCGGTCGCGCTGGGCGAAACGCCGCCGCCCGCGCCCGAAACCGACTCCCCCGCCCTGGTATTCTGGGCCGCGGCCTGGGGCCTGCGCGCCGGGGACCGTGAGGAGATTCGCCTGACCGGCCCAAACGGCGAAGTTCTGGCGGAATGGTCGGGCCGCCTCGACAGTCCCAAGGCCCAGTCGATGCGCTACGCCGGCCGTAAACGGCGCGGCGATGCCTGGCCGCCTGGAGCCTACCGGGGTGAGTACACAGTAACGCGGCAAGAGGGCAGCCGCACAAACAGCGTGGTCGAGACCGTACGCGAGATAGCCATGCCTTAGCCCTCGCCGCCCGGTCCCTTGCGGCCCAGCTTCCAGAAACGCTGCATGTAAAGGAAGGTGAAGGAGGCCGACCAGGTGATCATCAAGAGACCGACCAGCGCCTCGATGCCGGTGATCAGGCGCAGGCCGCCGGTCGGGAAGATATCGCCCAGGCCGAGCGAGGTATAGCTGACCATCGAATAGTAGACGAAGTCGCGGAACGAGGTCCCCGCCTCGCCGACCAGCGTGCCGAGCCCCAGCCCACGCGAGGCAACCATGAACCCGACGGCGAAGATCAGCACCTCGACGATATGGGTCAAGAAGATAGCCAGCATAACCAGAATCATACGCACCCGCACCCGCAGGGGGAGCTTCAGGGCATCCAAATGCCCGGATAACAGCCGCAAGGATTCGTAGTGAATCACGACCGTCAAGACGACCAGCGCGAGGGCGATGAACCAGGCAAGCAGCATGCGGGGCGCGTTCTCCTTCGGAGGATGGCGCTAAGGGGCCGTACCCCGGTTTCGAGACTTCCTATCCCTAGATAGACCACACCTGTCACGCGCCACAACCTTAGGCGGGGAGTCCAGGGCAGAGCGCTTTGCTGAGGCGGGGTCGGTCATGCGGCCGCACCGCGCAAGCCTTGACCCTCCAGGTGATCCTTTCCATGATCGCGCGAGGGAGGACGATGCCGTGTTCGATGTTGAGCGCTTTACCGAAGATTGCCGGGTGGCCCTGGCCGAGGATCCGGGCACCAAGGCGGTGCGGGAAGTCGCGCGGCGGGCGGTCAGCGATCCCGCCGCCGTGGTGAAGGCCTTGGGCGAGCCTAAGCGCGCCGAACTTCAAAAGCTCCACCACACCCCGGATCTGACTATCTTGAACATCGTTTGGGCGCCGTACATGACGCTCCTGCCGCACAACCACAATATTTGGGCCGTCATTGGGATTTATAGCGGGCGCGAGGACAACATTTTCTGGCGCCGTGTGCCCGGCAGCCGGGGCGGGCGGATCGAGGCCGCGGGCGCCAAAGCCTTGGGCCGGGGCGACGTCGCGCCGCTCGGGCGCGATATCATCCACTCGGTGACCAATCCGATTCCGCGCCTGACCGGCGCGATCCATATCTATGGCGGCGATTTCTTCGCCCCGGGGCGCAGCGAATGGGACCCGGAGACCCTCGAGGAGCAAGATTTCGACGCCGAGCGCTCAATGCGCCGCTTCGAGGAAGCCAACGCTCTTTTCGCCCGAGCGGGTTAACTAGCCGCCAATGGTATAGGCCTTGGCCTCCAACGCCTCGGCCAGGGCCACCAGGCGGCGCTCGACCGCCTCGCCGGCCGGGACTGTGCCGTCCTCGGGCAAAATAAGATGCAGTGTGCGCTTGTCGTCGAAGTCCAGAGCGCATTGGGCCAGGACCTCCCGCGTCGCGCCCGAGAGCTGATAGGCGAGGCGCTGCGCCAGGCCCAGGACGCGGGCGGCGCGCACCTCTTCGGCCGAGAGCAAGCTTCGGTACGGCCTGAAGTCCGCGCTTTCCGCCCGCCCGCCATAGCGCAAATACGCCGCCAGACCCAGGAACACGCGCTCCGCATGGCTCAATCCGATGAAGGGGAAATGCAGGATCCGGAACAGGGCCTGCTTGGCGCGGTAATCGGGATGCTCGCGCCAGGCGAGATCGGAGAGCAGGCAGGATGCCTGGCGCAAGCGCCGGGCTTCGGGCGTCTCCTTGGGGAACAAGGGGTCGGTCCAGGCGGCTAAGGGATCGCCTATGTGGTCGAAGCGTGCATCCCGCCGGGCGATTTCGATGCAGGTCGTCAGAAGCGGGTCGAGTGCCTGTTCTCCCGGAGACAAGAGATCGAAGGCATGTCCTTCGCGCAGGCCGAAGGCCGAGAACCGCACCGTGTCGCACTTCAGGGCGCGTATGACCCGGCTTAGGACCACGGAAGAGGTCGGTAGTATTTCTAGCCGCGCCTTGGTCACACCCCCAATTCGCGCGAGCGACCGCTTACTCTGACGGCCGATGACGGCGGCGAGCTTGACCAGTTCGTCGCGCCCCATGACATAGCCGTGGATCACACGCAGGGGGTATCCGCGTTGCGCCATGCCAATCCGCGCCAGGTTGCGCCACGCGCCGCCGACCGCGAAGAAGTCGCCGGTCCCGCGCAACTGGTCCAGCCAATCGACCTTCGCCAGGCACCGATCGACCTCGCGCGCGATCTCGGCTTCTTTTCCCGCGCAGGTGTCCATCAACTTGAAAGGACCCAGCGGCAGGGTGACGGATCGCCCGGGCCGGCCCTCGACCAATTCCACCAGTTCCAGGCTGCCACCGCCCAAATCGCCCATGACGCCGTGCGCGCCGGGAAATCCCGCGACGACTCCCAGCGCCGAAAGGCGGCCTTCCTCCTGACCGCTAAGCACCCGGACCCGATGGCCGCTCAAGGCTTCGACTTCCGCCTTGAACGCGGGACCGTCCTCGGCATCGCGCACGGCGGCCGTGGCCAGCAGATCGACCCTGGAAACGCCCATGGCATGCGCCAGGCGGGTGAAGCGGACCAGGTTATCGAGCGCCAGCGCGGCCCCTTCGGGATTGAGCTTGCCGGTCTTGGCCAAGCCGCGCCCCAAGCCGCAAAGGACCTTCTCGTTGAAAAGCGTCACGGCGCCGCGGTGCTGGGGATCGTAAACGACCAGGCGGATCGAGTTGGATCCGATGTCGATCACGGCCAAGGTGCCGGGACGCGCCGGCGCGCACACGGGGAGCGCTATCGGGCCCGAAGTCACGAGACGCTCAATGCTTTCTAAGAACCAGCCGCGGCACCTTCTTCGACTTCTTCAGGGCGCTGCCCCGTCCGGACAAACTGGGATTGGTCATGAAGAAGGTGTGGGCGCTAAAGGCATTTTCGCCAGCCTGAACGCGTCTGTATTCCCCATCGGGATCCAGGATCCAGCTTTGAGCCTCGTCGTTCAAATTGGCGACCATGATTTGCTCGAGTATCTGCTGATGCACGGTCGGGTTCTCGATGGGTAGCAGAACCTCGACCCTGCGGTCCAGGTTTCGCGGCATCCAATCCGCCGAAGAGATGAATACCTTGGCTTCCGGCGAGGGCAGGCCTTTGCCCGACCCGAAACAGACAATGCGGCTGTGCTCCAAGAACCGGCCGACGATGCTCTTAACGCGAATATTGTCGGACAGGCCTTTCACACCGGGCCGCAAACAGCAAATACCGCGCACGACGAGTTCGATCGGCACCCCGGCCCGCGAAGCGCGATAAAGCGCGTCGATGATCGCCGGATCGACCAGGGAGTTCATCTTCGCCCAAATGGCCGCCGGGCGGCCGGCCTTCGCGTGCGTGGCTTCCTCCTCGATCAGAGTCAAGAGCCGGGCGCGCAGGGTCAGCGGCGCGATCGCGATCTTCTCCATCGGCTTCGGCTTGGCGTAACCGGTCATATAGTTGAACAAACGGGCGGCATCCCGGCAGTAGGCGGGGGTGCAGGTAAAAAACGATAGGTCGGTATAAATCTTGGCCGTGACCGGATGATAGTTTCCTGTCCCGTAATGCACGTAGGAACGCAAAGCGTCGCCCTCGCGCCGCACCACCAGGGACACTTTCGCGTGCGTCTTCAGGGATATGAATCCGTATACGACGTGCACGCCCGCGCGTTCCATATTGCGCGCCCAGCGGATGTTGCGCTCCTCATCGAAACGCGCCTTGAGTTCGACCAGCGCCGTGACCGATTTACCGGCTTCCGCCGCTTCGGTGAGGGCCTTGACCACCGGCGAATTCTCACTGGTTCGGTACAGCGTTTGTTTGATCGCGACGACCGCCGGATCGGCCGCGGCCTGGCGGATGAATTGCGCGACCACGTCGAAGCTTTCGTAGGGGTGATGGACGATGATGTCCTTGGTGCGGATCGCCGCGAAGCAATCGCCGCCGAAATCGCGCACTCTTTCGGGAAAGCGCGCGTTATACGGCGAAAAGACCAGGTCCGGCCGGTCGCCGACGATCAGTTGGCTGGTGTCCGACAAGCCGAGTAGGCCGTCGAGCTCGACCATATCCTCGGGCGCGACGTCTAGCTCTTCGCGTACGAAGTCGCGCAGGTATTCGGGCATGTCCGAATCGATGGTCAGACGGATCACGATACCGCGGCGGCGCCGTTTCAAGGCCGATTCGAACACCCGCACAAGGTCTTCGGCCTCTTCCTCGATTTCGATATCGCTGTCGCGCAAGACCCGGAAAAACCCCAACCCGGCCACTTCTATGTCAGGAAACAAAGTATCGATAAAAAGCCGGATAATTTGCTCCAAGCGAATGAAGCGCACGTTCTTCCCGGGCAAGCGGACAAAGCGCTCTACCTGCGACGGCATGGGAATCAATCCCACAAGCTTTTCCTGATTGTCCGGGTTGATCATTTCCAGCGCCATCGAGAAGCCGCCGTTCGGGATGAAGGGAAACGGGTGCGCCGCCGAAATCGCGATCGGTGTCAAAACCGGAAAAATCTGGTCGTTAAAGTAAGTGTCCAGCCAGGCTCGATCGTCGTCGTTCAGGTCTTCTGTCCGCAGCACCCCGACGCCGCTAGCCGATAATTCCTCGCGCAAGCCGCGCCAGATAACTTGCTGACGCTGCATTAAGACCGTCACGTTCTTGGTAATCTCACTGAGTTGTTGCTCCGGCGTCAGCCCGTCGGGACTGGGGGCTTTAACGCCGGCACCGACCTGCCCTTTCAGGCCGGCGATACGCACCATGTAAAATTCGTCGAGGTTGCTGAAGGAGATCGATAGGAAGCGGACTCGCTCGAGTATCGGGTGACCGGGGTTGGCGGCCTCGTCGAGCACACGCTCGTTGAATTTCAACCACGAGAGTTCACGGTTGATCAGGCGCTCCGGGGCGTCGGTCGCAATACCCGGCTCCGGACCCGGCTCCGGCGCGCTCGAAACGCCGTCCACTTCGGTTTCAGCCTTTTTGCCGCGCTGCCCGGCCAATTCAACCATGCCCGATCGCTCCTTCGATCAAATCCACCATTGCGCGCGCAATCGTGCGCACGTCTGCCACGGTGACGTGATATCCTAGAAAGATATCGTTACGAAATTAGCGCCCGCCAATCCCCTAGGCAAACTCTCGACGGATGTGCCATGAAGACCCTTGCTTTGCTGCGACATGCTAAGGCGGATCGGGGCGGCCGCGGTCTGGGCGATTTCGACCGGCCCCTGGCTCCGCGCGGAATCGAGGCCGCGCCGCGCATCGGCCGCGCCATGCGCGGCCTTGGTTTGAGCCCTGACCTCATCTTGTGCTCCCAAGCCCGGCGCGCGCGCGAAACCTGGGATCTGGTCGCGCCGGAGCTGGGTTGCGAACCGCAGGTGCAGATCCGCCGCGGCCTTTATCTTGCCGCGCCGCAGGTCTTGCTGGATACGGTGCGAAGTATCGAGGCGGCCGACCTTGTGCTGATGATCGGCCACAACCCGGGCCTGGAATGGCTGGCGGCGGCGTTGCGCGGACCGGGATCCGATCCCGGTGCTGTGCGAACCTTGTCGGAAAAGTATCCGACCGCCGCGCTCGCCGTGCTCACCTTTGAGATCGCGCTCTGGCGGGATGTCGAGCGTGGCAAAGGCCGCTTGACCCATTTTCTGCGGCCGGGAGACCTCGGATAAAACGCTAGGCGCCGGCATCGCCGGGCGCCAAATCCAAATAGGGCGCCAGCGCGGCCGCCGTTTCCTTGCCCGGCGCCACGGGGACGAACTCAAAGGTCACGAGATCGCGCCAATGCGCCGCCCAGACCTGCAGTAGACGGACGTCCTCGCATTCCATGAGCTGAAAACAGCGGTCGCAATTGGCCTCGACCCAGCTGCCGACGAAAGACAGGCCCTCGGGCGTCATACGGCCCTGGTCGCGGAAACGGCGATAAACCGCCAGCGCGTCACGGTCCTTGAAGCGTTCGATCACCATGAAAAGCATGCGCGTCCTCCCGTCGTCTCCGCCGCCACACCCTAGTGCGCCGAGGCGATTACGACCAGAAAACCTTGGATTTGCGGTAGGCCGACCAAAGGTCCGCGAAATTGTGGGTGCGATGCGCGAGCGTGGCGGCCTGCCAGCCGGCGACAAGGCCGAGGGCACGTTCGGTCAGCGGTTTACCGAAGTTGCCGCTCAGCGCGGCGCGCACGCGCAAGTCCTTCAAAAGCCGATGGCAGGTCACTGAATCGTTCATGGCACCGAGCGCATCCTGGACCCCAATCAGGGCACTCAAGGTCTTCTTCACCGCCCGATCCGAGTGCAAGCCCCGGAAAAACTCGATCGCGTATCTAAGTTTCTTGGTCTTGATTCTCAAATCGTGAAGTTCTTCCGCGCTCAAAACCGTATGGTTTCGCCCCGCCTTGCGTAGCTTTTTTCCGTAGTGACGCAGGGCTCGCGCCGCAAATTCCGTCACCGGCTCGGTCCCGCCCGGTGCCACGTCTTCCCCGCGGCCGGCGACAAGCGTTCCCTCTTGCAACCAGAGGTTTAGGCGCAGCAGCAGGCGCACATAACGTGGATCGGCGATCGCCGTATGAGCCCGGTCATAAGCCTGACGCCGGGCCGCCTCCGACGCGCTGACCAGGGCGCTGAAAGCGGCTTCGTCGGGAAGGGCGGCTTGAACCGGCGGCAAGGTCTCGGTCGCGAAGACGTCCCAATCGCGGGCCGGGCCCAATTCGCCCTGCATCCAACTCAGTTCCGCCTTCAGGTAAGCCACGGACTCGGCGTCGAGGATCGGCTGAAAAGTCCGAATTGCGGCGCGCAGGCGGCGAATGCCCACCCGCATCTGATGCACGCCCTCGGGGTCGCCACCGGGGCCGTTCAGGACTGCAGGTTCGTTGCCTTGAATCTGGTCGCGGCAAGCGTGGGCGATGGCGGCCCATGCCCGGCTTGCCGTCAAATCGTGAGTCAGGGCCGGTTTCGCGCCCGTGACCGGCCGTGCCGGCGCGTTCATGGCCAACGCGTATCCGCGTCCGGCCTTGGTCCGAAACTCAAGGCGAAACGCCACGCTGTCCCGCAAGGCCAGGGCCAATTCGTAAATGCGCGCGGGATTGCCTGAGACGAGTTCCAGCTCCGCCTCGCAAATCGGCATGGAGTTGTCGCCCGAGCGGATCGTTCCGCGATCGAGCGCGACTTCGATCTCACTGTCTGACAAGCGCACACGGATTTTCCGCCGGGCGAAATCGGTCGTGAAGACCGGGCCGATCTGAGCCGCCAGTCCGGTTTCCTCGAACATGGCTTTGAGTTGCGGGGAATCGACGCGGTTCAAGTCGGGCCCATCGCCGGGCAAGGGCGATTCGTACTCCTGAAAGTGCTGTAGACCGCTGGTTCCATTGGCCTTGACCTTCAGGGTTTGGGTCCGGGTGCGCCCAGCGCGGCGGACCCGAAGCGCCATGGCGCGCTTGTGCAAGAGACCGGCGGGCGTATCGTAATAGGTGCTGAAAAGGCGAATGGGCGCCTTACGGTCGTGCGTCAGGGCGCGCAGCAAAGGGTTGCGCGGGAGTTTCTCGAGCTGTTCCGGCGATAGCGCCAGTTTCAGTTCGTACTCTTCGTGCATGGCAGTAGTGACAATGCCCCCGGATATACTCCAGGGCCATCGCCCGATAACCCTTCCCTGACCCTGCGAGGCGCCGACCGGCGAACGCCCTTCCCTAGGCCATTGATAACGCACCGCGACCCGGCCAATGCTACCGTTTTGTTAAATACTTGTAACAGCCGCCGCCGGCTGGGCCCACCAGCTTAAAGCGTGCCCGGAAAAGCGCCGCCGTCGAGAAGCAGGTTCTGGCCGGTGATAAAGCCGCTCTTTTGGCCGCAGAGATACGCGCAGGCGGCGCCGAATTCTTCCGGATCGCCGAAGCGTCCCGCCGGATTGCCCGCCATGCGCTCCTTGGTGACCTCCTCGACCGGCCGGCCCGCCTTGTCGGCCTGCACTTGCATATTTTGGCGCAAACGGTCGGTCTCGAACGGGCCGGGCAAGAGATTGTTGATGGTCACGTTGTGGCGCACCGTCTTGCGGGCGATCCCGGCGACGAAACCGGTCAGGCCGGCGCGCGCGCCGTTCGAGAGGCCCAGAATATCGATCGGCGCCTTGACCGCCGAGGAGGTGATATTGACGATCCGCCCAAATCGCTTGGCAATCATGGAATCGACCGTTGCCTTGATCAACTCGATCGGGGTCAACATGTTCGCGTCGAGCGCCTTGATCCAATCGTCGCGTTCCCAATCGTGAAAATCGCCGGGCGGCGGGCCACCTGCGTTATTGACCAGGATGTCGGGCTCCGGACAGGCGGCCAGCGCCGCTTGGCGGCCCGCGGCGCTGGTGATATCAGCGGCCACGGCCACGACCCGGACACCGGTCTCGCGCTCAATCTCCTTGGCCGTCGTCTCCAGCGTCTCGGCGGTGCGCGCGACAATTGTCAGTTCGACGCCCTCACGCCCCAGCGCCAGGGCGCAGGCCCGGCCCAATCCCTTGCTGGACGCGCAAACCAGCGCCGTTTTGCCCTTTAAACCCAAATCCATTATCGCCTCCTCCTGCCCCGTTTAGTTTTCGTCGGCTCCGTCCAGGTCCGCCAAGACGGCGCGCGCGAGGGGCACGGTGATCTCCCTGCGGCCCGCCAGCGCCGCGCGGTCCAGTGCGCCGACCAAGGTCCGCGCGGCGGTGAAGGACCGCTCCATGCGCGGCATCAAGAAACGCACGACATCGGCCCCAACGCGCAACTGCCGGTCGGCGAACAGCTTGATCATAACTGCCTCGATCAAGGCGTCGCCGGGTGCGGTCAGCGCGACCGCCGGCACCGAGGCCAAGCGGGTCTTTAGGTCGCGCGACGCCACACGCCAGCGGGCCGGTGCGGCCCGGCCGATCAAGAGCATATGGCCACCGCGCTCCGCGAGCATATTGTAGAGGTGAAGTAGCCGTCCGGCGCTCTCGCCGCTTCCGGCGAGGGCATCCTCGACATCGTCGAGGGCGCAGGCGGTTGCCGCGCCTAAAAGCGCCGGCGGATCGGCAGCGGCCAGCTTGGCGCCGTCGATCCGTACCGCCCCGCTGGCCGCGCGCCACACCTCGCACAGATGGCTTTTGCCGCAACCGGCGGGGCCATGGAGCGCGAGTACCGGGTCCGGCCACGCCGGCCATCGATCGATCCAGGCGACCGCTACCTCGTTGCTCGGTGCGACCAGGAAATCCTCGCGGCCCAGCGCCGGGCGGTGACCTAGATCGAAAGTTAACTGTGCGGCGCTGCTCATGTCTTTAAAGCGGCTTCGTCATCGGCATCGCTATCGGTGTCATCGTCTTGGTTACTACCCCGATAGATCGTGCTGTCTTTGTATTGTTCGAGCGCGAAACGCACACCGACACCTATGGCGGCCGTCATCGGCACTGCCAAAAGCATGCCGACAAAGCCAAACAACGCGCCCCCGGCCAAGAGCCCGAACATGATCCACACCGGATGCAGGCCAACCCGGCCGCCGACCAATCGCGGCGTCAGGATGTTGCCCTCGACCATCTGACCGAAAACGAAAATTCCGGCGATAATGGCGATACGTATCCAGTCGTCGAACTGAACCAGGGCCAATCCGACCGACAGCAGCAAACCGATGATCGTGCCCACGAAGGGAATGAAGGAGGCCAGGCCGGCGACCAGGCCGACGATCAGGCCGAACTGTAGATCGGCCAGGGACAGGGCGATGGCGTAGAAGATGCCCAAGGTCAGGCAAACCAAGCCCTGGCCGCGCAGGAATCCGGCCAAACGCTCGTCCACATCGTGCAGCAGGCGGCGAATCGTCGGCGCGTGATCGCGCGGCATCCAAGAATCGATCGATGTCACGATCCGATCCCAGTCGCGCAGCAGGTAGAAGGTGACGATTGGGGTGATGATCAGCAAGGACAGCAGATTGGCCAGCGCCACCCCGCCGCTAATCAGGCCGCCAAGCAGACCGGTCGCCCACTCGACCAGACGCTCGGCCGACCCGGCTAACGCGCCGCGAATTTTTTCAATGACGGTCGGGTCGACCCGCGCCTCGATGACCGTGACTAAATTGGCGGCCGTGGTGCGTAGTGAGTCCACATAGTCGGGCGCGTTCTTGATCAGATTGACCAATTGTCCGGCCACGACCGGCACCAGAACCAAGGCCGCGCTCACGGCCACGAGTACGAACACTGCGGTTAGAATGGCCGTCGATAGGGTTCGCGATAAGCGCCAGCCTTCCAGCCGGTCGCAGATCGGATCGAGCAGATATGCGATCGCCATACCGGCGACGAAGGGAAGCAAGACGTCGCGCAGGAAAAACACGGCGATTCCGAAAATTGCGAAGCCGATCAGCCAAAAACGGACCTGCCGTTCGATCGTCATCCCTGCCCCTTGCGCGCGAGTCTTGCCCAAGAGATTACTTCTCCCGCTCCATCACCACCGCCATCCAGCCCCACTTAATGACATAGGCCGCGCCCGACAGAAAGGTTGTCGCTCCGACAAAGTAAGTTAGGACCAGCGTCGCGTCCGCCGCATTCCAGCCGGAAGCCAGCTGCGCCAGGACGGCGCAGGCCAAGATAATCTGAGCCGCCGTATTTATCTTGCTGATGTACAGCGGATTTACTTCGAGCGATTGGGTCAAGGTTTGAAACAGAATCGCGCCCCCGATGATCAGTAGGTCGCGGAACACGATCAGGATAACCAACCACATCGCGACATGATCGAGGTACCCGAGGGCGATGAAGACACTGACCAGGAGCGCCTTGTCGGCCAAGGGGTCGAGAAACTCACCAATCACGCTCACCGCGTTGAGGCGCTTGGCGAGAAAACCGTCGACGGCATCCGAAATACCGGCCGCGACGAACAGCCAGAACGCGGGAACGAACGCGCCGCGCAAAATAAGGTAGACAGTGACCGGCACCGCTAACAAGCGCGCTAGCGTGATGATGTTGGGTAGAAGTGAAAGGACGCCCCGCGCGTTCACTCGCTGGCCGGGGCATTGGGTGCGGGGGCACTGGGCGCAGAGGTATTAGGCACGGGGGCGCCGGTAACGCGCAGCAACCACCCTTCTGCCTCGTCGTAGGAGAGATCGAGGTCGCTCTGCGCCATCGCGAGTACGAGTTGCTGTTCATCCCCGACAAAGCTGATGTCGACCTCGCTACGGGTTCGCGACAAGGTCACGACGTCACTGCGCTGAACGCCCGCGACTCCGCCGAGGCTCCGTCTGATTTTTAGCCATTCGTTCAGGCCGCTTAACGGCACCGCTACCGTGATGCGTTGCGCCTGGCCGGGGCGCAGGAGGTTGCGCTGCTTCCAGTCTTCCTGCACGCCTTCCGATACGATATCGGCGGCCCGGGCGTACAGCGCCAGCAGGTCTTCGCCTTCGGCCTGAACAAAGGTTTCGATGGTTGTGTTTTGCTGCCGCCGGCCGAAGCGGCTGGTGCCTATCTGCAGGGTGACCGGGCCTAGCGCGGGGTCGCCTTGCTGGATGGCCTGTGTGATGAGTACATCATCCGCGCCATACCGGCGCGCGAGCCCGTTCAAGGGTTCCATCTCTCCGCTCAGTGCCTGCCTCGCATTGACCGCGCCGATGTCGCCCAGGTCTCCGAGCGGAACGACGAGGGGAACCAATCCCCCACCCGGAGGCCGGGTAGCCCAGGCCGCCCACCAAGGATTTCCCTCCTCCCACAACCGCGGCGAGTCCGCGGCGCCGAATATCGGCACGACAACGACCGGTTTGCTCTGCGTTTCGGCATGGGCGAGGCCATTACTGGCCAGAAAGCGGCGCACCGCTTCCTCGTTGAAGCGGACCGTGATCTCGGCCAGATACCGCACGTCCGAGGTGCGCTCGGCGGCGACCTCGAAATCCGAGACGAATTCCACGACCCGGCCCGGCTCGATGGGTTGCATGCCAGCCAGTTCGTCGCGGGGCAACAAGCGCGCCATCAAACGCTGGAACGCCTCAGCCTGTCCTTGGGCATGCGCCGCGTCGCGCGCGCCGGTGGCCGCCTCGGCAGTCACGTCGACAAGGATGCCGCGCACGATGAAAGCTTCAGGGGCGCCGAGCACCCCGCGCGCGGCGGTTACCAGGAAAATTCCGACTAGAACCGCCGAGGCGGCGCTGTGAAAGCGCATTGCAAAGCGCCCTTTATGAAGTATCTTCGCCCCGCCCCGCGGGCGCGGCGTTATCCCATCCCGGCACACGGCCGGGCTGCGGCCTTCATACCCCATGTGGCGGGAGGATGCTATATCTAGCGCCAGCAAGCATACATACAAAGACGCCGGGGTCGATATCGAGGCTGGGAACGCTCTGGTCGAGGCGATCAAGCCGCTCGCCCGGGCGACGGCGCGCCCCGGCGCGGCGGCTGCCTTGGGCGGGTTCGGTGGGTTTTTCGACCTGAAGGCGGCTGGCTTCAAGGATCCCCTGCTGGTCGCCGCCAACGATGGGGTCGGCACCAAGGTCAAACTGGCGATCGAGGCCGACAAACACGACACCATCGGGGTCGATCTGGTCGCCATGTGCGTGAACGACTTGGTGGTCCAAGGCGCCGAGCCGCTGTTTTTCTTGGACTACTACGCGACCGCCAAATTGGACGTGGCGGCCGCGCGCGCGGTTGTCGCCGGTATCGCCGCCGCTTGCCGGGAGACGAATTGCGCCCTGATTGGCGGCGAAACCGCCGAGATGCCGGGCCTTTACGCGCCCGGCGACTACGATTTGGCGGGGTTCGCGGTCGGCGCGGTTGAGCGCGGCCAGGCTCTCACCGGCGCGGCGGTCGCGGTCGGCGATATCGTGCTCGGCCTTGCCTCCAGCGGCCTGCACTCGAACGGGTTTTCCTTGGTCCGCAGGATCCTGGCCGATCTGGACCAGAATCTTGCCGGCCCAGCTCCTTTCGACCCCGCGCAATCCCTGGGCGCCGCCCTGCTCACCCCGACCCGGCTTTACGTTAAGAGCTGCTTGGCCGCGAGTCGCGCCGGCCATATCAAGGCCCTGGCCCATATCACGGGCGGTGGCCTAGTCGAGAATCTGCCGCGCGTCCTGCCGGCCGGGGTCGCCGCCGAACTCGACGCCCGCGCCTGGCCGTGCCCGCCTGTGTTCGACTGGCTGGCGCGCAGCGGCGGTGTGCCGGCGGCCGACATGGCGCGGACCTTCAACTGCGGCCTAGGGATGATGGCGATTTGCGCGCCCGAGGCGGCGGAAGCGGCGGCGCAGGTGCTGAGGGACCAGGGCGAAACGGTCCATCGAATCGGGCGCATCGCCGCGCGCGCGCCCGGCGCTGCCGCGGTCTCGATCGAGGCCCTGGATCTTCTGGGCGACGGATGAGTGGCATGCGGCGCTTGCGCGTTGGGGTCATGATCTCCGGCCGGGGCAGCAATTTGCAGGCCCTGCTCGACGCCTGCGCCGCACCGGATTTTCCGGCCGAGATCGTGCTTGTCGTCTCCAACCGCGCCGACGCCCAAGGCCTGGCCCGAGCTAAGGCCGTCGGAGTCGCCACCCGGGTCGTGCCGCACCGCGATTTCGCCAGCCGCGAAGCCTTCGACGCCGCCGTGACCGAGGCCTTCGAGGCGGTTGAAGCCGAACTCATTTGCATGGCGGGCTTTATGCGCCTCGTGTCGGCCGAGTTCGTCCAGCACTGGCGCGATCGTCTGATCAATATCCATCCCGCCCTTCTGCCGGCCTTCAAGGGCTTGGACACGCACCGGCGTGCACTGGCCGCCGGGGCCAAGGAACACGGTTGCACCGTGCACTTCGTCCGCCACGAGATGGATAGCGGACCCATTGTCGGTCAGGCCGTCGTGCGGGTCCTAGCGGACGATACCGCCGATACCCTGGCGGCACGCGTGTTGGAAGCTGAGCACCGGCTCTATCCACACTGCTTGCGCCTGATCGCGGAGGGCCGGGTCCGCGTTCGCGGCGAGATAGCCGAAATTGCAGGTAACGGCGCTCCCGACTAGCTTTCGGGGCTGCAATCCTTGAATGAAAGCCACCGTTTCCGGCATGACCGGTCCCAAGTCCTCGAAAGTCGATGTCAGGGCTAGGAGAACGCCCGGGTGGCCGACATTGGCGAGAGGCAGGTAGCGCGCCACCGCGCCCCTGTCCCTCAAGGCCATGGCCAGGGATTCGGAGTTGCGTGGCTCGACGATCGAATCGTCCAGGCCGTGTATGAGGAGCATCGGCGGTGCGCCGGTGCGCGCAAAGGCGATCGGGCGGGTGTCGTCCGCACGGCGCGCGGTCGCGAAGATATCTTTGGTCGTCGGGTAGGTTGTGGGATCGAATCCATAGGGTCCCGCCAAACCGACGACTCCCAAGATCGATTCCTCCGGGACCCCGGCGGTATCGAGGTAGCGCCGGTCGAGCGCGACTAGGGCCGCGGAATGCGCGCCTGCCGAGTGACCGACGAGGACCAATCGGTCCGGATTTCCGCCGAATTCTCTTACGTTCCGCCGAACCCAAGTCAGGGCCCGCGCCGCATCCTCGACGAAGGTGGGAAAGCGAACCTGTGGATACAGGCGGTAATCGGGCACCACGGTGACATAGCCGCGCGCGGCGAAGGCCTCCGCCGCGAAGCGATAGTCTTCCCGCTCGCCGCTCCTCCAACCGCCGCCATAAAGGAAAACCACGACTGTCCGCTTTGCCTCGGGCACCATCGGGCGGTAGACATCCAGCTTGTGCCGATCTTCGGGGCCGTATGCGATGCCTGCGCTACGCTCGAATTCTCCGCTTGAAGACAGGAAATTGACGGCCTTGAGCGGCGAACACGCGGAAAGAATAGCGGAGCCCGTTAGGATAGCGGCCTTGAGAGCGTATCGATGCAGCATCGTCACCTATACGGCCAATTTCCGGACTTGGATGCAACAGCAGTTGAAAATGGGTGCTGAGGCGGGACTTGCCCGCACGGCGCCCGATCGAGTATGAGGATGAACGATTTCGCGGGCCACGGGGGCCGCGGGCGACTAGGGAGAGAAAGACGCCATGGCTGACGACCAAATGCTCCAGGCACACCGCCGGCAATGGCACGGCTTCGTCAAGTTGATGTGTTGGTCAACGGCTTTCGTGATCGTTGTCCTGGCGGGAATGGCGATTTTCCTGACCTAGTGTGGTGGAACCTCAAACCAGGCCGCGTCTGCCCGTTACCCCCCGCTTGTCATCCGACGATATCGACTTGGGAGAAGAAATAGGCGATCTCAATTGCCGCGTTCTCCTGGGAATCCGAGCCATGAGCCGAATTGGCTTCAATCGATTCGGCGAACTCCGCCCGGATTGTGCCAGGCGCCGCCTTGGCTGGGTCGGTCGCGCCCATGACTTCACGATTTTTCTCGACCGCGTTTTCGCCCTCCAAAACCTGGACCACGACCGGGCCCGAGGTCATGAAGTCACACAGGCTGGAAAAGAACGGGCGCTCTTTATGCACGGCATAGAAGCCCTCGGCCTGGGCCCGAGTCATCTGGATCCGGCGCTGGGCGACCACGCGCAACCCGGCTTCCTCCAGACGCGCGACAACCTTGCCGGTGAGATTTCGCCGGGTTGCGTCCGGTTTGATGATCGAAAAAGTCCGCTGAATCGCCATGGCGGGGATTTCCTCTAGGTATAAGATTTGCGGGTTCAAGGATTTGGCCGGGTTATAGCGGCCCTCCGAGGCCTCGGCAACCGCAGGGGCCCCCATACCCGGACATCGACAAGCCCGTGTCGCTGCACTAGATTTTCGTTTGTCCTGCCGGTTGGTGGGGCTCGTTCTCGGGGCGGGGTGGAAATCCCCACCGGCGGTGAAAGCTTTCGACGCTTAAGCCCGCGAGCGCCCTTTGGGCATTGCCCAAAGGGGTCAGCAGACCCGGTGAGACTCCGGGGCCGACGGTGATAGTCCGGATGGAAGAGAACAAGGCTGTGGAAGCTCCGCTTTCGAGCGGGGAAACCGCTGTTTCGTACGCCCTGATTCCGCTCCCTGATACCACAGGAGAATGCCATGAATCAGAGCTCCCTCGACAAGCCCGCCGGGTTGAACGTCGCCTTTGTTCAGGCGCGCTGGCACGCGGAGATCGTCGATCGGTGCCGTCTCGCCTTCCTCGAAGAGATCGGACGCCTAACCGACGACACAGCGATTGTAGAGGTCTACGATGTGCCGGGCGCCTTCGAGATCCCACTCCAGGCGCGAAGTCTAGCAAAGACCGGCGCGTATGCGGCCGTTGTGGGCGCCGCCTTCGTCGTCGACGGCGGTATCTACCGGCACGATTTTGTGGCGCAGTCCGTCCTGAACGGCCTGATGCAGGCGCAACTGGAGACGGAGGTTCCCATTCTTTCCGCCGTTCTGACACCGCACCATTTTCAGGAGACCAAGGAGCACCGTGGCTTCTTCTTCGAGCACTTCAAGGTAAAGGGTCGCGAAGCCGCGCGCGCCTGTGTGTCGGTTCTGGCGATGCGAAACACCATACCGGCCGTGGCTTAGCGCCCGATCTTCCCAGATTGAACCGCTTGCGCTGGGGCGGGCGGCTATCCGGCCCGGTACATGAAGTAGCGCCCGGGGCGAACCCCTTTGGGAAGATCGATCGCCACCGTGCCGGGATACGCCAGGTCCTGGTCGGACACCACGATTCCGCCCGTACATAACAGCTCCGGAAGGTGGGCCGAGACGCAACCGGCTAACGCCGCGTTTAGGCGCGTATCACCCGTGCCGATATCGCTATGTACCAGGGGTACCGTGCGCGCGAAGCGCCCGGCGGCCGGTGTTAAGGTGTTTCGGATATCGCCGAGGATTAAGCGGTCGCTATCGGGCACGCATTCCGCCGATGCCGCGACCTCGCGCTCGAAAACGAAGATCTCGCGCGTTGGGCAAATCCGGCGCAAGTGATCAAAGGTGCGGCCTTGGCCCAAGCCGAATTCCAGGACCGGGCCCGGTAGATTTGCGATGAGCGCCGCCGCGAGGTCGAGGCAGGCACGCTGCGCCTGCAAGCGGCGGATCACGCTATCCAAGCGGCTCATTGCCCGGACCGAGTCCTAACGCGCGCCGCCGGGGCGCCGGTCCATTTGGCGGTACAGGAAATACACCCCCGGCGCCACGCTGTCGGGAAGGGGTAAGGGTTCGCTCCGCGCGAAACCGACGTCGCGATCGGCCGCGGCCAGGCCGCCTGCTTGCAGGGCGATAGGCAGGTATTCGGCGATAAAGGCCGCCAGGCGCGCATCGCGCTCCGGATTCGCGGAGCCGAAGTCGGCATGAATGAGCGCGACCTGTCCCGCGAACCGCTCGGCCGCGCGCGGCAGGGTGTCGTGAAAGTCACCGCGAAACAGGTGCGCCTCGTCCGGGATGCAGTCGGGATGCGCGGCGACCTCGCGTTCAAACACGAAGATCTCGCGCGCCGGTAAGATCTCACGCAAGTGATCGTAGGTGCGCCCGTTGCCAAGGCCCAATTCGAAGACCGGGCCGGTGAGGCCGCTGATCGCCTCGGCGGCCAGATTCAGGCACGCGCGCTGGGCTTTGAGACGGCGAATATTGATGTCGAGTCGGCTCACGAGGGGAACTGCCACGACCTCTGGGCGCCATGCCGGATCACTTCGCACCGTGGCGCGCCGCTAGTAACAGAGCCGTCGTATGTTCCAGACGGTGCGCCAGGACCCGCATGACCTCGACGCCCATTTCGGGGAAGTCCGTGACCATGCGAAAGAACAGGTCCTTGGTGATTTCCAGGGCGGTCAATTCTGTGGTCGCGATAACGCTGGCCGTGCGCGGTACATCGCACAGAATCGCGATCTCGCCGATAATGTCGTTCTTGCCGAACTGCGCAACCACCAGAGGGCCATCGTTTTCGATTACCACATCGGCCTCGCCCTCGAGGATGATGAAAGCGGAGTCACCGGCATCGCCCTGGCCACAGAGCGTCTGTCCCGACTTGAAGGTCATCCGCTGACTGGCGAAACACATGAGCTTCAGCTTCGCCGGTTCGATGTTTGCGAACAGTGGAATCTTACGTAAGACCTCCACTTCCTCGTCTATGCTCATTGCAGGTCTCCGATCTGCCGGCTACTCGGCGGCCAAAAATTCACTCAAGGCCGAACCCGGTTTGTTGAGGTCGGCAAAACTGCCTTGTTCAACGATGCGCCCATCCTGCATGACCAGGACACGGCTGAATTGCTCACACGAGTGGGGCCGCTGCAACATCCAGATCACGCCCCGGCCCTTGCGTCTTTCGAGCACGCGACGCTGCAGTTTGTCCTGGGTCGCGGTATCCATAACCGCTAGTCCGTCATTCACGATCAGGAGGTCGGGCCGCTTCAACAAGTTGCGCGCGAGGCCGAGTTTCTGGCGTTGTGCCGCGCTCAAGCGTTTGCCGCCGACGCCGACTTGAAAATCCAGGCCGGCTTCGACGACGGTCTTGCGCAGGCCCAGCGCGTCCAAAAGATCGGTCATGGCGCGCCCGACGATCTCTTCCGCCTTGGCCTGGCCGTAGGCGATACGGCCGAACAGGATATTGTCCTGCAGGGAGGCGGCGGAATTGTAGGCGTCTGGGTCATAGATCGCGACCGCCTCCGGATCCAGTTTGGTCAGCCGCTCCGCAAACAATTTGCGCGCCGCCACGGCCCGCGACTCGATAGCTTCATCGATCAAGCCGAGACGGTGGCGGGCTTCGGTGTAATTCAGGGGCAGACGGCGCAGCGCCAGGCGATCCGACGGTCCGAGCGCTTCGATGCCTTGTTTGTCGACCTTGGCGACATAGTTGCGAAAGTCCGGCATGTCGTCGGCGTCAATGAAACTGAACTGCTCGAAGAAGGGATGGCCCGGCGGCAGATCCGCGAAGATCTCGACCATGGTTCGCGCAATGGTGACCCCCATATCGACCGTCGAATCCAACAGGCCGATTTCATCCAGCACGTCCGTCATCAGCTCGTTAAGGGCGAGGTCGCGCAGCTTGTACCCCTGCTTTCTCGGGGTGCCGAACAACAGGTTCTCCGCCAGGGTCGCGTTCTTGTTGTAGGATTCGGGGTCGAAGCGCACGACCAGGTTTTCCGCGTTGTCCTGGGCTAGTCGTTTGGGCAACTCGGCCCGCGCCCGCAGGATGGCTTCGGCGAACGCGGGCTGGGCTTCGGCGTCGATCGTGCCGCCAAGGCCAAAACGGTAAACGTCGTCATCCATCTCGACCAAAGTGAGGACGTCGACGACCCGATCGTCAATATCTTCAGGTCCCGTGGCGCCGGCCGCCTCGTAATCGGTCCAATCGGCTTCGATGTCCCAAATCGGATTGCCCGCGCGCCGGCTTTCCGCGATCCAGGCTTTACGGCGCGCGCGCCGCTCCGGCGTTTCCGTAGGTTGACGCAGCGGCTTGTGGCGCAAGCCGTACAAAAGATTCTCACGCACCGATTGAGGGAAAAGATAAGTATCCTGCCCCAGATAACCGATGCGCCGCCCGGTGACCGATTGTGGGAGCTTTGTCAGGTCCCGCCCGCCGACTCTGATGCTGCCCGACGACGGCTCCGTCAGGCGCGCCAGAACCAGCGCCAAGTGATCCTTACCCGAGTCCGAGGAGCCGAATATCGCAATGTGGTCGTTGCAGGCGACGGAAAAGCTAACCGCCTGGATCAGACGATTTCCCGACTCGTCGGCCAGCGATACCGCTGAAAGAGTAACTTGCCCATCCAAAGGCTCGCTCGCATCCTGGTCCGGGTCCTGCACCGCGGGATCCAAGATCTCCGAAGGTTGAAACTGCTCGATTACTTGATCGTATTTGATCTGGACATCGTTCCGTTGTTGCTCCCAGTCGATCAGCTCCTTGATCGGGCTGGGCAGATCCTTGTAGGCGAAAATGACCGCGACCAAGGCGCCGACATCCAGGTGGCCGCGGATCGCCAAGATGCCGCCACCTCCGTAAAAGATGAAGGGCGTCAACTGCGCCAAAAAATTGTTCACGAATTTGACCATGAACTTGCGCTGAAAGATCTCGTAGCGAATATCGAAAATCCGGCCCAGGCGGCTGACAAGGTCCGCTCGTTCAAGGTTCGAGGTGTCGTGCGAGTGAATTTCGACCGCGCCGTCCACCACCTCGGCGACGCGTCCCGCCAATTGGCGGGCGGTTAGCTGCCTTTGTCGGCCCAAGCGCAGGATCGGCACCCGCATTTTCGGCACCAGGTATGCCTGAACGCCTACAATTATGGCGGCTACCATGCCGAGCCAGTGGTTCTGCACCAGGATGAAGATTATCGCGGTGATCGCCTGTCCGCCCAGGAAAACGGGCGTAACGAAGGCGTCGCCGATAAAGCCGCCCAGCGGTTCGACCTCGTCCTTGATCATGGTCGCCACTTCGGCTTGTTTGACGCGGCGCATATGCGGAATAGGAAAGCGCAGAAGCCGGTCGCTCAGTTCATACCGCAAGCGCCGCAACATCCGCTCACCTAAGCGGCCCTTGCCCGTATTAATCGTGTACTTGAACCCGCTATTGATCAGGTAAAGGATCACATACGAAAAGGTCAGCGACAGCAGAAACTCCTCTTGCCGCAGGGAAAAGCCGTCGAACAGCGTAACCGGAGCGCCCGTCAGGAACTCACCGAACGGCAGCTCGATTGGAAGGAACGGCTTGTTGGCTGTGGGATCGGGAAACCCCTGGCCCAATATGCCCTGATTGACGATCATTTTGGGCAGGTCGAGCGACAGGAAATAAAACGGCATGGAGAGGACGACGAGCAATAAGATCGCCAGCTGATCGCGTCTCGAATGGTGCCAGATATATTTGAAAAGATTCGGTTCCATCGGATCCAGTCGCCGCCGCTCCATCGGGTCCAGCCGTCGCCGCTCCATCGGGTCCAGCCGCCGCCGCGCGGAAAAGCGGCCTGACCTTATCCCATTGCGTTCGGGGGGTAAACGGGCCCGCCTGGGCCGAATTGCCGCGCGGACCGTGCGGGACTTGCTATGACGGGTCCGGGTGCCCTAGTGTTCGTCAAAATGGGGCTGCGGTTCAAAAACGGGGGGAGGGGGAACGGTATGGTACCGGGCCGCAAGAACAAGCGCGTCCTTATCTATAGCCACGACAGCTTTGGCCTGGGACATTTGCGGCGGTGCCGCGAAATCGCGCACAGCCTGGTTGGCGCGACCAGCAATCTCACCGTGCTGATCCTCTCGGGCTCGCCGATCATCGGCAGTTTCGATTTTCGATCGCGTGTCGATTTCGTGCGGATTCCCGGTGTCATCAAGTTGCGCAACGGCGAGTACACGCCGCTCAATTTGCACATCGATATCGAGGATACGCTCGCGATCCGCGGTTCGATCGTCGAGCATACGGCCAAGATCTTCGATCCCGATCTTTTCCTGGTCGACAAGGAACCCTTGGGCCTGCGCGGCGAGGTGAAAAGCACCCTTGCCATGCTCAAGTCGCGTGGGACGCCCTGCGTACTGGGCCTGCGCGACGTTATGGACGATCCGGGCGTGCTGGCGAGCGAATGGAAACGTAAGAACGCGATCCCGGCTTTGACCGCCTACTACGATTCCATTTGGGTCTATGGCCTGCCGCAGATATGCGATCCTTTGGAGGGCCTGGGAGTCCCCGATTCCTTGCGCCATAAGACGACCTTCACCGGCTATCTGAACCGCCATGTGCCGGAAACCGCACCGCTCTTCGTGCCTGAGAAAATCGCCGACCCCTTCATTCTGGTAACCGTCGGCGGCGGCGGGGACGGCGAGGAAATCATCGATTGGGTGTTATCGGCCTACGAGACCGATCCCAATTTGCCTTATCCGGCCCTGGTTGTGCTCGGTCCCTTTATGGGATCCCAGCACCAGGCGGACTTCCTGCAACGCGCCAGCAATTTGCCTAATGTGGAGGCCATCACCTTCGACGCGCATATCGAAAGCCTGATGGCCCGCGCCGTGGGGGTTGTGTGCATGGGCGGCTACAACACCTTCTGCGAGGTTTTGTCCTTCGATAAGCCGGCCCTGGTCGTGCCGCGCACCACGCCGCGCTTGGAACAGCACATTCGGGCGTCGCGGGCGCAGGATTTGGGCCTGGTGCGGATGCTGAGCGACGATGGTGTCCGCGACCCACGAACCATGGCGACGGCCTTGCGCAACCTGCCGCAACAGGCCGCCCCGTCCAGTGTCGTGGTGCCCGGTCTGCTGGATGGCCGCGCCAATGTCATCAAGCTGGCCCAGCAATGGTTGGATCGCGGCGACACCCGGTTCGCGGTCGCGCCCCTGGTTCCGCGCCTTGCCGCGCAACAGGGTAGCGATTGATCCGCGCCGCCTTCGCGCGCGGGACAGCGCCTTGACGCCAGGCGCACCGCGTCCCTAACGTCTCGGTTATGATCTTAGGTAACTCAGATACGTTGTCTGGCGGCGAAATCGCCGTTGTCCTCAAGGGCTATCCACGCCTATCGGAAACCTTCATCGCACAGGAGATCCACGCCCTGGAGCGGCGCGGCTTACGTCTGCGCCTGTATTCCCTGCGCCGCCCAACCGATCCGGCGACGCATCCTGTCCACCGCGAAATCGAAGCGCCGGTCGCCTATTTGCCGGAGTACTTGAAAGACGATCCGGGCCGGGTCTGGCGGGCTTGGCGTCGGGCCCGGCGCTTGCCCGGTTACCCGGGCGCGTGGCGTGTTTTCTTGCGCGATCTCGCACGGGACCGAAGCGCCAATCGCCTGCGCCGCTTCGGGCAGGCTTGTGTGCTGGCGGCGGCGCTTCCGGCTTCGGTCGGCCGGCTCTATGCCCACTTCTTGCACACCCCCGCCTCCGTCGCGCGCTATGCCGCACTCATGACCGGCTTGCCTTGGTGTGTTTCGGCGCACGCCAAGGACATCTGGACCACGCCCGCGTGGGAAAAGCGCGAGAAGCTGGTGGATGCCGACTGGGTCGTGACCTGCACCGCCAGCGGACGCGATCATCTGGCCGCACTGGCCGGGGATCCGGACAAAGTACGGCTCGTTTATCACGGCCTCGACTTTCGCCGTTTTGCCGCGCCAGAAACGCCGCGCGCCAAGAACGGCCCCGGCAACGACGGCGCCGATCCGACGCGTCCGGTTCGCCTGCTATCGGTCGGCCGCCTGGTCGAAAAGAAGGGCACCGACGACTTGCTCGCCGCGCTGGCGCGCCTACCGGCGGAACTGCACTGGCATTTGACCCACATCGGGGCCGGTGATTTGAGCGCAGCCATGAAGGCGCGGGCGCAAGACTTAGGGCTCGCATCCCGGATAGATTGGCTTGGAGCGCAACCGCAAGAGCGCGTGCTGAGCGAGTACCGGCGCGCGGATCTCTTCGTTCTGGCGAGCCGGGTCGCCGGAAATGGCGATCGTGACGGCCTGCCCAACGTGCTCATGGAGGCGCAAAGTCAGGGCTTGGCGTGCCTTTCGACCCGTGTTTCCGCGATTCCCGAATTGATCGAGGACGGGGCGACCGGGTGTCTGATCCCACCCGGCGATCCGGCGGCGCTCGCTGCCGCGCTGGATCGTCTAATCCGCGACCCCAAGACCCGGGCAAAGCTCGGCGACGCCGGCGCGCACCGGGTGCGCACCCACTTCGAGATGGGCGTGGGGATTGACACTCTCCTAGCCTATTTCGGAGCTGACTCGGTTCAGGCGGCCGCGCAATGAGGGGGTCCCGGCCTAAGGGCGGGCGCGTGTGAGAATCGCGTTCTACGCGCCGCTCAAGCCACCGAATCATTCTGTGCCCTCGGGCGATCGGCGCATGGCCCGTCTGCTCATGAGCGCCTTGGATCACGCCGGGCACCGGGTCGATCTGGCCAGCCGCTTGCGCAGTTGGGACGGCGCCGGCAACGAGGCGCGCCAAGCCCGCCTCGCAGGTCTCGGCGGCCGGCTGGCCGAGCGCTTGCTGCGCCGTTACCGGGCGTATCCCGATTTGCGGCCCGAGACGTGGTTCACCTATCACCTTTATTATAAAGCGCCTGACTGGATTGGACCCTCGGTCTGCCGGGCCCTGAACATTCCCTACGTGGTCGCGGAGGCGTCGCTGGCGATGAAACGGGCCACGGGCCCTTGGGCCAGGGGTCACGAGGCCACGCTTCAAGCGCTGGCGCAGGCCAACGCCATTATCGCGCTTAATCCCACCGATAGCCCGGCCCTGGCGGATCGCGCCCCGCTTCATCGGATGGCGCCCTTCCTCGACACCGCACCTTACCGGGCGGCGGCCGCAAAGCGCGGGCCGCACCGCCGCGCAACCGCGGGCGCCTACGGCCTCGATCCAGCCCACCCCTGGTTGCTTGCGGTGGCGATGATGCGGCCGGGCGATAAGCTCGCGTCCTACCGGGTGCTGGCCGAGGCGCTCAGTCTTGTGGCGGCACGGCCCTGGCACCTACTCATCGCCGGCGATGGGCCCGCGCGCCGGGAGGTCGAAGAGGCCTTTTCCTGGGCGGCGCCCGGACGCGCGCACTTCCTCGGTGCGAGGACCGGTGAGGATTTGGCCGGGCTTTATGCCGCTTGCGACGTGCTGGTCTGGCCCGCCATCAAGGAGGCTTATGGTATGGCTCTGTTGGAGGCGCAGGCGGCGGGCCTGCCGGTCGTGGCGGGCGCCAGCGGCGGTGTTTCCGCCATTGTGCGCGACCGCGGTACCGGCATGCTGGCGCCGCCCGGCGATGCAATGGCCTTCGCTGAGGCTTTAGGCGGTCTGCTCGACGCCCCGGAACGACGCCGTTCGATGGCGGCGGCGGCGCGCGCCCATGTCGACGCGCACCACGGCCTGAACCGGGCGGCGGCGCGCCTCGACCAAATTCTGCGGGCGGTGGCCGCGCCATGACCCCGCTCGTTGTCATCCGCCACGGGCCGACCGCCTGGAATGCCGAGGGCCGTATCCAGGGGCGCAGCGACGTGCCGCTTTCCCCTACGGGACGCGATGCGGTCCGTACTTGGCGTCTGCCGCACGAGATTGGCGGTGCAGGTTGGGTCTGGCTGTGCAGCCCCTTGAGCCGGGCGCGCGAGACCGCCGGTCTGCTCAATCCGGAAGGCAACTGGCGCGAAGACCCGGCGCTGATCGAGATGGACTGGGGCGATTGGGAGGGCCGCGTCCTTGCCGAACTTCGCACGGCGGGCGGCCCTGAGATGGGGGCGGCGGAAGCGCGCGGGCTAGACTTTCGGCCGCCGGGCGGGGAATCTCCACGCGACGTGCAGGCACGCTTGGTCCCGTTTCTCGCGTCTCTGGCCGAAGCCGGCGCGCCTAGCCTCGCGGTCACGCACAAGGGCGTTATTCGGGCGCTCTACGCCTTGGCCAGCGGCTGGGACATGACCGGCCGGCCACCGGTAAAACTGCGCGATGCTTGCGCCCATCGATTCACGCTGGATGCCGGTGGCCGTCCGCACGCCGATCGCCTCAACCTGGACCTTGCGCCTTGAACGATTCGCCTAAGCCCGCCCAGGTCATGTTTTATGTCCAGCATTTGCTCGGCACCGGGCACCTGCAACGCGCCGTGGCAATCGCGCGGGCCTCCGCCGGCGCCGGGCTCGAGACGGTGTTGGTCAGCGGTGGCGTCCCGGTGCCAGGCCTCGATGTGGGCGGCGTGCGCTTTATCCAGCTACCGCCCGTGCGGGCGCGTGACGAGACGTTTTCGGAGTTGGTCGATCGAGACGGGCATTCCGTCGACGAAGCCTTCAAGGCGGCGCGCCGTGACAAGCTGTTGCGCCTGTTCGATGCCCTGCGTCCACGCATTCTCTTGACGGAAATGTTTCCCTTCGGCCGGCGCCAGATGCGTTTCGAGCTGCTGCCCTTGATCGAGCGCGCCCGTATGGCGCAACCGCGTCCGCGCATTTTGTGTTCCCTGCGCGACGTTCTGACCACCCATAAGCAACCCGGCAAGACGGATTGGATTCTGAAAACCTTCGCGCAGTACTACGATCAGGCGCTGGTGCATGGCGATCCCGATGTCCTGCCACTCCAACTCAGCCTGTCCCGCGCGACCGAAATCGCCGATCGCTTGCGTTATACCGGATATGTTTTGGGCGATGGTGTCCCGGCCGCGCGTTCGCACCATCGCGAGGGCGAGGTTATCGTCTCGACCGGCGGCGGCGCGGTCGCCGGACCTCTGATTGCGGCGGCGATGGCGGCCCGGGCGCTAAGCCCCTTGGCGACGGCGCGCTGGCGCATCCTGGTCGGTCCTAATTTCCCTGAGCCCGTCTTTCGAGACGCCGTCGCACGGGCGCCCCAGGGCGTTGCGGTGGAGCGGGCGCGGCCGGATTTTCGGACCTTGCTTGGCCGAGCCCGCCTCTCGATCAGCCAGGGCGGGTACAACACCGTGATGGATGTTTTGGCCGCGAAGATTCCCGCCGTTGTCGTGCCCTTTAGCACGCGCGGCGAGACAGAACAGGCGCTGCGGGCCCGGGTTTTTGCGGCGCGCGGGCTGCTGCAGGTCGTCGAGGACGATCCGCTAACCGCTGAAGCCCTAGCGGGCGGCGTGCGCGCGGCGCTGGCTTCGCCGCCGCGCGGGCTGGGCGGACTCAAGGCGGCGGGTGCGGTGGAAACGGCGCGGATATTGAGCGCGATGAGTGGTGACGATGAGCGATCCTGATATAGTCGGATCATGAAGGATTGGCCCGACTTAGCGGCGGAATTGGATGCCTGGCACAATGACGGGCGGCGCGTCGCCTTGTGGTGGCGCGACGACGATGCCGTGGAGCCGACTGCGGCGCTCGACCGCCTCCTCGATTTGGCGCGGCGCCGCGACGTGCCTCTGATGCTGGCGGTCATTCCAGCCCGCGCCACCGTGGCCTTGGCGCGCCGTATCGCCAAGGCCGACCCGGATGTGGTGCCGGTTCAGCACGGATTCGCGCATGTAAGCCATGCCCCGCCTGGCGAGCGTAAATGGGAACTGGGCGCGCACCGACCGCTGGCGGAGGTGCTGGAGGAATTGATGCGTGGCCGGGCCCAAATGGACGCGCTTTTCGCCGAGACCTGGCTGCCGGTCATGGTGCCGCCCTGGAACCGCATCGCGCCCGAGGTTGCTGCCGCCTTGGGAAGCCTGGGGTATTGTGGCTTGTCCGCGGCTGGCGCGCGCGAGCGCGCCTTCGCCACACCCGACGTCATTCAGGTAAATGCGCACGCCGACATCATGCGTTGGAACGCGCCGCGCGGGTTCCAGGGCGTTGAAGGCGCGCTCAAGCGGCTGCTCGCGCACCTTAGGGATCGCCGGTTGGGTAAGGCCGACAGCGAGGAGCCGACCGGTATTTTGACTCATCATCTGGCGCACGACGCAGCGTGCTGGAATTTTTTGGAGCGTCTTTTGGATACCCTTAGGGCTCACCCGGCAGTGGATTTCATGAACCCCCACGCGGTCTTTTCCCGGCGCCAAGAGACCGCCGCAACAACTGCCGACACCGGCGCGCGCGGCGCGGCATGAAGGTATTCCGCTACCCCGTCAAGTCGGTGCTCGGCGATTACGTCCGGGCCGGTATCGGCCTGAGTGTGGGCCTTGGCGTTCTGGTCTCGGTGCCGTCTAGCCCCGTCATTCTCTTGGTGTTCGGTGGGCTCAGCGCAGTTTTCGGCGTTTTCGGGCTGCGGACGGTGAGGCGGCACGTCACCGAGATCTCGGTCGGCGACACCGGTATCCGCAGCCAGGGGCTGGGCACTCAGGTTCTGCCTTGGCATGACCTGGAAACCTTGAAACTCAGATACTACGGCAGCCGGCGTCAGCGCGCCCGGGGCGATGGCGAAGGTTTCATGCAGCTCACCTTGCGCGGTGCCGGCGCTTCCTTCACGCTCGAATCGAGTGTCGATGGCTTTGAATACATAGCCTGGCGGGCGGCCAAGGCGGCGCGGGACAACCGGGTGTCGCTGGACCCAACCTCGGCCGGGAATTTGTTGGATTTAGGCGTCGATGCAGATGTCGAACAATCGGCGCCTGACCCAAGGGCCAGCGATTGAACGCGCCGCCAATTGCTGCATCCTGCCACGCTTAGACGCCGCTTTACGTTCTATTAAGCGGTTTACCGTCCATTAACTGCGATTTAATCGTTTTCCGGCATTTTGATAGTTAGCCGAAATACCCATGAGCGTCTTATGATCGACGACAAGCTCTGGACTCCGCCCCAGGTGGCGGAACGTTTGCAAGTAAACGAGCGCACCGTCACCCAGTGGCTTCGCAAGGGGCATTTGCGTGGGTTCAAGATCGGCAAGGAGTGGCGGGTCGGGCAGCGCGACCTTCAAGCCTTCCTGGAAGACAGCGCCAACATACCCTCCACCCCGTCCAGCCGGGCGAAATAAACGAACATACCTGCTGCAAACCGTATCGTCTGGGCACGAACGGTTGTCAAGCCGTCGTAAATTGCCTAAAACCGCCCTAAGTGGGCAGTCATTTACGATCTCCCCGATTGACCACCCGAGCTCCGCCCTGACTGTGGAGCTCTTTTTTTGCCCACGCTCGGTATCGGATCATGCTCTAGGATGCCAGAACGACCACGTCGACCGGATGCCCGACGCCGGGAACCTGGGCCCGATCGACCCGCCGCCGCGCGCCCGCCGAGGCCACGCCGGTGACATAGCCCTGAGCCTGGGCCAGGTCGTAAGTTGCCGCATCGCACACAGCCATCGTCTTTAGCTGCTTGTTGAACTGCTCCAACTTGGCGGAGAGGTTCACTGCGTCGCCGATCACGGTGTACTCCAGCCGGGTATCGTCCCCGACCGCCCCGAAGACGATACGTCCGGTGGCGGCCGCGGCGTTGACCTGTGGCGCGGGTAGGCCCTGCGTCTCGTTACGAGCCTGCCAGGTTTGGGCCGCCTCGATCGCCTCCTCAAGTGCGCGCACCGCGTCCGCGGCGTAGGTATGGGACGGCGAAGACGCGCCGAAAGTCGCCATGATGCCGTCACCCAGGAATTTGTCGATACTGCCGCCGTGCTTTTGGATGATCGGCACGATCAGCCTTTGATACTCGCCAAGCAGGCCCATGACCTGGTCCGGCGGGTGGCTTTCTGCATAGCGGGTGAAGCCGCGCATGTCGAAATTGACAATCGCGGCGTCGCGCGCCTCGCCGCTGCCGGCCGCGATCTGCCGGTCGGAGCCACGGATCTTCATGGCGATTTCCGGTGCGAAGAAACGCGACAGCTCCTGCGCCGCCGCACTTTCCGCGACCGCACGCACCAATAGCCGCCGGCCTCTGATCAGCCCGGCCCCCAGGATCAGCGAAACCAGCAGGATCGACACCATCTTGTCGAACTCGGCGCCCAGAAGGACGCTGTTGGATGTCATGTACGCGACGTAGTCGCGGGTGATCATGTTGTCGCCGGGATCGACTGAAATCACGTAGAAGACCAGCCCAAGCCAGCCCAGGGCCGCTGCGACCCCAGCCGCGATCACGAAGCGCGCCTCGAAACGCAGGGCGCGCAAGGCGATGAAGATGAAGACATACAACAAGGTTGGCGCCTTCAGATAGAACGACGCCGGTTGCATGTACTGGATATGGAAACTCCAGATCAGGCCGAACAATAGACCCATGTCGATCAGAATCGACACCAGCAAAAACCAGCCGGGAAGGCTAATCTTGTAGGCCAGGGAAAGGCGCAGCAGGGTGAACAGAAAGTAGGCGCCGATCGCCCAAGGCACCGGTTGAAAGTCGCCGCCGATGGGCGCGGTCGAGGGCGCAACGGCATACAGCGTCGCGAATATTGAAACCACGGCGAGCTGCATCCAACCGATCAACCGTTCGGTGGCGTCCCCCTGTCGCTGGATCGCCTCGCGTACGCGCTCCGGCAACTGTCGCTCAACGTCCTCACCGCGCATCCGGCGCCATAAAGAGCGTTTAGCCTCTTCGGGCCGGGCGGGTTCAGCGCCGGCCGGTAGGGTATGCGGTGCGGTGACGTTCATAATGCCATCAGCATAGCCCAAATACCCTGTCCTGGCTTGTCAGTTTGCCGTGATGGCGCCGTGAGTCGCCCGGCAGATCGCAACGGGGCAAATCCGAGCTGTTATACTTGCGGCCGTCAGGGAGTTAAGACCAAACCTTCGCGCGCGACCACCGTGCCGGGACGCGCGGCTTCCGCCGCCGCGGCGACCCCATCCATGAAGACGTCGTCGTGCCCGGGATCGTGATGGAAGATCACCAAGCGGCCAACCCCCGCCTGATCGCAAAGGCGTACGCCCTCCTGCCAGGTTGAATGGCCCCAGTTGCGGTACTTGGGAAACTCCTCATCCGTGTAAGTCGAATCGTAGATCACGATATCGGCGTCCTTGATCAGACCCAGGATGTTCTGGTCGGGCTGGTTCTCGACATGTTCCGTGTCGGTTACGTAGCAGATCGATCGCCCGGCGTATTCGATCCGGTAACCGGTCGCGCCGTTGGGATGATTGAGCGGCGCGGTGCGCAGCCGGACATCGGGGCGCGGGGCCAGCGTTTCGCCGGCATTGAAATCGTGAAAACTTACATTGCAGCAGAAAACCGTTGGCGGCACCGGAAAGAGGGGCGCCATCATGAACTTCGCAAGCGTTTCATTGAGCGTCAGCTTGGGCTGTAAGTTCCCGGCCCAAAGTCGTATGCGGTTCTTCGGATCGTACATCGGCGCGAAAAACGGCAGACCGACGATGTGGTCGAGGTGCGTGTGGGTCAGAAACAGATCGCCCGCCATGCCCGGTTCGGCGGCTAGCGCTTCACCCAGGCGCCGCAATCCCGTACCGGCATCGAAGATCAGGAGGTGGGGGCCGCAGCGCACTTCCAGGCAGGGCGTATTTCCGCCGTAGCGCCTATGCGAGTCGCCGGCGCAGGCGATCGACCCACGCACGCCCCAGAATTTTACCGAAAAGGTCGACCCCTCGTTCACGATCCCAGGCGCTTTCCGCATCTTGGCTCGCCGGCTGTGGCCGCCAAAGTTTCCCCCTTTCTAATATGTAGAGGACGTCCAGGCCGGGCCCAAACGAAAAGTGGCCGAATTATGGTTGCCCCGCGCCGCCTCCATGCGTGAGACTGCGGCCCACCCTGCCGACAACCGCCCTTCCAAGCGATGCCCTCAACGCGCAGCAACATGACCGCGATCGTCTTCGGCTTGGGCCTGGCCTACCTGGCGGCTTACCAGCAGTTCAAGCTGCCGCCAGTCTTGCCGGTCTTGCTGGAAAGTTACCGCTACGATCGAACCCTAGCCGGGGGCTTGATGTCGGTCTATGCGATCGCGGGCTTGGTTTTATCCTGGGCGCTGGGCCGGGCCTTGTCGCGGCGCGGATTGGCCGGGCCGATCTTGGCCGGATTGGTCCTGATGATCATCGGCAGTATTTTGATTCTGGCCATGCCGGCGAACCAAATCGCGGTCCTTGCCGGCCGCGCGTTGGAGGGCGCGGGCTTCGCAGTGCTGGCGATCGCCGGTCCGGTTCTAGCCAACGCCGGCGCCTCGGCGCGCCACTTGCCGATTGTCGTTGGCTTGACCGCAAGCTGGATTCCGGCCGGGCAATTGGCCGCCACCGCGCTGGCCCCGGTGGCTTTCGCTTGGGCCGGCTGGCAGCTGCTTTGGATTGTCGCGATCGCGGCCTCGCTTGCCATGGCGCTCTGGACCTGGATCTTGCACCGGCGCGGCGCTCTCGACCTTTCGATCGCCGGCGGCCGCACGGCTTCGCCCGGCAGCATCGCGGACCCCCATGTCGACACCCGCCAACGCCGGTGCCTGGCCTTGGCGGCGGCGGTCTTCACCCTGTGGTCTTGTCAGTATTTCGCTTACATGACCTGGTTGCCGCAGTACCTGGTCGAGGCCCATGGCCTGCCGCCCACCCTGGCGGTGGTCGGCTATGTCATTCCAGTCATTGTGCTGATCCTAACCAACTTGGCCGTCGGCTTGGTCCTGCGCGCGGGCGTTCCGCTTGGCCCCGTGCTTTTTGTGGGGCTCGTCTCCCAGGCCGCGGTGTGGTGGTCGATTCCTCTGGTCGGCGGGGGTATGGCGGGCGTGGCCTCTCTGGTTGTCTACGGTATTGGCGCCGGTATTTGCCCGACATGCCTCTTCGCCATGCCCAGCGTCATCGTCGGGCCCGGCGGTGCGGCGGTGCGCGCATTCGGCGTCATCATGACCGGGCGCAACTTGGGCGTTCTGGTTGGACCCGTGCTCTTGGCCCAGGCCTTTAAGGTCACCGGCGGATGGGACATTTCGGCGCCGATCTTCGGCACCGTCACGGTGCTCGCGGCAGGGCTCGGCCTTTGGTTGGCGCTCTGGCTGGGGGGACTCGGTTACGGTGCCAGGAGTTATACCAAGGGTCGTTGATATTAGGGGGCCAGGCGGTAGCCGCCCGGTTCGGTCACCAGCAATTCCGCGTTCGATGGGTCGGTTTCGATCTTCTGGCGCAAGCGGTAAACGTGGGTTTCCAGCGTGTGGGTGGTTACGCCCGCGTTGTAGCCCCAGACCTCGCCCAACAGCGTATCGCGCCCAACCACGGTCGAGCCGCTGCGGTACAAGTATTTCAGGATCGAGGTTTCTTTCTCGGTCAGGCGGACCTTTTTCTTTGTCTCGCCATGGATCAGTATCTTGGCGCTTGGCCGGAAGGTATAGGCGCCGATCGTGAAGACCGCGTCCTCGCTTTGCTCGTGCTGACGCAACTGCGCGCGCAGCCGCGCGAGCAGAACCGAGAGCCGGAACGGCTTCGCCACATAATCGTTGGCGCCCGAATCCAGGCCCAGGATCTGGTCGGCGTCGCTCTGGTGCGCGGTCAGCATGATGATCGGCGATTTGACGCCGTTCCGGCGCAGCAGCCGGCAAACCTCCCGCCCGTCGATGTCGGGTAAGCCAACATCGAGCAGGATCGCGTCGAAATATTCCTGCTTGGTCACATCCAGCGCCTTGCTACCGCAATCGACTTCGACGGTCTGGAATTCTTCGTGCAGGCGAAGCTGTTCACCAAGCGACTGGCGCAAGGCCTCGTCGTCGTCGACCAGCAAGATCTTTTTCGCGGCCGTCGAACTCATCTTCCCCATATCCCTGTACCTAATCCGCCGCCACGCTCCGGAACGGATGTCCCCATGCGCGGCGTGCCAGCGTAAAACCGCAAGTTGTCAAATAACACCGCCCGGCAGGCGGTTCAAGCGACGCGCCAATCTCCTACCCCCCACCCACAACCATAGCGCGGACCGCGCGGAACAGGGGGTGGTCTTTCTCACCCAAGGCATCGACGGCGGAAAAATGTTGCCGCCCCGGCAGATCTATGGCGCGGGCGCTCAACCCGCCGGCGCGCCAGGCTTCGACAAGCTCGTCCTGCTGAACCAGGAATTCCTCGGTTTCCTCTGACCCCACCGCGCAGATCAGGGGCCCCGCTTGGGCTGGAACCTGAAGCATCGGGCTCAAGGTCTCGGCCTCGTCCAGGCTCAAATCGAGAACGTCCTGATGATAGCTGAGGCGCACCGGCCGCAGATCGTAAACCCCCGAGATCGAGCAGGTTCCCTTGATCAAACCGGCAGGCAGCTCAGGCGCCGCTCCCATCCCGGCCTGGCTTGCCGCCATGACGGCCAAGTGCCCGCCCGCCGAATGGCCGGCGACAAAAATGTGCGCGGGATCGAACCCCAGGTCCGCCGCCTCGCCGTGCAGCCAAGCGAGCGCCCGGCGGGTCTGGGCCACGATCTCGTTCAAGCGGACGCTGGGCGCCAGATCGTAGTTGAGCGAGGCGAAGGCGATGCCCGCCTCGATAAAGGCCGGCGCCAGATAGCTGAAATCGCCCTTGTCGAGGCTCTGCCAGTAACCGCCGTGGATGAACGCCAGCAGAGGTCCCGGGGCTCCGGGCGCCGGAAAGACATCCAGGCGGCACCCCGGAGATTGGCCATAAGCCAGATCGAGGCGGCAGTCCAAGCGGGCGCGAACTTGCGCGCTTTCGCGGGACCAGCGGGCGAAGTGGGCCTCATGATCCGGCCAGCGGGCCCGCAAATTGAGCTGGCGGTCGATTTCCGCCCGGTCCATGCCCCGGTATAAGACCTGCGCCATGTCCTTATTCCCGCGTTGTTTTTCAGCCGCCAGCCCCCCATGTTAGGGGTACTTTGGGGGACGATGACATGCGGTGGCCAAGGGCGTAAAGTAGGCTGTGATGAAACCTGAAGCAGTAGCCCAGAATGCCGAGCCTAACGCCGCCGCCTTGCGGGCGGTCGAGCGGGCGATCGGGGAACTGCGCCGGGGCGATCCGGTTTTGTTGCACGATCCGAACGGCGAAGCCGCCCTGGTTCTGGCAGTTGAGGCGGCGCGTGAGGGGTCTCTGTCATGGATGTCCGGCTCCTCCGGATGCGGGGACTCGTCGCTGCTGCTGACCGGGCGCCGGGCCGCGGCCCTCGGTTTGGCGCCTGGGGGCGGGGGTGTGGTCGCCCTGTCCACCCAAGGCTTCGATCTTGCCGGGCTCATGGATCTGGCGGATCCGGGGCGCGAAACCCGGCCGCAGAGGCCGCTGGACCTTACCGCGCTCCCGGCGTTGGGCGAGTCCGCCGTTGATCTTGTCAAGCTGGCCCGCCTGCTTCCGGCCGCCGCGATTACGCCAATTCGGATCGAGGGCGACAAGGGGGCTGCGTCACGGCGTGCTTGGGCGGCGGATCACGACCTTCTGGCGGTAAATACCGCCGATATCGCGGAGTACCGCTTCGCCGGGCTGGGCGTTTTGACCCAAGTCGCGGAAGCGCGCCTGCCGCTGGCCGGGGCCGAGAATACCCGGGTTGTCGCCTTTCGCCCCGGCGATGGCGGCAAGGCCCACCTTGCGATCGTCATCGGCACGCCCCAGGCGGACGAGAGTATCTTGGTCCGGGTTCATTCAGAGTGTTTTACCGGCGATCTTTTAGGCAGCCTGCGCTGCGACTGCGGGGATCAGCTACGTGGCGCCATCGAAGCGATCGCGCGGGCCGGATCGGGCGTCTTGCTTTATCTATCGCAAGAGGGCCGGGGCATCGGTTTAGTCAACAAGTTGCGCGCCTATCAGGTTCAGGACGGCGGCGCCGACACCGCCGAGGCCAACGAGGCGCTCGGCTTCGACGCGGACGAGCGGATCTATCTGCCGGCCGCCGGCATGCTCCAGCATCTTGGCCTGCGCCGCGTACGCCTTTTGACCAACAATCCGAAAAAGGTAAGCGCGCTGAGCCGGTGCGGAATCACGGTCGATGAACGGGTGCCCCATGCCTTCCCGGCAAATGGGCACAACGAATTCTACCTGGCTACCAAGGCGGCCCGCTTCGGCCACCATTTTTAGACCGCGTGGGTCCCGGCACCGGGCTTGAACTTGGGTTCGCGGCGGCGCACATTTCATGGAGCGATGGCCTATGAAGGCCATACTCCGGACGGAGGTAATCGAAAGTGTTCATTCAGACCGAACAGACGCCGAACCCGGCGACGCTAAAGTTCCTTCCTGGCCGCGAGGTTCTAAGTGGCCAGACCGCCGATTTCCCCGACCCAGCTCAGGCAGGGGCGTCGCCGTTGGCGCAACGGCTGTTTCAGATCGAAGGCGTCACCCGGGTTTTCCTCGGCGCCGACTTCATCACGGTCACCAAGGGCGACGACCGCGAATGGTATCTGCTAAAGCCCGCGATCCTGGGTGTGGTCATGGAGCATTTCACGGCTGGGCGTCCGGTCTTGATCGACCAAAGCCAGGCCGCGCCGGAAGGTGCCGCCGACAGCGAGGAAGACTCCGAGGTGGTGGCGCAAATCAAGGAGCTGCTGGATACGCGGGTCCGCCCAGCGGTCGCGCAGGACGGCGGCGACATCATTTATCATGGTTTCGAGGATGGCGTGGTGTTCCTGACCATGCAGGGTGCATGCTCCGGCTGCCCCAGTTCGACCGTGACGCTCAAGATGGGCATCGAAAACATGCTGCGGCACTATATTCCCGAGGTGGTCGAGGTCCGCGCCGTCGTTTAAAACCGCCCGATTATCGTTGGGCGGTGGCCTCAACCGGGACGTAGAACTGCTGGCCAAGCCAGCGCCAGCGCCCGTCAGGACCCGGCAGGGTGCAATTGATCCGAGCCCGGCCCGGCCCGAAGGCCTCGCCAAGGCGCATCTCGATACGCCGTTCGCCGAGGCGGTCCAAGGTCAGTTCGTTGCGGCTGGCAAAGCAATTCAAGGCCCCCAAGCCCGTGATCCCCTCGGCCACGGTAAAGCCATAGAAGGGCGGATTGGTGGCTGCGCTTAGGAGAGGGTCGGCGGGCGTCAACTCGGTAACCGGCAGGGCCAGCGAATTCACGGCCAAGCGAAAACGCTCCATATCGCCGTAATTCTCGCTCATGGGATAGCGCGGCAAGGCGAACAGATCGTGGGTGCGTCCGATCGCGCCTGAGTGTTGGCCGAAAGCGGCGACAAGACCCTGTTCTTGCACGATGTTGCGTATCTCCAGGCCGTACTCACCATAGGGATAGGCCAAGACGGTCGGTGTTATGCCAAGTTCCTGGCGCAAGCGCCTGGCCCCATCCGCGATTTCCGCCCGCACCGTCTCGTGTCCCTGACGAACCATGTGCCCATGGGTGACGCCGTGGTTGCCGACACTCACGCCCCCGCCCGCGACCATCTCGCGCAGTTGATCCCAAGTCATGTAATCCGGCAGGGCGCTGTCTAGCGCCTGGGTCGAAACGAAAACGGTAATGGGCAGGCCGGCGGCACGCAGACGTGGCCAAGCCTCCCGGTAAAGGGAGAGGAAAGCATCGTCGACGCTGATCCCGACGGTGCGCTCCGGCAAGGGCCGGCCCTCGGCCAGCGCGGCCACAATCTCGGGCAGCGGCAGCACGGTGTAAGGGCCCGATGTCAGCTCCGCGATATGAGCCTCAAGCTGATCGATGCGAATATTGGTTGAGGGGTACTGGGTTTCGCCAAAACGGTGGTACATGACGACTGCGGCGCCGTTGTCGACAGGCACCTCGGCGGCGCGCGTATCCGCCGCGAATAGGGTATAAGAAATCAGCGCAGCCGTCGCCATGGCAGCCCTAAAGGCGGCAATTGCCAGGTTTCGGGTCCAAAACAGCCGAACCATGACCGGCACTCCCACGTATTGCATAGCCAGTCTCAAGACTTTATTTCACACAAGGGCCGATTCGGCTAGGTCGCCTGCCCGGTCGGTTGAGCCGCATGGTGGAGCAAAAAGAGTCAAGAAAGGTTTACGTGGTGAACAAAATATTGAGCGACCAAGGCCTCGATCTAATTTTCCGCGCCGCGCGGACTCACTCTCATTGGCTCGATAGCGAGGTCAGCGACGTCCTTCTCGAAGCCGTTTACGACTTGGCCAAAATGGCGCCAACCAGTGCCAACTGCAGTCCCATGCGGGTGGTCTTCGTGCGCTCGAAAGAGGCCAAGGAACGGCTGCGGCCCGCCCTGGCCGAAGGCAATGTCGAGAAGACCATGGCGGCGCCCGCGACCGCGATCATTGGCAGCGATACCCGTTTTTACCAGCATCTGCCCAAGCTGTTCCCGCATGCCGATGCGCAATCTTGGTTCGCGGGGAACGAGGCGTTGATCGAGGAAACCGCGTTCCGCAACGGCTCCCTGGGGGGCGCCTATTTGATTCTGGCGGCCCGGGCTTTGGGCCTCGACTGCGGTCCGATGTCGGGATTCGACAAAGCCAAAGTCGATGCCGCGTTTTTCCCCGGCGGTCGGGTCCAATCGAATTTCTTGTGCAATCTCGGCCACGGAGACGCTGGGAAGTTGCACCAGCGCGCGCCGCGATTCGACTTCGCCGAGGCCTGCCGGATTGTCTAAGACCAACACGATCCTGGCGTTGGATGCTGCTGGCGCTTCCTGCTCCGTGGCGGTTTGGAAGGAAGGCGCGATTCGGGCCCAAGGCGGCGAAGCCATGGCGCGCGGGCAGTCCGAGCGCTTGGTTCCCATGATGGAGGAAGTCATGGCCGAGGCCGGCCTGGACTATGCGCAGGTGGATGTCATCGCGGTGACCTGTGGGCCGGGCGGTTTCACCGGCGTACGCATCGGTCTGGCCGCCGCGCAGGGCCTAAGCATTGCGCTGGCGCGGCCCTTGGTCGGGGTTAGCAATTTCGAGGCGCTGGCGGCTTCGGTGCCCGAAGCCCCGCCGGGATGCCGTCTTGTGGCCGCGATCGAGTCCAAGCGGGAGGAAGTTTATATCCAGGTATTCGACGCGCCCGAACCTGGCGAGGTAGCCAATGCAACAGGCCCGGGGGCGGCGGTCCCTGAGGATGACTTGGCCGAGATTCTGCCCGCCGGGTCGCTTTTGCTCGTAGGCGATGGCGCCGTGCGCGCCGCCGCGGCCTTGCGCGCTGCCGGACGGGAAGTGGCGCTGGCCCCCGATCCCGGCCCTTGCATCGCCGCGTTCGCCGCCGGTTTGGCCGCGGCGCGGCCCTTGCCCGGCGCCGGGTCGCGCTTGCCCCGTCCGATTTACTTAAGGGGCGCCGATGTGACCTTACCGGATGGGCGCAAGATCCAAGCCCCCGGCTACGCCTCCGGCCGGATCTAGGCCCAGTTTCGGTGTCGGCTGCGTACGTCAGAATGACAGATCCGAAAATCCGGGAGGCCACCGCTTTCGATGTGCCGGTAATCGCCGCTTTGCATGCGTGCTGCTTTGCCGGCGGAGCCGGTGGTGAGGTCTGGGACCAGGCGGCGATCGCTAAGATTCTGGCGCTGCCGGGCGCTTATGGAATCATGGCCTGGGCCCGGGCCGCCGTGGAGGGCCCGCCGCAAGGTTTCGCCCTATGCCGGAACGCGGCCGACGAGGCGGAGATTTTGTCGCTTGGCGTTACCCCGGAAGCGCGTCGCGGCGGTGTCGGCCGGGCCCTCTTGCGCGCAATTGTGGCCTACGGATCACTTGGCGGGGTCCGGCGGCTTTACTTGGAGGTCGCGGAAGATAACCTTGCGGCCCAGCGGTTATACCGGGCGGCGGGATTTGCCCAGGTGGGCCGTCGGTCAGGTTATTACCGGCGTCCCACGGGTTCTGTTTCCGCTCTGGTATTGGCCTGGGAGATGGCGCCAGTAGCATGATTGGCCGGCTAAGCAACCCAGATCCCGGCCAGGACCGCCATCCGGCCCGGGGCATGCCGGCAGCCATACTCCTTAGCCGGGATTGCCGTTCGCCGGGCCTGCATATCATCGCGGCTTTATTAGGCCACCATAGTGCCTCAATTGGCAGTCGACTTGGTAAGACCCCATAAATCCTGGTATCGGGCCACTTTCTCCAGAGAACGCGAAAAAACGAAGTGTTTTTTCAAATTTCTTTTGTTGCACTTGCTCTGGCAAGTACTTATATAAAGGCTCATTCTAATATAAGGCGAAGAAATCGGTAATGTCAGAAGAAACTAAACCCAGCGATCTGTTGGCATTAACAACTAACATCGTTTCGGCGCATGTCGCCAATAACTCGGTTGCCTTGTCCGACTTGCCGCGCCTGATTCGGGAAGTCCATGACACCCTGGTCAATGTTGGCTCCGGCGCGCCGCGTGAGCAGGAGCGCCCGACACCGGCCGTCCCCATTCGCCGTTCCGTGACGCCGGAATTCATTATCTGTCTGGAAGACGGCAAGAAGCTGAAAATGCTCAAGCGCCATTTGAAGACGGCCTACAACATGACCCCCGAAGAATACCGCGAGCGGTGGGGCCTGCCCGCCGACTATCCCATGGTGGCGCCCAACTACGCGAAACAGCGCAGCAGGCTGGCCAAGGAGATTGGGCTGGGCACGCGCGCACGGCGTTAAGGCCGGACGGCCGCCTGGATTCAAGCATTGATCGAATCGCGGGGCCTTGTCTCGGGCGTACCCGGCGGCCAACGCTGTTGCTGGCGCGACAATCCCAGTAGGCGGTCAGTACCCTTTCGGTTATGCTGCGTGGCGTCGCACTAGATTTCGGAGACATGACCTCGAAGCTTGAGCGAATCTGCCGTATACGCGGCCTCAAGATGACGGACCAGCGCCGTGTCATCGCACGGGTCCTATCCGAATCGGACGATCATCCAGACGTCGATCAGGTATATCACCGGGCGGTTGCGGCCGACCCGCGTATCTCGATTGCGACCGTCTACCGTACCGTCAAGTTGTTCGAGGAAGCCAATATCCTCGAAAGGCACGACTTTGGCGACGGGCGCGCGCGCTACGAGGAAGCCGCCGAGGAACACCACGATCATTTGATCGACATGCGATCCGGCAAAGTTCTAGAGTTTACCAATGACGAGATTGAACGCCTCCAGCGCGAGGTGGCGGCGAACATGGGTTATCGGCTGGTCGGCCACCGGCTCGAACTCTATGGCGTGCCGGTCGAGCCCGACGTGGAGGAAAGGGGCGTCAAGCCGTTTGAGCCCCAGCCCGGCAAACCGGACGCGGGCGATTGAAGGCCGCGACGTGAGAGACTTGCCGCCTTATCGGTTGTTGCTGGCCAGCTTGAGCCAGGGGCGCCGCAAGGGATTCCGGCCATGTCCTTGATGGCAGCAAAGCGCGCGCGGCTGGTCGACGTTAGGGCCGGAGGCCTTCACATGCGTGTGGCTGAAACTGCCGAGGAAGTTATGGCGGCGCAGGCCTTACGCTACCGTGTTTTTTATGAGGGCATGGACGCCAAGCCCAATGACGCCATGGCGGAGGTCAAGCGCGACTTCGATTCTTTCGACGAATTCTGCGACCATCTTCTGGTTTTCGATGAATCGCGCGGCGACGGGCCGCATGCGGTCGTGGGGACATACCGTGTGATGCGTCGCGCAGGCGCGGCCCGGCGCGGGCAGTTCTATTCGGCCGACGAGTACGATATCGCCAAGCTTGTCTCCTTCCCGGGCGAGATATTGGAGCTTGGCCGCTCCTGCATCGATCCGGCTTACCGCACGGGTAAGACCATGCAGATCCTGTGGCACGGCATCGCGGACTATGTTCTGGGCCACGATATCCAGCTCATGTTCGGCTGCGCCAGTTTGCCCGGAACGGATCCCGATGAGTTGGCGTTGCCTTTGTCGTATCTGTATCACAGCCATCTTGCGCCGGCGGCGCTTCGGCCCCGCGCGCTCGATGCACGTTATGTCTCAATGGATCGCCTGCCTGCATCCGAGGTGGCGCCGCGTCGCGCGCTTAAGGTGCTGCCGCCGCTCCTTAAAGGCTATTTACGCTTAGGTGGATTTGTCGGCGACGGCGCGGTCGTCGACTATGATTTCGGCACGACCGATGTGTGTGTCGTCGTCAAGACGGAGTTGGTGACCGATCGTTACTTCCGACACTATACCCGTGACGAAAACAGCAAAGCCTGAAGCCACGCTCCTGCCGCTTGGCGGGACGCGTGCCTTTCGCCCAGGCGATACCGGCATGGGATCGGCTTTGCGTGCCGGCGCGCGTATTTTTGCGTACCTGTGCCTGACGTTGCCGCTGATGCCGGTACAAGCCGCCGCGCTTGGCCTCGCCTTGCCGCTGCGCGAAACCTTGCCGCAGTGGTATCATCGGCGGTGCTGCCGAATTTTGGGATTTCGCGTTGAGCGGCGCGGGCAACAATCGCGCGCCCATCCAACGCTTTACGTTGCGAATCATGTTTCGTACTTCGATGTTATGATTCTCGGCTCCTTGATCCGGGGATCCTATGTCGCCAAGGCGGAAGTCGCGGCTTGGCCACTCTTCGGTTGGCTGGCAAAACTGCAACGCACCGTGTTCGTGGCCCGGCGTGGACGCGACGCCGGAAACAACCGCGACGAAATCTCCGCCCGCCTCCAAGCCGGCGGCGATCTGGTCTTGTTTCCCGAGGGGACCAGCAGCGACGGCAATCGGGTCCTGCCCTTCAAAAGCGCATTATTCGCGGTCGCGGAGCGGGCGCCCCTGGGCCGGCCGCTTTGCATACAGCCGGTCTCAATTTCCTATACACGCCTTGACGATGTCCCGATGGGCCGGTATCTGCGGCCCTTCTTCGCTTGGTTCGGCGATATGGAGTTGGTCGGGCACTTGTGGCACGCGATAAGCCTCGGCCGGGTCACGGTCGTGGTCGACTTCCATAAGCCGGTGACCTTGAACGAATTCGGTTCCCGCAAGGCCCTCAGTGCGCACTGCCAAGAGGTCGTGTCTACGGGCGTCGCGGCGGCGCTGGCCGGCGACCGGCTCAACCGCAGCGAGGTGGCTAAAGAAGGCATCGCAGCCGGGCCCGGCAAGGCGTCCGCGCCGTGCCGGCCGCAATTGGATGGCGCGGCGAGTTGACACGACAAGGCGATTTCCGGCGCAAGCGCGCTTGGCCCCAGGAGCGACAGGTGAAAACGGTTTGACAAAGGCTCTCTATATCAAGACCTACGGCTGTCAGATGAACGTCTACGACTCGGCGCGTATGATCGATGTTCTGGCGCCCCTGGGGTATGCGCCGGTCGAGGATCCGGATGGCGCCGATCTGGTCATTCTCAACACCTGCCATATTCGGGAGAAAGCGGCGGAGAAGGTTTATTCCGAGCTCGGCCGCCTGCGCGATCTGCGCGGTGCGCGCAAGCGCACCGGCGGGCCGGACATGACCATCGCGGTTGCGGGCTGCGTCGCCCAGGCGGAGGGTAAGGAAATGCTCCGCCGCGCGCCGCACGTCGATCTGGTGTTCGGGCCGCAGACCTACCACCGGTTGCCGGAGCTGCTCGCCCAGGTGCACCGCGCGCGCGCCGGGGGCGGTAACGCGCCGGGGCGGGGTGTTCTCGATACCGAATTTCCGGTCGAATCGAAGTTCGACCACTTGCCCGAAGCGGTAGCTTCGCAGGGGCCCAGCGCATTCCTGTCGATCCAAGAAGGCTGCGACAAGTTTTGCACATTCTGTGTTGTGCCCTACACCCGCGGCGCGGAGTTCTCGCGGCCCGTCGGCGAGGTAATTGCCGAGGCCGAGCGCCTGGCCGCTGCAGGTGCGCGCGAGATCACGCTTCTGGGTCAGAACGTGAACGCCTACCATGGCGCTCCCCCGCCAAATTCGGCCGGGGCGCGGCCCTGGGGTCTGGGCCGCCTGATTCGGCGTTTGGCCGAGATCGAGGGGCTGGACCGTTTGCGCTATACCACCTCGCACCCCCGCGACATGGATGACGAACTGATCGCCGTACATGGTCAAGTGGAAAAGCTGATGCCGTACTTGCACTTACCGGTGCAGTCCGGCTCCGACCGCATTCTCGAGGCCATGAATCGGCGCCATAGCGCCGACGATTACCGCCGCGCGGTCGAGCGTCTGCGCCGGGCCCGGCCCGGCATAGCCCTCTCATCGGATTTCATCGTCGGATTTCCCGGCGAAACCGACAGCGATTTCGCCGAGACGCTTCGCTTGATCACCGATATCGGCTTTGCCCAGGCTTATTCCTTCAAGTACAGCGCCCGTCCGGGCACCCCGGCCGGCACTCTGAGTGCTCAGGTGCCCGAGGCCGTGAAGGTGGAGCGTCTGGCCAGTTTGCAGTCGCTTCTCGACGCACAGCAGGAAGGCTTTAACCAAGGCAGTGTAGGACAAGGTATGCCGGTGCTCTTGGAACGGCCGGGGCGCAAGACTGGGCAACTGGTCGGTCGCAGCCCTTATATGCAGGCGGTGCATGTCGCAGCGCCGGCTAACTATCTGGGGCAAATCGTGAATGTGCGGATTGCCGCCACCGGGCCTAAGAGCCTGAGCGGCCGCCTGATCGAGGACCCGGTCGTGGGACGCAGCGAGGCATCTGGGACAATGGCGGTCGAGGTCCATCCGTGACGTCGGTGTCAAAGCCGCCGCTGAACGGAAGCGGCGACAACGCGAATCCCGAAGAGGCACCGCGACAGCTGCGCTTCGACGACAACGCCTTGCAACCCTTGCTGTTTGGCGAGCACGATCGGCATCTGGCGCGGCTCGAACAGCTTCTTGGCGTACGCTTGGCCTCACGCGGGGACTGCTTGTCGATTTCGGGACCGCGCGAGGCCGTGGACACGGCTGAGTTGGCTCTCATTGCCCTCTACGAGCGCTTGCGCAAAGGGCTGGAGGTCGGTGACGGAGAGATCGACGCGGCCGCGCGCATGGCGGTGCAGGCGCCCAATTCGGCGGTCGGCGCGGAGGCTGTCGCGGACCTGCACGCCGACGACATCGCTATTCGATCCCGCAAGCACCATATTTCGCCGCGTTCACCCAACCAGGCCGCCTACATACGGGCGCTGCACAGCCATGAGCTGGTCTTCGCGACCGGACCGGCGGGTACGGGCAAGACCTATCTGGCGGTGGCTATGGCCATATCGCTGCTGCTGCAAGGCCGGGTCGATCGCATAATCCTGTCGCGTCCGGCAGTGGAGGCGGGCGAGCGTCTGGGGTTCCTGCCTGGCGATTTGCGCGAGAAGGTGGACCCCTACGTCAGGCCGCTCTACGATGCGCTCTACGACATGCTGCCCGCGCAACAAGTCCTGAGCCGGCTTTCAAACGGCGAAATCGAAGTCGCGCCGCTGGCCTTTATGCGTGGCCGCACGCTCTCCAATTCCTTTGTCATCCTGGATGAAGCGCAGAATACGACGCCCGTGCAAATGAAGATGTTCTTAACGCGCCTGGGCGAGAATAGCCGTATGGTGGTGACAGGCGACCTCTCACAGGTGGATTTGCCGGCTCAGCAGCGCTCAGGTCTTCGCGACGCCGTCGATTTATTGTCGCATATGGACGGTCTGGCGTTCGTGCGTTTCACGAATGTGGATGTAATGCGCCATACTCTGGTCACACGGATTGTTCAGGCCTACGAGGCGCACGATTCGAACGCGGACAATGGAAACGGTGTCAACCCTGGCGATAGCGGGAGCGACTAGAGCGCGTAACGCGCTAACGATCATGACCGACGACCCTGACCCTAGTCGCTCAAATTCACCCGATATGGAAATCGCGGTGCGCACCCTCAGTCCGCTTTGGCGCGCGGGCCTGACAGATGCGCCGGCCATCGTGGAGCGGGCCGCGCGCGCCGCGCTTGCCGGGGCTAAGGTATCCGGTTCCATCGAGGTCAGCTTTCTGCTTGCCGACGACGACCGTGTCCGGCAGCTAAATCGCGACTTTCGCGGCCAGGACAAGCCAACCAACGTTTTATCCTTTCCGGCCGAGGACAGGGACAGTCTAGACACGCCGGATGAACCTGGCACGGGAGCACGGTTGCTCGGCGACGTGGTGCTTGCCTTCGAAACTCTTCAGCGCGAGGCCGCGGCACAATCTAAACCGCTGTCCGATCATCTTAGCCACCTCTCGGTACATGGTGTGTTGCATCTGCTCGGCTACGATCATGCCGTGGCGGCGGAAGCGGATCGAATGGAACGCCTGGAAGCGGTCATTCTTGCCGGCCTTGGCATCGCCGATCCCTACGTGCACGCAGGGATGGAAGCCGAGGGCACGCAATGAGTGAGATATCGGGCAACCGAAACGGCGGCCGAACCGCGAACACGGAATATTCCCTGTCCGGGTTGTGGCACAAGCTGCGCGCGCTCTTGGGCATGCGTAACGGCGATTCTCAACTGCGTGAGGCGATCGAGGAAATCATCGGCGAGGTCGAGGACCAAGCGACCGAGCAGGACGATGCCGGGCCGATTGGCAGTCATGAAAAGATTCTGCTTTCCAACCTTATAAAGCTTCGCCACGTCACGGCCTACGACGTGATGGTGCCGCGGGCGGACATTGTCTCGATCGATATCACGGCGGGTTTGGACGAAGTTCTGGACACCTTGATCGGTGGCGGCCACTCTCGACTGCCGGTTTACCGCGAGAACCTCGACAACGTCGTAGGCTTGGTTCATATCAAGGACGTGCTGCCTTTTACCCGCAAGGCGGGCGAATTCGATTTGGCCAAGGTTCTACGCGACGTGTCGGTCGTCGCTCCTTCGATGCGGGCCCTGGATTTGCTTTTGGAAATGCGCCTGACGCGCCTGCATCTAGCCGTCATCGTCGACGAGTTCGGTGGTATCGACGGGCTTGTCACGATCGAGGACCTGGTCGAGCAGATCGTCGGAGAGATCGAGGACGAACACGATGTGGCCGAGGGCCCGAAACTGGTCGAGCGGCCCGACGGCTCAGTCGTCGCCGATGCCCGCACCGAGATCGCGGAGTTCGAAGCGCGGTGCGGTGCGGTCCTTTCCGAAGAGGAGCGTGACGAAGACATCGATACTCTAGGCGGCTTGGTTTTCTATCTTGCGGACCGCGTGCCAACCCGCGGCGAGTTGATCTACCATCCCAATTCCGGCATGACGTTCGAGGTCCTTGAAGCCGACCCGCGCCGGGTCAAACGGCTACGCCTGCGCGACGTACCCCGAATGCTGGGTGTGGCCAAGGATGACCGCTGAGCCTATAGCCCCTTCGACTGTCTCAACCGGCTGGCAAGCCGGTATTGTACGCTTGGCCCAACGCCTAGGCGCGTTGCGCGGCTGGCGCCGGTATTTGCTGGCGATGGCGTTTGGCGCTTGCGCGACCGCCGCTTTTGCACCGGCTTTCATCTTTCCGCTGCTGGTGCCCGCCTTCACCGGCATCCTCTGGTTGCTCGACGGCGCCCGGCGGCCGCGCGAAGCCCTAGCTTTGGGATGGTGCTTCGGTTTCGGTCACATGGCGAGCGGTTTGTATTGGGTCGGGCTGGCCTTCCTGGTCGACGCCGAACGCTTCGCGGCCTTGCTGCCCATAGCGGTCGGCGCCATGGGCGGCGGCATGGCGATCTTTCCGGCCCTGTCGATCTTAGCCACCTGGTATCTGGGGGGGCGCGGCGGCGCGCGTGTTATGGCCTTGGCCGGCACTTGGCTGGCTGTGGAATGGCTGCGATCTTGGATTTTGACCGGCTTTCCCTGGAACTTGGTGGGTACGGTCTGGAGCTTCTCACCGGAGATGATACAGGTCACCGCGCTGGGCGGCGTCTGGGTTCTTTCTCTTATAACCGTTGCCGCCGCCGCCGCGCCGGCCGTTCTCGGTGAGGCGGCGGTCTCTCCCGAAACCCAACGTCGGCGCCTCAAGTTCGTGGTCGCGGTTTTCGGCATTTTGATCGCCGCCTGGCTGGGTGGGGCCTGGCGCTTGGCCGGCGCGCCGGCCAGTGGCGAGGCCGTGGTTGAGGGTGTCCGGCTTCGTCTGGTCCAGGCGAGCATACAGCAGTCGCTAAAATGGGACCCGGCCCTGCGCCGCGAGCACGTCATGCGGCAAATCCGCCTGACGCTCGGCCCGGGTTTTGAAAAAGTGACACACGTGGTTTGGCCGGAGACAGCCGTTCCATTCCTCTTGGATCGGGATGCCGTGCTGCGCCGCTTGGTCGGACGGGCCGTGCCACCGGGCGGGGCCTTGATCACCGGCGCGCCTCGCGGATCCTCGACGCAGGTGTGGAATAGTATTTTGGCCCTCGATTCGCGGGGCCGCATCTTGGCGACCTACGACAAACATCACCTCGTCCCCTTCGGCGAGTACGTGCCCTTCCGTTCGTTCCTGCCGGTCGAAAAACTTGCGCCCGGCAATATCGATTTTACCCCCGGCCCCGGCCCAGCCCGCTTTTCCGTCCCCGGCGCGCCGGTCGCCAGCCCGCTCGTGTGCTATGAGATCATTTTTCCGGGACAGGTGGTGGCCGCCGGCCCGCGCCCCGAATGGCTGCTCAATGTCACAAACGATGCCTGGTTCGGAACCAGCTTAGGGCCTTATCAGCATTTCGCTAGCGCCCGCTTGCGGGCGGTCGAGGAAGGTCTGCCCTTGGTGCGGGCCGCGAATACTGGAATCAGCGCCGTGGTCGATGGTTATGGCCGTGTGATCGGCCGCTTGGGCCTGAACGAGATCGGCGTCCTCGACGCAGACTTGCCACGCCCTGTGCCGGGCATCACCCTGTATGCCCGAATTGGGAATTGGTCGGTGGCATTCCTTATACTTTGTACCTCACTCATTACTTTCGTATTGAGAAGACACTTCCTGTGACGTAAAAGTGTTAACCCAGGGGAAAGACCCCAGGCGTTTATTTGTATTCATGGTTGAATACTATTGTATGCTTACAACTCGAGTGAGAAACTTCAATCGAAAGGAGTCGAGATTATGTCGCGCGGTTACGAGCGCAGTGGAAGATCTGGGCCAGGTGGGCCGAATCCGGTCGATATTCATGTCGGGGCGCGGGTTCGCCTGAGGCGGACCTTGCTAGGTTTGAGTCAGGAAAAGCTGGGTGAGGCGATCGGCCTTACGTTTCAACAGGTTCAAAAGTACGAGCGCGGCGCTAACCGGATTGGATCCAGCCGGTTGTTCGATCTTTCGCGGGTCTTGGATGTTCCGGTGGGATTTTTTTTCGAGGATATGCCCAGCACTGTCTCGTCGCGGTCTCCGGCCCAAGTGCGCGGAAACGAGCTCGCCATGCAGGGCGGAGCCGAGGAGCGCGCCAGTTATGAGGCCGATCCCATGGCGCGGCGCGAAACCCTGGAATTGGTTAGGGCCTACTATAAGATAAAAGACCCTGCGGTTCGTAAGAAGCTCTTCGATATGACGAAGGCGCTCGGCAACGCGGCCGCGAAGGAAGTCTGAGCCGGCGGGCCCAATGGCCTAAGCCTTGGATCCCCCGGCCTCGGCCCCAGACGCGGGTTTGTCCTTGACGATGTAATCCGGTCCTTTACAAATGCCCGCCGACCGGTCATCGACCGGCAGCCTGTCATTTAACCATAATCGGCGCGCCCTATTCGTGTACTTGGGTGCGTCATCGCGAATGCTGGCGGCGATTTCGACCGCGGTGTCGGGAACAGCCCCGGGGAGGGACCGAATCTTGAGCAAGAATAACTATCTCTTTACGAGCGAGTCGGTCTCGGAGGGCCATCCCGACAAGGTTTGCGACCGCATCTCCGATGCCGTCGTGGACACTTTTCTTTCACACGATCCGCAATCGCGAGTCGCGGTCGAGACCTTGTCCACCACGAACCGGGTCGTGCTGGCGGGTGAGGTGCGGGGGCCGGCTGAGGTAACGCCCGAGCTGATCGAGCAGGTCGTCCGCCACGCGGTCAAGGATATCGGTTACGAGCAGGCAGGGTTCCATTGGAAGCACCTAAGCCTGGAAAACCACATTCACGAACAGTCGATCGATATCGCGCGCGGCGTGGACTCGGCCGGCAACAAGGACGAAGGGGCCGGCGATCAGGGCATTATGTTCGGATACGCCTGCGACGAAACCGAACATCTGATGCCGGCGCCGATACACCTGTCGCACAGCATCCTGCATTCCCTTGCCGAAGCACGCCATTCGGGCGCCGAACCCGGCTTGGGGCCGGATTCCAAGAGCCAGGTGACGCTGGAATATGTCCACGGCAGACCGACGCGCGCAACCTCCATCGTGGTTTCGACTCAGCACTCGGAAGACTTGGATCAGGACGCCGTCCGGGAGATCGTGCGCCCGCACGTGGTCAACGTCCTGCCCGAAGGCTGGATGTGCGCGGAAAAGGACTTTTACGTCAACCCGACCGGCCGCTTCGTGATTGGCGGGCCCGACGGGGATGCCGGCCTAACCGGCCGCAAGATTATTGTCGATACCTACGGTGGTGCCGCGCCACATGGCGGCGGCGCGTTTTCGGGCAAGGACCCGACCAAGGTTGACCGCTCGGCCGCCTACGCCGCGCGCTACCTCGCCAAGAACGTGGTGGCGGCCGGCTTGGCGACGAGTTGCACCATTCAGTTGTCTTATGCCATCGGCGTGTCCAAGCCCCTGTCGATTTTCGTCCATACCCATGACACCGGCCAAGTCGATGAGCAGCGCCTGGGCGCGGATTTGCTGGACATGGTTGACCTCAGTCCGCGCGGCATTCGCGAGCATCTGGGCTTAAGCCGGCCAATATACGCGCGCACCGCCGCATACGGGCACTTTGGCCGCGCGCCGGAACCCGACGGCGGTTTCTCGTGGGAGCGGACGGACCTAGCCGGCGAGCTCAAGTCCAGGTTTAACGGCTGAGGCGGGCACCGAAAGCCAGGAAATGAGCGGCCGTACAGTCCTGTCTGACGAAGGCCCCAAACCGCCCGAGAACAAGGTCCAGGCCCCCGACATCCAGGCCCCCGACCGGCCACGGCGCGCATTCTATGGCCGCCAGGCCGGCCGGCCGCTACGCCCGGGCGCTCGGGCGCTGCTCGAAACCCTGCTGCCCCGGATTGCGATCGAACTGCCGCTGCCCGGGACGACGCTGGATATCGGTGCGCTTTTCGGTGCGGCAAATGCCGCGCAAGAACGCCCGGTCTGGCTAGAGATCGGCTTCGGAGCGGGCGAGCACTTGGCTTGGCAGGCCGAGCGGCAGCGCGGCGCCGGGCTAATCGGCGCCGAGATCTTCATCCAGGGGATGGCCCGGATGTTGCGCCGGGTCGAGGACGCCGGACTCCAAAACGTGAGGCTGTACCGCGGCGACGCCCGCGACTTGCTGGCGGCGCTGCCCCTGGCCGCTTTGTCCCGCGTGTTTATCCTGTTTCCCGACCCTTGGCCTAAGAAACGGCACCACAAGCGGCGCATCGTGGGGCGCGACACCCTTGACTGCCTGGCCGGCGCGATGCGGGACGGGGCGGAGCTGCGCCTGGCCACCGACGACATGGACTATGCGGCCTGGATGCTGGCCTGTCTAACCGCCCATCCAGCCTTCGAATGCTTGGCACGCAGTCCTACCGATTGGCGGACGCGCCCGGACGATTGGCCGCCTACGCGCTACGAGGCCAAGGCCCTTGCGCAGGGGCGACGGCCTATCTATTTAAGCTTTACGCGGCGGCCGCGCGCGGCCTAGGTGAGCTGGCGTCTCGGCCGGCCGCCAGGGCCGTCCAGGCACGAGAAAGCCCTTGCGGCAAGCGCACCTCCGGCGGTAGAGTTTCCTGCGAATAGAGACGAGGTGCCGGAGTGCAGGTGCCCGTCGGGTCGCCTAACCGGTGGGCCTCTGGCCCACTTTTTTATTATCTTAAGGGTTCCCAAGGACCAGGCCATGGAGGGCTGCGAGTTGCCGCAGGCTAGCGAGACCGCGGTGCTTGCGCTGGCCAAGACCAGCGCGGGTAAGGCCGCGGACATCGAGCGCTTGATCGCCGGAACCTTGGAAGCGATGGGTTACGACATCGTGAGGGTCGTGCTGTCGGGCGATCGCCGGGCTCGCCTGCAAATCATGGCTGAGCGGCGTGACGGAGCGGCCATGCAGGTTGACGATTGTGCTCAGCTTAGCCGTGCGGTCAGTGCGGTTCTCGAGGTCGAGGATCCCATCGCGGGCGCCTACGAATTGGAGGTCAGTTCGCCGGGTTTGGATCGGCCCTTGACGCGTTTGGCGGATTTCGCCCGTTTCGCGGGCCACGAGGCCAAACTGGAGACAAAGCTGTCTCACGATGGGCGCCGGCGTTGGCGCGGCCGCCTGCTAGGGGTCTCCGGCGAAAACGTTCGACTGGAATTCGAGGAGGGCGAGATCGAGGTGCCGTTCCGCGATCTTGCCAAGGCTAAACTGGTGCTGACCGACGAGTTACTTGCCGCGGCCCGCGTGGCGCAGGATCAACTTCAGACGTGAACCGAGGAATCGAATAAGCGATGGATACGAGCGCGCTGTCCAGGACCGAGTTGTTGCAGGTGGCCGATGCCGTGGCCCGCGAGAAGAGCATTGAGCGCGAGGAAGTGCTCGAGGCCATGGAGCAAGCTATCTCCAAGGCCGGGCGCGCCAAATATGGCGCCGAGCATGATATCCGGGCCGAGATCGACCGAAAGACCGGCGAAGTGCGTTTGAAGCGCTATCGCGAAGTTACCGACGAGATCGAAAACGAAACGACGCAGATCACGGTCGCCAATGCGCAGGCCAGCCAGCCAGGCATCGAGGCCGGCCAATACATCATCGACGAACTTCCGCCGATCGATCTAGGCCGGATCGCAGCGCAGACCGCCAAACAGGTCATTGTGCAAAAGGTTCGCGAGGCCGAGCGCCAGCGCCAGTTCCGTGAATACAAAGACCGCGTTGGCGAAGTCGTCAACGGCATCGTCAAGCGTAACGAGTTCGGCAACGTCACGATCGAGCTGGGCCGCGCCGAGGCGATGATGCGCCGGGACGAATCGCTCCCGCGCGAATCCTTTCGCACCGGGGACAGGGTCCGCGCCTATATTTATGACGTGCGTGAGGAACAGCGCGGCCCGCAGATTTTCGTTTCGCGCAGCCACCCGCAATTCATGGCCAAGCTGTTCGCGCAAGAAGTGCCCGAGATCTACGACAGCATCATCGAGATCAAATCGGTCGCGCGCGACCCGGGCAGCCGCGCGAAAATCGCGGTCATTTCGCACGATTCCTCGATCGATCCGGTTGGCGCTTGCGTCGGCATGCGCGGCAGCCGGGTTCAAGCGGTTGTTAGCGAATTGCAAGGTGAGAAGATCGATATCATTCCCTGGTCGGGCGATCCCGCTACCTTCGTCGTCAATGCGCTGGCGCCCGCGGAGGTGACCAAGGTCGTGCTCGACGAGGAGCAGGGCCGGATAGAAGTCGTCGTTCCGGACGAGCAACTCTCGCTGGCGATCGGCCGGCGCGGCCAGAATGTACGCCTCGCCTCGATGCTCACGGGATGGGACATCGACATCATGACCGAGGAGGAGGAATCGCGTCGGCGTCAGGAAGAGATGCGGCAGCGCTCGCAAATGTTCATTGAGGCGCTCGACGTTGACGACGTGATCGCGCACCTGCTGGTCGCGGAGGGCTTCGGGTCCCTGGAGCAAGTCGCTTTTGTGCCGGTCGCGGAATTGGCCGGCATCGAGGGCTTCGATGACGAGGTCGCGGAGGAGTTGCGGGCGCGGGCGCGCAATTTTCTAGCCGAACTCGATCGCCAGAACGAGGAGCGCCGACAGGCGCTGGGCGTGACGGACGAGCTTGCGAAGCTCCCCGGCCTTACACCCCAGATCGTGGTCAAGTTGGGCGAGAGCGAGATCAAGACTCTCGACGACTTGGGTGATCTAGCCAGCGACGAGTTGGTTGAAATGCTAGGTGACCTAGCCCCCAGCATAGCCGATCCAGACGCTGTCATCATGGCGGCCCGGGCCCATTGGTTTGACGATGAAGAAGCCGTCGCACCGGACTCCGAGGCCGCGGGAGGCGAGGCAACTCAAAACGATGCCAGCCAGGGCGACGCCGGCCAAGGCAAGGGTGCGGGCGAAGGCCCGGCGGCCGGGATCTAGGCTCCGGGGCCAGGGGAGGACGGTCATGACGCTTGCGGCGGCCCACGACGAAACGATCCAGCGGGACTCACGGTCCCGCGGCGAGGATCGACGTGTCCGTGAGCCGCAGGACCCGGTGGCCAAAGGTGCGGCGCCGATGCACCCCGGCGGCGCGGAATCCGGGGCAAAGTCTCTGCGCCGTTGCATTGTATCGGGTGAAATACGATCTAAGAAGGAACTGGTCCGCTTTGTCGCCGGGCCCGACGGTCGCGTGGTTCCCGACCTCGCCGAGAAGTTGCCGGGGCGCGGTTTATGGTTGTCGGCACGCCGGGATGTGATACATACGGCTTGCGCTCGAAATGCTTTTGCAAGGGCTGCGAAGGCGCCGTTGCATCCGGCGCCTGACCTTGCCGATCAGGTGGAGCGCCTGCTGGTGCGGCGGTGCATCGAAATACTTGGATTGGCGCGGCGCGCGGGTATCGCGGTTGGCGGCTTCGAAAAGGTCGCGGGCCGCATCTCTTGTGGCGCTGCGGGTGTTCTCGTACAGGCGCGCGACGCGGCTGAGGACGGCCGGCGCAAGTTGCGGACAATGGCGTGCGCGCGGGTTCCTGTTCTTCCTGTCGTTGATTGCCTCGACGCTGGGGATTTGGGGCAGGCTTTTGGCGATCGACCCTTTGTCCATGTTGCACTGGACCGCGGCGCGCTGGCGCGGCGCCTTTGCGACGAGGCGGCCCGCCTCAGCGGGTTGCGCGAGATGCCCGCGGGGGCCAGAGAACGCACATGACCGCAGAAACCACCGGTTCCGATTTGGATATGACGACAAGTAACGAAAAAGAACAGAAAAAGCCGCTGAAGCTGGCACGGCCAGGTAAGCTGGAGCTTAAGAAAACGGTCGAGACCGGACAGGTCCGCCAAAGCTTCAGTCATGGTCGCTCCAAGGCGGTCACGGTCGAGGTGAAGCGCTCGCGAACCTTTGCCCCCGGCGCTGGCGGCCGCATGACAGAGGTCACGGCGGCCCGCGAGGCGGCCGAGCGGGCGCTCAGTACGCCCGCGCAGCCGGTGGAACCCGAAGCGCTAACGCCGGAAGCGCGGAAACTAACGGCAGGCGAACGTGCGACACGCGCTCAGGCTCTTGAGGTCTCGCGCCACGAAGAGGAAGAGCGGCGCATCGCGGAAGCGGCGGCCGCGGTGCTCGCCGAGGAAGAAGCAAAGCGTCGCGCCGAGGAAGATGCTCGCCGCGCGGCGGAAGGGGAATTGGCCCGAAACCTGGCCGAACAGGATGCCCAGGCTGGGTCGCCAGTCGAGGCCTTGGCTGTCCCGGTAGCGATCCCCGAGGCCGGCGCTGAGGCACCCGTGTCGAAACGCGAGGCCGCGGTCTCGGCATCGCGCCGCGAGATGAAAGCCCCCGACGACGAGGCCGACGCCAGAAACAAACGCAAGGCCATGCCAGGCGCCAAGGTGCCGCCGGCGCGCCGCACCGCTGGGGAGCCGCGCCGGCGGCACGGCAAGCTGACGATCTCGCAGGCGCTGGAAGGCGGCGATGGCCGACAGCGATCCCTCGCCTCAGTGCGGCGCCAGCGCGAGAAAATGCGCACCGCGGCCCCGACCCGCCACGCGCATCAACCGCCGCAACGCGTGATTCGAGAAGTCACGGTTCCGGAAACGATTACCGTGCAGGAGTTGGCCAACCGCATGGCTGAACGCGGTGCGGAGGTGGTCAAGACGCTGATGAAGTTAGGTGTGATGGCAACGATCAATGAGATGATCGATGCCGACACGGCCGAATTGGTGGTCGCGGAATTCGGTCATAAGCTCAAACGCGTTTCCGCCGCCGACGTTGAAATCGGCCTAAGCGGGGTGCCCGACGACGACACGAAAAAGCTGCCGCGCGCCCCTGTGGTCACCATTATGGGCCACGTCGATCACGGCAAGACCTCGCTGCTCGATGCTCTGCGCGCGACCGACGTTGCCGAGCACGAGGCCGGTGGCATCACCCAGCATATCGGCGCCTATCAGGTACAGCTCGACTCCGGGCAAAAAATAACCTTCATCGATACCCCCGGTCATGCGGCCTTTACGGAAATGAGGCTGCGCGGCGCCACGGTGACCGACATCGTGGTCCTGGTCGTGGCGGCGGATGACGGCATCATGGAACAAACGGTCGAGGCGATTAATCACGCCAAGTTGGCCAAGGTGCCGATCCTTGTCGCGATCAACAAGATGGATCGTCCCGACGCGGACCCGGACCGGGTCAGGAACGCGCTCTTGCAGCACGAGCTCGTGGTCGAGGAGCTGGGCGGCGATATTATGACCATCGAAGTCTCGGCCAAGGAGCGCACCAACCTCGACAAGCTCGAGGAAGCGATCCTGCTTCAGGCCGAGGTTCTCGAATTGGCGGCCAATGCGGAACGGCCCGGCGAGGGTGCGATCATCGAGGCGAAGCTGGAGCGCGGCCGTGGCCCTGTCGCCACCGTGCTGATCCAGCGCGGCACCTTGCGCGTCGGCGATATCTTCGTGGCGGGCAGCGAGTGGGGCCGGGTGCGGGCCCTCGTCAACGATCGGGGCGAAATGGTCGACTCGGCTGGCCCTTCGGTTCCGGTCGAGGTCTTGGGCCTAAATGGCGTGCCGCTCGCCGGTGACTCTCTGAGCGTGGTCGAAAGCGATGCGCGCGCCAGAGAAATCGCGGACTTCCGCCAGCATTCCAAACGCGAACAGGAAATCGCGACCAGTGGACGCGGATCGCTGGAACAGATGATGAGCCGGATTCAGGAAGGCGAAGCCGCGCAGCTTCCCGTAGTTATCAAGTCGGACGTGCACGGGTCTCTGGAAGCCATCGTAAACAGCTTGCAGAAGATGGGCACGGACGAGGTCAAGGTTCAGGTCTTGCACGCGGGTGTTGGCGGCATCAACGAGTCCGACGTAACGCTCGCGCGGGCGAGTGGGGCCACCGTTATCGGCTTCAACGTTCGCGCCAATCCACAGGCGCGCGACTTGGCCAAGCGGGATAACGTTGGCATCAAGTACTATTCGATCATCTATAATGTCGTCGACGACATGAAAGCCGCCCTGTCCGGCATGCTGTCGCCGACCGAGCGCGAGAGATTCCTCGGCTATGCGGAGATTCGACAAATCTTCGACATCACGAAGGTTGGCAAGGTCGGGGGGTGCATGGTCACCGAGGGTATGGTCAAGCGCGGGGCGAAGGTCCGCTTGCTGCGCGATGACGTGGTGATCCATGACGGCACGCTAAAGACCCTGCGCCGCTTCAAAGACGAGGTGCGCGAGGTCAAGGACGGCTATGAGTGCGGCATGGCCTTCGAAAACTATACCGACATCCAAGTCGGCGACCGCATCGAGTGCTATGAGATCGAGGAGGTGGCGCGCGAGCTCTAAGCCTTTGAGCATGGAGCAGGCGTGTCGCACCGCTGACGCATGGCCCTAGACTTCGCGATATGACGGCGAGAACCAAACGGCCGCCGAGCCAACGTCAATTGCGGGTCGGCGAGGAAATGCGGCACGTGATCGCGCGCGTGTTGGCGTGCGGAGGGCTGCGCGATCCGATTCTGGTCGAAGCAAATTTCACCGTGACTGAAGTGCGCATTAGCCCCGATATGAAGAATGCCACGGCCTTCGTGGTGCCATTGGGTGGCGGCGAGATGGTGGCTGCGGTCAGCGCCCTCAATCGCGCCGCCAGTTTCCTGCGCGGTCAGGTCGGACACGAGATGACTTTGCGCCATGTGCCGCGGCTCGTCTTCGAGGCCGACCGATCGTACGACGAGGCGAGCCATGTGAACGATATCCTAGCGCGCCCAAGCGTGCGCCGTGACCTGGTCACCGAAGCCGCCGAGGATCCCGACCAGCCCAAAGCCGGGGTCGTGGAGAGTGATAATGGCGCGTAGGCAAAAAGGCTACCCGATCAACGGCTGGGTCGTCATCGACAAGCCGCTCGGGCTAACCTCGACCCAGGTCGTGGGACGGGTGCGCCGGGCGTTCCAGCCCCGCAAGGTCGGGCATGGCGGCACCCTGGATCCCCTGGCCAGCGGCCTGCTTCCCATTGCCATGGGGGAGGCCACCAAAACCGTGCCCTACATTATGGATGGGGTTAAGACCTATCGCTTCACCGTACGCTGGGGCGAGGCCACCGCGACCGACGACGCCGAGGGCGAGGTCATCGAACGATCGCTCACGCGGCCCAGCGGTACCGAGATTCGCGCCATCCTGCCCCAGTTTCTGGGTTCGATCGAGCAAACACCGCCCATCTTCTCGGCGATCAAGGTGGCCGGCAAACGGGCTTATGACCGGGCCCGGGCGGCGGAGGATTTCGTGCTCGAACCCCGCCGGGTTCTGATTACGGATTTGAAATTGCTGGAAGATCCTGGGCCGGAGCGGTGCGGCCCCGACTATGCCACCTTCCAGGCGATTTGCGGCAAAGGCGCCTACATGAGGGCCCTGGCCCGCGATTTGGGCCGTGCCTTGGGTACCTGCGCTCACGTCGTGGCGTTGCGGCGAAGCACCGTCGGACCCTTCGGCGAAGCCCATGCGATTTCTCTGGAGTCGTTGGAGGCCCTCGGGCATAGTGCCGCCGATTCGGGAGCCGTGCTTCCGATCGAGGCGGCGCTGGACGACATCCCGGCCCTGGCCTTGACGGAAACCGAGGCGAATTGTCTGCGGCGTGGCCAAGCGGTATCCATGCTGGCCCGCGCCAATCGGGAGCGCATTCGCGACTTCACCAATGGCGCCATCGTGTATGCCTCCTCCGGAGGCAAACCCGTGGCGCTGGCGCGCTATGAGGCAGGCGATATTCACCCGGTACGGGTCCTTAACGTTTAATCTTCTAGTTGATGGAGTCACGATGTCGATCACAGCCGAACGCAAGAGCGAACTCATGCGTGAGTACGCGCTTCATGAGGGCGATACCGGATCGCCGGAGGTCCAAGTCGCGGTCCTCTCGGAGCGGGTCAAGAACCTCACCGAACACCTCCAAACGCACAAAAAGGATTTTCATTCGCGCCGTGGCCTGCTGGTCATGGTCGGACAGCGGCGGCGCTTGCTTGACTATGTCAAAGGCAAGGACGCATCCCGTTACACGGGGCTTATCCAACGCCTGGGCTTGCGCCGCTGAAGAGGCTTGAGCCCAATGGTTGCGATTGTCCCCGCGAAGCCCGCCGCCGATTGGCCGCGGGCAGGCAGGGCACGCCGCGTTGCTCGAGCTAACTCGATTTCACTTAGAACGGCGCCGCCGCATGGCCGGGGCGGCGCCGAGGCTAGGCCGGGCCGTCGTAAGGGGCGTAGCGGGATGTATAACACCTGCCGCGGCGCCCCTTACGCGGGTCCGGTCAACTTCTGCCGGCCACATGTTGGAAGGACGAACGGACCATGTTCGACGTAATTAAGAAGGAATTAGATTGGGGTGGGCGCAAGCTTACCTTGGAGACCGGGCGCATGGCCCGGCAGGCCGATGGCGCGGTGCTGGCGACCTACGGCGACACGGTGGTGCTGTGTACGGCGGTTGGGCAAAGGCAGCCTAAGAAGGGGATCGATTTCTTTCCCCTGACCGTCAACTATCAGGAAAAAACCTTTGCCGCCGGCAAGATTCCGGGTGGCTTCTTTAAGCGTGAAGGCCGGCCGAGTGAGAAAGAGACCCTCACCTCGCGCCTCATCGACCGCCCGATCCGGCCCCTGTTCGCCAAGGGCTATCGTAACGAGACTCAGGTCATCTGTACGGTTCTCTGCCACGACCTGGAGAATGATCCGGACGTCGTCGCCATGGTCGGGGCCTCGGCTGCGCTCACCATCTCCGGCCTGCCATTTCTTGGACCGATCGGTGGTTGCCGGGTCGGCTACAAGGACGGTGCTTACCTATTGAACCCGGTCACCGAAGACCTTGAGGGATCTGAACTCGATCTAATCTTGGCCGGTACGCGCGACGGTGTCCTGATGGTCGAATCCGAGGCCAAGGAGCTGAGCGAAGAGATTATGCTTGGCGCGGTGGCTTTCGGCCATGACGGCATGAAACCGGTGATCGACGCGATTATCGAATTGGCCGAACGCGCCGCCAAGACGCCCTGGGCCGTGCCCGAGCCGGCCCCGGAAGTCGCCATTGTACGCGAGAAGCTCGCCGCGCAGATCGGGACCCAACTGGCCGAGGCCTATCAAGAGCCGGACAAAATGCTTCGGCAAGAGAAGGTCGGCGCCGCGAAGGAAGCCGGCCTAGACGCCCTGGCCGAGAACGAGGACGAATTGGCGGTCGCGCCGGGCGTGCTGAAATCGCTGGAGAGCGACATCGTACGCGGCAATATCCTCAAGACCGGCAAGCGCATTGACGGCCGCACGACCTCGGATGTACGGCAAATCAACTGCCAAGTTGGCGTCCTGCCGCTCACCCATGGATCGGCGCTCTTCACGCGCGGCGAGACCCAGGCTCTGGTTACGACCACGCTGGGCACCGGGCAGGACGAGCAGATCATCGACGCGCTGGAAGGCGAGTACCGCGAGCACTTCATGCTGCACTACAACTTCCCACCGTATTCGGTTGGCGAAGCCAGCTTCCTGCGCTCGCCGGGCCGCCGCGAAATCGGCCACGGAAAGTTGGCTTGGCGTGCCGTGCGGCCGCTTCTGCCGGCCAAGGAAGATTTCCCCTATACCATGCGCATTGTCTCCGAAATCACCGAATCGAACGGATCGTCTTCGATGGCTACGGTGTGCGGGTCTTCGCTCGCGTTGATGGACGCCGGCGTGCCGCTCACGCGGCCGGTGGCGGGCATCGCGATGGGTCTGATTAAGGAAGGCGACGACTACGCCGTCTTGTCGGACATTCTGGGCGACGAGGATCATTTGGGCGACATGGACTTCAAGGTCGCGGGCACCGAAGCCGGCGTAACCTCGCTTCAAATGGATATCAAGATCACCTCGATCACCCATGAGATCATGGAGATCGCCCTGCGGCAGGCGCGTGATGGGCGCCTCCACATCTTGGGCGAAATGTCCAGCGCGCTGACCGGCGCACGCGACAGCGTATCGGAAAACGCACCGCGTATTACGATCATCAACATCGCAAAAGACAAAATCCGTGAAGTGATCGGCACCGGCGGTAAAGTGATCCGCGAGATCTGCGAGACCACCGGGGCTAAGATCGACATTGAGGACGATGGCACGATCAAAGTGGCCGCAGTTGACCAAAGTCAAGGCCAGGCGGCGATCGACTGGATCCGCTCGATCGTGGCGGAGCCGGAAGTCGGCGTGGTCTACAAGGGCAAGGTCGTGAAGATCATGGACTTTGGCGCCTTCGTGAACTTCCTCGGGCCGCGCGATGGCCTAGTGCACATCAGCGAGCTAGCGCCCGAGCGGGTCCAGCATACCGGCGATGTTGTCAAGGAAGGGGATACGGTCCACGTCAAGGTTATCGGACTGGACGATCGCGGTAAGGTCAAGTTGTCGATGAAGCGCGTCAACCAACAGACTGGCGAGGACTTGGAGGCGACCGCCCAAGCCAGTTAGAGGAGCGCCGCTTAATCGAACTTAGTTTGGGCGAATGCGTTTTACGCATTCGCCCTTTTTATTGCTCGCGTCACTGCAAACCAATCGCCGGGCAAGCCAACCGCCGGAAGCGAGGCCGGTCATGTTCGCACTGCCACGCATCATGGGACACCGCGGCGCCGCGGGAGTAGCCCCGGAAAACACCCTTGTCAGCCTGCGTACGGCGGCTGAACAGGGCGCGCGGTGGGTTGAATTCGACGTCATGTTGAGCGGCGACGGCGTACCGGTCCTATTTCATGACGACAGTTTAAAGCGAACCACTGGATGCGCGGCGATGATGGCGGACACGCCGCTTGCAAAACTGCGTACGCTTGAGGCCGGCGCTTGGTTGGCGCCAAAGTTTGCCGGAGAGCCGATCCCAACGCTCGAAGAGGCGCTGGCGTTTTTACTGGAATCGGGGCTCTCTCCCAATGTCGAAATCAAGCCTAGCAAGGGTAAGGATAAGGCGACGGGGTGCGCCGCCGCGGAAGTCATGGCCAGATGCTGGCCGCTGAACCGCGCGCCTGCGCTCGTCAGCAGCTTTAGCATTGAAGGTCTGACCGCTGCCCAGCGTGTTGCCCCGCAAGTCCCGCGCGGATTTCTAATGCGCCGCCCAGCTAACAACTGGCGCAGCATCGCCAAGTCCCTGGACTGCAGCACGATCCATGTTTCCGGACGTTGGCTTTCGAAGCGCAGGGTGAAAGAGATTAAAAGCGCCGGCTATGGCTTGGCCGCGTTCACCATCAACGATCTCAAGCGCGCCAAAGCTCTGATCGCGCGCGGAGTCGATTGCATCATAACCGACACACCGGGGCCAATGGTTGCCGCGCTCACATAGATAACGCTTAATGATATTAATTTTGCTCAGGCCCAAGGCGGCGTGGCGAGGGTATCCCGACGGTGTTGTAGCCACCGTCGACGTACAGCGTCTCGCCGGTCACGCCGGCGGACAGATCGGATAGCAAGTAGAGCCCTGCCGATCCGACCTCTTCCAGGGTGACGTTACGCCCGAGCGGCGCATGGGTCCCGTTCCACCGATAGACAAAGCGCGCATCGGCGATGGCGGAACCTGCGAGCGTACGCATGGGACCTGCGGAAATCGCGTTGACCCGGACGCCTGCCCCGCCCAGATCGGCGGCCAGGTAGCGCACGCTGGTTTCCAGGGCCGCCTTGGCGATACCCATCACATTGTAATTAGGCGTGACCCGTTTCGCGCCCAGATAACTCAGCGTGATCAAGCTGCCGCCGCCGGTCATCAGCGCGCTCGCCCGCCGTGCGAGCGCGGTAAAGGAATAACAGGAGACAACCAAGGTCTTAGCGAAGTTGTCGCGTGTCGTATCCAAGTATTGTCCCTTGAGTTCGTCCTTGTCTGAATAAGCGACCGCGTGAACCACGAAGTCCAGGGTGCCCCAGGCCTCTCCAAGAGTGGCGATAACCGAGTCGATATCCGATTCACGCGAAACGTCGCAGGGCAGAACGAGATCGGAGCCAAGCGATTGCGCCAAGGGCCGCACGCGCCGTTCGAAGGCGTCGCCCTGGTAAGTAAACGCCAGTTCCGCGCCCTGGCGATGCAGCCTGTCGGCAATACCCCAAGCGATCGAACGATCGTTGGCGACTCCCATGATGAGGCCACGCTTGCCTGCCATCAACGAGCCGAGACTTTGGCCTTGCTGCATCCCATCCCTCGTGTTGCCGTCCGTCACCGTCTCGGCCGTCCTTTCCCGCGCTCAACCCGGTCGAATTCGAACAGGGCTCTAGGCTTCGTAACGCTTGAAGGCGAGCGATGCGTTGGTGCCGCCAAAGCCGAAGCTGTTGGACATGACACAATTGAGGGACGCGTTGTCGACGCGTGTGCGCAAGATGGGCGCATCGCCGGTTTCTGGATCGAGTTCCTCGATGTTGGCGGAGGCGGCCAAGAAGCCGTGCTCGAGCATCAGCAGCGAATAGATCGCCTCCTGCACCCCGGCCGCGCCCTGCGCGTGACCGGTCAGCGACTTTGTCGAGCCGAGCGGCGGAAAGTCGGCGCCGAAGACTTCGCGCACGGCACGCAACTCGACCATGTCTCCCACCGGAGTTGAGGTGCCGTGCGCGTTTATGTAGTCGATCTTGGTGTTCCCCAGTCCCGAAAGCGCCTGGCGCATACAGCGCACCGCGCCCTCACCGGAAGGGGCGACCATATCGAGGCCGTCCGAAGTTGCGCCGTATCCGACGAGCTCGGCATAAATTTTCGCGCCGCGCGCGCGCGCATGGTTCAATTCCTCCAGGACCACGACACCGGCGCCCCCGGAAATGATGAAGCCGTCACGGTTGCGGTCGTAAGGGCGCGAGGCCTGCTCCGGCCGATCATTGTACTTGCTGGACAAGGCGCCCATGGCGTCGAACAGGACCGAAAGGCTCCAATGTATCTCCTCCCCGCCGCCGGCGAAGACGATGTCCTGCTTGCCCATCTGGATCTGTTCGTAGCCGGTGCCGATGCAATGGGCGCTGGTCGAGCAGGCGGAACTGATGGAAAAACTGAGCCCCTTGATCTTGAACGCGGTCGAAAGGTTAGCCGAGTTGGTGCTCGACATGCAGCGCGGCACCATGTACGGCCCGACACGTTTTGGGCCTTTTTCGCGCGCAATGTCGGCGGCCAAGACCTGGTTGGACGTCGAGGGCCCGCCGGAGCCCATGATGAGACCGCTTCGTTCGTTCGAGATGTCGCTGTCTTCCAGCCCGGCGTCGGCGATGGCTTCTTTCATGGCGACATAGTTGTAGGCGGCGCCGTCGCCCATGAAACGGCGCGTCTTGCGGTCCACCAGCGCATCGAGGTCGAGCCGGATATCGCCGTAGACATGGCTGCGGAATCCCATCTCGGCATAGGTTTCGCAGAAACGTATGCCGGAACGCCCGGTCTTTAACGACTCGAGTACCTCTTGTTTGTCGTTCCCGATGCTCGAGACGACACCTAAGCCGGTGACAACGACGCGGTGCATAGTTTGTGTCTCCTCCGCCGCGCGATCAGGCGGCGCCCGGGATGGGTTGCGCGGCTCCGACCAGGCCGACTTTGAGGCCAAGCGCTTGGTATGCGGGTTCGCCATCCACCAGCATGGCGCCGTCGGCAACTCCCATGACCAATTTACGTTGGATCACACGCTTCAGATTCAATCGGTAAGTCACAAGCTTCGCGTCCGGCAGTACCAGCTTGGTCAGCTTGACCTCGCTCACGCCCAGCGCCCGGCCCCGGCCCGGAGAGCCTAACCAACCCAGAAAGAACCCGACCAACTGCCACAGCGCGTCCAAACCCAGGCAGCCCGGCATCACCGGATCGCCCTCGAAATGGCACTTAAAGAACCAAAGGTCTGGCTTCACATCCAGTTCGGCCACGATCTCGCCCTTGTCGTGGGCGCCGCCGGATTCGGAAATCTTCGTGATGCGGTCGAACATCAACATGGGCGGTAGCGGCAGTTGCGCATTGCCGGGCCCAAATAGCTTACCGTGAGCGCATTGGATCAGGTCCGCATAAGCGTAGCTGTTTTTTCGTAGCTGCAAGGATGCCCCCTCAGCGCTTGCGTTTCTAGCGGCGGACCGGATAGCCCTGACCCCGCGCGCACGTGAGATTACGTGCCGCTCAAATCGCGGCGACTATAACACGAGGTGCGGGCGTGCGATCAACCGGATACGGTTCTTCAGCCCGGCATCGCCGGCCTTGAAAAGACAGTTAAATTAATTCCAAAAAAATTACCAATAGACTGATTTTACACTTTAATTTCCGATAGCGGTTGCCATATAATGGGGCATGGTACAGGAACGCCCTTTTTCCTCGCTCATCGACCGCCTTAAAACGGCGGGCCTGCGGCCAACGCGCCAACGTTTGGCCCTGGCTAGATTACTGTTCGACCAGGGCAATCGCCACCTGACGGCGGAGCAACTCCATGCCGAGGCGGCGGCGGAGCGGGTGCCGGTATCGCTGGCGACGGTCTACAATGCCCTGCATCAGTTTACCGGCGCCGGGTTGCTGCGTGAGGTCGTGGTGGAGCCCGGCCGGTCCTATTTCGATACCAACGTGGATGACCATCACCACTTTTTCCACGAGGCCTCGGGCCGCTTGGAAGACATCCCCGGCGATCAGGTCGGTTTGAACAGCGTGCCGCCGGCCCCGCCCGGAACCAAGATCGAGCGCGTCGATGTCATCATTCGCCTATCTCCGGGCGAAAAATAACGCGCTCTCTCTTAGCGATATTTTATTTTCTAGAATCGTTCTAATTTATTGACATGGGCCGCGCTATGACCTATCTACGGGTTAGCGGCCGGGCGGAGCCGTCGCCAGCCGTAGTGAGCGGTTTCATGAATTTTATGCCAAGGGAGGGCACGATGGCGCAGTTGAAGGGCTCGAAAACGGAACAGAACTTGAAGGACGCGTTTGCCGGCGAAAGCCAGGCCAACCGGCGCTACCTCTATTTCGCGCAAAAAGCGGATATCGAGGGCTACAACGACGTTGCCGCCGTGTTCCGCTCGACCGCGGAGGGCGAGACCGGCCACGCCCACGGGCATCTGCAATTCCTTGAGGAGGTCGGAGACCCTGCGACGGGTGAGCCGATCGGTGGCACCGATTTGAATCTCAAGGCCGCGATCGTCGGTGAAACTCACGAATACACCGACATGTACCCGGGCATGGCGCGTAGCGCCCGCGAGGAAGGCTTCGACGAGATCGCCGACTGGTTCGAGACCTTGGCCAAGGCTGAGAAGAGCCATGCCGGCCGGTTCCAGAAGGCTCTCGACACGCTTTCGTAAACCCGGTCTCGGGCTCCTAACTTTCGGGGTGCGGGTATTACGCCGCACCCCGAAAGACTGAACCGAAACTACCCGCGCGCGATTTGGCTGGCGGCCGACCAGAGCCAGGCATTGGCTTTGTGCGCGGGATCCAAGTGAGAGGGCCTCACGTCATGAGCGAAGGCGGCCTGCAAGCGCCGGTTCGGCATCCACTCGATTGGCAGAATCCCGATTTCCACGATCCGCAAAAAATCGACGCGGAGTTGCGGCGGGTCTTCGATATCTGCCATGGCTGCCGGCGCTGCTTCAACCTGTGCGATTCCTTTCCCAAGCTCTTCGACCTCATAGACGAGTCGGAATCGGGCGAGCTCGACACGGTCGATAGCGCGCATTTCGAGCCCGTTATCGACGCCTGCACCCTGTGCGACATGTGCTTCATGGTGAGTTGTCCCTATGTGCCGCCGCATGAGTTCAACCTGGATTTTCCGCACCTCATGCTGCGTTACCGCGCCGCCCAGATCCACCAGGGCAAGACCGGTGGGCTGGAAAAGGAACTGACCAAGACCGACCGCAACGGCAAATTGGCCAGCCTGGCCCCCGGCATCGCGAACTGGGCGAGCGATACCAAGAACGGCCTAACGCGCCCAGTCCTGGAAAAAGTTGCCAAGGTGCACCGCGAGGCCGCGCTGCCGAAGTTCCATGGCAAGACCTTCGCGCTGCGGGCCAAGCAAAGCGCGCCGGAGGTGAACGCGCAGGCCCCGGCCTTTGGGCGCAAGGCGGTGCTCTACGCCACTTGCTTCGTCAACTACAACAATCCCGGCATCGGCGAGGCGGCGCGCGCGGTCTTGGCCCGCAATGGGGTTGAGACCGAAGTCGTTTATCCGTCCTGTTGCGGCATGCCGCAACTTGAACGCGGTGAGATCGAAGCGGTCGCCGCCAAGGCGCGGCGCATCGCGTCCGAGCTGAAGCCTTGGATCGACAAGGGCTACGAGGTGATCGCGCTCACGCCCTCCTGCGCTCTTATGCTTAAGTTCGAATGGCGCCTCTTAATGCCGGGCGACGAGGCCATCGAGGCCGTGGCGCGGGCGACCTCGGATATCACCGAATACGTGGTCGCGATCGCGAAGAAAGAGGGCTTGGCCACGGGCTTGCAGCCGCTCGATGGCGGTGTGGCCTTGCACATGGCCTGTCACGCGCGGGCTCAGAACATCGGCGCCAAGGCGGCCGAGATGTTGCGTTTGATCCCGCAGGCCGAGGTGTCGGTGATCGAGCGATGCTCCGGCCATGGCGGTTCCTGGGGCATCATGAAGCAGAATTTCGAAACCGCACTGAAGATCGGTAAACCGGCCGCCCGCCAAGCGGCGAAAAGCGGCCAGACGTATCTCGCCTCGGAATGCCCGCTGGCGGGGGAACATCTGATGCAGGGGATCGAGCGTCTCGACGCCGAGACCAAGCCCGCGTTCACGGAGTCGCGGCATCCCATCGAAGTTTTCGCCCAGGCCTACGGCGTGACGCCCGGGCGCGATTGAAGGAGGACGTCTCGATCATGTCAGGCAAGCACGAGATCACGCGCGACCATATCATTCCGGTGGAGCAGTACGCGGGCGAGCGCAAGAATCGTCGCAGCGCGCTGGTCGAACTGAAGCGTAACCGGCGGGTTGAGGTCGGCCCGGTGTGCTCCTTCTATTTTGAAAACTATGAAACCATGTGGAACCAAATCCACGAGATGCTGTTCATCGAAAAAGGCGGCGAGGCCCAGATCGAGGACGAGCTTAACGCTTACAATCCGCTGATCCCCCAGGGGCGCGAGCTGGTCGCGACCGTCATGTTCGAGATCGACGATCCCGTTCGCCGCGGGGCCCTTCTCGGTAAGCTAGGCGGGGTCGAGGAAACCGCCTTCATCCAGATCGGCGATAGGATCGTAAACGGCAAGCCCGAGGCGGATCTCGACCGTACCAGCGCGGCCGGCAAGGCGTCGGCGGTACAGTTCATTCACTTCCCCTTCACCGATACCGAGGTCGAGGCGTTTCGCCGGCCCGGCGCGCAGGCCGTGCTTGGCTTCAAACATCCGCACTACGCCCACATGTCGGTGATGCCGGAAGCCGTGCGCGCGGCCCTCGCCGGAGATTTCGACTAAGTATCTAATACCAAACGTCATTATCAATGACCTTTGATATAACCCGATCCGAAGCGATATCCATCGCTGGCTCGGCAGGGTCCGCATTCCCGTCAGTTAACAATTGAATAACTGTTCAAGTGTTATATATTTGTCGTTCCAACACGGCGAATTGTGGGCGGGCGTGCCATGACGACGATTGTCGCTGAGACTCAGGACCAAACCGCCGAGTTGGCCGAGGTCTTTCATCTGATGGGAGACCCGAGCCGCCTGGGTATCCTGATGCTGGTGATGGACGACGCCCATTCGGTGGGTGAGATCGCGGCGGCGACGGGCCATTCGCTGTCCCTGGTTAGTCACCACTTGCGCCTGCTGCGCGCGCGCCGCCTGGTTCGGGCCGAGCGACGCGGTAAGCAGGTCTTCTACACCCTCGACGACGCCCATGTTCGTTCGGTCCTGCGCGATATGGCAGAGCACATGCGCGAAGGCCACCGATAGGATGGCCGGCTGCGCCCACGAGGTGAACGCACCCGTCCTGCGCACCCAGCGCTGGGCCCTGGGCGTTGTTCTGGCGATCAACCTCACCATGTTCGTGACCGAGGTCATCGCGGGCTGGTCGGCGGAATCGGTCGCGCTTCAGGCCGACGCCCTGGATTTCTTCGGCGACTCGGTCAACTACGCGGTGGCTCTTTTCGTGCTCGCCCGTTCCTTGGCTTGGCGTGCCACTACCGCCTTGGCCAAGGGCGTGGTCATGGCCGGATTTGGGTTCTTCATCCTCGGCGCCAGTTTTTACAACGCCTTCAGCGGCGCCGCGCCACAGGCGCTGGTCATGGGGTGGGTCGGCGCCCTGGCGCTTGTCGCGAATGTCGTTTCGGCGCTGATCCTGTTTCGCTTTCGCGGGGGCGACGCCAACCTGCGGGCGGTCTGGCTATGCAGCCGCAACGATGCCATCGGCAATCTCGCGGTCCTGGCCGCGGCTCTTGGCGTCTTCGCGACCGGCACCGCCTGGCCCGATCTTGCCGTCGGTCTGGTTATGGCGGCCCTCGCGCTATGGGCCGGGCAGTCCGTGATTCGGCAATCGCGGTCCGAATTGCGCACGGTTAAACTGGTCGCCGCGGAGTAGTTGAGCCGCGGTTCGCCCAAGCCCCCGGTGAAATGGCACAATATCAACGACCCTTGGTACTAGGGAACGGTCTCCTCGGGGTACAGTCCGTAGACGTCGATCCGCCGCAACCAGCCGATTTTCTCCTCGACTTCGATCTGGCACCAAGCATCGATACAGCGGTCGAGATCCGCGATAACCCCAGGTGCCAGGAGCGCGACACCGGGCGATGCCGGGTCGGGTTCGTCGCGCAGCAAGTGTTGCTTGCCGCGGATCATGACCTTGCGCTCGCCGCTCAGCATGCTCTGGTGCACCCAGCCCTCGCTGCCTTCCCAATCGCGCACCCGGCGCCAGGTTTCGAACTCGTCGACGACCTCGAGCGGCAAGCCCGCGCGGTTGTAGACCCAGTCGATTGGATAACGCACGCCCGGGCCGGTGCGCAGGTTGACCTTGGGCGCGCGCAGCGACACGAAACGCGGCAGGGGCAGGCCGCTTTCGCCTTGGCGTTGCGTTTGGGGCGCGGCCTCACCCTCGGTTGCGGTCTGGGCTATCAGAGGGGTCGGGCGCACGCTGAGCGCCAGCACCATCAGAGCGATGGCGCCGAAGCGGGCAATGCTGGACATGGTTCCTGTGCGCACGACGAGTGTCTCCAAGAGACGGCGGCCCCCGGCCGCACCGTCCCAACTAAACGCGCCTTGCGTAATGGGGTCAAGGACCCCTTGCTGCCGTCACGCGGGCGGCGGGCTCTGGACAAAGGTAGCGCCCGCCTGCTATGGCAGACGCCCAGTCCGGGCACACTTCGACCTGCAGGACGGGCCCGCCCGGCCCGGCCGAAAACGGAGCTTACATGACCACAAAGCGGCCTTCGGTCATCATTACCCGCCGGTTGCCCGATGTTATCGAGACGCGGATGATGGAGCTCTTCGATTGCCGCTTGAACGAGGACGATACCCCCATGAGCCACGGGGGCCTGGTTCAGGCGATGCAGGAATCGGAGGTTCTGGTGCCGACGGTCACCGACCGCATCGACGCGGCCGCGTTGTCGCAGGCTGGGCCGAACCTGAAGCTGATCGCTTCTTTCGGCACCGGCGTCGATCATATCGACCTCAAAACGGCGCGCCAGCGCGGGATTACCGTGACCAACACGCCCGGTGTCCTGACCGAGGACACGGCCGATATGACCATGGCTATGCTTCTGGCCTTGCCGCGCCGCTTGAGCGAGGGCGAGCGCTTGGTGCGCTCCGGCAACTGGCAGGGCTGGAGCCCAACCTCCATGCAAGGCCACCGCATCTGGGGTAAGCGCCTGGGCATTATCGGTATGGGACGCATCGGACAGGCGGTCGCGCGCCGGGCCAAGGGCTTTGGCCTTTCGGTCCATTATCACAACCGGCGCAAAGTCCACCCCGATATCGAAGCGGAGCTAGAGGCGACCTATTGGGAAAGCCTGGACCAGATGCTGTCGCGCATGGACATTATCTCCGTCCATTGCCCGCATACGCCGGCGACCTATCACCTGCTGTCGGCGCGGCGCCTCAAGCTGTTGCATGATCTTGCCTACATCGTGAATACCAGCCGCGGCGAGGTGATCGACGAAAATGCCTTGGCTCGCGGGCTGGGGGCCGGCGAGATCGCGGGCGCGGCGCTCGACGTCTTCGAGCACGAGCCGGCGATCAACCCCAAACTGCTCAAGATGGAAAACGTCATCTTGCTGCCGCACATGGGCTCGGCGACCATCGAGGGCCGCATCGCCATGGGCGAAAAGGTCATCATCAACATCAAGACCTTTGCCGACGGCCACACCCCGCCCGACCGGGTCATCGAAACGATGTTCTAGGGGGGCCTGGCCCAAGCCCAACGCGGTGCCCGGATACGGGGCCTTTCGCTATGGACCCACCGTGGTATGCTTTTGCCGCCGCAAGACCGCTACCCCGGCCGGTCGGCCGGGGCGGCGTCCGCATCGAACGTGCGCGGCCGCGACAAGCCGGCGCGCCGGATCGCAGGGAGGAAGACCATGCCTAACAGCGTCTACAAGGTGATCGAACTGGTCGGCAGCAGCCCAGAGTCCTGGGAGAAGGCGGTCGCCAATGCCGTTTCGCGGGCGAGCAAAAGCTTGCGCGACCTGCGCATCGCCGAGGTGACCAAGCTCGACGTGCACATGAAGGATGGCAAGATCGAGGCCTACCGCGCCAAGATCAACGTCTCCTTCAAGTTCGAAGACTGACGCGCACTGGCGATCCCGCATCTTGCGGGCCGGTAGCACGCTCCGGCTCGTCTGTGGGCCGCATATGCTATGAACACCGACTCGATCGCGATGTCCGGGGTGCTGGGCCGCGTAAAGGGAGGTTTGGGAGATGACGGCGGGGAACAGGGTTGCCATCGTAACCGGGGCCGGCAGCGGCATCGGCCGCTCGGCGGCGCTCGCGCTTCTGCGTGACGGCTTCAAGGTCGCTTTGGCGGGCCGGCGCGCCGAGGCCTTGGAGGAGACCCAGAAACAAGCCGGAGACTTGGCCAAGAATACTCTGGCGGTGCCGAGCGACGTCGCCGACCCGAAATCCGTGCATGCGCTTTTCACCGCGACTCAGGAAACCTTCGGCCGGCTCGACTTTCTGTTCAATAACGCGGGCATGGGCGCACCGCCGGTGCCGATGGAGGACTTGAGCTTCGAGCAGTGGACGGCGGTCGTGAACGTAAACCTCACGGGTGTCTTCTTGTGCACGCAGGAAGCGATCAAGATCATGAAGGCGCAAGACCCGCGCGGCGGGCGCATCGTCAACAACGGCTCTATCTCGGCGCATGCACCCCGGCCCAATTCCGCCCCGTACACGGCGACCAAGCACGCCATTACCGGCCTAACCAAATCGACCTCGTTGGACGGCCGCAAGCACGACATCGCCTGCGGTCAGATCGATATCGGCAACGCGGCGACCGAGATGACGGAGCCCATGAAGAAAGGCATGGCCCAGGCCGACGGTTCGATCGCGGTCGAACCCCGGATGGATGTCGAGGATATCGGCCGCGCGGTTGCCTTCATGGCCAGCCTGCCACTCGACTCCAACGTTCAGACCATGACCGTCATGGCGACCAAGATGCCCTTCGTCGGGCGAGGGTAAAGTTTTACCACGAAGGCGCGAAGACACGAAGGGGCGCAAAGAGAATGATTTTTTTGCTTCGCGTTCTTTGTTGTCTCCGCGCCTTCGTGGTGAAGCCTTCTCTTACACCGTGCACACGGCTTCCCTCTCGTTGTAGGAAACGCTGTCGAGATCGCGGATAGTGGCTTGCGGGCCGCAGAGGGGGCAGGCCGGGTCGGCCTTGGTCTTGATCTTCCGGAAGGTCGCGCCCAGCGCGTCGTAGAGCAGGATCGAGCCCGACAGGCTCTCGCCGATGCCGAGCAACTCCTTGATCACCTCGACCGCTTGCAGCGAACCCATGGTGCCGGCCAGGGCGCCCATGACGCCGACGTCGGCACAAGACTGCTTCGGGTCCTCGGGCTGCGCGCCGAAGATGCAGCGATAGCAGGGATCGGTGTCGGTCTCAGCCGAGTCGCGCGCATGCGCCTTGTAGGTCGCGATCTGGCCGTCGAAGCGCATGATCGCGGCCGAGACCAAAGTCTTGCCGGCCAGATAACAGGCGTCGTTGAGCAGGAAGCGGGTCGGAAAATTGTCGGAGCCGTCGGCCACCAAATCGTAGCCGCGCATCAGCTTGATCGCGTTGCCGGGCGCGAGGCGCACGTCGTGGCGCACGACCTTGACCTCGGGATTGACCTCGGCCAGGCGCGCCGCCGCGCTTTGCGTCTTGGGCGCGCCAACGGACGAGGTGTCGTGCAGAACCTGACGCTGGAGGTTGGACAAGTCGACCGCATCGTCGTCGACCACGCCGAGCGTGCCAACCCCTGCGGCGGCGAGGTAAAGCAGCAGGGGCGAGCCCAGGCCGCCGGCGCCGATTACCAGGACTTTCGAGCCGAGCAACTTCGCCTGGCCGTCCTCGCCGATCTCCGGCAGGACCAGGTGGCGGGCATAGCGGTGGATCTGGTCGTCGCTGAATTCCATTGCGTAACAGACGGCTCTTCTACATGCCTTCGAAAAGATCGGTGCTGAGATAGCGTTCCGCGAGCGAGGGCAGGATGGCGACGATGGTTTTGCCGGCCATCCCGGGGCGGGCGCCGACTTCCAGGGCCGCCGCGACGGCGGCGCCGGAAGAGATGCCGCCCGGCACCCCCTCGACCCGCGCGAGCTCGCGCGCCACGGCAAAGGCGGTGTCGTTGCCGATTCGCACGATCTCGTCGATCAGGGCGGTATCCAGATTGCCGGGTACGAAGCCGGCGCCGATGCCTTGAATCTTGTGCGGTCCGGGCGCGCCGCCCGAAAGGATGGGGCTGTCCTCCGGCTCGACCGCGACGACGCGCAAATCCGGTTTGCGTTCCTTCAAGACCGAACCGAGCCCGGTCAGGGTACCGCCGGTGCCGACGCCACTGACGATGACATCGACATCGCCGCCGGTGTCGCGCCAAATCTCTTCGGCGGTCGTGCGGCGGTGGATCGCCGGGTTGGCGGGGTTCTCGAACTGCTGCGGGATAACCGCGTCCGGCAGCTCGGCCACAATCTCTTCCGCCTTGGCGACGGCGCCGCGCATGCCCTGCGCCCCCTCTGTTAGCACAAGCTCGGCCCCGAACAGGCGCAACATCTTGCGCCGTTCGACCGACATGGTTTCCGGCATGGTCAGGATCAGGCGGTACCCCTTGGCCGCGCAGACGAAGGCCAGCGCGATTCCCGTGTTGCCGCTGGTTGGTTCGACGATCACCGTGTTCGGGCCAATTTTACCGGCCGCTTCCAAAGCCTCGATCATGGCGAAGCCGATGCGGTCCTTGACCGACGACAGGGGATTGAAGAACTCGCACTTGCCGAGGATCTCGGCTTTCACGCCCCTAGCCTGCGCCAGTTTGCGCAAGCGCACCAGTGGCGTCGCACCGATGGTGTCCAGGATGCTGTCGTAGACGCGGCCGCGAAACTCGACCGGTTTAGCGGATCGAGTCGGTGGGGTTTTAATCTCGTTCATCGCCATTCAAATACTGAAGTCCGGAATCTGCGCGGCCTCGCGCGCGATATCGCTCTCGTGGGCGCGATTGCACAATTCCTCGATGGTCAGATCGTCCAGCCGGCCCATCATTTCATTTTGCATGTTCAGCCAGATCGGCCGCACCACCTTGACTCCGATCTCGGAGCCGTTGGGCGCGTCCGCCGGGTCGCTCGATCCCTCGATCTCACGCACGATACGGACAATTTCACCGACCGTAATGCGCCTGCGTTCGCGCGCCAGGCGATACCCGCCGCGCGGGCCGCGTTGTCCGGCCAAGATGCCCCGGTGCACCAGGTGCTGCAGCACTTGCTCCAGATAGCGGCGCGGAATGCCTTGGCGGCGAGAAATATCTGTGGAGCGCACGGGGCCGGGGCCGGTGTGATAGGCAACGTCGACCACTGCCTCGATCGCGAACAAAAGTTTTTTCGATAGCCGCAACATTAAAATACCAAGGATCGCTGAAGATGACCCCTAGAGATCGTGGTGGCGGTCCGTCGGGTAGGAGGGAAGCCGCGGGCGATGCGGCACATCGTCAAGGCTTTCCGACGCCCTCCGACGGGCCGCCACCGCGACCGGAACGGCGGCTTACCAAGGCTTTCGGACGGCGTCGCGCACGCCTCGCGATGCCGCGCATCGCCACGGCGCCCGCTCCGGCCCGAAAACCTTGGTTGGCCGTCTCTTGGGGTCATCTTCAGCGATCCTTGGTATTAGGCGCTCTCGGCGCCTTCGCGCTCTCTGTGCAGGCCGGTGGAACCGAAGCCGCCGCCGCCGCGCGTGCTCACGCTTAGCTTTTCGACCGGCTGCCACACGGCGCGGTAGTGCGGTGCAATCACCATCTGGGCGATCCGGTTGCCCCGCGATACGGTGAAGGGTTCTTGCCCCAGGTTGATCAGGATCACCCCGACCTCGCCACGATAATCCGCATCGATGGTTCCCGGTGCATTCAAGACCGTGATGCCGTGCTTTAGCGCCAGGCCGGAGCGCGGCCGAACTTGCGCTTCGGAACCGGCCGGCAGGGCGATCGCGATGCCGCTGGGAATGAGTTGGCGCTCGCCCGGCTGCAGAATCACGTCGTTCTCGACCGCGGCCAAGAGGTCCATGCCCGCGCTGTGTTCGGTCGCATACGCCGGTAGCGGCAAGTCGGCGCCGTGCGGCAGGCGTTTTAGGGGAATGACAGGCGGTGTCACGATTTCCGGTTCTCCGATTTTGTGTCCGGCGCGCGTCCCAAGGTCTTAGCGATACGCGTGGCCAGTTTGGCCGCCACATCGTCCTTGGTCATGCGTGGCCAAGAATCAACGCCCCCTGCGTCGATCAGGTGGACAGTGTTCACGTCGCCGCCGAAGGTGCCGGTGCCCTCCGAGACATCGTTCGCCAGGATCCAATCGCACCCTTTCTTGGCCAGCTTGGCCTGGGCGTGTTCGATGACCTTTTCGGTTTCGGCGGCGAAACCGACAACGAGTTGCGGGCGCGCGTTCCCGGCGGCCGACAGCTTGGCCAGGATGTCCGGGTTGGCGATCAATTCCAAATCCGGCGGCGCCTTGCCGTTCTTTTTCATCTTCTGTGTGCGTGGCTTCTTGGCCCGCCAGTCCGACACGGCGGCGGCGCAGACCGCGACATCGCAGGGCAGGGCGGCCTCGCAGGCGGCCAGCATGTCGCGCGCCGACTCGACCCGAAGCGTATCGACGCCGGCCGGATCGGCAAGGCCGGTCGGGCCGGAAACCAAGGTGGTGCGCGCGCCCAACCGGGCCAGCGCCAGGGCGATGGCGTGGCCCTGACGGCCGGAGGAGCGGTTGCCGATGAAACGCACGGGATCGATCGCCTCGTAGGTCGGGCCGCTGGTCACCAGGGCGCGCCGTCCGGCCAGGGGCGCGGCGGCGCCGAAGAATTCTTCGATCGCGCGCAGGATCTCTTCCGGCTCGGCCATGCGGCCGAAGCCGTATTCGCCGCAGGCCATATCGCCCTCGTTCGGGCCCACGCTCAGGACGCCGCGGGCTTTCAAGGTGGCCAGGTTGGCCTGGGTCGCGGCGTGGTCCCACATCCGCAGATTCATGGCGGGCGCTACCAGGACCGGCTTGTCGGTTGCCAGCAAGGCCGTGGTTGCCAAGTCGTCCGCGCGCCCTTGGGCCATCTTGGCCAGGATGTCGGCGGTCGCTGGGGCGACCACCACCAGGTCGGCCTCGCGCGACAAGCGGATATGGCCCATCTCGGACTCGTCGGTCAGGGAAAACAGGTCGCTGTAGACCTTGTCCTCGCTCAACGCCGCCAGGGATAAGGGGGTTACGAATTGGGCCCCCGCCTTGGTCAGGACACAGCGGACCGCGCCGCCGCGCTCCCGCACCCGGCGAATCAGCTCCAAGGTCTTGTAGGCCGCGATTCCGCCGGAAATGACCAGCAGAATCCTTTTACCGGCGAGCGAGGACATAGGGCTTATTTCACGCTTGTTTCACGTAGATAACCTAGGCAGAGCCGGGACCCAAGGCAAGGGCGGCGACGCCTCCTAAGACATGTAACTCAATGGCAAGGCAGTGGAATATTTGATTTCTTCCAGCGCGAAGCTGGAGCTGACGTCATAGAACTCCGCCGCCTTGATCAGCCGCTTGTAGACGGCGTCGTAGCTCGCGATATCGGACACCACGACCTTGAGCAGATAGTCGATCTCGCCACTCATGCGGTAAAATTCCACCACCTCATCCATCTTGGCGACGGCCTTGGCAAAGCGCTCTAACCATTCGTGATTGTGCTGATTTGTGCGCAGGCGCACGAAGACCGTCACCCCGGCATTCAACTTTCCGGCGTCGAGCAAGGCGACCCGGGCACGGATGACGCCGGCTTTCTCAAGATTCTGGATCCGCCGCCAACAGGGCGTGGTCGATAGCCCGACCCGCTCCGCGATGTCGGCGACCGAAAGGGTCGCATCGCGCTGCAGACAATCCAGAATCTTGCGGTCGATATCGTCCATGAAGATGAGTATATCATTCTGTAGAATAGACAATCAATAGGATGAAATAGCTCTAATTAATAAATCGTTAGCACAATACGCAAAATTTTTTTCGTTTCCTTGGGATATTCTGACGCCTCAGACCAATCGACGAAGCCTCTTGGACGAGGCCCATTTAACGAGGATCAATCCCCAAATGTTGCGACGCCTATTTACCGAACACCCGGCCAGCGTGGACGAAACCTATATGGAGCACATGGGGGTCGCGACGTCCTTTGGCCTGCACATGGTGCTGGCTGGACTCGCCTGCCTCGTCCACGCGCTGTTTCCCTTCCTCTTCGTCAAGACCGGAAGCTTGGCGATCGCGGGCCTGTACGAGCGCATGGTGACGAGCCGCCGGCGCCACCCGCCGGGCCGCTTAGCGGGGCACGACGCCAATGGCGAGAGCAACGCTCATCCCGACTACGCGATCTGAGGGTCTCGCCTTTGGGCTGTCCTGAGCAGGGCATCCAAATTCATGTGCGTTTCCAAATGCGCTGCCAAACGGTTGAGCACGGCCTCGATTTCGGTCTCAAAAGCTAGGCCGCTTGCCGGCCGCTCCCTTAGGCGGGTCAGAAAGGCGTGACGGAAACCGTCGGCGGCGAAGAGGCCGTGAAGATAACAGCCCATGACGCGTCCGTCGGGCGATACCGCGCCGTCGCTTCGGTCTCCCAGCTTTAGCATCGGCCGCGCGCATGCCGGTCCGCTGGTGCGCCCCATATGTATTTCGTAACCGCGCACGGCGGCGCCGCTCACCAATTCCGTGCCAGTTGTTTCGTTCAGGGTTTTGTCGCCACTCAAGTCGGTTTTGATATCCAGCAGATTCAGGCCGGAGACTTCGCCCGGCGCGCCTTCAACGCCGCGAGGGTCGCGCACGATCGTGCCGAGCATCTGATAGCCCCCGCACAGGCCCAGCACTTGGCCGCCGCGGCGCAGGTGAGCCGCGATGTCGATGTCCCAGCCCTGGGCGCGCAGAAAAGCAAGGTCGGCGATCGTGGCTTTCGATCCGGGCAAAATCACAAGATCAACATCGCCCGGTATCGCCTCGCCCGCGCGCACGAAGGTCACCACGACATCCGGCTCCGCGATTAAAGGATCCAGGTCGTCGAAATTGGCGATGCGCGAGATCACCGGCACGGCGACGCGAATGATGGGGTCCGTATCGGATCCTGCGGCGTGATTCCCCCCCACCCTAACCCTCCCCCTCAAGGGGGGAGGGAACATGGGGCCGCCCAATCCCACTTCCCCCTCCCCCTCGACGGGGGAGGGTCGGGGTGGGGGTGACCCTTTGTGGTTTCTGTAACCCTCCATCGCCAGTGCGTCCTCGGCGGGCAGGCGGCGGGCTTCGGCAAAATAGGGCACAACCCCAAAGCAGGGCAGACCGGTTTCGCGCGCGATAACATCCAGCCCGCTATCGAAAAGCGTCACGTCGCCGCGAAACTTATTGACGACGATACCTTTTAGCCGCGCGCGTTCGCTTGGCGGCAGCAAGGTCCAGGTGCCGACGATGCTGGCGATCACGCCGCCCCGGTCGATGTCCCCGATCAAGACGACCGGCACGTCGGCGGCTTCGGCGAAGCCCATGTTGGCGATATCGCCGTCGCGCAAATTGATTTCGGCCGGGCTGCCGGCGCCCTCGATCAGAACCAGGTCGGCGTCTTGCGATACCAGCCGAAAACTTTCCAGCACCTTGGGCATGAGCTCGGCTTTGAGCGCGCCATAGTCGCGCGCGCTGGCGTTGCCCCAAACCTTGCCCTGGACCACGACCTGCGCGCCGACATCGCTTTGCGGTTTGAGCAGGACCGGGTTCATGTGGACCGAGGGCGCCGCGCCGCAGGCGCGCGCCTGCAAGGCCTGCGCGCGGCCGATCTCGCCACCCTCCGCCGTGACCGCGGCGTTGTTCGACATATTCTGCGGCTTGAAGGGCCGCACCTTGAGACCGCGCCGCGTGAAGGCGCGCGCCAGGCCCGCGACCAACAACGACTTACCGACGTCGGACCCGGTGCCCTGCAGCATGAGAGCCGCAGGTTTCGCCATCAGAACTCTATGCCCTTTTGCGCTTTCACCCCGGCGCGGAAGGGATGCTTGATCTCCGTCATCTCGGTTACCAGGTCGGCGGCTTCGATCAATAACGGTTTGGCGTTGCGCCCGGTGACGATGACGTGCAGGTCCTCGGGTTTGTTTGCTAGGAACGCGACCACCTCGTCCAGCGGCAGGTAATCGTAACGCAGCACGATGTTGAGCTCGTCGAGCAGCACCATGTCGTAGCGCGGTTTGCCGCCCCTGCAGGCCTCGATCATCTCCTTGGCTATGGCCCAACCGGCTTGCGCCGCGCGGATATCGCGCGCGCGGTCTTGGGTGTCCCAGGTAAAACCCTCGCCGGAGACCCGAACCTCAACCTGATCGGGAAAGCGCTCCAGCACCGGGCGCTCCCCGGTTTCCCACTTGCCCTTGACGAATTGCACCACGCCGACACGCATGCCGTTGCCGATCGCGCGTATAACTAGGCCGAAGGCGGCGGTCGATTTTCCCTTGCCTTTACCGGTGTGAACAATCAGCAAACCCTTTTCCTGGGTTTTTGTCGCCAGCATGCGATTGCGCACTTCCTTGCGCTTACGCGCTTTCTCGTTGGCGCGGGCATTGATTTCATCTTTGCTCATGTCGGTCATGTCAGTTCCTTCAGGCGCAGTTGCGCCGAGTTCGCGCGCGGCCGCCAAAGATTTCGCGCCTGCGCTTCCAACAAGCGTTCGGCCATTTCCTTGAGCGCCGCCGGATTCTTTTCCGCCAAGAAGGCGCGCACGGCTTCGTCTTCAAGGTAGGCGTCGTACACGGCGTCGAAGTGATGATCCTTCACCGCGCCGGTCGTGGCCGCGAAGGCGAAGAGGTAGTCGAGCGTTGCCGCCATCTCGAAGGCGCCCTTGTAGCCGTGGCGCATGACGCCCGTGATCCACTTCGGGTTGACCACGCGGGCGCGCACGACGCGCGCGACTTCTTCTTCCAGCGTGCGCACCTTGGGACTTTCCGGGCGCGAGTGATCGTTGTGGTACACCTTGGGCGCTTGGCCCGAGAGGTGTTCGACGGCGGCGCTCATCCCGCCTTCGAACTGATAGTAGTCGTCGGAATCCAAAAGGTCGTGTTCGCGGTTATCCTGGTTGTGCACGACGACCTCGACGCCGGATAGGCGCGCTTCGAAAAGCCCGTGCTCCGCCGTCCCGGCCGCGCCGGCACCGTAAGCATAGCCGCCCCAGGCGAGGTAGGCGCGCGCTAAGTCGGCTGTCGTCTCCCAGCCGCGCTCGTCGATCAGGGCTTGCAGGCCGGCGCCGTAGGCGCCCGGCTTGGAGCCGAAGACGCGGTAACCGGCGCGCCGGTTCGCCGTCGTCTCATCCAAGCCTTGCGTGACAAGCGTCGCGGCATCGCTTCGCACCCGCGCCGCCAGGGGGTTTTGCGGCTCGGGCTCGTCCAAGGCGGCGACCGCGCGCACGGCGGAATCGAACAGGTCGATCTGGGCCGGAAAAGCGTCGCGGAAAAAGCCGGAGATGCGCAGGGTCACGTCGACCCGCGGCCGGTCGAGTACGCTTAGCGGCAGAATCTCAAACCCGGTTATCCGGCGCGAGGCGGTCTCCCAAGTCGGGCGCACACCGATCAGCGCGAGCGCCTGCGCGATATCGTCGCCGCCGGTACGCATGTTCGCCGTGCCCCAGGCCGAAAGCGCGAGGCTCTTGGGCCAGGCGCCGTGTTCTTGCCGATGGCGTTCCAGCAAACGCGTGGCCGAAATCCATCCCAGGGTCCAGGCCGCCGGAGTTGGCACCACCCGGGTATCGACAGAATAGAAATTACGCCCGGTCGGCAAGACATCCAGCTTGCCGCGCGTCGGCGCGCCCGAGGGTCCCGGCATCACGAAGCGTCCATCCAGTCCGGCGAGCACACCCGCGATCTCCGCCGTGCCGCAGGCCGCGACCGCTGGGCGGACGCTGGTACCAATGGTGTGCAGCACGGCGCGCGTCGCATGCAGCTCGCGGGGCGCATCGGCTCTGCCCGCGACCAGCACTTGGGCCAGCAATTCCAAACGCTCCAGCGTATCGCCATTCGTGCGCCAAGGTTCGTCCGATACCGCCGCCAAGGCCGCCGGGCGCCGCGCGTTCCAAGTATCCCCTAATGCGCAATCGAGCGGATCGAATTCACGGCCGAGGCCGAGGTCGCTCGCAAGCGCGCGAATCAGGGAGGCGTCGCCGTCCTTACCGGTGCCGCGCGGCAGGCGGGTGAGCGCAACCAGGAGATCGATTTCCTGATCGCCTGTTGGCGATTGACCGAAGATGTGCAGACCGTCGCGGATCTGCATCTCCTTCAGCTCGCAAAGATAGTTGTCGAGTTTAGCAAGCGCGCTGTCGGCGTTTTCGCCCTTGGCGATACCGCAATCTTGGTCGAGGCCGATGCGCTGTGTCAGCTCCAGGATTTCGCCGCGCAAAACCTTGAGCCGGCGCGGATCGACGCCGGCGGCCTCGTAGTACTCATCGACCAGGCGTTCGAGCTCGGCCAGCGGGCCATAAGACTCGGCGCGGGTCAGCGGCGGCGTCAGATGGTCGACGATCACCGCCTGGGCGCGCCGCTTGGCCTGGGTGCCTTCGCCGGGGTCGTTGACGATAAAGGGATAGAGGTGCGGCATCGGCCCCAGCGCGGCCTCGGGAAAACAGTCTTGCGATAAGGCGAGCGCCTTGCCGGGCAGCCATTCCAAATTACCGTGTTTCCCCATGTGCAGAATCGCGTGCACGCCCACGGCCTCGCGCAGCCAGGCATAGAACGCGAGGTAGCCGTGCGGCGGCACCAGCGCGGGATCGTGATAGCTGGACTGGGGATTGATGTTGTAACCGCGCGCCGGTTGCAGGCCGATCACGATCTTGCCCAGGCGGAAGGCGGAAATCGCGAAGTTGCCGCAGTCCAACTCGCCCACGCGGTAAAATGGATCGCATTCCGGCGGGCCCCAGCGCGCGATGACCGCTTCCCGCACTTTATGCGGCAAGGCGCCAAAGAAAAGTTCGTAGTCCGGCCGGGGCAGAGTTTCCTCGATCCTGCGCGCGGCGGCGCTTGCGTTGGTCGGCCCGTCCAGCAGGCGCGCGATCAAGGCGCCGCCGTCCGCCGGTAAGTCGCCGGTCGTATAGCCGGCGTCTTTGAGCGCGCGTAGAACCTTCAGGGTCCCGGCCGGCGTATCCAGTCCGACGCCGTTGCCGATGCGCCCATCGCGATTGGGATAGTTGGCGAGCACGAGCGCGACCTTGCGTTTCCTTGGCGGCGTGCGTGCAAGACGCAGCCAATTCGCGGCCAGCTTGGCCACGAAATCGATCCGATCCGGCACCGGCGCATAGGCCGCGAGCGAACACTCGGTCGCGGTGTCGAAGCGATCTTCTGTCTTAAAGGAAACCGCGCGCGACAGCACCCGGCCGTCGACCTCCGGCAGCGCCACGTTCATGGCCAGGTCGCGCGCCGAAAGGCCATGCGTCCCCTCGGCCCAGGCTTCCCGCGTGCCGCCGGAAAAGACGACCTGCAGGACCGGGCAGTTGAGCGCATCGAAGGGGCCGTCGCGCCGGGCCGCGCCCGGTGCGGAGACGGCGAAGCCGGTTGCATTCAGCACCAGGCCGGGTTTGGCTTGGGTGAAGACACGCGAAAGCGTGTCGGCGGAAATCGGCTCCTTCAGGCTGGAGACATAAAGCGGTAGGGGGTTCACGCCTGCCGCTTGCAAGGCGGCGATCAGGGCGTCGGTCGCCGCCAAGTTACCGGCCTGCAGAAGCGCGCGGTAGAACACCACGGCGGCCACGGGCGCTTCCTCGCGCCACTGCGCGCGCAACGCCCCAATATCCGGCTTGTCGAGTCCGGGCCAATAAATTCCGGCACGCAATAAGGGGCGCGGCTCAACCCATTCGACCCCGTGGCCGATCAGGCTGGCGCCATAGGCCAAAAGGTTGCGCGCATTGGCCGGTCCGCCGTGCACACCGTACTGCCATAGGCGATGGGTCGCTTCGGCGGGCAGGTTGGAAAGTCCGGTTAGCTCCGCATCGGGTTGATCGTCGCCGGGCAAGAGCGCCAGCGCGATGCCGCGCTTACGGCAGGTCGCAACCAACTGCTCGACCCCGTAGGGCCAATAGCTCGCCCCGCCCAGCAGGCGCGCGACCACCAGCTTGGCTTCGCCGATCACGGTTTCGATGTAGAGATCGACCGACATGTTGTGCGCGAGCTGCATTGGATTGGCCAGGCGCACGCGCGGAAAGCCGTCGCCCAAGGTGCCGCGCGCGGCGGCCAGATTGGCAAGCTCGGTATCCGCAGACGAGAGCACGACGATCTCGCCGGGCGTCTGGCCCAGGTCGACCGCCTCGCTGCCGTCGGCGATCCCGCCCGCTTGTGCTTGGAGAAGATGCATGACGGCTTACCCCCCACCCAAACCCTCCCCCTCAAGGGGGGAGGGCTTAGAAAGTCGCGCACCCTTTTCCTCCCTCCCCCTCGACGGGGGAGGGTTTGGGTGGGGGGGAGGTCTGGGGTGGGGGTGAGGGGCCAGGGCAAGCATGGGCTGACTAGCCACCCAACGCGGCGGAAATCGCGGCGCGGTCCAGACCGCTCTGGCCGATGACGACCAGGTGGGTCTCGCGCGCTTCATCCGCGTGCCAGTCGCGGTCGTAGTAGTGCTGAATGCGCGGGCCCACGCCTTGCAAAACCAAGCGCATGTCCTTGCCGGCGATGGCGGCGAAGCCCTTGATGCGCAGGATGTCGTGGGCCGAGATCACGGGCGCCAAGCGTGCCAGCAAGTCTTCCGGCGCGGCCAATTCGCCGATCGAAACAGAGAAGCTTTCGAAATCGTCGTGATCGTGATCCTCCAAGCCGTCGTGGTGCGACGGGCGCGCCGCCAAGTCGTCCTCCGCCGCGGCCTCCAGGCCCAACAAGACGCCTCCGCCGATGGCGCCGTGGCTGCCGCGCACCAGCTTGACCGCCGGGCGCAGGCGCGCGCCGACTTCGCCGGTGACATGGGTCAAAGCCGCTTCGTCCAAGAGGTCGATCTTGTTGATCACCACCATGTCGGCACAGGAAAGTTGATCCTCGAAGACTTCCTCCAAGGGGCTGTCGTGATCCAAGGCGTCGTCCGCCGCGCGTTGCGCCGCCACGGCTTCCACGTCGGGGGCAAAGCGGCCGGCGGCCACGGCCTCCGCGTCGATGACCGCGATCACGCCGTCGACCGTCACCCGGGTGCGGATCTCGGGCCAGTTGAAGGCTTTGACCAGGGGTTTTGGCAGCGCCAGGCCCGAGGTTTCGATCACGATGTGATCCGGCGGGTTGGGGCGGGCCAGCAGGGCTTCCATGGTCGGCACGAAGTCGTCGGCGACGGTGCAGCAGATGCAGCCGTTGGCGAGCTCCAGCACATCACCGTCCTCGCAGCCTTCGATGCCGCAGGACTTCAGAATTTCGCCATCGACGCCCAGGTCGCCGAACTCATTGATGATCAACGCCAGGCGCTTGCCGTTCGCGTTGCCCAGCAGGTGACGGATCATGCTGGTCTTGCCGGCGCCTAGAAAGCCGGTGATGACGGTGGCCGGAATCTTCGCGGTCATGGATTAGCTGTCCTTATACCAAGTCTCGACGATAATAACCCCTAGAGATCGCGGTGGCGGTCCGCCGGGCAGGAGGGAAGACGCAGGCGATGCGGTGCATCGTCAAGGCTTTCCGACGCCCTCCGGCGGGCCGCCACCGCGACCGGATCGGCGGCTTACCAAGGCTTTCGGACGGCGTCGCGCACGCCTCGCGATGCCCCGCATCGCCACGGCGCACGCTCCTAGCCGAAAACCTTGGTAAGCCGTCTCTAGGGGTTATTATCATCGAGATTTGGTATTAGTTGAAGCGGGTGCGCCCTTGAGAGTGAGCGGCAAGCCCGCGGTCATGAAAATCACGTTGTCGGCGGCGGCGGCGAGGGCTTGATGCAGACGCCCGGCCTCGTCCACGAACTGCCGGGCCAACGCATTCCTTGGCACAATGCCCTGGCCAACTTCGTTGGAGACAAAGACGCTTGGGCCGGCGAGGTCCGGCAAGATGCGCACAAGCGCCGCCGTTTCTTGTGCCGGATCGTGCCCGACGCCGAGAAGGTTGCTCAACCACAACGTCAGGCAATCGACCAGGACGGTGCGATCCGGCGCGCAGGCGCGCTTAAGCGCGCCGGTCAGATCGAGCGGTTCCTCAAGCGTGGTCCAACGATCGCCGCGCCGGGCCCGGTGTGCCTCGATTCTTTCCGCCATTTCGCGGTCGCCCGCCTCGGCGGTTGCCAGGTACACGCAAGCGCCGGGCCCGGCCTCGGCCAGCTGTTCCGCGTAACGGCTCTTGCCCGAGCGCGCGCCGCCAAGGATCAAGGTGACCGGCGTGCCCGTCGTCATGGCGCCAAGGCGGCATGAAGCGCCGGCGTCAACGCGCGGTCGGGAACCAAGCCACCGGCCAGGATCTCGCCCGGTACCAGGATGCGTTCCGCCGGCACCAAAAGCCGCCAGGTCTGGTCGACGGCAATCACGCGCAGCAAGTAATCCTTCCCGGCCGTGCGCGTGCCCAGAATTTCCGCCCCGGCGTGGCGGCGCAAAAGCGCGGCCAAAACCTCGGCGCTGCTCGCGGTGCCCGGACCGACCAGGACCGCGATGCGGCGCGGGCGGGCGCCCGGTGTGACCAGTGGGACGTCGAGGGACTCAGCGGCATTCCGGTGGGTCAGGGTGACCGCCTCGGCGCGTGGCCCGATCAGCAAACCGGCGACCCGAAGCATGCGGCCGAAATCGCCGCCGGAATTGCCGCGCAGGTCGAGCACGATATCCCGGATTCCATCCTTCAGCGCGTGGCTCAGGTCTTGTTCGACCTTGCGGCCAAAGCGATTGAGCACGATCAGGCGGCGCTGCTTCGGCAAGTCCTTGACCGTGCCTAGGGACGCAGTGGTCTCGGCCCAGCGGATGGTGTCCGTGGTCGGGTGCGCCACGCGCTCAAGGCGCGCCCTTTCGCCGAGCGTCGCGGCGATCCGTTCGGCTGCGCAACGCACATCGTCTTCGCAGACTTGGCGCAGGGCCGCGGCGTCGATCTTGCCCGTGTAGGCTTCAACCCGCGCGATCAGGCGGGTCACGGAATCGGCGGCCGCCGCCGGCCCGGCAGCGCAAACGCCCAACGCCAGGGCAAGGCCCGCGCCGAGGAAAAGATCTTTGGGACCGAGCACGCGCAGCATCGTTCGTCGAACGCCGAGGCCCGCCGCCGATCCGAAGCGGATGACGGCGGGCCTCGGTCTGTCCGATGCCTAGTGGCAGTAGTTGCGTGCGTTGGCCATGGTCGCGCCCCAAGGCCCTTGGCCGACGTCGTCAATCGAGCGCAGGACACGGCGCGTGGCCACGTCGATCACCGCGACTTTGTTTGCGGCGCTGAGCGCGACATAGAGCTTCCCGCCGTCGGGCGTGACCACGCCGGTTTCGGGTGTGCCGGGCAGGGCGATCTCGCCCACCACCGACAAGGCGGTCAGATCGATCACGATGGCCTTGTCTTCGCCCCGGCTGATGACGAAAGCCGTGGTCGAGCCGTTGTCGGTATTGACGCCGGTCATGTCGGCCGCGCCGGGCAAGGTGGCGACCACGGTCTGACTTTCGGTGTCGATAATGGAAATCGTCTGGTCACCGTTGTTGGGCACGATCATAAGACGCCCGTCGGCGGTCCCGTAGGCGCGCCAGGGCAACTCGCCCAGGGTTATGTCCTTGATCTTCGCGCCGACTTCCAGGTCGATCACGGCCAGGGTATTGCCCTCGCCGTGCGCGGCAAAGCCGAGGCGTCCGTCGGGTGTCGCCGTGACGTTGACGATACCCTGATACTCGGCATCGGTTCCGCGCCCCTTCGCCGCCAGCGCGGTTGGCTCCGAGACCGAGATTTCGTCGACCACGCGGCCCTTCGCGACATCGATCACGCTGACATGATCGGCGCCCAGGTTGGCGGCGAAGAGACGGCTGCCGTCGCGGTTGAAGGTCAGGTTGTGCGGCGCGATCAGGCCGTCCACGCGCGCCAGCTCGCGCGTTGTGGAGAGAGAGACCAGCGACACCGTGCCCGCGCCGATGTTGCCGACCGCCAGAAGCGTGCCGTCCGGACTGATTTGCATGTGCTCCGGCTCGATGCCCAGCGCCAGGGTCGCGACCGGCTTCCAGGTGTCGAGGTCGATGATGGTGATGGTGTTATCGGCGGTGTTGGTGGCCACGATCCTGTGCGTTTCTGTCGAGACCGCGATCTGATGCGGCACCTGACCGACCGGGATCGTCGCCACGACCTGGTCGCGTGCGGTATCGATCACCGCGACATCGCCCGAACCCCGATTGGGCACGAAAAGATAGGCGCTGTCCGTTTCGTGCGCGCTTGCGACGGGTGCCGTGGCGGCGACGGCGCCGACGAGCGCGGCGAGCGCTATCGAAACGCGGCGAAGCGAAGAAAATCCTTGCGGCCTGGTCGTGTGAGACATGGGTGTCCTCCGTATGCGGGCTTTCCTACCCATGCCATCGCGGAGCGGGCCGGTCTTGCCCAAAAACGGCAATCCCGTGTCCCTCTAACACCGGGTCCCCGACCGGCGGTCTCCGCTTTGGCGGTCATGCGGCGGCAGGTCTCCTGGCTCGCGGATCTTTATGCGCTCCCTAGCCTTCCCAGCGGCATCCGTTTCGACGCGGATGCTAGCCAGTGGCGTGATCGCGGGCACGCTTTACCGCTTACAGTTGCGGGGGCAGCCAAGGCTTGAGCCGCGAGTCCAAGTTCGGACACAGCGGCCGCACCTTATTCCCTTTTCATCCCCAAACGGGGAACCGTCGCGGGAACCACACTAAGCCAGCCGCGCGGCGCCGCACAAGGGGGGGGCGGCCAGGGTGGTCAAGGGGGGCGTGGGGTGCCATGTATTCATGTATCTTGAGGTCCGACACGGTATTCCAAAGTCCAGTTTTCTCGTCCGATTCCCGGGGGTAAGCCTGAGCATGCCTGACCACGAGGCGCCGCGTGCGCGTAAGCCGTCGATGGCGATCCTCATTGCCTTGAGCGCCATCGGGCCTTTGGCGCTTAACATCTTCATTCCCTCCATGCCGGGCCTGCAGGCGACCTTCAATGTGCCCTACGCCACGGCGCAGCTGACGCTGACCCTTTATCTAATCGGGACGGCGGTGTGTCAGCTTTTCTACGGGCCCCTGTCCGATCGTTTCGGCCGCCGCCCGGTGGTGATCGTGGGCCAGGGAATCTTCGTGATCGCCAGCCTGGCGGCGGCGCTCGCGCCGACGATCGAGGTGCTGATCTTGGCGCGCGCGGCGCAAGCGGTCGGCGGCGCGGCGGGCATTACGATCTCGCGCGCGATCGTGCGCGATCTCTATGGCCGCGAGAAGTCGGCCAGCGTGCTTGGCTATTTGACCATGGCCTGGGTCTTGGCGCCCATGCTGGGGCCCACGCTCGGCGGCTATCTGGACGGACTCGGCGGCTGGCAGGTTAGCTTTTTCTTTCTCAGCGGCCTGGGGGCGCTGGTATGGCTGGGCACGCTCGCCCTGTTGCACGAAACCCATCACGAGCGGCAGGAGACACCCATTCTCTCCGGTTTGCTCACCGGCTTTCGCCACTTGCTCGGCAAGCCGAAGTTCGTCGCCTATACCCTGACCCTCGCTTTTTCCAGCGGTGTGTTTTTCTCCTTTCTGGCCGGGGCGCCCTATATCACAGTCGTCGTGCTGGGCCTGACGCCGCTCGATTACGGCCTGTGGTTCATTCTGGTTTCCTTCGGCTACATGGCCGGCAACGGGATTTCAGGGCGCTTTTCGGAAGCGTTGGGCGTCGATCGCATGCTCGGCTTCGGCACCTTTCTGGCCTTTAGCGGCAGCGCGATCAGCCTGATCGCCGTTTCCCTCGGCCTCCTCTCGCCATTCAGCCTGTTCCTGCCCATGATCCTGGTCGCATTCGGCAACGGCTTGTCGCTGCCCAACGGGATCGCCGGAGCCATGAGCATCAATCCCGCGCTCGCCGGCACCGCCGCCGGGCTGGCCGGGTTCATGCAAATGGGGCTGGGCGCCTTGATGTCGCAGTCGGTCGGCCTGGTGCAGGCGGCAACCCCCTGGGCGGCGCTGTATGTCATGGTGGCCAGCGGCGCGCTCGCGATTCTCATGTACCGCTGGGTGCTGGCGTGCCCGGTGGAAAATCCGGCGGAAACCCCCGTGACCGAGAAGGAGCCGACGCCATGACGGATATCGAACCTATTTCCGGGCGGCCCAGCCGGGATCGAGGCCGCGGCGGTGTGCTGCGCTGCAGCAAAGGGCCAATTTCTTTCCCTGTTATTCCCTGAGAACAGGGAAATTTTTTTCCGCCGAACGGGAAATTTCGCGGCGGCGGCGCAAACTCGCTCAAGAGATATCATCGGCCTCACTCCAGGCGGCGTACCAAGGGGCATCGTCGCTCCCGCCCCAAGCCTAGCGCCCGCCCGGCGCCGCGCAAGAACGAAGCTGTGGAAACCGGTTTCACCACGAAGCCGCGAAGGCGCGAAGGACAACGCCCGGAGGCACGGAGGTCGTAGGGCGGGCTGGCCTAAGCGCCAGCCGCTGGATGTCTGGAGTTCGGCGAATTTGCGGCTCAACAATCCAAAGCCATTGGGCAGACTTGGGGCGGCCGGATTCGCAAGCTCGCGAGCCTTGGACATACATCACGCGGAGAAAAGCGGACCTGGCGCGTCGAGCAGAAAGCGCCGCCGAAGTGGAGCGTCGAATTTCTCTGCCAAGCTTTCTATATGCCGAGCTGCACCAACATCTTCGATACCGCGCTCCTAATTTGCGCGGCGATTTGGGATTTGAACCCATCGCTCCCCAAGTTCAGCCTTTCATTGGCGCGGACAATCGAAACAAGGTTGCTGCCATCCAGATCGTCAAGTACCGAAGGTGGTGTCCCTGCTATCAGGCGGCCCTCGATCTGTACGAAAGTATAGGCCCGGTCCTTTCGAAAAATACCGCCGCGCCGGAAAACCCCGAACCCACCTTTCGGGTCAGCCTCGCCATACGGGATGTCGCTGTTGTACCGTCGAGGTTGCAAAATAAGGATCGCGTCCAGCTTGTACTCCGCCATCGTGCGCCGCAGGAGCGCCGCATTTTCCGAGCTGAATTTGTGCGCCGACAATCCGAATTTCAGTGAATAACCGGTCTCGAACCAATTGCCGCGTTGCGCCTCGATCTCGGGACGGCCGCTGAGATCGTGCAACTCTCCGCCTCGCGCTTCCATCTGATTCTTGAATTCATCGACGACCGCGCTCGAAAAATCCCAGGGGACTTGGATCTCCTCGAAGTCGTTCTCGAACACCGTAACGCCCATGTAAATGTTGTTCGCGTTTGTTGGTAGATTGCTGATAACGCCTAGTCTTGAAACCGGTGTATCCAGTACCGGCACATTTTGTGTCGCGCAAGCGGACAACGAGAGCATGAGTACAAGGAACAGCGCGCGAAACATGAATGCAAAACCTCAATGAACATTCTAAGCCAGGCGATAAGCCAAGTTATCCCCCAAACGCGGCACCGGCAATATCGCTATAAAGTGGCGATGCGCGGCTTGCGGCCACCGCCCACTACAGGTGCGCAAAACAAAATCTCGGCGCGGCGTGAAATTTAGCTAGTATCGTGGCCCCGCAACTTTGTCCCTGTAAGCGACCGGCTCGCGGCGAAGCTGAAACCAGTGTGCAACTCGATGTGACCCGTGCGCTCCCGACCTTCATCCCGCCTTCTCTTGCTTGACCCGGCTAGCCGTGTGCTGCTGTTCAGATTCGCCCATAGGAAAGGCTCGCTCGCGGGCCAGGACTATTGGGCCACGCCCGGCGGAGGGCTTGAGGAAGGAGAAACTTTTGAACAGGCGGCGATAACAGGCGGCGATACGGGAATTGGCGGAGGAGACCGGTCTCCAGGCCGAGGATATCGGCGGTCAGGTGGGCCGCAGGCAATTCGTTCTGCAGCTACCGACTGGGGAGCGCGTCGCGGCCGATGAGCGCTACTATTTGGTTAGGGTCACGAAGAGTGCTATCTCAAGCGGCGGCTGGACAGCCCTCGAAAGGGAGGTGATGGCCGCCCATCGCTGGTGGTCGCCAATTGAGTTGGCGCGAACGTCCGAGACGATCTATCCAGAAAATTTGTTGGAATTGCTCCACTCTGCGGCAAGCGCGTAGCTTCCATGTCTTTTATCGCCGGCGCGCTTTAGCACCGGCCCGGTAGCCGGAAAAATCAAAGGCCATATCGTGGCAGCGTCGAGCCGATAACACAGAGCCGTAGGGCGGGGCCGCGTCACCGGCGAACGGGGCGGGTTCGAGGTCAAGTCGCTAACATTTGGAAATCCGGCCATCGCCGACTTCGCCGGAAGCCTCCGGAACGATCCCGCGATCCCGATCGGGCCCTTGGTTCCAACGAGATTTTAAGGAAAACCAGGTATTGCAACGGGGTGAGGCGACATTGGGCGCCTAACGCCCGTCAATTGCGTCGTACTCAACCCAAGCTTGAGCGGTGCCGGCGCAGAAGGTTACCAATCGGTAAAGATGGCTTCTCGAGAGCATCCGTATGTATACATACCGGCATGAAATTGATGGACTTCGAGCGTTAGCCGTCCTCGCCATTTTGCTGTTTCATCTTGAGACTGGCCTTGCCGGTGGCTATGTGGGTGTCGACATTTTCTTCGTCATATCCGGCTTTCTAATCACCAGTATTGTATGGCGTGACTTCGAATTCGCTCGATTTACCTTTACCAATTTCTACCTGAAGCGGATAAGACGGCTATTCCCGGCGCTATTCGTGATGCTGCTCATCTGCAGCATTTTTGTGATGCAATTCGGACTGGCCGCCGAAATCGATATGTTCGGCAAGAGCGCCATTTCATCGATACTGTACGTTTCGAATTTTTTCTTTTTGTCGGAGAGCGATTATTTCGGCGGCGATTTGAGACTGAACCCACTCGTCCACACCTGGTCGCTTTCCGTCGAAGAGCAGTTTTATATTATTTTCCCCGCGTTGTTTCTGTACGTATACCGGTATCATAAGCGGAGGGCCGCGCTTCTTTTGCTCATCATTGCGATATGTTCGCTAATACTCAGCGAAGTGCTTGTCGGCTACGATAGACCAACAGCCTTCTTCGCGTCGCCATCCCGCTTCTGGCAATTTCTAACCGGTAGTCTTATCGCGCTAAAATTCAAGGATACGGACTATAGCCGGTCCACTTCAGATATCCTCTCGCTCGCCGGGCTCCTCCTGATTCTGGTTAGTTTCGAGATCTACGCGGAATGGACAAAATTCCCCGGATTACGGGCGCTCCCGCCGACCGCCGGTACGGCGCTAATGATTGTTGGTGCAAAGGCGCCGGATTCGCTTTTCCACAAAGTGCTTACGTTGCCTCCGGCAAGATTCTTCGGAACCATTTCCTATTCGCTGTACCTTTGGCATTGGCCGGCGATCGTTTTTTATAAACTCAATATCAACCCTGTTCTCGAGACCGCCGATATGCTCGCCGTCTTTTTGCTCTCGGTTCTGCTCGGGTATCTAAGTTGGCGCTATGTGGAGAAGCCAACGCGGGCAATCAATCTTGAGAACAATGCCGTCTCAATACTAGGAACAACCGCGGCGGTTACCGCAGCGTTTCTGGCCTTTGGCATCGCCGCGGTCCTCAGCGATGGTTACCGGTTCATGTTCCCGAAGGAGCAGTTAGTATACGAGGACTATATTGATTACAAAATGAGTGCGAGGAGCGGAACCTGTTTCCTGTATAGCAAATCCGACGACGTCAATCTCTTCGACGAGCAAGCGTGTATCGACACGGACGCAAGTAGGAAAAATATTTTGCTTATAGGCGACAGTCATGCTGCACATTACTACAGCAGTTTGAAAAACTACGACATCAACGTTTCGCAAGCTACGTCCAGCGGGTGCAGACCTACAATCAAGTCCGCAGGAGCACCGCGTTGCACCGAGCTCATAAAACGCGTGCTGACGCGTTATGTAAAAGAGAACGTATTCGATGCGGTAATCGTATCCGCCAATTGGCAGAACAGCGACGTGAAGAACCTTCTGGCCACGGTTACCTTGCTCAAGAAATATACCGACCGCGTCATTGTGCTGGGCCCAGTCATACAGTACTCGCAAGCCCTTCCAGCTCTACTTGCACGCTTCGCAGATGGCGAAAAGGAGTTGCGGCAACTTAAGAAAGCCAGACTCTATGAGCAGATTGCAGAGATTGATGGGCGCGTGAAGTCGGCGCTACGCGACTCGCCGGCGGCGTATTACTCCGTTCTCGAAATAATCTGTCCCAAGAAGCAGTGCCTCACAACTGACGAAAACGGCATCCCGTTGCAGTTCGATTACGGGCACCTAACCCAGGAGGGCGCCCAACTGGTTCTTCGTAGCGTATTAGGTGCGGCGCCGAAGGCACAAGTTGCCGCGCGGCCTTCGTCGAACGATACCGGTAGTTCGACTTCCAGCAAACCAGCGGCAAGCGGTTTGAAACCTTGAAGCGTCCAGCCCAGGACGGCGCCTGACCCCGCTGCGCCTGCGTCGGCGCCGCGCTCGCCCCCGGCGACCTGGTCGAGATCAAGGTCGCGGCGGTGACTTGAGGGGGCATTTTCTTTCCCTGTTATTCCCTGCTGAACAGGGAATTTTTTTCTACGCCGAACAGGAAATTTCGCGGCGGTGGTGCAGTCGCGCTCGAGAGATATCATCGGCCTCGCTCCAGGATGCGTTCCAAGGGGGCATCGTCGTGCCCGCCCCGAGCCTAGCGTCTGCCCGGCCCCGCGCAACGAAAGGACTGTGGAAGATACGCGTAGCGACCATTGAACGGGGTTACGCTTCGCTAAGCTGCCCTGCGAGCTGTGGTTTGTTCGAAATTTTCGATAAATATATCTATAATTAAGATTGAATAATCATCAAATAGAAAATCACGCTAACCTTTATATTCGTAAATCTTTTCTTGAAATTTGCGCAAGATCATGTTTTACTACAATAGATATTCCGATCGTTCACGCCCTGGAAGACGATATGCTTAACAAGGATTGGAAGGCCGTCGATTTGTACACGGATATTTCCGCCCATCCGCTCGACGGTCCCTTCCCGACCGACTGAGCGCACGGGTTAGAGGGCGTCACACGCGGCCAAAGGAACGAGGTTTGAGCATGAGAAACGTCAAAGAACTGAGACTCATCTACGAAACCGGAGAAGGGCCAGCGCGAAACACGGTGACCGCGCGCGCGAGTCACGATGGACGAAACGCAGCATCCGAGGAAGGCGAGGACATGGCGCAGCCAGGTAAACCGCTCGACCCACCCAATTTGACCGTCATCCAGGAAGGGATTGCTCTGGTCGACCTATCCACGATGATCCGCAAGCAATCCGTCTGCGCGGTGGTTCAGGGTCAGGAACCTCGGGTCGTGTTCGACGAGATCTATACATCGATGCAATCGCTGCGCCGGACACTGACGCCGAACGTCAACCTCCATGCCAACCGCTGGCTGTTCCAGGCTCTCACGGAGTACCTGGACGGCCCGATGATCGACTATCTGACCTGGAACGATGACGTAACGGCGTGCGACTCTTTTAGCCTGAATCTTAATGTTTTGACTCTTCTCTCCCCCGAATTTTTGGAGCTCGGGGACCGGCTTAGCGAGAGGATGCGCGGCAGCATAATCATCGAGCTGCAGCTCATGGACGTCTATTCGGACCTGGGCAACTATTTCCACGCACGCGATGTCCTGCGCGAGCGCGGCTTCAAGTTTTGCCTCGACGGCATGAACCACCTCTCCCTACCGCTCATCGACCGCGAAGCCTTGGGCTTCGACCTGGTAAAACTATTCTGGCACCCCGACCTCTACGACCAACTGGATGGCGCGCGCGGCGATCAGCTGCGCCGGGCCGCCCAGCAAATCGGTCCCGAAAGACTCATTCTTGCGCGCTGCGATTCCGAACAAGCGCTGGAGGTCGGGCGATCCCTAAGCGCCGCGCTCTATCAGGGGCGTTTGATTGACAGCCTGCTCCAAGACTCCGTTACACGCGAGGCGCCGTTCGAGGACAACGGTGCGCGTCGTGTGGCCGTGGCCTGATGGCCCGGCATCGGATATCGCCGCGCCGCGTTCCAGCCGTCTCGTCTTTGAGAATCGATGGCGCCTGGCCCTGCCGCGCCTGCGCCGCGCTCGCCCCCGAGCGATATCATCGGCCTCGCTCCAGGGCGCTTATCAATGGGCATCGTCGCTCCCGCTCCGAGCCTAGCAACCGCCCGGCCCCGCGCAAGGAAATGGCTGTGGAAGGATCGCGAAGTGCGAAAGAGTCTGGATACAACCTGCTAGCCTGAGCACCACGTTTCCACAAAACGGGCGGTCATATGGCTATCGCTGGCAGCAAAAACGGATAACGAATTCCTTAAAGATACGTTCTAGCCTTTTGAGAACCGATGCCAAGCGTTTCTGAAGGGAATAAAGTAGATACCCAGGCAGCTTTTGTATTCATTCACGTAATGTATTGATATTCCAAAACGGACATCTTTGTTTGTTTCGGGTAGATGGTATGTGCGAAACAGAACATCCCAGAAAGGAAATACAAACGCGAAGTTCTTATCGATATGATCAGGATGGCAGCTGTGATGGATATGATGATGCGCAGGTGAGGCAAACAGCATCGACCATCGTCCCGGCCAGCGTAGCCACACATGCGAATGCCTCAAGTTATAACCCAGGGCGTTGAAGGCAAATGCCAACAGTGGAACACCCAAAAGCTGAGGCACACCGGGCAGGTAACCAAACATATTTCTGGCTAAGCCCATAAGCAGCCCATAGGTAGCTCCGGTGACCGCTGCATAAACAATATTGTCGATTGGATGTTCGCGGTAGTTGGACAAAGGGTGCATCACCTCCAGGCTGTGATGAACCTTATGGAACTCCCATAAGAACGGCACCTTATGCTGCAAATAGTGGATGCCAAAGGATACGAAATCCACGAAGGCGAAAAGAACAAACATGTACGCTGTCGATATCGCTATATCTGCGATATTTGAGCCAATCGTCAGCTTTCTAGCGTCGATCGGGTTGGGCTCGCCGGTGATAATATGAAAGACGAGATTCAATACGCCAGTCAAAAACACACCGTAAATAATTACGCGAACTACCTGATGAAAAAAGAAATATCTAACGTCCAGCCAAGCAGATGAGTTGCGCCAGATATCCTTTGGGAAGAGAAAGCTGATAAACGCCCTGAATGACGATCTGTGTGCTGGAACGAACCGGGTACTTACATGAAAGACATAGAAAGCCAGAATGGTTGAACTGCACATGTACAGCCAGAAAATACGCTGACTGGGGATAAATGGGTACGACAACACAGTTATGAATTGTGTTGTCATAAATTCAAAAGACGGTTCTATAAATTGAGTAAAGGCATCGAACATGCATATACCAGGGCAGTCTCATATTTTGTGAGCTAAGCACTTCGAGCCGGGAAATCGTACACGACACGTACTGCGGAAACGTTACCAATAGCCGCATGTGCTGAGACGGTATTTCCCTGACAATTAGAGCCACACCGGCGGCGTGCGCGGGGTGTGGAGCCGCCATAAATTGTTAACCAAGCACGAGCGGTTGTTGCGCCTGGAGAAGCACGTCGGCGCCGCGCTCGTCCCCGGCGGCCTGGTCGAGATCAAGGTCACGGCGATGCGGTGCGCTGCAGTAAAGGGCCATTTCGTTTCCCTGTTATTCCCTGAGAACAGGGAAAAAAAATTCTCCGCCAAACAGGGAGTTGTGCGGTGGCCGTGCAGGATCGCTCGAGAGATATCATCGGCCTCGCTCCAGGCTTCGTCCCACGGTGCGCCCTAAGTTGCATCGTCGTGCCCGCCCCGAGATTAGCGCCCGCCCGGCCGCGCACAACGAAAGGGCTGTGGAAACTTCGCGAACCGCGAAAGACGCGAAGGCACAAAGCTGCCGCGCAGGTCACGGTTAGGACATGGGGTCCGGACCCAAGCAATCTCGCGTCTCGTAGCGGTGAGATAAGCGGTAGGGCGAGTTGGCGTGAGCATAACCCGCCGAATGCTCGCGGCGGCAAGACATGCGGCGCAATACGCTTACGCTATTGCGCCCTACGCGCTAAATATAAAATTTGAAAGGTTGGCGCTCTGCATCTTTTGCGCTTCCCATCACAAGAATCTCACCAACCTTATCGGCAAACCGGATAGTTACCGGTAAACCATCGTTGTAATTGGACGAGTTGTAGTTGATTTTTGTCAACCTCATGATGTCGGTAAGCACATTTGAGAGTTGTGGTTCCTCTGCTGTCCAACGCAAAACGGTGATAAAAATCGGGTTCGGTGTTTCCGGACCAAGATAGGTGTCAATTCGCGGAACATAACCCGAGGTCCATAAGAATGCGTCATTTGCTCCAAGGATCAGTGCTGTCCCTCGGATACACGGATAGTCACCCACTCTAAAAAATTTTGTCTCGCCATAAGTGGGCTGTATGCGCACCGCGACAAGGTTCGTGTCATCGGGAGCCGCTTTGGAAAATGCTTCCCACTCTTCATCGTTGAACTTAGTTTTTCCGTGGATGAATAGTTCCTTTGGATTTTGTCCGAATTTTGATCGATAGGTGCTTATGACCGTTTCGATCATTTGTTGGGCTGCGTCCTCAGATAAGTGAAATTCTTTGTTCTCAGTCATCCAGGGCCCGTTTGCGCCACGAAAGACGACGCCATCGCCTTCGCTCAGGAACATCTGCGCTGCACAACATGCGTGGTTCTCAGGATGATTCGGGATGAGCTTAAAGACGAGGCCTATATAGCAAACGCCTTCCCGCATATAGGCAATTTTCCAAGGTGGGTATTCCTGACTCTTGTAAAATAGTCCGGTGGCGAGGTTCCATGCGACGGTCGCTGGATCTTGAGTTCCGCGTATTGGGTTGCCTGCACGGTTAAGAAACTTATGGGGGGCGAGGGTCGTTTCACGAATGAGTTGGCAAGGTTGTCCAAGTTTCAAGAGACGCGCTTTAATTTGTCGGTGGAAATCCGGAACGTCATCAAACACGCCCTCGCCGGACGTATCAATCACGTCGGCCAACAATGGTAAGTCGGACTTAGTCTTTTGCCTCCTGACAAATTCACCTGGGGAGAGTTCCACGTTGCGCCGTCCGCTAGCAAGAGGCCGGCAACGTTCAAATACAACCTCGGGCACAGCAAAGACCCAAACGTCGATTGTCTTTTCTTCGTTTTTTAGATGCTCCTCAATTGGGGCAAGAAAAAGGTCTACCGTTCTCGCGACGGCCTCGTGATGATTTTCTATGGCCGTGCGATCTTCGATCTCGGAGAGTTCGAGGCAATAACAGGTAATATCTTCGGGCTCGATAGTAAGGCCGTAGGCTTCCTGCAAACCGGGAAAATCGGAGAGGTGCGGTCGAAATATCTTCTCTCTTCTATTTGGTTTAGGCACACGCACGCGTTTCAGAGCTGCATTGAGCCAACTCTTGAATAAAGCCTCACCGCTATCGGTTCCGATTAGACCGAGGCTAATGGACGGGCGTTTGGGGTCTTTGTGCGGACCGTAGAGAAACAGCCCATCCTTGGGGTGGTCGAGTACCTGATCAAATCCGAAGACAAGCTCAGGTTCATCAATATGGATGACTTGGAGGGATGTTTCAGGAAAATCCATCAGGCCTCCTCCTCGTCAAAGTGACCACCCAAGGTCGTCACATCGATCTCTTCGCCGTCCTCGCCAAGTTTGTTCGTTTGCCGTGCGGTAACGGGTGACGTGGCTTGAATGGGCATTCCGTCAACGTAGATATGCGCGTCACTCCGGACCGGAAGAGCAACGTAGGGGCTTTCACCGGCGAGTACTTCCATGAAGGCCATAAGGCGCCCATGCCAAGCCTTATTGCGCCAGGAACCAGCAATAGAGCGGCGCAGGCGGTGCTGCACGCGAAAGCTGTCAATAATCGTCGTGGTTTCATCTTCCTCCACGTCCAAAAACAAGACGCGGCTTTTTAGGCGGTAATGTGGGAATGGAAAAAGATGGGCACGGGCACTTACGCCATATTCCCACACTTTGCCGCGCGCAGTATTTCGCAGCATCGAGTTTCTACGCTGCCCCTGTTTGCCCCAGGGAATACGTTTCCCAAGGTCCATTTTTTCGTGACCTACGATTTGCGCTAAGCCATTGGAAAACTCGTGGGCATAAAACCCCTCATTCTTGCAATGTATTTCCCAGGCTTGGCGCAACAAGTTGACAACCATGTTACGAGCCTCACGATCAGCAACTCCTATTGCTTCATATCCGTCCTCCAAAAACTCGGAAAACTTAATTTCCCCCGCATATTCGAAGGTAGCCATCGATGAAAAATGTTCATCGGCGTCGAAAGAATTGGCAAAGGTAATGAACCCCTCGCCATAGGGAATAATTGGATATGGAAAACCTGCACTCGCTTTCTTTAGACGGGATTGCTCAAGAGCCCCCTTCGGTACGATATACCGAACCTCATCGGGAACCGACAGAATGCGAAGCCAATTAGAAGTAAGTACTTCTGGTTCGTTGAGAAGCTTAATTGCGCGTCGTTGATGATAGGCAGCCCATTCAGGCTGAATTCGAGGCTTTGACTTCTTTGGTACCTTTTGGCTGTCGAGCGATTTTAGGAGTTTTGCTAACCCATCCGCCCAGCCTTTTTCAAAGTCGATGTATTGCAAATCGACGATCCCAAAGACCGGTTTGTAACTCCTGAGTTTGAGCGGGAGAATGAAATTTTGATCGTCTAGACTTTTGGATAAAGCTGCTGCTATGCCGATTTCCTGAAAGACGCCTTCGCGACTGAGAGTCTCATTGCTGCAACATAACAACAATTTGGCGGATTCATTTTGCAGGGACGTCGTCAGTTTACGACGCCAACTATCTCCGGTATCGAGGTGCAGAATATCTGCGAAAACCTCGTATCCAGCATTTTCAAGCCGAGGTGCGATCCACAGGGCAAACGCGTCGTCTCCCGGCGTTGCTTTGGAAATAAAGAGCTTGGTGCGCACTGACCTGTCGTCATCATCCATGAGCCATATTTAGCAGAAAATTGAGACAACCCGCAGAAGATAATATCTCATACCATGCAACCGGTCCCCGACAAGACCTGAGTTCTGCGCGAATGTCTCGCGGTGCTCGCTGCCGGTCGCGCCTATCGTCGCCCAAGCGGCGGGCGAAATTGCGGGCTCGTATAAATGAGAGAGACCCCGCGTGTTTGGTAGGGTAATTTCGTTTTTAAGACCGCTTCGCCATTCTGTTATTCCTGATCGTCTTCTAAAGGCTCCTCCAGGGCCCGCCGCCTGCCTTTTTGCAGCGCTACCACTGTCGGATCTTCTTCAAATGGTGGCAGCGTAGATTCGAATTCTGCGATTTGCCGAATAGTATTGTCGTCTGGCCTACCTATTCGACGGACAAGATTGAAATCGTGCTGGTCTATAAGCAAAACACCGACGATGGCGGCCAGGGAGACAGGTCCACTGTGACAAGCTTCGACGCCAGGGATGATTTGGATTCCCTGTCCCCGAACCCCGCCTTCGGTCAGCCGCTTTTCTATGATTGCGTCCACACCTTCACGCGCTGCTTTTGCGTCAAGCAAGTTCTCCCGCACGCTACCTCTATCAATCTCCAACCAGACCGGAACTCTGGCGTCTTGCTGGTGGCCAAACCATCCGTGCCAATTGGTAATTTGGCTCTCTAGCATTTCCGATGCCGGACCAAAATCGAAAAGGCAGACACCGCCCTGATTGCGGCAAAATGAGCCTTTGTATCGGTTGCCGAATGCGGCCGTTATTTCGCCATCGGCCATTATGCCGCGAAGGCCGTTGCGGTCTGTTGCGTGCCACAGCCGACCGTCAAGATGTGACCACAGGTCATCCGGTAAGCCAGAATCATTCAAAGCAAATTCCGGGAAATGGTGCCGCCTGGGTGACTCGAACACCCGACCCCAGCATTACGAATGCTGTGCTCTACCAACTGAGCTAAGGCGGCGTTTTGGCGTTTCCGGTGGCGGTGAAGCTAGGGTCAAGCCGTTAACATCCCGCCCCCAGCGCAACCTAACCGGCACAAGCCAACCGGCGCAACCTAGTCGCGGGGGCGGGCTTTCGTCAACGACGCAGGTGGAGCAAGCTGGGCGGATCACGCTGGCCAGATCAGGCCTTGGGCAGGGCCAGCGCCGGGTCGGCCTCGAACCGGGCGTCGATTTCGGTTCCGCCCCCGCCATCGCCCCTGCCACTGCCCCTGTCATCGCTGTCGTCATGGCTTAAGGCGGGCGCGACCCGGGGCGGCGGTTGCCAGGCCAGGGAGTCGAAGCTTTTGCAGGCGCCGCAGCGTGCGCTCCAACGCGCCGAAACCGCGCCGCAGGAGGTGCAGACCCAGGCCGGGTCCTTGGGCGCCCCGGCGGAGCGGGTCAGCCAAACGCGGGCCTGCGCGGTGTCGCCGTTCTCCTGCTCCTCCAGCTCGGCCATCAGGCGGCACACGGAATCGCTGGGCGCGTGCTCCAGGCCCTCCGGCCCGGCCGCGGCCTTGATGTGACGCCGCGCCTCGCCCCAAAGCCGCGCTTTCAGGGCGGCGCGCGCCAAAACCAGATGGCTTTCCGGATGATCGGGCCGCTTGGCGGTCAGGAGGCCCAGGCGTTTCAAACGCTCGATGTCGTCGCCGCTGGTCTGAGTCTTGAGATAGAGCGCCGCGAGGTCGGGATGCGGGCCCGCCGCCCAGGCTTTCTCCAATACCTTGGCGGCCTTGCGCAACTGTCCGCCCGCGATTAGCTGTTCTGCCAGCATCGCCGCGCCCGGGATCAGATCCGGGGCCAGCTTGTTGGCCTCGCGCGCATGCGCCAGGGCGGCCGGGCGGTCGCCGCGCCGCGCCGCCGCTTCGGCGCGTTCCAACAGGATGACCGCGCGCTTGCGGCCGGCCTCGGGCGCGGGCAGGACCTTGATCTTCGCGGCCTCGATCAAGGCCCGCTCCGCCGTTTCCAGATCGCCGCAGCGTTCGCTCAGATCGAAAAGCGAGGTCAGCACCCAGGGCGTGCGCGGGCGTAGGACGTGGGCCTGGCGCACATAGTCCAAGGCCTGCGGCTCGTCGCCGTCGCGCAGGGCCTGGGTTAGAAGACCGCGCAAACCCAGAAAGCGGGTCTCGGGATCTTCCAACATGGCGGAGAAATACCGCTTGGCCGCCGCCTCGTCGCCATTGAGTTGCGCCGCTTGGGCCGAGAGCAGCATCGTCAAGGGCGGCTCTTCCAGTAGCGAGTCGGCGCGCCGGGCCTGGCGCGCGGCCTCGTCGACCTCGCCGGCCGCGACGGCGACCATGCCCTGCGTGAGCGCCTTGTAGCCGCGCTTGCGCCGGCTCGCCTGCCGGCTTTGGCCCAGGCTGCGCGGCGAGCGGCGCAGGAACCGCCAGATGCGGTAGGACAGCGCCGAGAGCCCCGCGACCAGAACAATCGCCGCGAGCAGAATCCCGACCGAGGTTTCGATCCGGTATCCCAGCCAATCGATGGAAACTTCGCCCGGCCGCTCGGCCAGCCAATAGGCGAGCGCGACCAGGACCGCCAGCTTGAACGCGAACCAAAGCACCCGGATCATCGTTTGCGATCCTTAGTCCCGACCGGCGACGCGGCCGGCCGCGAGCAACCCGCCCAGACGCGCAAGGGCGGCCTGAACCGTGAGCCGGGCTTCCGCTTCCGCGCGCCATCCGGCGGCGGCGTCCGAGGCCGGGCCGCTTAGGCTATCGAGCTCGCGCAGCGCCGAGGTCAGATCGCCGGCCTCTAGGTGCGCTTCGGCGCGGGCCACGACGGCTTCCACGCTATCGCCTTCGACCGGGCCGTGCGGGCGCACCGATACCAGGCCGGACAGGCGCCGAAGCGCGTTCGCCAGGAACCCTTCGCCCTGCCCGCCGCGCGATTTCGCGATAACCGCGCGCGCCACCGCCGGAAAGGCGGCCTGAAGCGACTCAAGGCTGGGGGCGCCGGCGGTGGCATAGGGCCGCAGCGGCGCGATCGCCTCGCGCAATACAGCGGCGTCGGCGCTTGTCGAATCGGCCGCAAGCGAGTCGAGCGTGTTCAAGGCTGTCGCGAAGGGTTCCGCCCCGCGCAAGGCATCGCGCATTTGCAGGACCGCCAGGGTCATTGCCGCCCCGCCGGCCGGTGCGGGCGCGCGCGCGGGCGTTTCGGCCAGGGACGCGATTTGCGCCTGCAAAGCGGCGAGGCTGCGGTCGGTCTCGGCCTTGCCCGCGTCGATCCGCGCCAAGGCGGCCCCAAGCTGCTCCGAATCCCCGCCGGCGCGCGCGATCTCACCCACCGACTCCAACCGCGAGGCAAGGTCGTCCAGGTCGCGGCGCAGCTTGGCGATCTCGGCGCGGGCCTCGTTCAGATTCGCCTCGCCCGCGGCGCCGGACGGCTGCGAGGCGAGATCGGACAGCCGGCCTTCCAAGGCCTCGATCCGGGCGGTATTCGGGTCTTCGCCCGGCGCTTGGGATACCTTGGCGGTGAGATCCGCCAGGCGGCGTTCCAAGGCCTCGATCCGCGCGGCGTTGGGGTCCTCTGCCGGCGTGGTTTCGGTTGGTGTGGGGGCGAGGTACGGCATCCAGGCCTCGCGGGTCAGGACGGTGCCGCCCGCCGCGACCGTGAAGATGACCGCCGCGATCAGGAAGGCTCCGGTCCAGGAGCCGCCGCGCGCGGTCCGGTTTGGCGCAATAGTTTCCGTGGTCTCCGCCGGTTCGGCGCTTAGGGGCGCGGTTTCGCTTTCTTGGGTTCGGCCGCTCTCGGGTATCCAGCGCGAGGACGCGGCCGGGACGCCCTCGGCTTCGCCGTGACCCTTATCCTCGCCGTGACCCCCTGGCGCGTGACCCTCGGGCGCGTGGCCTTCCGGCGCGTGATCGCTGGCCGCGAGCACCTCGGCGTCGATGTCGATCTTGTGGGTATCGGCCGCGGCTTGGATTTGCCCGTGCCGCGCGGCCGGGATCGAGGCCCGCTCACGCCAGCCTTGGACCGTGCTGACCGCGACGCCAAGCTTGTTCGCCATGGGCCGAATACCGCCGAACTTGGCGATAATTTCGTGCGCCGCCGATTCCGCTCCGGGTGCGCCGCCGCTGTCTTCGGCACCGACCTTGTCTTGGGAACTGTCGTCTTGTGTGGACATCGCTCTCTCCACGACGGTGGCCTCGTTTCGCCCGGCCAGGCTATCAACGCAATCGAGCAGCGCGTCCTGATCGGGTTGAGCGGCGATACGTACGTTTCGCCAGGGGAGTACGCGCAGCTTTTCAGCGACCGCCGCGCTTAGACATACCGCGTCGAGCGATGCGCAAGCCACCGCTAAATCCGCCTGCTGTATTAATTCACCGAAGGTCTGGGCGGTTCTGGGCGAAAAAAAAGCGACCGCGTCGATCGCGCCGGTGGAAAGTGCCGTACGTGTCGCCGACGATAATTCGCTCGCTGCGTGCGCCTCGTAAAGCACCGCGCGGCGCAGGGTGAATCCGGCGCTGTCCAGGCGGGCCTTCAAGTCGCCCGCGAGACGGCGCCCGGCGCCGTGGTAAAGCGCCCCATCCTCGGGCTTTAGCCGGGCGGAGACGAGGCGCGCCAGGTCTTCCACATCGCCGGCCGCGCTTGCGACCTCGGCGAAACCGGCCTCGCGCGCGGCGCGCGCGCTGGCGTCGCCCACGGCGAATACCGGCAGGCCGCGCTCTTGGCTGAGGCGCGCGAAGGCGCGGACACCGTTGGCGCTTGTGAAGAGGACCGCTTGAACGCCGTCCAGGTCGAGGGGCGCGCGCACCCCGGCTGCCGGTTCGATATGCAGCAGCGGTTCCTGGCTCGGCTTATGCCCGCGCGCGCGCAGGGCCGCGGCCAGGGGCGCCGCGTCTTCCTCCGGCCGGGTGATGAGGACACGCATCGCTAGCCGCCCGCCGCTAGTACGCGGCCAGGGCGGCGAAGAACGCGGGGCCGGCGGCGGCGCGCAATTCCTCACCGGCCTCGCGGCCCAGGCGTTCGGCGTCGTCCGCCGCGCCCTCGCGCGTGGCGCGGTGCGCCTCGGTCCCGTCGGGGAGGCAAATCAGCGTGCGAAGCCTGAGACCGGCGCCCTCCGCGCGCCATTCCGACAGCGCGGCGATCGGCGTGCGGCAAGATCCGTCCAGGGTTTCCAGGCACGCCCGTTCCGCCGCCACCCGGCGTTCGGACGCGGAATCGTTGAGGGCGGCGATGTAGCCGCGCGTGCGCGTATCCTCCAGGCGGGTTTCGATCCCGATCGCGCCCTGTGCCACCGCGGGCAACATCTCTTCGGGCGACAGAATCGCGGTTGCCTGCTCCGCCACGCCCAGCCGCTTCAACCCCGCGAGCGCCAGCAAGGTCGCGCCAACCTGGCCCTCGGCCAATTTGCGCAGGCGGGTCTGAACGTTGCCGCGCAAGGGCACGACCTTGAGGTCGGGGCGCGCCAGCAGCACCTGGGCCTGACGGCGCAGCGACGCCGTGCCGACGAGCGTGCCCGCCGGCAAGGTGGCGAGGGTTTCGCCCTGGTCGCTGAACAGGGCATCGCGCGGGTCCTCGCGCGGCAAAATCGCGACCATGCCGAGACCGTCCGGCAGCCAGGTCGGCACGTCCTTCATGGAATGCACGGCCGCGTCGATGCGCTTGTCCAGCAGCGCGTCCTCGATCTCCTTGGTGAAGAGGCCCTTGCCGCCCGCCTCGGCCAGGGTGCGGTCCTGAATGCGGTCGCCGGTGGTTTTAATGGTGACGATCTCGACCGCGCCGTCCGGCGCCAGGTCGCCGTGCGCGGCGGCCAAACGCCGCCGCACCTCCTGCGCTTGGGCGAGGGCGAGCGGGCTGCCTCGCGTGCCGAGGCGCAGAAGGAAATCGGAGGCCATGACGGGCAAGCTTTACGGGCTGCTCCCAAGCGGCGCAAGGGCGCAGGAGCCGAGGCTCGGTATAGTGGTCAAGTCGTGCCCAAGCCGTTAGTGTCCGGCGCTATGAAGGTTCTTGGAATCGAGACGTCTTGCGACGAAACCGCCGCCGCGGTGGTGAGCGCGGACGCTGGGATTCTGAGCAATCTGGTGTTCTCGCAGCTAGAAGAGCATCGCCCCTACGGCGGGGTGGTGCCCGAGATCGCGGCGCGCAGCCACCTCGATCATCTGGAGGGCCTGATTCGCGGCGCGCTGGATCAAGCGAAAGTCGGCTTCGCGGAGCTTGATGCGATCGCGGCGACCGCCGGTCCCGGTTTGATCGGCGGAGTCTTCGTCGGCGTGATGACGGCCAAGGCGATGGCGGCGGCGCGGCACTTGCCCTTCATCGCGGTCAATCATCTGGAAGGCCACGCCCTGACCGTGCGCCTCAGTGGCGAGGCCGCGTTTCCCTATCTTCTGCTGCTGGTCTCCGGCGGCCATTGCCAGCTTGCCGCGGTTGAAGGCGTCGGCGTCTACCGGCACCTGGGCGGCACCATCGACGACGCGGCCGGCGAATGTTTCGACAAGACGGCCAAGCTTCTGAACCTCGGTTATCCTGGCGGCCCGGCGGTCGAGGCCGCCGCGCGCGGCGGTAACGACAGGCGCTTTGCCTTGCCCCGGCCCATGATCGGCCGGGAGTCGCTGGACTTCTCCTTCTCCGGCCTCAAGACCGCGGTGCGCCATCGGGTCGTCGCGCTTGCTCAACCTCCGGCGGCACAGGATGTCTGCGACATGGCGGCCTCGTTTCAGGGCGCGGTCGCGGATGTTTTGGCCGACAGATGCGCGCGTGGCTTGGCGCGTTTTCGCGGTGACTATGGCCAGGCGGGGCCGCTGGTCGTGGCCGGCGGTGTGGCCGCGAACACGTATCTGCGCACGCGTTTGGACAAGGTCGCGCGCGCGGCCGGCACAGAGATGATCGCGCCGCCGCCGAAGCTTTGCACCGACAACGCGGCCATGATTGCCTGGGCCGGGCTGGAACGCTTACGCTTGGGGCTCACGGATAGCCTCGATTTCGCGCCCCGTCCGCGCTGGCCGTTGCAAGAGGTGCGAGGCCCTGTGGGTGCCGCCACGCGGCGCCAGAACATCGAGGCCTGAGGTGAAAATACAAAAGATAGCTGTACTCGGTGCGGGCGCTTGGGGCACGGCGCTGGCCACCGCCGCGCGCCGCGCCGGGCGCGATGTCACGATTTGGGCGCGCGATCCGGCGCTGGCCGCGCGACTGAACGAGAAGCACGCCAATCCGGATTACTTGCCCGGCATCGCGCTCGACCCCGCAATTCGCGCAACCGGCGATTTGGCGCAAGCTGCTGGAAGCGATGCCTTGCTCCTCGTCGTGCCGGCGCAGCACATTCGATGGATCGGCGCGAAACTGGCGCCGCTCCTGCCTGCCGGCGCGGCCGGGCCGCCGCTGATTATCTGCGCCAAGGGCATCGAGCAGGGCAGCGGCGCCTTAATGAGCGAGGTTTTGACCGACGTTCTGCCGGGGCGGGTCCTGGCCGTCCTGTCCGGCCCGACCTTCGCGGCGGAGGTGGCGCGTGGGCTTCCCAGTGCGATGACCTTGGCGGCACGGAACGCCGATATCGGCGCCGCCCTTGTCGCGGCCCTGGGCAGCGCGACTTTCCGCCCTTACCGTTCCGAGGACCCGATCGGGGCCCAAATCGGCGGGGCGGTGAAGAACGTCATCGCCATTGCCTGCGGGATCGTGTCCGGCCGCGCCCTGGGCGATAACGCGCGTGCCGCGCTGATCACCCGCGCTCTGGCGGAAGTCGTTAGGCTGGGCGTGGCGCTGGGCGCCCGCCGCGAAACCTTGATGGGGCTGTCCGGCCTGGGCGACCTGACGCTGACCTGCACCAGCGGGGCGTCGCGCAACTATGCGCTCGGTGCCGCGCTGGGCGCCGGAGACAGCCTTGAGACTCTTCTCGCCGGCCGCCGCTCGGTGGTGGAGGGGGTGTTCTCGGCCTCCGCCGCTACGCAGCTGGCGGCGCGCCAAGGGGTCGAGATGCCGATCGCTACGGCGGTCGATGCGATTCTGAATCGCGGCGCCGGTATCGAGGACACCATTCAAGGCTTGCTCGCGCGTCCTTTCACGGCCGAAACTTCATAAGGCCGCCCAAGCAAGGCGCTGACGGATACTCATTTACAGACAAGGAGACTGCTTATGCATTTCGCGATCGTTTGTTTGGACAAGCCCGACCATGGCGCCGTCAGGACCGACAATCGTCCGGCTCATATCGAGCACTTGAAAGCACACGAGGCCAACATCCTGGTGGCCGGGCCGCTGCTCAGCGACGACGGGCAGAGCCCGGTCGGCAGCTTGCTGATCATGGATTTCGGGAACCTGGAAGCCGCGCAAAAATTCGCGAGCGACGATCCCTACAACAAGGCCGGATTGTTCAAGACGGTCAACATCTGCCCCTGGCGCAAGGTGATCCCGGCGGCCTAAGCTCAGTGTAAACCTATTGTTAACCATTGTGAATCAGTGTTGCCGCAAAATTTTTCGCACCGACAGTTGAGGAAATCGAGTCCGTGGCGCGCAGCAGTGGTGGCTGGACCGTTCTGGTGACGGTACTGGCCTTGGCCCAATTCACCAGTCTGCCGTTTGCGGCTGCCGATGGCGGCGGCGCGGGTCCACGCCTCAAGCTTCCCGAAATCCGCTACGATCCAAACGCCGGGGATGCGGACGAAGCCGCCAACCCGCCCCTTGGATTTACGGGATCGATTATCGATCCGATCGCCTCTAAATACAGCTTCGGACTTTCCTTGAGCGCCCGGGCAAATGAGGATGACGACAAGCCCCCGGCGCCGGTCGAACTCAGAGGGCTCTATACGAAATACTCGGCCGACTTTTCGTTGGGGGCCCGGATCAGGTACCGCTTTCCTTCATTCAACGATACCGAGGCGAAGGACAGTGGTGGAACGGCAGCGGGCGGGTACGGATATTCTCCTTCGCACTGGGTGAACGAGGAGGTGACCGAAGCCCTCTCTACCGAAGAGCGCATGCGCCAAAACCTTGAAAAATTGACACCCGAAGAAGGGGTCGCCGTTTTTTTTGGCGTGTCCGTTGAGGATGCGCGCGCGTGGATTGAGTGGATGAAGCAGGGCGGTGCGCGCGATGCCGCGCGCGAATGGCTCGGCGATGAAGGCTACGAAAAGATCCAGGCGCAATTCGGACGCGGCGCCACCGCCGCGGCGGCCAGAGATGCCTCCGAATGGAAGGAGACATACCTTTATTGCGGCGGCGCCTGCGTCGCCGCCGGGTACTAGGCGGCCCCTTGGTTTTCTTGTCGATTCTCCTTCACCGCAATGCCTGGAGCCGGAAGATGAACACCTCAGCGCGCGATCTACTCCGCGGTGCGATCCTTGCAGCGGTGGCTTTTGGCTTGTCCGGCTGCGTCACCGACGACCTTGGCTTGAACAAGCTGACCGACAGCTTGTCGAAGGCCAACCCCTTCCGCGACGTTGCCACGCGCTACCCGCTCGATGCCGACGAACTGCCCGTGCATGCCGAAGCGGCACTCGCCGCCGCGGTCATGCGCCTGCGCGGTCAATCCGTGGCCCAGGTGAAAAAAACCCTGAGCGTCGGTGGGAGTGAAAAGATCAGTCCCGAGGCGAATTTCGACTATAAGGGTTTCGCGGTTACGGAGATCGAGCTGCTCGAGTTGGAGATTGACGAGGATCGCCCTAGAGAACGCGAGATCGCTGGCTACTTGCACTTCGCGGACGGGTATAACCGCCACGCCGCGGTTGGGTTCGAGATTGCCTATCGCATAGCTGGCGAAAGCCCCGTGTCGATTGCCTCGGCCAAACTAGCGCCCGCCTATCCGCGCGGCGCCAAGGCCGTCATGTATGTGGTTCCGGCGGCCGCGCTGCAAGCGGGCCTGTCCAAGGCCAAGACCTATGGCGATTTCTATCGCACGGTCAGGGCCTCGGCCACGCCCCTCCAGCTTCCGCCCACCACGGCCCCGGCACCGGGGGCCGCCGACCGGGTTATCGTCGTATTGTTCGAAGACCGCTTGCCGAACGGCGATAAACTTCAGGTCGGTATCGGCGACGTGCGCGACGGACTCAAGAGCTACACTGGCGCGACCCGGTATGTCGCCTTCAGGGAGGGCTGGGTCGTGGCCATGATCCCGGGGAAGTTCGCGTTGGGCGCGCGCGAGGCGTTTTGGGTTAAGGCCATACATACACCGGCCGCGGGCGCCGACGGCAAGGCGGAGCCGGCTCTCGTCGGTCTATTCTCGACCGATCCCGCGGCGGTCCCCGCCAGCTAACGCCGGCCTCCCGCCAGCCTCTTCGCTTCCGGGTGCGCGCGCAGCCGGGCCATGGCCCACACCCCCAGGAACGGGCCGATGGCCAGGGGCGTGAAGGCCCAGCGCCAGCCCAGGGCATCGACCCACAGCGGCATCAAGTGAATCGTGATCAGGGTCAGGGTGAAGCCCATGGCGGTTTGAACCGTCAACATGGTGCCGACCAGAGAGCGGTCGGACAACTCGGCGACGGAGGCCGAGAACTGCGCCGAATCGGCGACCACGCTGAGACCCCAGATTAGGCAGACCGCGGTCAGCAGCCAGGGCGGGCCCCCGAACAAGAAACCGACCGTGGCCGCGCAAGTACCTGAGATCGCCATGGCCAAAATCGTGAGAGTCGTGCGCCCAAGTCGGTCCGCGAAAACGCCGCCGGCCAGACACCCGACCGCCCCGACGCCGACCGTGGCGAAAGTCGCGAGCTTCGCCGCGAGACCGGCGGTCTCTGGGGCCAGGGTCTGCGCAAAGCTGGCGTGCAGGAAAACCCCAACCCAGGCCCACATGGCATAGAGTTCCCACATGTGGCCGAGGTAGCCGAGGTTCGCGAGGCGCAGCGGCTTGATGCGCCAAGCCGAGAGCGCGTGCGTGGGATCGAAGCGCGGCGCGGCCTGGATGTTGGGACCTAGATGCGCGGCCATGATGCCCAGCCCACCGGCCAGTGCCGAGAACGACGCGAGAACCAGCGTCAGGCGCCAATCGATACCGCTGAGGGCGCTGAAAAGGTGCGGCAGCGCGGTCCCCAAGGTCAAGGCGCCCACAAGAAGGCCGACCAATAACCCCATATCGCTCTTGGCGCCGGCCCGGGCCCAGGTCGCGGCGATCTTCATGCCGACCGGGTAAACCCCGGCCATACACACGCCGGTCGCGAAGCGCAGCGGCACGACCCACAGCGATGTCGGCTCGACCAGGAGAAGGGCGGCGTTGGCGGCCGCGGCAATTAGGGCGCTGGCCATAAAGAAACGCCGCGGATCGATCCGGTCGGCGAGGCTGAGAATGGCGCTGGTCAGGCTGCCGGCAACGAAGCCGGCTTGAACGCTACTGGTGAAAAGGGACTGGGTGAAGCCGTCGAGACGGTATTCGGCGCTCAGGGAAGGAATGATCGCGGAGGCGGAAAACCACAGCGCCATGACCGCCACCTCGCACAGACATAGAATCGTCAGCGAGGTCCACTTCGATCCGATTATCAAGCGGTGCGGCCTTGTCGAGGGGACATCCGGCGGTTTTCTCCCTTGGGGATTCGAGCTAACACTGTCGCCGGAGTCGTTGCACTCATAGGTTTGTAACATTCGCGCGAGCAAAGGACGAAGCATGGCTTACTGGTTGATGAAGTCGGAGCCCGGCTCCTTTTCCTGGGACGATTTGGTTGCCGACGGCCGTACGCATTGGGACGGCGTACGCAACTATCAGGCGTCGAACAACATGAAGGCGATGAAGCTGGGCGACCTGGCCTTCTTCTATCACTCGGTCAAGGAAAAGTGCGTCGTCGGCATTGTCGAAGTGGTCAAGGAGTACTACCCCGACCACACCGACAAAAGCGGACGTTTCGGCATGGTCGACGTCAAGCCGGTCAAGCCCTTCACTGCGCCGGTGACCCTGGCCCAGATAAAGGAAACACCGGAGTTGAGCGAACTTGCCCTGGTTCGCCAGTCGCGCCTTTCGGTCACGCCCATTGGCGCCGCCGAATGGCGACGGATTTGCGCGATGGGCCAGACCGAAGCATGAGCGGTCAGGACGTGCTTTGCCTTGTTTCCGATATAGAAGACGGTGAGGCCAAGGGCTTCGCCCTGGCCGATGGGCGCGACATCTTCGTGGTCCGTGAAGGCGATGCGGTTTATGGCTACGTCAACTCTTGCCCACACCAGGGGTCGCCGCTGGATTGGACGCCCGACAAATTTATCAGCGACGACACCGGCCAGATTCTTTGCGCCACTCACGGCGCTCTGTTCGAGATTACCGACGGCGCTTGCGTCTCCGGCCCCTGCGAGGGAGACCGCTTGACGCCGGTGCCGCTTCTCATCGATGGGTCGGGAAGGATAAGGGCACGCGCTTGAACGGCAGCGTGTTATTTCTTCGAGAGTTTTCTCGCGGCTTCCTCGAGGGCGCCGAGGAGCTGTTCCTCTTCCGGTCCGCCGTCGCCATGAATTTCTTTTTGAACCACAAGATTCATGAAATCGACGTGGGCGGCGATCAGGTCCAGGTTGCGCGCGGCGTTGGCTTCGTCGCGCTCAATAAACCCGTGCAGCATATGCCCCACTTGGGTCAGCAAGGGATAGCCGAATGTCAGGCCTTGTCCCTTCATCTCGTGGCTGGTCTTTCGGATCCGCGCGATCGCGTCCAGGTTTGGCGGGACGCTGGCCTGGGCCTCGCTCAGGGCCGTGTTGATCGTTTCAAGGTAGTCACGGATCCAGCCCTCGTACTGATCCTGCATATCTTCGATCGCGGCTTCGGCCTGTTCGACTATTTGATCCAGGTCCGGGCCCGGTCTATTGCCGACCTTGGCGCGCAGCAGGTTGGGTACCTTGATAATTTGTGTGTTCTTATCGCTCACTTTCGGTCGCCCTTTCAAAAACAACCCGCATGTCCGCTTGGCCCGGTGCCATAACCGGTCTTGTTATCCGAAGCTGTCCAGCAATGCGTCCGCGCGCCGTTCCGGGCCCTTGTAAGTAGGATCGTCGCTGCGGCGCCGGCAGGGTCCAAAATAGCTTTTCGATTTCACGAAGGGCCGCGGTTGTTCGATGATGGAGAGCATGCGTGAATAGAGCGACTTGATGGAGATCGGTTTGGCCAAGACCTCGTTGACGCCGGAATCGCGCGCCTCCAGAACCCGGTGCATTTCCGTGTGACCGGTCAGCAAAATGATGGGGACGTAGGGGTTGGGGCTGTCGGCGCCCTTGCGTACCAAACGAACGAAATCGAGACCGTCCAGCGGTTCCATCGCCCAGTCTGTGATGACGATGTCGGGATGCCAGTTCCGCAATTCCATGAAGGCGTCCGCCGCGTTGTCGCTGAAGCGTATATTCTTGATCCGCATGGAGTTGAGAATCGCCTTGACCACCATGTGCATGTGCTTGTTGTCGTCGACAACAAGAATGCTAAGCGCTTCCAGAGAGATACTTGCCATGAAATCCCGGACTCCAAGCGGCCGCCGGTCTTATCCATTGGGCCTCTTGCAAATTTCCCGAAGTCAGCTTGGCCGACCCCGAACAGGCGCTGCTGGCCGCTTCTTAGAGCTGCCGCGGCGCAGGATGCTTAAAATTATCTTGGTTGTATGAATCCTGTATTAATACACGTATTAAGGGTGTAATCGGCCGATATTCCGGGATCCACCGCTCAGGCCTGTGCTTGTGCGGCGGGGGTAAATCCGTAAATAATCGCGGGACTTAGAAGTGACACCCTGGCGGGCGGCGCCGCGTGTCCAAAGGGTTTAAGAAAGGGAGTGCCCCAAGATGTCCGAAAACCTTGTCTTTCCTGTGCCAAAAGATACCGCAGCCCAGGCCTGGTGCGACGAAGGCCGGTATTTCAAGATGTACGAGCAGTCGGTCAGCGACCAGGAGGGCTTCTGGGCCGAGCACGGCAAGCGGATCCATTGGTTCAAGCCGTTCTCGAGCGTCAAGGATGTCTCCTTCGGGCCCGGCGACGTCCACATCAAATGGTACGCGGACGGCACGACCAATGCGGCCTACAACTGCATCGACCGCCACCTGCCCGCCAAGAAGGACGATGTCGCCATCATCTGGGAGGGCGACGACCCGGCCGATCACAAGACCATCACCTACGGGCAACTGCACGAGGAGGTCTGCCGGCTCTCGAACGCCATGAAGGCTTTGGGCGTCAAGAAGGGCGATCGGGTGACGATCTACATGCCGATGATTCCCGAGGCGGCTTACGCCATGCTGGCCTGCGCGCGCATCGGCGCGGTGCATTCCGTCGTCTTCGGCGGCTTCTCGCCCGACTCTTTGGCGGGGCGGATCGAGGACTGCCGCTCGAATTTCGTGATCACCGCCGACGAGGGCGTGCGCGGCGGGCGCGCGATTCCGCTCAAGGCCAATACCGACAAGGCGGTCGAGAAAATCGATCACGTCGAAAAGGTCATCGTGGTCAAGCGGACCGGCGGCGCCATCGACATGAAGGACGGCCGCGACGTTTGGTACCACGAGGTTTGCGCCGCCGCCTCGCCCGACTGTCCGGCGGAGGAGATGGGCGCCGAAGATCCGTTGTTCATTCTCTACACCTCCGGCTCGACCGGGAAGCCGAAGGGCGTGCTGCATACCACCGGCGGCTACATGGTTTACGCGTCGATGACCCACCAGTATGTCTTCGACTACCGCGACGGCGAGGTGTACTGGTGCACCGCCGACGTCGGTTGGGTCACGGGGCACAGCTACATCGTCTATGGGCCGCTCGCCAACGGGGCCAAGACGCTGATGTTCGAGGGCGTGCCGAACTACCCCGATTCCTCGCGCTTCTGGCAAGTCTGCGACAAGCACAAGGTCAACATTTTCTATACCGCGCCGACCGCGATCCGCGCCTTGATGCGCGAGGGCGACGATCCGGTGAAAAAGACCGAACGTTTGTCCTTGCGCATACTCGGGACGGTTGGGGAGCCGATCAATCCCGAGGCCTGGATGTGGTATCACAAGGTGGTCGGCGACGAGCGGTGCCCGATCGTCGATACCTGGTGGCAAACCGAAACCGGCGGTATCTTGATCACGCCCTTGCCCGGCGCGACGCCGCTTAAGCCGGGATCGGCGACCCGGCCGTTCTTCGGGATCAAACCGGTCATCGTCGATGGTGACGGCAAGGTCCTCGACGGCGCCTGCCAAGGCAATCTGTGCATCGCCGACTCTTGGCCGGGCCAAATGCGGACGCTCTACGGCGACCACGAGCGTTTCGTGCAGACCTATTTTTCAACTTACGCCGGCAAGTATTTTACCGGCGACGGATGCCGGCGCGACGGCGACGGCTATTACTGGATTACCGGCCGCGTCGACGACGTGCTCAATGTCTCGGGCCACCGTATGGGGACCGCCGAGGTCGAAAGCGCCTTGGTCGCGCATCACAGTGTCGCCGAGGCGGCGGTCGTCGGCTATCCGCACGACATCAAGGGCCAGGGCATCTACGCCTATGTGACCCTGAACCTTGGCGAGGAACCATCGGAAGATTTGCGCAAGGAACTGGTCCAGTGGGTGCGTAAGGAGATCGGCCCGATCGCCAGCCCGGATCTGATCCAGTGGGCGCCGGGTCTGCCCAAGACCCGCTCGGGCAAGATCATGCGCCGCATCCTGCGCAAGATCGCCGAGAACGATTACAGCAATCTGGGCGATACCTCGACCTTGGCCGATCCCGGTGTGGTCACCGATCTGGTCGAAAACCGCGCGAATCGCTAAACCTCAAACGGGGTACGAATTCTACACCGTCAAAGTTTGGTCGCTCTCGATCTATCTCTTCGAGGACGATTGCTCGGTCAAGGGCAACTAGAAAGAGATCGCCACGAAGGCGCGAAGACGCGAAGATAAAAAACTCTGCTTTGCGGCTCCTTTGTGTCTTCGCGGTGAATCCTCTTTTCTCCGCAGCGGTTCGTCCCCGCCCGGTCCTGCCCCGCAGTGCGTCAAGCTTGAACTCATTCCTTAGCCTCGCAAGACTCGGATGGATTCGGATTCAGCCGTGGGTCATCTTCACTCATCTTGACCCGAGAGAGGTATCTTCATGACCGAGGTTTGCTTTTTCTCCATGCCCAGCGCAGAGGCGGAGGCCTATTGGGCGGGCGGCCCCGACGCCAACGGACAGAAACCCGAAGTCCACATTTCGCAAGGCGGCAGCGTGCCCTGCCGGCACTGCCAGCAGGATGTCGCCGAGGGCGAGCCCTATCTGATCCTCGCCTACCGGCCCTTTCCCGAGGCGCAGCCCTACGCCGAGACCGGTCCCATCTTTTTACACGCCGAGCCGTGCGCGCGTTACCCGGAAAGCGGTCGTACGCCACGGATGTTTCTTAAGCGCGAAAGCTATCTCTTGAAAGGCTATGGCGCCGACGATCGTATCGTTTACGGAACCGGTCAAATCGTGCCCTCGCAAAACATGGCCGGGGTCGCGGCCAAGATTTTCGAACGCGACGACGTGCGCTACGTGCATGTGCGGTCGTCGCTCAACAACTGCTTTTCCTGCCGAATCGATCGAGCCTGATAGGCGCTGTCCTTGGTGCGACCGGTTGTACCAAGGCGATAGTGCGTGTTCTGCTTAGTGTAACGCAATAGCCCCTCACCCTCCCGCTGTGCGGGTCCCTCCCTCTCCCGCCGGAGACCTCTGCGAAAAGGGATGGCGTTGAGTTGTTGGCCGTGATTCTCTGTGTGAAGGAGAATTTTGGAGAAATGGGGATGAGCGGTAAGCAGCTTGGCTTCGCGGAAGCTTTTATGGCTTCGG
>JAJFGN010000060.1 GCA_021776115.1 Kiloniellaceae bacterium | reverse complement strand
CAGCCCACTCGGCTAGGCGCGGAACGCAGCGCGATGTGGGGCATCGGGCAAGTTTCGTAACGACGCCGATGGCCTGATTTGGCCCACCGGAGGCCGGTATTTCGCGCCCGCTGGACGTCGTTACGGCCCCCTTGTGGTCATCAAGACCACGGCGTGGCCCGTGCCTAGCCAGCAGACGCGAAAAACCGGTCAAACGATTCAATATGAACGGATCATGCTCTAGGCGCGTCCCGATCGGTTCCATGACCCCGGCTCCTCCTCCGCTTGTTGGCGCAGATTGATCCGCGAACATGGCTGGATCGCGGCGGATTTTGGACATCTTCAAGCTCCAGGCCGTCAAGCGGGGCGCCGGGCCTTCAAGGCGGCGCTGAGCGTGCCATCGTCCAGATAGTCGAGTTCGCCGCCCACAGGCACGCCCTGGGCCAAGCGGGAGATCGCGACTCCGGTGTCGCCCAAGCGCTCGGCGATATAATGGGCGGTGGTTTGACCATCGACAGTCGTGCCCAGGGCCAGGATAACCTCCACGACCGGCGCCTCGGATCCTCGCGCGCGCTCAACCCGGTCAATCAGGGAGCCGATGTTCAACTGCTCCGGCCCCCGGCCGTCGAGGGCCGAGAGCGTGCCGCCCAGGACATGATAGAGGCCCTTAAAGGCGCCGCTGCGCTCGATTGCCCAGAGATCGGCGACTTCCTCGACCACACAGATGAGCGCGGCGTTGCGGCCGGGCGCGCGGCAAATCGCGCAAGGGTTGGCCGTATCCAGGTTACCGCAGGTCGCGCAGGTCAGGATATTTTCCGCCGCCTGGCGGAGGGCGGCGGCGAGCGGCAGCATCAAGGTCTCCGGCCGCTTGATCATTTGCAGCACCGCCCGGCGCGCGGAGCGCGGTCCCAGGCCAGGCAAGCGGGCAAGCAAGTGGATCAGACGTTCGATATCGCCGACGGTCATACCTGGAGCGCGCCGCGCATCGTTTAGAAAGGTAGTTTCATACCGGCGGGCAGTTCGATCCCGCCGGTCACTTCGCGCATGCGCTCGGCAACCTCGGCCTCGGCCTTGGCCTTGGCGTCGTTGGCGGCAGCGACGATCAGGTCCTCGAGGACCTCGACATCGCCGGGATCGACCAAGGCCGGATCGATCTTGATCCCGCGCATTTCGCCCTTGCCGTTCATGGTGACCTCGATCATGCCACCGCCCGAGACGCCTTTGACCTCGGCCTCCGCAAGTTGCGCCTGCAGGTCCGCCATCTTGGCCTGCATTTGCTGGGCCTGCTTCATCATCTGCCCAAGATTCTTCATTCCGTTTCGTCTCCTTCGTCGAAGGCAAGAGGATCGCCGCCGGCACTGTCCGGCCATTCCGTGGCCGGTGGCGGCTCGGCCGGGAGCTCAGATGACGGCTCGGCCGGCGGCAAAGCCGGCGCATCGCGGCCTTCGCGCAGGCGGGCGCCAGGAAAAGTCTCCATCACCGCTTGCACAAGCGGATCGCGGAGCAGCGCCTCGCGTTCCTGCTCGGCCAAGACCCGGGCCTGATCGCGCAGGGTCGCCGCGCCCTTCTCCTGCGAGATGGTCACCACCCAGCGCTCATCGGTCGCCGCCTGGAGGACGCGGCTCAAATCGCCCGCGAAACTGCGCGGCGCGCGGCCGCTCGGGCGTACCTCGATCCGGCCCTGCTCGAATCGGACCAAATGGACGTCGCCCGCCAAGTGGTTGGCGAGGATGGTCTCGCGCCGCTCACGCAGGAGCGCCAAAACCTGCCCGAAATCGCCGGGCGAGGGCGCGAAGCGGGACTTGGGTGCTGACTCCGCAATACCGGTCGCCGCTTGTTCGATCGGGAGCGGTCCTGCCGCCAGCGCGGCGCGGGTCCCGCCACTGCCCGAGGAGCCGCCGCCGGTGCCGCCGCTAGGCCCTGGCTGCCCACGCCCGATAGCGCTGGGACCAGCCCCACCTTCGCCCGCTCCGGAGGCCGGCGCCGGGGACGAACCGCCGGCTTGGCCCCCGGATTGGCCGCCGCCGCTCAGCCGGGCGACCAGGTCCGCCGGGCTCGGCAGGTCGCTGGCATAGGCGAGGCGGATCAGCACCATCTCAGCGGCGCGCAGGGGCGAGGGCGCGAAGCGCACCTCTTCCAGGCCCTTTAGCAAGATCTGCCAAGTCCGGGTCAAGGCCGCCAGCGTCAGGGCCTCGGCCAGGGCCTTGCCGCGCACGCGCTCGGCCTCCGGCACCTCGACCGCCTCCAGCGTGGCCGGCGCCAGCTTACCCTTGGTCACCAGATGGGTCAGTTCCAGAAGGTCCTGAAGCACGACCCCGGGATCGGCGCCCGCATTGTGCAAGTCGCCCAGGATGCCAAGCGCCTCGGGCGCGCGGCCGCGCATAACCGCTTCGAACAGATCCAGAACCTGAATGCGGTCGGCCAGGCCCAGCATGTCGCGCACTTGCGCCTCCGCGACCCGCCCGTCGCCCAAGGCGATTGCTTGATCCAGCAGCGACAGGCCGTCGCGCACCGAGCCGTCGGCGGCGCGCGCGATCACGGCCAGGGCCGTGTCCTCGGCCTCGATCCCCTCGGCCTTGGCGAGGTGCGCGAAATGGCCTTTCAGCACATCCTGCTCAACCCGGCGCAAATCGAAGCGCTGGCAGCGCGACAGCACGGTGACCGGCACCTTGCGGATCTCCGTGGTCGCGAAAATGAAGACGACGTGCGCCGGCGGCTCTTCCAAGGTCTTGAGCAGACCGTTGAAGGCCTGCTTGGAGAGCATGTGAACCTCGTCCACGATGTACACCTTCTTGCGCGCCTGGACAGGACGATACCGCACGCTTTCGATCAGCTCGCGGATGTCGTCGATGCCGGTACGGCTGGCGGCGTCCATCTCGATCACGTCGACATGGCGGTCGGCCGCGATCGCGACGCAGTTGGCGCAGACCCCGCACGGCCGTGCCGTCGCCCCGCCCGTGCCGTCGGTCCCGATGCAGTTGAGTGCACGGGCGATAATGCGCGCCGTGGTCGTTTTACCGACCCCGCGCACGCCGGTCAGGATGTAGGCCTGTGCCAGGCGATCGCTTTCGATCGCGTTGGTCAGCGTGCGAACCAGGGCGTCTTGCCCGATCAGGTCTTCGAAGCTGGCCGGGCGGTATTTGCGCGCCAGCACGCGATAGGGGCCTTGGACACTAGCGCCGGCCAGGTCAGACGGCGCCGCGTTTCCCTGGGCGTCGGCCGGCTGGTCGGTCATTCGCAATCCTCGGCTGTGCGGCGCTTTGACGGGGATCGCCCCTGGCCGCCAGAGCTACACGGTAGCCCGAGATAAGGTGGAGGGTTGGACCAGCGACCCGGAACAATCTCGTTACGGCTGCTTCCTTCCGGATCTGACCGGGTTGGCGAGCGATCCGTCCGCGGCCAACCCTCCAAGGCGACTATATCAGCTATCCGGCTTGCCGGGGCAAGGGGTCCGCTGCGATTCAATTTTCGGCCAGGGTCAGCCAAGAGCCGTCGCGCGCCAAGTAGGCGGCGCGCACCAGGCGGCAATCCTCATCGTACCAAAGCTGGCGCTGAATTTGACCCTCCAGGACATAGTGTTGGGCGGTCACCATTTGTCCGCCGCGCGGCACCTCCTCCGGCCCCAGATCGCGCGGGCGGACGACCTTCACGCGCCCGTCGGTGGTATCCAGGAGGGTCTGCGTCGCGACGGTGTCGCGGTGCCACAGGCTTGAGGGAATGATGTAGCCGGACACCGTGAAAGCCGAGCCGTTCGCGGTGCCGGTGAAAATCCCGCCCCGCCGCGCGGCGCGCAGGCGATAACGGCGGCCATCGTCCGTGGTGTCGGAAACCAGGGCGTCGAGCCAACCGTCCCGCCAGGTTTCCTCCGCGTGATGGACGAAGCGATAGCTGTCGGTGCCCAAGAGGCCGACTTGTATTTCGACGTCGCTGCGTACGACAAAGAGCCCTTCTTGACCAGGCGCAGGTCCCGCCGAGCGCGGCTGCGGGCGCGAGAACGCGATCCGGTGCCGCCCAGCGACCTGCTCCTGGCGCAGAATCAGGTATTCGCGCACGCCATCGGGGGGAAAAATCGCGCAGGCGGCTTGGGCGCGCCGCGACAACCCCGCGGCACTCAATCCGCTGGCCGCCATCGCCGCAAGGACGGTCCGCCGGGTCATGCCAAGCGAATCGTCCCGCGGTTCCCCGCGCCATGCCCGCCGCTTTTGTTGGTGAGCACTCATAACCTAAGAGTGAGGGAACGGGCGATGAAGCGCAAGAATCCGGTCGAATACCGAAGATGGCAAGATTCTGCAGTGACATCCGGGGTTTGGAGACTTAACGTGTCGGCCGCGCCTTAAGCGAGCACCGCCCGGCAAAGCGAAATAAAAACACCGGCTCGAACACGCATAGGCGCGGCAGGAGAGGGATATTTTGGCGGCTTGTAGCTACACGGCTTGTGCCGGCGCGATCGTCCTAGCCGCGTTCGGGGTATCCGGTGCGGCGATGGCACAGGAGGCGCCGGTCTCTCCGGTTCCCGTCACGGTCTTCGATCCCGGGTTCGAACCCTATACGGTTTACGGCCGGGCCGAAGCCGGCGGCTCGGTCATCGTCTTCGACGGCGCGGCCCTTGCGCCGTACCGCCGTGCGTCTAAGCCGGCCGCCTCACTAACACCAGCGGCGGCACCACCCGATCTTGGTCCCCCGATCGAAACGGCGGCCGGTGCGGTGCCGTTAGAAGTCCAACCGTCAAAGCAAGTCCAATCCCCAGCCCCGCCCGCAGCTCCAGCCAAGCCCCAGACTACCGCGGAAGTGCGAGACCCGGACGACCCGGCGGCGGGCAAGCGTTACGTCGACGGCGTCTACGCGATCAACACGGATTACCTGCTCAGCTATCCCCAGAACCTCTACCGCATCTTGAGCGCACCGTCCCGCTTCGACCGGTCCGATTGGATCACCGCGGGCCTGGTCGTCGGCGCCGGGAGCGCCTTGTTCCTGCTCGACGAGTCCCTGATGGACTTTTGGCAGAACGATGTGAAGAGCGACACTACGGGCGACGTGGCGGACGTGCTTCGGGAATTCGGCGAAAGCACCAACATCATATTCGGTTCGATCGGCGCCTATGCGCTGGCCGAAGCCTTGGACTCGACGGGTATGGTCGATGCACGGCGGGAAAAATCGGCGGCTCTGCTGACCCTGCAAAGCTTCCTCCTGACCCAAGGTATTATCACCGGGACCAAATACATTACCGGGCGCAACCGGCCAGACGATACCGACGACGCCTTCGACTTCGAAGGCCCGAGCAAGGGCGACACCAACGCCTCCTTCCCTTCGGGCCACGCGGGCAGCGCCTTCGCCGTGGCCTCGGTTCTGTCCGAGACCTACGGCTACGACAACCCATGGGTGCCCTGGGTCGCCTACAGCTTGGCGACCGGCACCGCGCTGACCCGGGTCGACGACAACCGGCACTGGTTCTCCGACGTGTTTTTTGGCGGCGCGGTCGGTTACTTCGTGGGCACGACGATCACCCGTTACAGCCCCTTCCTCGAGCGCAACAACGTCACTCTTTTGCCGTTCAGTAAGGGCAGCGCGCGCGGCGTCGGCTTGGCCTACAAATTCTAGTTCGCGCGGACCGGCCGGATTGCGCACCCTGACCGCGCCGTGCCAAGTTTCCAACATGAATACAAACCAGCCGCCAAGCCAGCGTCCCGGCAATTTCTATAGCGGCGTGGATTTAGATCGCGCGGATCACTTGCGCCGCGATGCGTCATGGCTGAGTGACGCGTTATCCGGCGAGAATGCCCTGTTCGTGCCGGTCTGGCGCGATCAGAGCCTGGTCGAAACCGGGGACGAAGCCCGCGCGCTCTGGCTGAGCCGCGCGGAACTCAGCCGCGCCAAACTCGATGGCCTGCCCGGCGATCTGACCAACGCCGTGTTCTTGGGACAGCGCGGCGATTCGGCCCTATTCGCCTTGGACCTGTCGGCGTTGGAGGCGCCCGAGACCGCGCTCGCGGTAACCGGGCGCGGCGTGTTTCAAGACCTGCGCGCGATTGGCCCGCTTTTGGCCCGTCAGGACGGCGCCATCCTGGCTTACGCGCGCGGCCTGCTGCATTGGCATAAGCGCCATCGCTTTTGCGGCCTGTGCGGCAGCGCGACCGAGCAGAACCAAGGCGGTCACGTGCGGGCCTGCACCAACAGCGCCTGCGGGACCGATCATTTTCCGCGCACCGATCCGGCGGTCATTATGCTGATCCACGATGGCGATCGGTGTGTGCTTGGCCGGCAAAAGGCTTGGCCCGAGGGGATGCACTCGACCCTTGCCGGTTTCGTCGAACCGGGCGAAAGCCTTGAGGAAGCGGTCGCGCGCGAAGTTCGCGAGGAGGTCGGGATCGAGGTCACGGGCGTGAGCTATCATTCCTCGCAGCCCTGGCCCTTCCCCTCTTCGATCATGCTGGGTTTCCACGCCGAGGCCCGGCATGGGCCGCTTAAAATCGACGAGCACGAGTTGGGCGACGCGCGCTGGTTCACACGCGAAGAGTTACGCAAATCGCCGGAGGATGGGACCTTCCGTCTGCCCCGCCGCGACTCGATCGCGCGGCGCCTGATCGAGGACTGGCTTTAGCCCGCCTCAGATAACGGAATGAAATAGCCCGACCGCCGCCAGGGAGAAGGCGGCCAGGCCCAATAGCGGCGCCTCGACCGCCGGGTGCAGGGACACCGAACGCTCGGTGGTCAGCAAGACCCCGGTCGCGATCATGACCGTGCCCATCAGGGATACCTCGGTCGCCCCCATGGTGAAGCCCATGATCGCAAACGGTATGCCGAGATTCTGCAGGAACACGGGGACCAGCGGTACCGCCAGAACGCGCCGCGTCTCGGGTCCTTCGACCGCCAGCTTCCACGCCAGGATCGTGGTCAGCCCTAGGTAAAACAGGGTACTAAGCGCTACAAGCAATCCGACCAGGCCCGCCGCAATCCCTGCCATGTTTTTCACCCCTGTTCTTATCTTTATTTCAGACCTGGACTTGAAATTAACCTAAGTTTTTAAGGATAACTCAAGTAAAAGACTGTTCTGATTTGTTCTTACCTACATTTATGAAATATTTTTCCGCAAAAATCTATATTAATTTTTCCGAATTCGTTTCAACGCCGAAATCGTATTAGCCATACGCATTAACCATAAATCGAAAGCGCGGCGTGGCCGTCGCCGGCCCTGGGTTGAGACAAGGTGGGGTCAGGACAGAGGCTCGACATTGCCTAAACGGAAGGCGTTTGCCGGGTAGACGCCGAGAATCTTGACCTCCCGGGAGAAGAAGCTCAGTTCCTCCAGGGCCAGGCGGACCAGTCGCTCGTCGGGATGGCCTTCGATGTCGGCGTAGAACTGGGCGACCGTGAAGCGGCCGTCCAGGATATAGCTTTCGAGCTTGGTGAGGTTGACGCCGTTTGTGGCGAAGCCGCCCAACGCCTTGTAAAGCGCGGCCGGCACGCTGCGCACCCGAAACACGAAGGTCGTCACGACCGGCCCCGCGCTGGGATCTGGGTCGATCGGTTCCCGGGACATAACCAGGAATCGGGTCACGTTGTGCGCGGCGTCGTGAATATCGCTCTTAAGGGTCTCAAGATCGTAGATCTCGGCCGCCAGGGTCGAGGCAATCGCCGCCTGGGATAACTTGCCGACCTGGGCAACCTCTGCCGCGGCACCGGCGGTATCGGGATGGATAACCGGCTTCAGGCCGTGTTCGCGCAGGAAAATTCGGCACTGCGACAGCGCCTGCTCGTGGCTGTGCACGGTTTCGATCGTTTCCAGACTGGCGCCTTTGGGGGCGAGCAACTGGTGATCGACTTTCTGGAAGTGCTCGGCGACGATATGCAGGTTGGATTCCGGCAATAGGTGATGATTGTCGGCGACCCGCCCGGCAGTCGAATTCTCGACCGGAATCATGGCCAAGCCCGCGCGCTTTTCATGGACCGCCGCGAAGGCGGCCTCGAAGGTGGCGCAGGATAAGGTCGTCATGTCCGGATAGGCCGCCCGGCAGGCCATGTCGGAATAGGCGCCGGGCGCGCCTTGGAAGGCGATTATGTTGCTCGGGACGCTATCTGGCGTCTCGCTTGGATCGGCGGTCTTGGCCATGGGATTTGAAAGCTCTTATCTGCTCAAAGGCTGGAAAGGGGAAGGATTTAGGCGCCGTCGCCCGCGAAACTCGCGCGGGCGCGCTCCAGATCGGCCGGAGTATCGATACCGAAGGGAACAGTGTCAACGAGCCCTACATCGATGCGCATACCCGCTTCAAGCGCGCGAAGTTGCTCCAGGCGTTCGCGCTTCTCCAGGGCCGAAACCGGCAGCGCGATAAAGCGCGCCAGAGCCTCGCGCCGATAAGCGTAGATACCGATGTGATGATAAAGGGGCGCCTCCGGATCGCCGCCATCCCATGGCACATTGGCCCGGCTGAAATAGAGCGCGCGGGCCGGCCCCGGCGCCTCGTCGCTCGAACCTGCGCTTGGCGCGCTTTCGAAGGCGATCGCCGCCTTCACCACGTTCGGATTGTCGCGCTCGGACGGTTCGGTGATCCGGGCCGCCAAGGTCGCGATATCGACCGCCGGGTTTTCGAGCGGCGCGAGCACGGCGCGCAACATGCCGGGATCGACGGTCGGCCAATCGCCTTGAAGATTGACCACGGTGTCGTAGGCCCCGTCCGGGTCAATCGCCTCCAGGGCCTCGAAAATGCGGTCCGAACCGGAGGGATGACCGGGCCGGGTCAACACGGCACGGCCGCCATTTTCCTCGACCGCGCGGGCGATCTCCGGCTCGGCGCAGGCCACAGCGACCGGGCCGATCCCAGCGTCGACCGCCCGGCGCAGGACCCAGACAATCATCGGGACGCCCTGGATATCGGCCAGCGGCTTACCCGGCAGGCGGTTAGCCTGCATCCGGGCGGGAATGAGGACAATCGGCGACATCGAATTTCCCAATAGGGGTACGAGTGTGGTGGAACAAGATAACCCGCGGACCCGCGCACGAAAAACCGCAATGTTTCTCTCGCGCTATTGACCCACGCTATTGAACTAGGGGTGGCGCCGGGGCTATTGTCCGGCCTCGAACGGCCGGGAAACCGGGACAGCACGCGAGACTGGGGCGGGGTGGGGTTATGGATAGCCTTGAAGTAAACAAGATTGTCGGCGCGATCCTGACCGCCAGCGTGATCGCCATGCTGACCGGCTTCATCGCCGACCTGCTTTTCGATAAAGAACGCCCGGAATCCTTGGCCTATAGCGTCGCGCCAAGCGAGGCGGGTGAAAGCCTGGTCGCAAAGGCCGCGCCATCCCTGGAGCCGATCGCACCGCGACTTGCCGCGGCCGACGCCGGTTCGGGTGGGACCGTCGCGAAGAAATGCGCCTCCTGCCACACCTTCGACGAAGGCGGCGCCAATAAGATCGGCCCCAATCTTTGGGACATCGTCGAACGCACCGTCGCCTCGCATGACGGCTATTCCTACTCCAGCGCCTTGCAGGGTAAGTCGGGCGAGGCCTGGTCGTACGAAAACCTGAACGCCTTTTTGACCAAGCCGAAAGACTGGGCGCCCGGCACTAAGATGGGATTCGCCGGAATCAAGAAACCCCAGGATCGCGCCAACCTGATCCTCTACCTGCGCTCGCTCAGCGGCGCCCCCGCCGCCCTGCCCGAGGGTTAGATACGACCCTAATGCCCTGCCCGGTGGAGTTTATCGCCCTGGCCAACCGCCTGGCCGATACCGCGCGCGGCGTGGTTCTGCGCTACTTCCGGCAATCCCTCGCTGTCGAGATCAAGACCGACGAGTCGCCGGTCACGATCGCCGACCGCGAAGCCGAAAGCGCCATGCGCGCCCTTATCGCCAAGACCTTCCCGGATCACGGCGTTGTCGGCGAGGAACACGGCCAAGACCGGCCGGATGCGGACTACGTCTGGATTCTCGACCCTATCGACGGCACCAAGCGTTTTATCAGCGGCCACCCGCAATTCGGCGCCCTGGTCGGCCTGTTGCATCGCGGCCGGCCGATCCTGGGCGTCATCGACATGCCGGCCATGGAAGAACGTTGGCTCGGCGCGGCCGGCCGGCCGACGACCCATTGCGACCGGCAAGGCACGCGTGAGGTCCGGGTGCGCGCCTGTGGGAGCCTGGCCGAGGCGACGCTGTTCGCGACCTCGCCGCATATGTTTCAGGGTCCCGATTTCACCGCTTTCGAGCGCGTCCGCATCCAAGCCGGCCTGCCGCTCTACGGCAGCGAATGCTACGGCTACGGCCTGCTGGCCAGCGGCTTCGCCGATCTGGCGATCGAAGCCAGCATGGGCGTCTACGACTATCTGCCGCTGGTCGCCGTGATTGAGGGGGCGGGCGGCACGATAACCGACTGGCAGGGCGCGCCGTTGGGACTCGACTCGGACGGCCGCGTGGTGGCCGCCGGCGACCGGCGCTGCCACGCCGCCGCCCAAGCTCTTCTAACCGGACCCTCTTGACCGAAACCTAGACGCGCATCACATCAACTTGACCGCCGCCAAGTTCCTTGGCGCGGCGCGAGAGAATCTGTTTATAGTCGCGCGTCGCCGCCCACGTGCAGGAGGTCATGCACAGGTTTCCCTTCACCCTGCCCGCTGTCTTGACCGTGATCGGCCCGTTGCTGCTCGGCGCCGCAAGCGCCGCCGATACGGCGCGCGATCCGGACAAGATCCATGTCGCGCATGCCATTGCCATGCACGGCGAACCCAAGTACGGACCGGACTTCACGCATTTCGATTACCTCAACCCCGACGCGCCCAAGGGCGGGACGTTGCGCGAGGCGGCGCAGGGCGGTTTCGATAGCTTCAACCCCTACATCGCGAAGGGCAACGCGGCCGACGGCATGGGCTACATTTTCGAAACCCTGCTGACCAATGGCGCCGATGAGGCCTTTACGGAATATGGCTTGATCGCCGAGACCGTGGAGTGGCCGGAAGACCGCTCTTGGGTCGCCTTTACTTTACGGCCGGAGGCCCGTTGGCACGACGGGCAGCCGATCACGGTCGACGACGTAATTTTTTCCCTCGATTTGCTGAAAACCAAGGGACACCCGCAGCTTCGATTTTACTATCAAAGCGTGACAAGCGCCGAGAAGATCGGCCCGCGCAAAGTTCGCTTCACCTTCAGCGAGGGCGACAATCGCGAATTACCGCTTATCGTGGGTCAGATGCCGGTGCTGCCCAAACATTATTGGGAGACACGCGATTTCGAGAAAACCACTCTGGAACCGCCGCTCGGCAGCGGGCCGTATCGAATTGATTCTTTCGAGCCCGGACGCTTCATCGTCTTTGAGCGCGACAAAGACTATTGGGGCAAGGACCTGCCCGTTAACCGTGGGCGATACAACTTCGATCGTATCAGGATCGATTACTACCGCGACGATACGGTCATTCGCCAGGCACTGAAGGCCGGCAATATCGACATGCGCGACGAGAACCAGGCCAAGGCTTGGGCACTCGACTACGATACCCCGGCCGTGCGCGACGGTTGGCTTGTCAAAGGCGAATTCCCGCATCGCAACCCGACCGGCATGCAGGCCTTCGTTATGAACTCGCGGCGCGCGGTGTTTCAGAACCGCACGGTGCGGCGTGCCCTTGCCTACGCCTTCGATTTCGAGTGGAGCAACCGGAATCTTTTCTTCAGCCAATACACCCGAACCGAGAGCTACTTTTCGAATTCGGAATTGGCCGCGACCGGCCTGCCCAGCCCGCGTGAATTGGAAATTCTTGAACCATACCTCGGCCGGATCCCGGATGAGGTTTTCACGACCGAATACCGCGCCCCGGCGACCGATGGATCCGGATGGCCACGCGAGAACCTGACACGCGCGTTCGAGCTTCTGGCCGAGGCAGGCTGGATCGTGCGCGACATGAAGTTGGTCAACGCCGAGACCGGCGAACAGATGCGTTTCGAAATTCTGCTCATCTCACCAGCGTTCGAGCGCATTGTGCTGCCCTTCAAGCGAAACCTGAATCGTCTGGGTATCGAGGTGTCGGTACGCTTGGTAGATACCGCGCAATACATCAACCGGATTCGCAGCTTCGACTTCGACATGATCGTCGGAGGCTGGGGCGAGTCGGAATCGCCCGGCAACGAGCAGCGCGACTTCTGGACTACGCGTTCGGCCCAAACCCAAGGCAGCCGCAACTACGCCGGAATAGAAAACCCTGTTGTCGACGAACTTGTAGAGCAGATAATTTCCGCTCCCGATCGCGAGAGCCTGATCGCGCGCACCCGGGCACTGGACCGCGTCCTATTGTGGGGTCACTACGTGATTCCCAACTGGCATATTCGCATCGATCGAATCGCATACTGGGATAAGTTCGGTCAGCCCGATTACATCCCTCGTCGGGGCACTAGCGTGAACTACTGGTGGATTGACCCGGCCAAGGAGCGCGCCCTTGCCGAGCGTCAAAAAATGGAACCCGCGCCTACCGAAAGTGCGGACGGCGATTGGCTGAAGATTCTCGGCATCACGCTCGCAGCCGGAATACTTCTGCTAGTCATCTACCGCGCAACGCGTCGCCACGCCCGGCGCGCGGCAGGATAGGAACCGCGTCAGAATGCTCGCTTACATCGTTCGCCGCTTACTTCTGATCGTGCCGACCCTGCTTGGGATCATGGTCATCAATTTTGTCGTCATCCAGGCGGCACCTGGTGGCCCAGTCGAGCAGCTCATCTCGCAAATCACCGGCGAAGGTGTGGCCGCAACCGAACGTGTGACCCAAAGCGGCGCGGGCGAACTCGTCCGGGCCGGCGGCGAAAGCCGCGCCGGATCGGCGTCGACATCGAGCAAATATCGTGGCGCGCAGGGCCTGGACCCCGAATTCATCGCGGAAATTGAGAAGATGTATGGCTTCGACAAGCCCGCGTATGTTCGTTTTTTCCAAATGCTGCGCAATTACGCCGTCTTCGACTTCGGCAATAGCTTTTTCCGAGACCAGCGCGTGGTCGATCTTGTGATCGACAAAATGCCGGTGTCGATTTCACTCGGGCTCTGGACCACCATTCTTGTGTATCTTATTTCGATTCCGCTTGGAATCGCCAAGGCTGTGCGCGACGGCTCACGCTTCGACGTCTGGACCAGCGCCATCGTTATCATCGGCAACGCAATACCAGGTTTTCTGTTTGCCGTTCTGTTGATTGTCGTGTTCGCGGGCGGCAGCTATTTCGACTGGTTTCCATTGCGCAATCTGACTTCGGATAATTGGTCCGAGTTGTCCTGGCCGGGCAAAATTCTGGACTATTTCTGGCATATGACCTTGCCGATTGTCGCCTTGGTTATCGGCGGATTCGCCACGCTGACTATGTTGACCAAGAATTCTTTTCTGGATCAGATCGGGCAACAGTATGTCACCACCGCGCGTGCAAAGGGCCTAAGCGAACACCACGTGCTTTACGGCCACGTCTTCCGCAATGCCATGTTGATCGTGATCGCGGGTTTTCCCAGCGCCTTCATAGGTATTCTATTCACCGGCGCGTTGCTCGTGGAGGTCATCTTTTCGCTCGATGGGCTTGGGCTCCTCGGATTCGAAGCCGCGATCAATCGCGACTATCCGGTGATGTTCGCCAGTCTCTACTTTTTCTCCTTGCTCGGTCTGATAATGAATTTGGTTGGCGACATTACATATACGCTGGTCGATCCGCGCATCGATTTCGAGGCACTAGATCGATGATTGCACAGCCGGCTCCGCGTATCGATCGCTTCCTTGGCGCGCGCATTTCGCCATTGACCCGCCGCCGGCTCCTAAACTTCCGTGCCAACAAGCGCGGCTTTTGGTCCCTTTGGATTTTCCTCTCGCTTTTTTTTATCAGCCTGGCGGCCGACATCGTCGCCAACGACAATCCAATCTTGGTCGTTTTCGATGGCGCGGTATATACGCCGATTTTCAAGGCCTATCCGGAAACCGCCTTCGGAGGCACCTTCGAAACCGAAGCGGATTACCGCGACCCTGTCGTCGCGAACCTAATCGATGCGCGTGGCTGGATGATCTGGCCGCCCGTGCGCTACAACCACCAAACCGTCGCCTGGAATCTACCGCAGCCCGCGCCCTCGCCGCCCGATGCCGAGCATTGGCTTGGCACCGACGATCAGGCCCGCGATGTGGTGGCGCGATTGATTTACGGCTTCCGAATTTCGGTTTTGTTCGGCGTCGCGCTCACCGTTATCAGTACCTTGATCGGTGTCACCGCAGGAGCGGCACAAGGATACTTCGGCGGCTGGCTCGACCTTTTGTTCCAGCGTTTCATGGAGGTTTGGTCCGGCCTTCCGGTGCTTTTCCTTCTGATAATTCTAGCCAGCGTTGTCGAGCCGAATTTCTGGTGGTTGCTCGGCATCATGTTGATGTTTTCTTGGATGAGTTTGGTTGGGGTCGTGCGCGCGGAGTTCCTACGCGTGCGCAACTTCGACTACGTGCGCGCCGCGCGCGCCTTGGGTGTCGGCGACACCACGATTATGTTCCGGCACGCCCTTCCAAACGCCATGGTCGCGACCTTGACCTTCTTGCCCTTCGTGCTTTCCGGCTCGGTCACCACCCTCACGGCGCTCGATTTCCTCGGCTTCGGCTTGCCGCCCGGCTCGGCGTCGCTCGGAGAATTGCTGGCCCAGGGCAAAGCCAACCTGCAAGCGCCCTGGCTGGGTCTGACCGGCTTTTTCACCATCGCCATTATGTTGAGCCTGCTGGTCTTCATTGGCGAGGCCGTGCGCGATGCCTTCGATCCGCGCAAGCTCTTCGCCGGCGAGCCGCCGCCGGCCGAGGACGCCGCGGGCGCGCGCACGGAACCGGCAAGCGAAGGAAGCCAAGCATGAGCGAAGCGCTGCTCAAGGTTCAAGATCTCGGCACCCGCTTCGAGGTCCCGGGCCGGCCCGTCGACGCGGTCAAGGGCGCCTCCTTCGAGATCGCCAAGGGCGGGTCGCTGGCCCTGGTCGGCGAGAGCGGCTCCGGCAAGTCGGTCACCGCCTTGTCGATCATGCAGCTCCTGCCCTATCCCCTGGCGCGTCACCCGGCCGGGTCCATCACCTTCCGGGGACAAGAGCTGATCGGCGCGCCGCGTGAGGTCCTGCGCGAGGTGCGCGGGAACGAGATCTCGATGATCTTTCAGGAGCCGATGACCTCGCTCAACCCGTTGCATACGGTCGAAAAGCAGATCAACGAAACCCTGATCCTGCACAAGGGTCTCGACCGCGCCGCCGCGCGCAAGCGCACGCTGGAGCTTCTGGGCCTGGTCGGCATTCCCGACGCCGTAAAACGTCTGGGCGCTTATCCGCACGAGCTTTCGGGCGGGCAGCGCCAGCGGGTCATGATCGCCATGGCGCTGGCCAACGAACCCGACCTTCTGATCGCGGACGAACCGACCACGGCGCTGGATGTCACCATTCAGGCGCAAATCCTGAAACTGCTGAAGGAGCTGCAGGCCGAGTTCGGCATGGCCCTGCTGCTGATTACCCATGATCTGGGCATCGTGCGCAAGATGGCCGACGACGTCTGCGTCATGACCGGCGGCGAGATTGTCGAGCAGGGTACGGTCAACGCCATCTTCGACTCGCCCCAACACGCTTACACGCGCAAGCTCCTGGCCGCCGAGCCGAGCGGCGCGCCGCTTGAGGCCGCGCCGGACGCCCCGCTGATCATGTCGGGACAGGACATCAAGGTCCATTTCCCGATCAAGAAAGGCGTGCTCAAACGCACCGTCGATTACGTGCGCGCGGTCGACGGCATCACGCTCGAGGTGCGCGAAGGGCATACCCTGGGCGTGGTCGGCGAAAGTGGCTCCGGCAAGACCACCTTGGGCCTGGCGCTGCTGCGCTTGGTCTCCAGCCTTGGTGGCATCCGCTTTGGCGAGCGCGAGATTCAAGGTTTGAAATCGAGAGAGCTGCGGCCCCTGCGCCGGGAAATGCAGATCGTCTTTCAAGACCCTTACGGCTCGCTCAGCCCGCGCCTCTCCATCGGCCAGATCATCGAGGAAGGCCTCAAGGTTCACGGTCTCGGCGGTAACGCGGAGGCGCGAGAGCAACTGATCGTCGAGGCCCTGACCGAGGTCGGCCTGGACCCGGAGGGGCGGCACCGCTATCCGCACGAATTCTCCGGCGGGCAACGCCAACGCGTGGCCATCGCCCGCGCCATGGTCCTGAAGCCCCGCTTCCTGGTCCTGGACGAGCCGACCTCGGCCCTCGACATGTCGGTCCAGGCGCAAATTGTCGATCTGCTGCGCGATCTCCAGACCCGGCACAACTTGGCCTACCTCTTCATCAGCCATGACCTACGCGTTGTGCGCGCGCTGGCCAGCGAGGTCATGGTCATGCGCGACGGCCAGGTAGTTGAGCAAGGCCCGGCGGCGCGCATCTTCGACGCGCCCGAGCACCCCTACACCCAGGCGCTCATGAAAGCGGCCTTCGACCTCGAAGCGGTGGACGGCGACGTGGTGCGGATGTAGGAAGGGCCATGGCCCTGATCCTCAAAACCGATATCGAGCGCGGCAATTCCTGGCACCGCGCCTTCGCGCGCCTGCTACCGGATGTGCCCTTGCGCGATTGGCGTGCGCCGGGCGATCCCGAGGAGATCGAATTCGCCCTGGTCTGGGCGCCGGAGGCAGGGGCGCTGCGCAAGTTCCCCAACCTCAAGACGATCTTCTCCATCGGCGCCGGAATCGATCACCTCGCGTCCGATCCGGACCTGCCCGAGGGTGTGCCCATCGTGCGCATGGTCGAGCCGGGGCTGACCGCGGGCATGGTCGAGTTCGTGGTCATGAGCGCGCTCTATCATCACCGCTTCATGCTCGATTACGCGGTTCAGCAACGCGAGAAGGTCTGGCACGAGATCGAGCAGATCCCGACCTTCCGCCGCCGCGTCGGCATCCTGGGCCTAGGCGTCTTGGGCGCGGCCTGCGCCGAGAAGCTGCGCGGTTTCGACTTCCAAGTCTCGGGGTGGAGCCGGCGGCCCAAGGACCACGCGGGAATCGAGTCCTTCCACGGCGCCGATGGATTGATGCCCTTCCTGGCACGCAGCGATATCCTGGTCTGCCTGCTGCCATTGACGACAGAGACCGAGGGCATTCTGAACGCCGAGACCTTCGCCGCCCTGCCGCGCGGCGCGGCCTTGATCAGCGCCGGGCGCGGCAAACACGTGGTCGAGCCCGACCTTCTGGCCGCGCTCGACTCGGGGCAGCTCGGCGGCGCGACCCTGGATGTGTTTCGCGACGAACCCCTGCCGCCCGATAGCCCGTTCTGGGCCCACCCGCGCATCGTCGTGGTGCCGCACATCGCCAGCATGACCATCGCCGAAACCGCGGCCGAGGCCGTGGCGGCGAACATCCGCCGGGTCCAGGCCGGCCAAGCGCCCGAGCACGTCGTCGACCTCAAGCGCGGGTATTGATGACAGAACGATCAGCGCTGACGCGTCGGCATACAGGTTAGAGATTCACCACGAATACGCCAAGGCACGAAGACACACGAAGAAAAATATTGCTTCGCGAAACTTCGTGTCTTCGCGCCTTTGTGGTGAAAATTACTTTCTCAGGAACCGGGATCATAACCGCAGAGGCGCGGCGAAGAATCTTTTTACCACGAAGACACGAAGGGCACGAAGAAGGTCGATTGTATTTTTTGTTAAGTTTTCTACGAAACTTCCATCTAACGGGCAGGCTGCTAAAGTCGGATTGAGCACACGGAGTGAAGATCAGGTCTCCTTCGTGCCCTTTGTGTCTTCGTGGTTAGACACTCTTTCCCACCGTCACAGCTCCGCCGCCACTCTGGCCGCCATGTCGCCGAATTCGCGCAAGTAGACCGAGCCCTTCACGGTGCGCTGAATCAGGACGCTGCGCTTGTCGGCGTGGTCGCGCTTGCGGCGCGCCAGGTCGTGGCGGCCCAGGCGGTCGAGCGCGCGGGTCACCGCCGGCTTCGACATGTTCAACTCCGCCGCTAAACCACGCACGGTGTGCGGCGGCGGCGTGAGGTAAACGTGCAGCAGAAGGGCGAACTGGCGCGCCGTCAGATCCGGATGTTCATCGCGCAAGGCGCGCAGCATGACCCCGTGCCAGAGGTTGAGCACGGAAGTCGGCGTCAGTTTCGTTGTGTTCTCATTCATCGCCGAAGCGTCATGTCGTTACGCAGGCGAAACGGACTTTAGCGGCCGGCGTAAGTCCCGGCAAGGATGGGACGCGGCCGCCGCCTACTTCGCCACCTACTTCACCGTGATACAGGTGCACTTCGCCATGCTGGAGACCTTGTGCGACACGCTGCCCAACAGCAGACCTTCGAAATCGCCCATTCCCCGGCTGCCCATGACAATCACATCCGCGCCGGTCCGCTCGGCATAGCTTACGATGGCGCGCGCCGGATGGCCGGTCTTGACCTCGGTCTTGGGTTTGGCGATGCCATGCGTCTTGGCCCTTTCCCTGGCCTGGTCGAGAACGCGATCGGTCATTTCGTCGAGGACGTACTGCGGCGAGCCGGTCAGGTGTTCGGCGTGCATAAAGCGTTTGACTTCCTCGGTGACCTTCAGCTCCTTGCTGACGGTCAAGAAGGTCAACTCGGCCCCATATCTTGCCGCCAGGTCGCTCGCAAACTCAGCCGCCTTCAGGGCATAGTCGGAGCCATCCACGGCGCAAAGAATTTTCTTTAGCATTCCTGTCTCTCCCTCGAGCATCAATGTAACAAAGATATGCCAAGGACGATACGGCACCGAACGAGCCCGATGCGCCACCAAACGACGGCTTTATGACGATCCGCGCCGGGCGGCCCTTTCGGCGATCAGGGCATAGACGGCGCGCAGGCCCATCGCCTCGCCGCCCTCGGGCCGTCCCGCTTGGGCCTTGATGTTCCAGGCCATGATATCGAAATGAAGCCAAGGCGTCGTGGGGCGCAGAAAGTCGGCCAGGAACAAGGCCGCGACAATCGCGCCGCCATAGGAATCGCCGGAAATGTTGTTGAGATCGGCGATCTTGCTGTCCAGGGCGGCGCGGTAAGGCGCGTGCAGCGGCAGGCGCCACAGGGGGTCGTCCTCGGCGCGGGCGTGCGCGATCAGCGAGTCGGCCGTGTCGTCGTCATTACAGAACATGGCCGGCAGCCCGGTGCCGAGGGCGACCCGCGCCGCGCCGGTCAGGGTTGCGAAATCGACGATGAGATCGGGATCCTCGCTGTCGGCTTCGTATAAGGCGTCGGCCAACACCAAACGCCCCTCGGCGTCGGTGTTGCCGACCTCGACCGTTAGGCCCTTGCGGGTCGCGATCACGTCTCCCGGGCGGAAGGCGTCGCCGGACACGCTGTTCTCGACCGCCGGGATCAGGACGCGCAGGCGCAGCGGCAATTTCGCGGCCATGATCATATGCGCCAGACCGAGGACATGCGCGGCGCCGCCCATGTCTTTTTTCATCAGCCGCATGCCGGCGGACGGCTTGAGATCGAGCCCGCCGGAATCGAAGCAGACCCCCTTGCCGACAAGAGTCACGCGCGGACCGGCGCGGCCCCAGCACAGATCGACGAGGCGCGGCGCCCGGGCGCTGGCCCGGCCGACCGCGTGGACCGCCGGATAGTTCTTCTTCAGCAGGGCGTCGCCTAGGATCACGCTGGAGCGACCCTTGTGGCGCTTGAACAGATCCACCGCTGCCTGCGCCAACTCACCCGGCCCCATATCCGAGGCGGGTGTGTTAATCAGATCGCGAGCCAGGAACACCGCCTCACAGGTCCGCGTGACCGCGGCGCGATCCGCGCCTTTGGGCCAAACCAGCGCGGCAAAATCCTGCTCCGCCTTGCGATAGCGCGTGAAGGCGTAAGTACCCAGCGCCCAGCCCAAGGCGGCCCGGGTCGCGCCGGCCGGGTCGGGAGCGGCGTCGAGCACAAAGCGCGCGGCGCCCGCTTTTCTCTTGGCCAGGGCCCCAAGCTTGCCCGGCAGGGCGGCATAGGACCAAAGCACGTCCTTGGGGTCGATCCCGGCCAAGACCTGGGTTAGGGCCCCGCCTTTGCCGGGCAGCGGACAGATCGCGCCGGCAGCGCCGGTGAAGCCGGTATCGCGAACCCAGTCCGCCCGCTCCGGCGCTTGCTCGGCAAGCCAGGCCGCCAGGGTTTCCTTCGATAAGGGAGTGAGGTTCACCGCGCCGGCCCCGGCGCGCGCCACGAGATGCTCGGTCATATCGCCCCTTATAGGAAATCTCAAATCGGAGAATAGGCGGGTCCGGCGGCCAAGACAAAGCGGCAAAAAAAATCGCGGGCCTTTTTGCCCGCGATCTAGTCCGCCTGTTTTACGTACGGCGGTAAACGAAGGCGGACCGGCCAGGATATGAACCTGGCGGGCCCGCACCGGGCGCTTACCTGGCGCCCTGCTTTGCGGCTTTTATCCCCATAGACCGAAAGCGTTTGCCCCCTACCCCTTTATTCTCCCTGTCAGATACCCAAGGCCACGGCCGATATCCGGCTCAACAGCCCCCCAAATATCGCGTTTATGATATTGGTGAACTCGAGGCCCAAGACAACCATTGGCACCGAGAGCGCGGTGACCGTAACGGCGTATTCGAGTGCGGCTGATGTAGTCCCGACCTTCATAATCCACCTCGAGTAAGTTCCAACCCTAAACTTTGTGACCCCGCGGATTATCAAGCTGACTTCCGCGTTTTGATGAACACGATATTAACAGAATATTTGGATATGTCAAATATAAAATAATGTTTTTGTAGTTTATAGATGTATTTAATAGGTAAATGATAGATTTTTATTATAGTTTATGTTTGTTTTATTTCAAATTTTCAAATATATGGCCTTGCTGTTATTTCGATCGCTAGAGTCGTGGGCCGTGAATGCACACGGTCTTGACCCGGCGGATACGCAGGGCGCTAATCCGCTCCGCGGCACTATCTTGAGGAAGCAAACATGGCTGATTTCACCCTGGTCCTGGGCAATAAGACTTACTCGTCCTGGTCGCTACGCGGCTGGCTGATCGTGAGACACTGCGGTATGCCGTTCGAGGAGATTGTCATCCCTCTCGACCGCCCGGAGACCAAGGCCGAAATCCGGCGCTACAATCCAGCGGGCAAGGTGCCGGTTCTGCACGCCGGAGATTTAAGGGTATGGGATACCCTGGCCATCGCCGAATACATGAACGAGCGTTTTCCGGCAGCCGGGTTGTGGCCGGCGGACCCGGCGGCGCGGGCGGCCGCCCGCTCGGTCGCGGCGGAGATGCATGCCGGCTTCGCGGCCCTGCGCCGGCTTATGCCCATGGACCTGCGCCGCCCCCCGGGGCCAATGCGCGGCTTAGCGTCCGATGATGGCCTCGACGCCGACATCAATCGCATCCAGGAGATTTGGACCGATTGCCGGGCCCGATTCGGACAAGGGGGCAACTATCTTTTCGGTGACTTCGGCGCCGCCGACGCCATGTTCGCACCCGTGGTCAGCCGCTTCGTCACTTACGAAGTCGCGCTTAACGAAGCGGCCGCGGCCTATCGCGACACAGTGATGACCTGGCCGGCCATGCAGGATTGGATCGCGGCGGCGAAAACCGAACCCTGGGTGATCTCGAATCCCTAGCTCACCAACCTGGCGCGGCAATCGCTTATTTGGTGCTTGCCGGGAAAGGAATACCGGCCTCGCTATAGTAGCGCCGTGCGCCCGGGTGGATTGGGACCACCAAACCGTCCAGAGCGGTGGCTACGCTGATTTTCTTGCCCTTCGGATGGCCTCCGTCCAAGAGCTGCCGCGTACTGGGGTGCCACAATGCGCGGGTGATCTTGTAGACAAGCTCGTCGGGTACATCCGCCGAAACCAGCCACTGCGCCCCGACGGAAAGGGTATCCGTTGCCGAGGTGTTGAAATAGGTGCCGGCCGGAATGCGGTCCTTGGCAAAAAACGGATACGCTTCGCGCAGCTTATCCGCATTCGGCCCATCCAAGGGCACGAGCGTGATTAAGGCATCGTCGGCCAGGTTGACAATCGCGTTCGCAGGCGTTCCGGCAATCATAAAAACCGCATCCAATTCGCCGTCGCGCAAACGATCGGCCGCCGCACCTAGCGACAAGGACTCCACTTTCAAATCGTGGATTTCGACGCCGTAGGCCTTGAGGACCAGCAACGCATCGACCCGGGGTCCCGATCCCTCCCGATCCAGAGATACGCGCTTACCGCGCAGATCCTCAACGCTGTTGATGCCCGACCCGCGCCGCGCCACCAGATGCATGGATTCGGAAAAAAGGTTCGCGACGGTGCGCAGATTGGTGATGGCGCCGGTCTTCTTGAACGCACCCTCCCCATTATAGGCCCAGTACGAAATATCGGCCTGGCTGAACCCGGATTCCAATTGCCCCTCGGCGATCCCCATGACATTCGCCACGGACCCTTCCGTCGATTGGGCAACCGCGATCAGACCCGGCACGCCGCAACTGCCGCCGGAATCGCATTCGCGGCTGCCCGGCGGCTTACTGATTGCGCTCGCGATAATGCCGCCGATCGGGAAGTAGGTCCCGCCGGTCGAGCCCGTGCCGATGCGAAAGAAGGTAATGTCCTGGGCGTGCGGGCCGAACGAGAACAGGACGGCCAAGATGAAAACCGATACGCCGCACAGCCAAACTTTGGCCCGGCTACGAAGAGCCGATCCAAGGCTGCGCAAATGCCGCGTGGCCTTCATGGCGCGATGATCGTCCTAAATGTCGGTTCGGGCTATCTAGTCGTATCCGAACCAAGTATCGAATAAGTTAAATTGGTATAGCAGGCCGCACTTCAGCGCGCCAGAGCGCATGAGACCGCACGTTGACGCTATCGCGTGAAATTGAAAGAGTGCGGCGACGCTCATTGAACGGAGCTTGGAACGGAGCTTGGTTTTGAACTTAGCGCTCCTGCTGCACCGTGCGGCGGCGCGTGGACGGGACCGCCCGGCGGTCGCGCATGGCGCCCGGGTCCTCTACACCTATGGCCAGCTCGCGCACCGCGCGGGCGCTCTGGGCGCGGCTATGCGCAGCCGGTTTTCTCTGGACTCCGGCGATCGGGTGGCCCTCGCCATGACCAACACGCCGGCCTACGTCGACTGCCTCTTCGCGTGCTGGCACGCGGGCCTCGCGGCGGTCCCGATCAATGCCAAGCTGCATCCTTTGGAGATACGCTACATCCTGGAGCACAGCGGCGCGCGGTTATGTCTGGCGACGCCGGACCTCGCGGATGCCTTGAGCCCAGAGGTAACCGGCCTGCCTGATTTGGAAACCCTGGTAGGCCTTGGCACGCCGGAGCGGCCGAGCGCCGAGTACCGTCGAATCCTGGAGTTCGAGCCCAACGGCCCGGCCGTGTGCGGCGGCGGCGACCTGGCTTGGCTGTTCTATACCAGCGGCACCACGGGCCAGCCGAAGGGCGCCATGCTGACGCACCGCAACCTGCGCGCCATGCTGCTCAGTTACTTTGTCGACGTAGACAGCATCGCGCCGCACGACGGCATTCTGCACGCCGCCCCGATGTCGCACGGATCGGGCCTGTACATTCTGCCGCATATCGCGGCCGGCGCCCTGCAGGTGGTGCCCGAAAGCGGCGGCTTCGAGCCGGCGGAGATACTCACCCTGCTGGACACGCACAAGGGCGTCACGATGTTCGCCGCCCCGACCATGCTCAATCGCCTGGTTGAACATATGGGCCGCGCCGCGCGCGACCCCGGCGGTCTTAAAACCATCGTGTACGGGGGCGGGCCGATGTATGTCGAAGACCTGAAGCGAGCCCGCGCGCAGCTCGGCAACCGCCTGGTCCAAATCTACGGCCAAGGCGAAAGTCCGATGACCATCACCTCGCTCACGAAGGCGGACCACGCCCGCGGCGATCATCCCCGTTATGAAGTGCGGCTAGGCTCCGTCGGGCAGGCGCAGACGGTCGTCGAGGTCAGGCTCGGCAATGAAGCCGGCGCGCGGTTGCCGCCCGGTGAGGCGGGCGAGATCTTGGTGCGCGGCGACTCGGTCATGCCCGGCTATTGGCGCGACCCGGACGCGAGCGCGCGGACCTTACGCGGCGGCTGGCTTCATACCGGCGATATCGGGATCTTCGACGAGGACGGCTACCTGACCCTGATCGACCGCTCGAAAGATTTGATCATCAGTGGCGGCGCGAACATCTACCCGCGCGAGGTCGAAGAGGTCTTGCTGCGCCACAAGGGAATCCTCGAATGCGCCGTGATTGGCCGCGCGCATCCCGATTGGGGAGAGGAGGTCGTCGCCTTCGTCGTGGCGCGGCCCGATGAGGCCCTCGATACAGCATCGCTCGACGCGATTTGTTTGGAACATATCGCCCGCTTCAAGCGGCCGCGCAGCTATCGGATCGTGGACAGCTTGCCGAAGAACAGTTACGGGAAGGTGCTGAAGACCAAACTGCGCGAGCAATCTTAGAGTGCCCGGAGACCTCTGGTTCGATATGCGCGTATCATGACCGCTTCGCAGATAGGCATCTTCGCGCTTTTGGCCGCGCTTTTAACGCTTCTGGTGTGGGGCCGCTGGCGCTACGACGTGGCCGCTTTCCTGGCGCTGATCGTGGCGGTGGCGACCGGTCTCGTACCCGTGGATCTCGCGTTTTCCGGCTTTGGTCACCCGGCGACTATAACCGTCGCCTTCGTTTTGATTATCAGCCGCGTCTTGGCCTCTTCCGGCGCCGTGGATTGGGTCGCCGGGCTGGTGCGCCCCGCGGCGGCGCGGCCCTCCACCCACATCGCCGCCTTGTCGACCTTGGCCGCCGCCTTGTCCGGTTTCATGAACAACGTCGGCACCTTGGGCCTCTTGATGCCGGTCGCCTTGCAGACGGCGCGCAAGGCCAAGCGATCGGCGGCGCTTGTTCTGATGCCGCTATCCTTCGGTTCGATCCTGGGCGGTCTGGTGACTCTGATCGGGACCCCACCCAACATCATTATCGCCAGCTTTCGCGGCGAGATGACCGGCGAGCCCTTCGGCATGTTCGATTTCACACCGGTTGGCGCCATAACCGCCTTGGCGGGCCTTGCCTTTGTCGCCCTGATCGGCTGGCGCCTGGTGCCGGCGGAGGCCGCCGGACGCGCCGCCTCGGAGGACCTGTTCGACATCGAGAACTATCTGGCCGAGGTCAAGGTTCCCGAAGACAGCAAGGCGGTCGGAAAGTCCCTGGACCAGATCGACGAAATGACGCCGGATATCGATGCCTTGGTCCTCGGTGTGATCCGCGGCGAGCGCCTCTTGCCCCGGCACGGCCTTTGGACCCCGGTCCAGAGCGGCGACCGCCTTCTGATCGAAGGTGCGCCGGAAGAGCTCGACAAGTTCGCGAGCGCCCTGGGCCTTGAGCTTGGCGCGGTCGCAGCGGATGCCGAGGCGCGAAATCCCTTGAAGCGCGAGGATGCCGCGGTCGTGGAGGCGGTCATCGGGCCGCGCTCGCGCCTGGACGGCCAAACGGTCGAGTCGCAGCGCCTCATCGGCCGCTACGACTTCGTGCTGCTCGCGGTCTCGCGGCAGGGCCAACCCCATCGCGGCCGGCTGCGTGCTTTCCGGTTTCGCGTCGGCGACGTCTTGCTGCTGCACGGCGAGGCCGCGCGCGTGCCGGACGCCTTGGCCGCGTTCGGATGCCTGCCCTTGGCGGAGCGCGGCGTGAGCGTCGGCAAGCGCGCCACCGCGCCCGCCCTGACCGCACTTTTTGCCGCCGCTATCCTGGCCTCCAGCCTGGGACTCTTGCCCATCGCGGTCAGCCTGGGCGCCGCGATCGCCGCCATGGTTCTGCTCGGCCTGCTGCCCTTGCGCGAACTCTACGAGGGCATCGACTGGCCGGTCATTGTGCTGCTGGGTGCTTTGATCCCCGTCGGCGGGGCCCTGGAATCGACCGGCGCGACGGAAATCGTCGCCAACGCAATTCTGAGACTGACCGCCGGCGGATCGCCCGCCGTTATCCTGCTTCTGATCATGGTCGTCACCATGACGCTGTCGGACTTGCTCAACAACGCGGCGACCGCGGTCGTCATGGCGCCCATCGGTGCCGGCATCGCGGCGCGGCTCGGGGTCAGTGCCGATCCCTTCCTCATGGCCATCGCGGTTGCCGCGTCTTGCGCCTTCCTGACCCCGATCGGGCACCAGAACAATGCCCTGATCATGGGCCCCGGCGGTTATCGCTTTGGCGATTATTGGCGCATGGGCCTGCCGCTCGAGATCGTTATCGTGGCGGTGTCGATCCCCACCATCCTTTGGGTGTGGCCGCTCTAGCGATCCGCCGGTGTACGCCATTCGGCGGCCAGGCGCTCGGCCTCGGCCCGCTGCTCCGGCGATAGAAAAGCGGCCATCATGTCGCGCAGTTCCAAGGCCTGGTCGCGGGCCAGGCCGGAATCCCGGTTTTCGGCCGCGACCGCGAACCAGGCATAGGATTGAACGTAATCCTGGTCTACGCCCAGGCCCTTGCCATAGAGCGTGGCCAGGCCGAGCTGAGCCGGCGTATGACCGGCCTCCGCCGCCTTGCGGAACCAATGCGCGGCCTCGGTGAGATCCTCCTGGCGGCCCTCGCAACAAGCATAGATCCGGCCGAGCCGGTACGCCGCCACCGGGTCGCCGGCCAGGGCGCGCGGCAACCAGGCCGCGAAGTCTTCCTGGCCATACGGCGTGTCGGACCGTGCCTTCTCGGCCGAGACAGCCGCGAGATGTGTTGAGAGATCCCGCTCCGCACCGGTGGCGCTGGCACCGCCCGCGAGGCCGGTCCAGCCTAACGCCAGCGCGGCAAGCGCCGCCACATGCGCGCGCGTTGCGGTGCCCTTAGTTTGAAATTGAGCCTTCACCGAATCTTCCTCCCAACCCTTGAAGCCGCGGCATTTTAGAGCCTGGCCGACCAGCGGGAGTTTACTCTACCTATAGGAAAAAGACAGCAAAAACAGCCCCTTAACCACATACATGGTTAACGGCTGGCGGGCAGGCCAGACACCCGGCGTGGCGTTGCCCCGGGCAAAGAAAAGGGCGGGCCGGAATGATCCGGCCCGCCCGCTATAGACGCAACTTAGGTCGAGGTAATGCGCCTCGTTTAGGCCGCGTTGAGGGACTTGAGGAACTTCTCGATCTGTCCCGAGAGGGTGTTGGAGTGGGTCGCGAGGCCCTTGGCCGCTTCCAGCACCTCGCCGGCGGCTTGGCCGGTTTCGCCGGCCGCCTGGGTGACGCCCGAGACGTTGCTCGAGACCTCGCCCGTACCGGCCGCGGCTTGCTGAGAGTTACGCGCGATTTCCTGCGTCGCGGCACTCTGCTCCTCGACCGCCGAGGCGATGGACGACGCAATCTCGTCGACCCGGGTGACCGTCTCCGCGATGCCCTTGATCGCCGTCGCCGCGTCCCCGGTGGCGCCCTGGATGGCGCCGATCTGGGCCGAGATGTCCTCGGTCGCCTTGGCGGTCTGGTTGGCCAAGGACTTGACCTCGGAGGCCACGACCGCGAAGCCCTTGCCCGCTTCGCCGGCACGCGCCGCCTCGATGGTGGCGTTGAGCGCCAGCAGGTTGGTCTGCTCGGCGATGTCCGAGATCAGGCTCACGACCTCGCCGATCTTCTGCGCCGCCTCGACCAGGCCCTCGACCTGAGAGTTGGTCCGGCTTGCTTCCTCGACCGCGTTGCGCGCGATGCTCGCCGATTCGGAGACCTGACGCGACACCTCGCTGATCGAGCTCGAGAGCTCTTCGGCCGCGCTCGCCACCGTCTGCACGTTGGTCGTCGCCTCCTCGACCCCGGCCGCCGCCGCCGTCGCTTGACGGCTGGTTTCCTCGGCGGTCGCCGACATTGACTGCGCCGTCGATTCCATCTCGGTCGAGGCCGCGGCAACGATCTCGACCACCTCCTTGACCGAGGTCGCCAGGTTGATCTGGTCGGTGACCACGGTCCAAGTCAGCATCGGGCCGATGTAGTTGCCCTGCTTGTCGGTGATCGCCGAAGCCAGCAGGTCCAACTTCTCCGGCCCGACATTGATCATGGCCTTATGCGGCAGGTTTTTGGGATCAGCCAACAGCGCGCGCTGATGCGCCGGGTTCTTGTGGAAGATGTCGATGCACTGACCCATGAGCTGATCGGCCTTGACCGGCAGGTGCTGTTCGATCGACTTCAGGGTCTCGCGGGAGAATTTGTTGAGGTAGGTGATCTCGAAGCTCTCCGGGTCGCACTGCATGACCCCGGTCGGCATCAACTCCACCATCTGCATCAGGCGTGCGGACTCGGCATCGGCTTTGACCTTTTCGGTCACCACCGACCAGGTCAGCATGGGGCCGATGTAGTTACCCTGCTTGTCGGTGATCGCCGTGACCAGGAGATCCAGGACCTCCGGGCCGACATCAATCAAGGCGTTGTGGGGCAGG
>JAJFGN010000059.1 GCA_021776115.1 Kiloniellaceae bacterium | reverse complement strand
CTTTCCATGTCGGACGACACGCGGAACGAGGGGTCTTCTTGGGCCAGGCGGCTGAGCGCGACACCCATTTTTTCTTGATCGCTTTTGGTTTTCGGCTCGACCGCGATTTCGATGACCGGGTCGGGAAACTCCATCCGCTCCAAGATCACCGGGTGAGCAGGATCGCAAAGCGTCTCGCCGGTGGTCGTGGCCTTCAGTCCGGCGATAGCGACGATGTCGCCGGCGCGCGCTTCCTTCACATCCTCGCGGTGATTGGCATGCATGAGCAACATGCGGCCAACCCGCTCTTTGTTATCCTTGATCGAGTTTAGAACCTGGGTCCCGCTCTGCAGAACGCCGGAATAAACCCTCACGAAAGACAGGGAGCCGACGAAAGGATCCGTCATGATCTTGAACGCGAGACCCGCGAACGGCTCGTCGTCGGAGCTCTTGCGTATAACCACGTCGTCGCTGTCGGGCTTCACGCCATTCACGTGCGGCACATCGGTCGGCGACGGCAAGAAGTCAACCACTGCATCCAACAATGGCTGTACGCCTTTGTTCTTAAATGCTGTTCCGTTAAGAACAGGGACAAAAGCCAGGCTACAAGTTCCCTTCCGGATACAGCGCTTCAGTGTTTCGATATCCGGCTCGGTGCCGTCCAGGTAGGCTTCCATGGCGGCGTCGTCCTGCTCAACCGCCAGCTCGATCAGCTGCTCGCGGTACGAGGCCACCTGCTCGGCCATGTCAGCGGGGATATCCTGCTCGCTGTACTCGGCGCCCATCGTTTCGTCTTTCCAAACGATGGCCTTCATCTTGATGAGATCGACGACACCAAGGAATTCCGCCTCGGAGCCGATCGGCAGTTGGATAACCAGCGGCTTGGTGCCAAGCCGGTCCACCATCATGTCCACGCAGCGGTAAAAATCCGCGCCGGTACGGTCCATCTTGTTGACGAAACAAATACGCGGGACCTTGTACGTGTCGGCCTGGCGCCACACCGTTTCCGACTGCGGCTCGACACCCGCGACCGAATCGAAGACCGCGACCGCGCCGTCCAAGACACGCAAAGACCGCTCAACCTCGATTGTGAAGTCGACGTGACCCGGGGTATCGATAATGTTGATTCGATGGTCGTTCCAAAAGCAGGTCGTCGCGGCCGACGTAATGGTGATGCCGCGCTCTTGCTCCTGCTCCATCCAGTCCATGGTGGCAGTGCCCTCATGGACCTCACCGATCTTATAAGAGCGGCCGGTATAGAAAAGGATACGCTCGGTCGTCGTGGTCTTGCCGGCATCGATATGGGCCATGATGCCAATATTGCGATAGCGGTCGAGCGGAGTTGCGCGGGCCATGACTATGGACTCTTCGGTTTAATCAGTTACCAGCGATAATGCGAGAAGGCCTTGTTGGCCTCCGCCATCCGATGCGTGTCTTCGCGCTTCTTGACGGCCGCCCCACGGTTATTGGAGGCGTCTTGCAGCTCGTTAGCCAGACGATCGGTCATGGTCGGCTCGGACCGCGCGCGCGAGGCCACGATTAGCCAGCGAATCGCCAGCGCCTGCCCCCGGTCCGTGCGCACTTCCACCGGCACCTGATACGTGGCGCCGCCGACCCGGCGCGAACGCACCTCGATCTCCGGACGCACATTTCCCAGCGCTTCATGGAAAACCCGTACCGGATCTTGCCCCCCGCGCTGCTGAATCCGGTCCAGCGCACCGTAGACAATGCCTTCGGCGGAGGATTTCTTTCCCGAATACATGAGCACGTTCATGAACTTGCTCAATACGATGTCGCCGAACTTCGGGTCCGGCAGAATCTCGCGTTTCTCGGCGCGGCGGCGGCGCGACATGCTCGGTACTCCAGCTCTACTTGGGGCGCTTCGCGCCGTACTTGGAACGGCGCTGGCGGCGGTCCTTCACACCCTGAGTGTCCAAGGTTCCGCGGATGATATGATAACGCACGCCGGGCAAGTCCTTCACGCGCCCGCCGCGGATCATCACCACAGAGTGTTCCTGAAGGTTATGACCTTCACCGGGGATGTAGCTGGTGACTTCGAAACCGTTCGTTAAGCGCACGCGCGCTACTTTGCGAAGCGCCGAGTTAGGCTTCTTCGGCGTCGTGGTATAGACCCGCGTGCATACGCCGCGTTTTTGCGGGCAAGCCTCCAGCGCGGGCACCTTGTTCCGTTCCACCGGTGCCTGGCGCGGTTTGCGAATAAGTTGGTTCATCGTCGGCATGTAATCGGTCTCTTTTCCAGCCACGTTCCGAATAAGCGCAGCCCGCAAAAAGGGGCAAATCGCCCTCCTCCGCGGGTCGTCCAAGGGCCGCCGAAACGGCCGTATATGTTGTTCGCGTGATCCCCGGGGCCTGCGTCTAGACCGCAAACGGGCCTACCACCAGCCCCCTGAAAGCGCGCGCATAATATTGTTGCGCTGCACCCCCGTCAAGCCTTCCGGCCCCCAAAAATGCCCGAATTCACGCGTGTACTACCCCAGCGGAACCACTCCACACCGCCGGAACACCTTATCTGGCCCTAATCAAGTCAAACCGTAAGCGAACCAACGAACCAATTCCGGCCGGACCCAGGGTCCGCAGGTGCCGGGTCAGGCCCTGTCCCCGGTCACGCTACAGAGGATTGTTCGCTCTGTTCCTCTCTTTCCGCTTCAAGAGCGGCCTGTATCTCCTGTTGCTTGGCCAAGAGCTCGATATCCCGTTCGGCCGCGACCTTCTTCAGGCGGTTCATGACCGACCCCGTTCCGGCCGGGATCAAACGCCCGACAATCACATTCTCCTTCAGGCCAATCAGATCGTCGGTCTTGCCGTGGGTCGCCGCCTCGGTCAGGACCCGAGTGGTTTCCTGGAATGAGGCCGCCGAGATGAAGGAGCGGGTCTGGAGGCTGGCCTTGGTGATGCCCTGCAGGACAGGACTTGCTTTGGCCGGCCGCCCACCGTCGGCGATCGTCTTGTCGTTAACCAGGGCGAATTCGTCTCTATCGACCTGCTCGCCAATCAGGAAGGTGCTTTCGCCGGGGTCTGTAATCTCGACTTTTTGCAGCATCTGGCGGACGATCACTTCGATGTGTTTGTCGTTGATCTTAACGCCCTGCAAGCGATAGACGCTCTGGATCTCGTAGGTCAGGTAGTCGGCCAGGGCCGCAATGCCGAGGACCTCCAGAATATCGTGAGGCACCGGATTGCCGTCCATCAGAGAATCGCCGACCAGGACGAAATCGCCTTCCTGAACCGATACGTGCTTGCCCTTTGGAATAAGGAACTCATGCGCTTCAAGGGTCTCGTCTTCGGGCCGCACAATGATCCGGCGCTTGTTCTTATAGTCTTTGCCGAACTCAACCCGACCTTCGATGTCGGTGATGATCGCGTAGTCCTTCGGCTTTCGAGCCTCGAACAGCTCCGCGACCCGAGGCAGACCGCCCGTGATGTCGCGGGTCTTGGTCGTCTCGCGTGGGATACGCGCGACGATATCGCCCGCCTTCACTTGAGCCCCGTTCTCGACTGAAAGGATGGCATCGACGGACATGAAGTAGCGCGCCTCCATCCCGTTCGCCAAGGTGATAACCTCGCCCTTGGAATCGCGCAGAGTGATGCGCGGCCGTAACTCCGTGCCCCTCGACTGCTGCTTCCAATCGACGACGACCCGGTTCGAGATCCCAGTCGTCTCGTCCAGGATCTCGCGCATCGAAATGCCTTCGATCAGATCGACGTAGTTGGCGATACCTGCCTTCTCGGTGATGATCGGGATCGTGTAGGGATCCCATTCGGCCAGCTTCTGGCCCTTCGTGACATCGGCGCCGTCATCCGCCAACAGGCGGGCACCGTACGGCACGCGGTGACGGGCCCGCTCGCGCTTTTTGTCATCGATCAACTGGATTTCCAGATTGCGGCCCATGACAACCGGCACACCTTCCGAATTCACAACCACGTTGCGATTCTTGACCACAACCTTGCAGTTCGCCGACGCCTCGACGCTGTTCTGCTCTGCCCCGCGTTGCGCCGCGCCACCGATGTGGAAGGTCCGCATGGTTAGCTGAGTGCCCGGCTCGCCAATTGACTGAGCGGCGATGACGCCGACCGCCTCACCCATGTTGACCGGGGTTCCGCGAGCCAGGTCGCGGCCATAGCAGTTGGCACAGATACCTGACTTGGACTCGCAGGTCAGCGGCGAGCGGATCGTCATCCGGTCGACACCCGCGCGGTCGATCAGATCGACCGTTTCCTCTCCGATCAAGGTAAGGGCCGGGACCACAACCTTGCCGGAGATCGGGTCCATAACGTCGTCCAGCACGGTCCGGCCAAGAATTCGCTCGCCGAGCGGCGCGATCACCTCACCTCCCTCGATCACCGGCGTGACGATAAGGCCCTTCGTGGTACCGCAATCGGTCTCGGTGATGATCGCGTCTTGCGCGACATCCACGAGACGCCGGGTGAGATAACCCGAATTGGCGGTCTTCAGCGCCGTGTCGGCCAGGCCCTTACGCGCCCCGTGCGTGGAATTGAAATATTCCAGAACGGTTAGGCCTTCCTTGAAGTTCGAGATGATCGGAGTCTCGATAATCTCACCCGACGGCTTCGCCATCAGGCCACGCATGCCGGCAAGCTGCTTGATCTGCGCGGCCGAGCCACGCGCGCCGGAGTGCGCCATCATGAAGACCGAATTGACGTCGCGTCCGGTGTGCTTAGACATGACCTTCATCATCTCGTCCGCGACCCGGTCGGTGCACTGCGACCACACGTCGACGACCTTGTTGTATTTCTCACCCCGGGTAATCAGGCCGTCCAGGTACTGTTGCTCGAACTCCTTGACTTCGTTTTGAGCTTCCTCAACCAGCTTGATCTTCGCCTCGGGGACCAAGAGATCGTCCTTGCCAAAGGAAATACCCGCCTTAGCCGCGTAACCAAAGCCTAGCGACATAATTCGGTCGCAGAAGATGACCGTCTCCTTCTGGCCGCAGTGGCGGTAAACCACGTCGATCAGTTCGGTGATCTCTTTCTTTGTCAGGAGACGGTTGATCATCGAGAAGGGAACCGCCTTGTTGCGCGGCAGGACTTCCGAAAGCAGCATACGCCCAGGCGTCGCGTCGACCACGCGGATCACCGGCTTACCCTCTTCGTCCACCGTGTGGTAGCGCGCCTTGATCTTAGCGTGCAACGTGACCCCACCTTGCGCTAGAGCGTGCTCCATTTCCGCCATATCGGTGAAGACCATGCCCTCGCCCGGCTCGCCGTCGGCCTCGACCGTCAGGTAATAAAGACCAAGCACGATATCCTGCGACGGCACGATAATCGGCTTGCCGTTAGCCGGCGAGAGGATGTTGTTGGTCGACATCATCAGAACGCGGGCTTCTAGTTGCGATTCAAGCGACAGCGGCACATGAACCGCCATCTGGTCACCGTCGAAGTCCGCGTTGAAAGCGGTGCAGACCAGCGGGTGGAGCTGGATCGCCTTACCCTCGATCAAGACCGGCTCGAACGCCTGAATGCCCAGGCGATGCAGCGTCGGGGCCCGGTTCAAGAGAACCGGATGTTCGCGGATCACCTCTTCCAGAATGTCCCAAACCTCGGGGCGTTCCTTCTCGACCATGCGCTTGGCCGCCTTGATGGTCGAGGCCATGCCGTAGAGCTCGAGTCTGGAATAGATGAACGGCTTGAAAAGCTCGAGCGCCATCTTCTTGGGAAGACCGCACTGATGCAGCTTGAGCTCCGGTCCGACCACGATGACCGAACGGCCTGAATAATCGACGCGCTTACCCAGCAAGTTCTGCCGGAAGCGGCCTTGCTTACCCTTGAGCATGTCGGACAGTGACTTGAGGGGCCGCTTGTTGGCGCCGGTGATAACCCGGCCGCGGCGGCCGTTGTCGAACAAGGCGTCAACCGACTCCTGGAGCATACGCTTTTCGTTACGCACGATGATATCGGGCGCGCGCAATTCGATCAGGCGCTTTAGACGGTTGTTCCGATTGATGACGCGGCGATAAAGATCATTCAGATCCGAAGTCGCGAAGCGCCCACCGTCGAGCGGCACCAGGGGGCGCAGCTCCGGCGGAATAACCGGAACCACGTCCAGGATCATCCATTCGGGCCGGGCGCCAGATTCCAGGAAGGCTTCAACCAGTTTGAGACGCTTGACGAACTTCTTGCGCTTGGCCTCGGAGGCGGTTTCGCGCAACTCGACACGCAGTGTCTCGCGCTCCTCCTCCAAATCGAGTTCGGATAGCATCTTTTTCATGGCCTCGGCGCCGATCATCGCCGTGAAGGCGTCGTCGCCGTATTCTTCCTGCGCGTCGAGATACTGGTCCTCGGACAGCAGTTCCTTCACCTTCAGCGGTGACAGGCCGGGCTCTGTTACGACAAAGCTCTCAAAATAGAGGACCCGCTCGAGGTCCTTGAGCGTCATGTCGAGCAGCAGTCCGATGCGGCTGGGCAAGGATTTTAAAAACCAGATGTGCGCGACCGGGCTGGCCAGTTCGATATGGCCCATGCGCTCGCGCCGAACCTTCGACAAGGTAACCTCGACGCCGCACTTCTCGCAGATGATGCCGCGATACTTCATACGCTTGTACTTGCCGCACAAGCATTCGTAATCCTTGATCGGACCGAAGATGCGAGCGCAGAACAGGCCGTCGCGTTCCGGTTTAAATGTCCTGTAGTTGATGGTTTCCGGCTTCTTGATCTCACCGAACGACCAGGAGCGAATGCGTTCCGGACTCGCGATCGATATCCTGATTTGATCGAAGCTCTGGGGGCCAGTTGGCTGGCCGAAGATGTTCATCAACTCTTTCATCGGTGTCTCCCGATAATAAAACTCATAAAAGCTGCTCGTCTTATGGATCGCGCCGAGGTTACTGACCCTGCTTCAACTCGACATTGAGGCCGAGCGAGCGCAATTCCTTGACCAGCACGTTGAAGGATTCGGGAATGCCGGACTCGAAGTTTTCGTCACCCTTGACGATCGCCTCGTAAACCTTGGTACGGCCGGATACGTCATCCGATTTCACGGTCAACATCTCCTGCAAAGTATAGGCCGCCCCGTAAGCTTCCAGCGCCCAGACCTCCATCTCGCCGAAACGCTGGCCGCCGAACTGCGCCTTGCCGCCCAAGGGTTGCTGGGTGACCAGACTGTACGGCCCGATCGAACGCGCGTGAATCTTGTCGTCGACCAGATGGTGCAGCTTCAGCATGTAAATGTATCCCACCGTGACCATCCGCTCGAAGGGTTCGCCCGTCCGCCCGTCGGTCAAGCGGACCTGCCCCGAGGTCTCAAGTCCTGCCAAGGTCAACATCCGATTGATGTCGTCCTCGCGCGCGCCGTCGAAGACCGGCGAGGCGATCGGGATGCCTTCGCGCAAGTTGGCGCTAAGCTCGACCAAATTCTCATCGGTCAGTTCCGACATATCGGACTTGTAGGCCTTGTCGCCGTAGATTTGCTTTAAGCTCTTCTTGATCGGATCGATTTTGCCGTTGGCGCGATACGCATTCAGCATGTCGCCGATCTGCCGCCCCAACCCGTGGCACGCCCAACCGAGATGAGTCTCCAGGATCTGGCCGACATTCATGCGGCTAGGCACACCAAGCGGATTGAGCACGATATCGACCTGCGTGCCATCCTCCAGATAAGGCATATCCTCGATCGGAACGATCTTGGAAATGACGCCCTTGTTACCGTGCCGCCCAGCCATCTTGTCGCCCGGCTGCAACTTGCGTTTCACCGCGACGAACACCTTGGCCATCTTCATGACGCCCGGCGGCAATTCGTCGCCGCGCTGAAGCTTGTCGACTTTGTTGTCGAATCGCTTGGTCAGTTCGCCGATCGCCCCCTCGAACTGCTTGTTCAGAGCCTCGACGTCAGCTTGGCGCTTGTCATTCGTGACCGCGATCTGGCGCCATTGTCCCGGCGTGTAGTCGGACAAGACTTTCTCGGTGATCTTGATGTCGGCCTTGAAACCCTTGGGTCCGCTGGCCGCGGTCTGATGGACCAGCAGATCCTTCAAACGGCCATAGAAGCTGCGTTCCAGAATTGCCTTTTCGTCATCCCGGTCCTTAGCCAAGCGTTCGATTTCGGATTGCTCGATCGCCATCGCGCGCTCGTCCTTGTCGACACCGCGGCGGGAGAACAAGCGCACCTCGACCACCGTGCCGGTAACGCCCGGCGGCACACGCAGGGAGGTATCGCGCACGTCGGAAGCCTTTTCGCCGAAGATCGCGCGCAGAAGTTTCTCCTCCGGCGTCATGGGCGATTCACCCTTCGGCGTGACCTTGCCAACCAGGATGTCGCCAGATCCGACCTCTGCTCCGATGTAAACGATGCCCGCCTCGTCGAGATTGCGCAGCGCATCCTCGCCGACATTCGGGATATCGCGGGTGATCTCCTCCTGTCCCAGCTTGGTGTCGCGCGCCATGACTTCGAATTCCTCGATATGGATCGAGGTGAAGACGTCGTCGCGCACGATGCGCTCGGATATCAGGATCGAGTCTTCGAAGTTGTAGCCCTGCCAAGGCATGAAGGCGACCAGCACGTTCCGGCCGAGCGCCAACTCGCCCAGGTTTGTCGAAGGCCCGTCGGCGATTATGTCGCCCCGCTCGACGATGTCTCCAACTTTCACCAGCGGCCGTTGATTGATGCAGGTGTTTTGGTTCGAACGCTGGAACTTCAGTAGATTGTAGATATCGACAGCTTGCTCGCCGCTCGACGTCTCCTCGGTCACACGGATGACAATGCGGGTCGCGTCGACCTGATCGACATTTCCGGCCCGCCGGGCCGATAGCGCAACGCCTGAATCGCGGGCCACGGTTTCTTCCATGCCGGTGCCGACCAGCGGCGCTTCGCTGCGCAACAGCGGAACCGCCTGGCGCTGCATGTTGGATCCCATCAACGCCCGGTTGGCATCGTCATTTTCCAAGAAAGGAATCAGGGCGGCCGCAACGGAAACAAGCTGTTTTGGCGACACGTCCATGAAGTCGATGTCGTCGGGCCGGACCATCAGGTACTCCCCACCCTGGCGGCACGATATGAGATCGTCGACAAACCGGAAGTTTTTGTCCAAGGGCGCATTGGCCTGAGCCACCGTGTAGCGGCCCTCGTCCATGGCCGAGAGGTAGCGCACGTCGTCGGTCACCTTACCCTTTTCGACCTTGCGGTACGGGCTCTCGATGAAGCCATACTTGTTGACCCGCGCGTAAGTCGCCAGGGAGTTGATAAGGCCGATGTTCGGGCCTTCAGGCGTCTCGATCGGGCAGATCCGGCCATAGTGGGTCGGGTGCACATCGCGCACCTCGAAGCCGGCCCGCTCACGCGTCAGCCCGCCCGGCCCCAGCGCTGAAAGCCGCCGCTTATGCGTGATCTCCGACAGCGGATTGGTCTGATCCATAAACTGCGACAGTTGCGAAGAGCCGAAGAATTCGCGCACCGCGGCGGCGGCCGGCTTGGCGTTGATCAGATCGTGCGGCATCACCGAATCGATCTCGACCGAACTCATGCGCTCTTTGATCGCCCGCTCCATACGCAGCAATCCGATCCGGTACTGATTCTCCATCAGCTCGCCGACCGAGCGCACGCGGCGGTTACCTAGATGGTCGATGTCGTCGATTTCACCGCGTCCGTCTTTGAGGTCGACCAGGATCTTCAGGATCGCCAAGATGTCTTCCTTACGCAGGGTGCGCAAAGAATCCGCCGTTTCGAAATTGAGCCGCGAATTCATCTTGACCCGGCCGACCGTGGACAAATCGTAGCGTTCCGAATCGAAGAACAGGCCCTTGAACATGGCCTCCGCGGTATCGAGCGTCGGCGGCTCACCTGGACGCATGACGCGATAAATGTCGATCAGCGCCTCTTCCCGGTTGGTGTTCTTGTCGATGGCAAGTGTATTGCGTATGTAGGGACCGACGTTCACGTAGTCGATCGCCAGGATCGGCAGTTCCTTGATGCCCATCTCCGCCAGCGACTCCAGCAACACCTCGGTAATTTCGTCGCCCGCATCGCAGAGCACCACGCCCGTTTTCGTGTCGATCAAATCGGAGGCAACGAATTGCCCCATCAGTTCCTCGTCCTCTACGAACTGATTCTTGAGCCCGGCATCCTGCAGCTTCTTGGCAAGACGGGGCGTCATCTTGGCCCCGATCTCGGCAACGGGTTTCTTGGTCTTGGCATCGACTAAGTCGCGCACCAGCTTGATGCCGCGCAAGCGCTCCGGGTCAAAAGCGGTTTGCCAACCGCCCTCGACGCGCTTGTAAGAAACCTGGCCATAGAAATGCGCCAAGATTTCTTCCGCGGTCATGCCCGTCGCATCGTGCGGATCGAGCTGCTCGCCCACATCGGCTTTATCGGCGCGCGTCTTCGCAGTGGCGCCGCTGTCCAGGGCCATTAAAAGAGTCGTTACCGGCAACTTGCGGCGGCGATCGATGCGGACGTAAACGAGGTCCTTGGCATCGAACTCGAAGTCCAGCCACGATCCGCGGTAGGGGATCACGCGCGCGGCAAAAAGATACTTACCGGACGAATGGGTCTTGCCCTTATCATGGTCGAAGAAGACACCCGGGCTGCGATGCATCTGGCTGACGATGACCCGCTCGGTGCCATTGATCACGAAGGTGCCATTGGAGGTCATCAGAGGCATGTCGCCCATGTAGACGTCCTGCTCCTTGATATCGCGGATCGAGCGCGCACCGGTATCTTCGTCCACATCCCAGACCACGAGCCGCAGGATAACCTTGAGCGGCCCGGCATAGGTCATGCCGCGCTGCTGGCATTCCTCGACGTCGTACTTCGGCTCTTCCAGGTCGTAGCGCATGAACTGCAGCTCGGCCCGCTCAGCAAAGTCGCGAATCGGAAAAACCGACGCGAAGACCGCTTGAAGCCCGACCTGTTCACGGTCCGCAGCCCGCACACCCATCTGCAAAAAATGATCGTATGAGGTCTTTTGCACCTCGATCAGATTCGGCATGCGGGTGACTTCGGGAATGCGCCCGAAAGTCTTGCGGATACGCTTGCGGCCCGTAAACGATCTTACCATTTGCTTGTCGTCCTCGTTCTTTCGGCCGGACCCAGTGGGCCCGGCGCTAAATCCTGCGCCAGATGGCGCCCTACGCCACCGCGTGGAACCTTGCTTCGCGCCCGCTCCGCGAAGACCCCGGAAGGTCCTGGAAGCGCCGACCAACCCCGCGCGGTGGCAGGGAAAGCCTCAAGGCGCAAAGAACCGGTCCGGCGCGCACATCCTGCACGCGCCGGCCGGATCCCAAATCATACCGATCTGACCGATCGGCATCGGTTACTTAAGCTCGACAGTCGCACCCGCGTCCTCGAGCTTCTTCTTGATCGCCGCGGCCTCGTCTTTCGAGGCTGCTTCCTTGACCGGCTTCGGCACGCCCTCGACCAGGTCCTTGGCCTCCTTGAGGCCCAGTCCGGTGATCGCGCGCACTTCCTTGATCACGTTGATCTTCTTCTCGCCGAAGCTGGTGAGAACCACATCGAAGCTGTCCTGCTCGGCAACAGCCTCAGCGGCGGCGGCCGGCGCGGCGGCAGCGGCGACCGGCGCCGCGGCTGACACACCCCAGGTTTCTTCGAGCTTCTTGGCGAGTTCCGCCGCCTCGATGACAGTCAGCTTGGAAAGCTGATCTACTAATTGGTCTAAGTCGGCCATTCTTTCAATCTCCTAGGCTTGATCTTTCAGGTATTCGGTAAGGCTCACGCAGCCGTCTCTTTCGAGGCATAGGCACTAATGACACGGGCAAGGGTCGCCGCCGGCGCCTGCGCGACACCGGCCAACTTGGTGGCCGGCGCCTGCAATACGCCGATGAGCTTGCCCCGCAATTCGTCGAGCGATGGCAGCTTGGCAAGCTCCATGACTTGCCCAGGGTCGAGATGTTTCTCGCCCAATGCGCCGCCGACGATGGTCAGCTTCTCGTTCTTGTTGGCGAACTCAACGCAGACCTTCGCCGCCGCTACCGGATCGGCCGAATACGCTATTGCGGTCGGTCCGGTGAACATTGGCAAAAGTGCCTCAAATTTTGTGCCCGAAAGAGCAAGACGGGTCAGCCGATTCTGTGTCACCTTGTAGCTGGCTCCCGCATCCAACATCTGCCGACGCAGCTTCGTCACCTCAGCAACCGTCAATCCGGATTGCTGCGTGACGACGACCAAGTTGGCGGCGTTGAAGGCCCCTTGCAGGGTGGAAACCAGCTCTTTTTTGTGTGATCGGTCCACAGGTCCTCCGCTCTATCTTGGCTGAACAACCGCCACAGCGATGCGTCCAGCCGGGTCGCACGTGGACTTCCGAGGCAACCCCGGAAGTCCGGTTCGCCTGTCCTGGAAGCTCAAGCCTGCCGGCCCCCTAGAATAGGGACCCGGCACGTACCTTTAACTTCCCGTCTATGCAGGCCCGCTTGGCTTAAGCCCTCGGGTTCCGCGTCTTGGAACCTTTGGACACCTGCAGTCTCGGACAGGTTGGCCCGGCGGAAAGCGCCGCCGCGCCGTTAAACCGCCGTCCCGGAAAATCCGGAGCCGGCGGTGTCTCTCACCGCAACGCGCCTCTAGGAGGCGGCGCCGCTCGCGGCGCTCGCCACCTCGATCGAGACCCCAGGCCCCATGGTCGAGGAAATCGACACGCGTTTGATGTATGTCCCCTTCGCTCCGGCCGGTTTAGCGCGGCCAATCGCGCTCACGAAGGCCTTGATATTTTCGACCAGCGCCTCTTCCGAGAAGCTGGCTTTGCCAACGCCGGCATGAATCAGGCCCGCCTTTTCGGCACGGAATTCAACCTGCCCGCCCTTGGCCGCTTGAACCGCCGCCGCGACGTCGTTCGTGACCGTGCCCAATTTCGGATTCGGCATCAGGCCGCGCGGCCCCAGAACCTTACCCAGCCGGCCGACCACGGCCATCATGTCCGGGGTCGCGATACAACGCTCGAAATCGATTTGCCCGCCCTGAATTTTCTCGGCCAGGTCGGCCTCACCGACAATGTCGGCCCCCGCTTTCTGCGCCTCTTCGGCCTTGGCGCCCTTGGCAAAGACGGCAACGCGAACGGTGCGCCCGGTGCCATTCGGCAAGGAAACCACGCCGCGAACGTTCTGATCCGCATGACGCGGATCGACGCCAAGGTTCATCGCGATCTCGATCGTTTCGTCGAACTTCGCGGTCGCGCGCTCCTTGATGAGCTTGACCGCCGCTTGCACCTGATAGGCCGATTCACGGTCGACCCCTTCGCTGGCCTTACGGAAACGCTTTCCAGTCCTTGCCATCATCCCTACCCCACCACCTCAAGGCCCATCGAACGGGCCGAGCCGGCAATAATCTTCGCTGCCGCATCGATATCATTGGCGTTCAAATCCACCATCTTGGCCTCCGCGATCTCGCGAACCTGGGCCATGGTGACCTTGCCGACGATAGTCTTTCCCGGCGCCGCGCTGCCCTTGGGCAACTTGGCCGCTTTGCGCAAATAAAAGCTTGCCGGCGCGGTCTTGGTCTCGAACGAAAACGAGCGGTCCGCATAAGCCGTTATGATTACCGGCGTTGGCGTGCCCGGCTCGATGTTCTGCGTACCGGCGTTGAAAGCCTTGCAGAACTCCATGATGTTCAGGCCACGTTGGCCCAGCGCCGGACCAACCGGCGGCGAGGGATTGGCTTGCCCCGCCTTAATTTCCAACTTGATGTACCCTGCGATCTTCTTCGCCATCTTCTACCCTTTCCTTGCGGGTTGCGCGGTACGGCCATGGCAAGCCTCCCGCACTTTCAAATCCGGGCGCCCGGGCGCCGGACCGGTATCCCTATTGCTTCTCGACCTGCGAGTATTCCAGCTCTACCGGGGTTGCCCGGCCAAAGATCGAGACCGCGACCTTAACCCGGGCGCGCTCTTCATCGACCTCCTCGACAAAGCCGCTAAACGATGTGAACGGCCCGTCGGCGACCCGCACCTGCTCCCCGATTTCGAAGGTGATCGAAGGCTTCGGCCGTTCAACGCCTTCCTGCACCTGGTGCATGATCCGCTCGGCCTCGGCCTGCGAGATCGGGCTCGGGCGGCCCTTGCTGCCCAAGAACCCGGTCACCTTGGGCGTGTTCTTGACCAAGTGCCAGGTGTCGTCGGTTAACTCCATTTTCGCCAGGACGTAGCCGGGAAAGAACTTGCGCTCGGCACTGACCTTCTGGCCCCGGCGCAACTCGATCACCTCCTCGGTCGGCACCAAGACCTCTTCGAAAAAGTCTTCCATACCCTTTTGAACGGCCTGATCCCGAATCGCCTCGGCCACCTTCTTCTCGAAGCCGGAGTAGACGTGCACGACATACCAACGAATCGCCATGGATTAACCTCCGAGGCCGAGAATCAGCCGGACGACCCGAGACAGGATCATGTCGACACCGAAAAAGAATATGGCGGCCGCAAACGCCATGACGAAGACCATGGCAGTCGTGATCATGGTTTCCTTGCGGCTTGGCCAGGTGACTTTCGAAACCTCGCGCCGAACCTCTCGGATATATTGCCCTGGATTAAATTTCACGATGTCCACTTTTATGCCGGCTGCCCGCTTGCCACGCCGTCCTCTTCAATATCGCTTCGGTGCGCTCTCTCGAAACTGGGTACACGTCCTTAGGAGCCAGCGCAGAGGCCGACTCCAATTATTCAACTTCGTGACGCGCCTTCGTACCGCTGCGCCCTTTTTTGAGTCCGGCCCCGCCTTAGACCCCAGCCTCGATCACGGCTGGCAGGAGTGGAGGGACTCGAACCCACAACCCCCGGTTTTGGAGACCGGTGCTCTG
>JAJFGN010000058.1 GCA_021776115.1 Kiloniellaceae bacterium | reverse complement strand
GGCCTCCGGTGGGCCAAATCAGGCCATCGGCGTCGTTACGAAACTTGCCCGATGCCCCACATCGCGCGGCGTTCCGCGCCTAGCTGAGTGGCCTGATTTGGCGCCATCAAACGCTTCAATAAGATCGGATCATGCTCTAGGACGGGCGCTGGGGAGTGCGGTGCTCGTACTCACCTTATTGTCGCCTCTGTCCGGTGCGTCTCAGGCCGCTGAATTGCGGGTCGGGCAGGAGGCGCGCAGCGCCGTCACCCTGACTGTGTATACGCAGGATCTGGCCCTGATCGACGAGGTGCGCCGGGTCGATCTGGCTGCCGGGCGAAGCGTCCTCGCCCTCGAAGATGTCGGCAAGGGATTGCGGCCGGAAACGGCGATCCTGCGCGGCGAGGACTTGCGCGTGTTGGAACAATCCTTTGCCTTCGACGTCCTGACCCCACAACGATTGCTGGAGGCCGCGGTCGGGCAAAAGGTGCGGGTGGTGCGCACCCACCCGCAGAGCGGTGCGGAAACCGTGCGGGACGCGGAGTTGCTGTCGATCGAGGGCGGGCCGATCTTACGCATCGGCGACCGGATCGAGACCGCGGAACCGGGCCGCATCGTCTTCGACACCCTGCCGGCAGGCGCGCGCGTGCGCCCGACCCTGCTGGCCGAAATCGAAAGCGCACGCGCCGGGCCGCGCGATCTTTCGCTTCGCTACCTCACCGGAGGCTTATCGTGGCAGGCGGACTACGTGGCCACGCTGGACCCGGACGGGAGCCGCCTCGACCTCACCGGCCTGATCACGATCGTCAACGGCAGCGGCGCGGGGTTCGAGGGCGCCTCGCTGCGCCTGGTCGCCGGCGAGGTCAACCGCGTGAGGGCGCCGCGCGCGGAGCAGGTCATGCAAATGGCCAGGATGGAATCGCTGGCCGCCGCGCCCATGGCTGACGTGCCGGTACAGCGAGCGGCGAGCGATCGATACCTCTACAGCTACGACCGGCCGGTCGATCTGGCGGACCGGGAGACCAAGCTCTTGACCCTGTTCCAGGCACCCGGTGTGGCCGCGGCCCGGCGCTATCGCTTCAGCGAACTGGTTAGTGCCTATCAGGGGGTGGACGAAGTTAGCCCGATCCAGGCGGCGGTCGTCGTCGAGATCGAGAACGCCGAGGCTGCCGGTCTGGGACGTCCGCTGCCGGGCGGCACGGTGCGGGTGTACGAGGCGGCGGCGGGCGGTCCGATCTTCGCCGGGGAAGACCGGATCGCGCACACGCCCGAGGGCGAAACCCTGGAGCTGACGCTGGGCCGTGCCTTCGACGTGACCGGCGAGGCCCGGCGCACTGCCTTCGAGCCCTTGTCGAACCGCTCTTACGAGACCGCGCAGGAGATCGTGCTGCGCAATGCCAAGGACAAAGCCGTCGAGGTCAAGGTGTTCGGACAGATGCCGCCGGGTTGGAGAATGCTAAGCGAAACCGCGCCGCATGAAGTAGAGACCGCCAACCGGATTGCCTGGACGCTTCAGGTCCCGGCCAAGGGCGAGGCCAAGTTGAGCTACCGTGTACGGGTTAGTCAGTGATTGTTTAACTGATTCTAGATTAATCGATGTCTTCGCCTTCGAAAACAGGCCCATCGCCCACCTCGTCATACCGGAAGCCGCGCCGGCGGCTATCCGGTATCCTTCTCACCGTCCGTACGGGCGCTTAGATCCCGGATAGGCACCTTGTGGTGCTTTCCGGGATGACGACGGAGGTGTTGCTCACTTTGAATTTGGCCTCTTTTTCCCTACCTCCAGAGAGAAATTCGAGGCGACCGATGCATAGTTTTTCCTGTAATACCTTGAATTACAATGGAAAATAATAATTAATTCGTTATCGATTAACTATCTCCGATCCGGGCAATCAAAGGCGGTGCGATGTCTTCGGCTTCGATCGCGGTCTCGCCGTCTCCATCCTCCAGTTGCAGTTCCGTGATGCGCTCGCCGCGCTTGGTCACCTTGTCGGTCGAGATGCGGATCTGGCGCACATCCTCGTTGGCTTGTTGAAAGTGCGCCTGCAGCTTTCCGACCCGTTGATCCAGGCGCTCGATATCTCTTAACAGGGTCTGCACCTCGGCCTGGATCACCCCGGCCTGCTCGCGCATACGCACATCCTTCAGGATCGCCCGCACGGTGTTCAGGGTCGCCATGAGCGTCGTCGGCGAGACGATCCACACGCGTGCCCGGTAGCTTTCCTCGACCACGTCTCGGAAGTTGGCGTGGAGCTCGGCATAGACCGCTTCGCTGGGCAGGAACATGAGCGCCGATTCGGCCGTCTCGCCCGGCACGATATATTTGGCGGCAATATCCTGAACGTGCTTGCGCACCGACAGGGTAAAGCCACGCCGGGCCAGCGTTTGGGCGGCCTCGTCCTTGGCCTCGCGCAGAGCGTGATAGCTTTCCAAGGGGAATTTGGAATCGATGGCGATCGACCCGGGCGGATTGGGCAGATGCAGAAGGCAATCGACCCGCTTGCCGTCCCCCAGGGGCGCCTGAAAGGCGTAGGCCGAGGGCGGCAGGCTCATTTCCACGATATCGCGCAGTTGGATTTCCCCGAAGGCGCCCCGCGCCTGCTTGTTGCCCAGAATATCCTGCAGGCCGACCACCTGGTTGGACAACTCCGTGATGTTGGTTTGCGCTTTATCTATGACCGCGAGGCGCTCGCGCAGATCGCCCAGGGCGGTCTGGCTCTGGGTTGAGGATTCCTGTAAGCGGTCGCCGATGCGCTTGGAGAAGTCGTTCAGACGCTCCTCAAGCGCCTTGGCGACGGCGCGCTCCTGTGCGTGCAGGCGTTCGGCCAGCTGGGCCTGGGTCGCGGCCTGGCTTTCCGCCATCTGGGCGAGGCGGCCGGTCAAGGCCGCCAGATCGCCGCCGTCCTTCCGGCGGCCACGCTGGATAAACAGCACCAAAACAACGCCTGCCGCCAGGGCCGCCAGAATCAGCGCGATACTCAGGTTTATGTCCATGACAGGGCCGGATTAGCTCGGGATGGCGCTCAAGTTATCATGGGTTTTGGCGGCGGGGCAAAGTACTCCGCGCGCCGGCCGTTGGCGGAGCGCGGAGTATCTCGCTGAACGGCTCTGGATTTGCCGGAGCGCCTACAACCTTGCATTGACTCTGGAAACGCTCCATTTATTACCGGTCATTCTGCTTCGGGCCGCCGCCTTGTTTCACCCTCGGGTGTCCAGACCGACGTTATTCCGGGACACAGACTGATGCGCCGTGCGTGGGTGCGGCGCCATATCTACGATGATTAGGAGAACGGCAATGCCGGTAGGCACCGTAAAGTGGTTTAACAGCACCAAGGGCTTCGGCTTCATTCAACCGGAAGATGGCGGCGCGGACGTTTTCGTTCACATTTCCGCCGTTGAGCGCGCCGGACTGCGCGGCCTGGCCGAAGGTCAGAAAATCTCTTTCGAAGAGCAGCGCGATCCCAAGCGCGGCAAGACTTCGGCAGAGAACTTGAAAGAGGTCTGAGCCTCTAAAAGCTCAGATCTTCCCGGAGGGCGCCGGGTAACCGGCGCCCTTTCGGTCTATTTCCACGCGGCCGCCTTCCGGCGGCTCCAGGCTTTAAGTGGCATGCGACCCGGTGGCTTTGCCGCGGGGCGCATCCTGGCGCTCAAAGCCGACACCGAGCGACTGGGCGATGCGCCCGAAAAAAGCCCGAATTCAAATACGTTTGGAGACCCACGCCTTGGCCCGCAGGAAACCAAAAGTCGAGAAAGGCTACGTCCTCTTTGACGTCATCTATGCGGACGGGGCGCTCACCTCAAACCGCAAGGTGCCGGCATCCGAGTTGGGCGGGCTCGACGGCGACGAGCCCGCGCGCACCTTTGTCGAGGCCGAGGACAGCAAGATCGCCGAGAAGTCGGGGAAGACGCGCGGCCCCATCAAGACCATCGCCCGCTCGCGCAAGCAATAGGGCTTGGTATAACTGGGCGGCCCGGTGCGCCTTGACGCGGGCGGCCGCAGGAAATACCTAAACCCCCGGACGGATATAACGGTTCCGGTACCCGATTGCGACATGGCCATCCTTCCCATCATCACCGCGCCCGATCCGCGCCTAAAGCAGATCGCCAAGCCGGTCGCGCAAGTCGACGACGGCGTGCGCGAGCTGATGGACGACATGCTGGAGACCATGTATCTGGCGCCCGGCATCGGTCTGGCGGCGCCACAGGTCGGGGCGCTGAAGCGGGTCATCGTGCTCGACCTGTCCAAGGAGGACGAGGCGCCCCAGCCCTATGTTTTGGCCAACCCGGAGCTGACCTGGGTCTCCGACGAGGACATTACCTACGAGGAAGGCTGCCTGTCGCTGCCCGATCACTATGCTGACGTGGTCCGTCCGGCGGCGATCAAGCTGCGCTATCTAGACCGCGACAACGAGATCCGCACGATGGAGGCCGAGGGCCTGCTGGCGACCTGCCTTCAGCATGAGCTCGACCACCTGGACGGCATCCTGTTCGTCGACCACATCAGCGCGCTCAAGCGCAACATGATCCTGCGTAAGCTGCTCAAGGCGAAAAAATCCGATCCGGTGCAGGCCGCGAAACCCGCGCACGTCCTCTAAGCGGCCGCGGCGCCATCCCCGTGCTAACGTCGCCCACAGCATGAGCCAAGCCGCCTCTTCGCTCCGTCTTGCCTTCATGGGCACGCCCGACTTCGCGGTGCCGGTCTTGCGCGCCTTGGCCGAGGCCGGGCACGAGATCGCGGCGGTCTATAGCCAGCCGCCACGCCCGGCCGGGCGCGGGCACAAGCCCCGGCCCTCGCCGGTGCAGGCCTTCGCTGCGGAACAGGGCTGGCCAGTGCGCACGCCGTCGAGCCTGAAGGATACGGAGGCACAGGCCGCCTTCGCGGCGCTTGACCTCGATGCCGCGGTGGTCGTCGCCTACGGTTTGATCCTGCCCCCAGCGGTGCTGGCCGCGCCGCGCCTGGGCTGTCTCAATGTGCACGCGTCCCTGCTGCCGCGCTGGCGTGGGGCGGCGCCGATCCAGCGCGCGATTCTGGCGGGCGACGCACAAACCGGTGTCACCGTCATGCAGATGGACGCGGGGCTGGATACCGGCCCCATGCTTTTGTGCGAAGCCGTGCCGATTACGGAAAGTACGACCGCGTCCAGCCTCCATGACACCTTGGCCGCCCTGGGCGCGCGCTTGATCCTGGAGGCGCTGCGAGGCGTGGCCACCGGCGCCTTGATCGCGCATCCCCAGCCGGATGCGGGGGTCAGCTACGCCGCCAAGCTGAGCAAGACCGAAAGCGCGCTGGATTGGCGCCGCCCGGCGGCCGAGTTGGCGCGCCAGGTTCGCGCCTTCACGCCCTGGCCCGGCGCAAGCGCGCAACTCGGGGCCGAGAAGATCAAGGTCCTGGCCGCTGAGGTTGTCGCCGGCCAGGACGGCGATGCGCCGGGCACGGTCCTGGATGAAGGTTTCACCGTCGCATGCGGTCAGGGCGCGCTGCGCATTACCCAATTGCAGCGCGCCGGTAAGGCGGCCATGGCGGCAACGGAATTCCTGCGCGGCTTCGCGCTGCCCAAGGGCACGCGGCTTGCCTTACCTCCAAAAGAGTCATGACGCGCTACAAATTGGTGGTCGAGTATGACGGCGCCGGCTTCGTCGGTTGGCAGCGCCAGGATAACGGCCCCAGCGTGCAGGCCGCGATCGAGCGGGCGATTGAGGGCTTTTGCGGCGAGAGCGTCACGGTCCATGCCGCCGGGCGCACCGACACGGGCGTGCATGCCCTGGGCCAGGTCGTGAGCTTCGATCTGGTCAAGGAGACGACGGCCGACACCCTGCGCGACGCGCTCAACGCGCACCTGCGGCCGGCCGCCGTTGCCGTGCTTTCGGCGGCGCGGGTAGATGCAGATTTCCACGCCCGTTTCTCGGCCAAGGGGCGGGCCTATCTCTACCGCATCGTCAACCGGCGCGCGCCGCTCGCCCTGGATCGGGGCCGGGCCTGGTTCGTGCCCGTCCCGCTGGACGCCGCCGCCATGCACGAAGCGGCGCAAGTTCTCGTTGGCAAGCACGACTTCAGCAGCTTCCGCTCCAGCGAGTGCCAGGCCAAGTCGCCGGTCAAGACCCTGGATGCGATCGAGGTCGCGCGCGACGGCGAGGAAATTCGCATCACGCTGCGCGCGCGGTCCTTCCTGCACAATCAAGTGCGCATCCTGGCCGGCACACTAAAGCTGGTCGGCGAAGGCAAGTGGACCCGCGCCGATCTGGAAGCCGCGCTCAACGCCCGCGACCGCGCCGCCACCGGCCAAACCGCCCCGCCGGGCGGTCTCTATTTCCTGCGCGTGGAGTACTAGGGGCGGAGGGGAAGCTCGCCATATCATTTGCTCTCTAACAATTATACGCCGAATCGAATTCCCTGTTATTCCCTCAGAACAGGGAATTTTTTTTCGCCGCGCCGGTCGAAAAGGCGGTCGTGAGATGTCACGGGCCTCGCTCCAGGGTGCGTCATCGTTCCCGATCCAAACCTAGCACCCGCCCGGCGCCGCGCAATGCAAAGGCTGTGGAAATCGGGTTCCCCGCAAAGCCACGAAGGCTCGTGGACCCATCCGCCGGGTTAGCGACGCGGTACCCGCCGGATGTGGGCGGAGTCGTGGGCGAGCCCTTTCGGCGCGATACGTCGACGCTTTGGCGCCTAAGCGCTACGCGAGCCGGGGGTGCACCGGACGTAATCGGCTCATGCTCTAGCCGGGACGGCGAGTTGTAGGCAACAAGAGACATTCGGACGCGCGAAATGGGCTCGTTCGAATGTCCTGGCGTGATATCATCGACAATGCTGGGTGTGGCCAACGGAATTCGCGCGATGCCGTCGTCTGATTCTCTTTCCGGCCTGATGAAGTGGCTTGCCAAAGATCCTTGGCGTGGCGCTTTCTTGGACGTGCTGGATCGTCACATCGGAGGGGCGCTTGACGAACACGACATCTCAGACTTTGACGAGCTCGGCGGCCTGATTGGCCCTCACTGGGCGATGACGTTGTGGGGTTGCGCCTTCGAGGACTTCTTGACCAAGGACGTGGAGGGCGCGGGGAATATCGTCGACGATTACCTCAAGCGCCGTGGCTGGAAAGAATCCGTCAGGAACAAAGCATACATGGCCGGCCTCAGAGGCTCGATGATGAGCCTCTACGAAGTCAGTGACATTCAGCCCGGCCGATCGTTTCTTGCGCGCGATCTCATCCAGGGTGGCGCGCCGGTTCGCGTAAGCGAGCGCACGGCGACGAAGACGCTCAAGCCATGGGATCGGGTGGCGATGCGCATTGTCGACGTGCGTGGGACGATGATCGTTGGAGGAGGTCTTTTGCCTTTCGAGCACGAGCCTTCGGAAAGGTTGATTGCCGCGACCGGCAGTCTAGAAAACCAAAAAACGGCCGACATTCCGGCAATTACCGATGAGCTTGGCGTTGACGGGAATGATCCCGAATTCGGCAGCCTGACCGGCGTGGACACCAACAAAGCTGAGCTCCTGCGGAATCTCGCACCGATGTTCTCGTATTATTTCCTCGCGGACCTGCTTGACCGCATCTTGGACCGCGCCATTCCACAAATTATCAATAGCGAAGGCGAGGACATGGAGTTCATGCGGCTCGTCTATCGCCTGGGGGAAGGCGTCACACCTGCACAGGTGCGCGCCGCCCTCAATCGAAGGCCGGAACTGGATGCTGCGTCGGAGACATTCTGGAACTGGCTGGAGCCGAAAAATGCAACCGGCAAGAGACGGAAAGCCGAAGCTTCGCGTGCCCTGGGGATTGTGACCACGATGGGCGACGGTTCTGTCGTTCTGGGAACGGTAGAGCTGAAATCAAAAACGATTGAGCTGTGCGTCAACTCCGAAACCCGGGCCGCTCGCGGGCGCAAGATGCTGGAACCTTCACTTGATGGTCTTGTTGGCGCCCCACTTGTGGAGCGCCAGACGCTCGAACAGACTTTTTCTGAACATCGCGAACGCGGATCAAGCTCTGCAGTGCCGGAACTGCTTCCCGACGAACAGCGTATTATCATCCATGACGCCATGGATCGGCACTATCGTGCCCAACTTGATCAACCGGTTCCGGCGCTTGGCAATATCTCGCCGCGCAAGGCCGCGAAATCGAAGAAGGGCCGCGATAAGCTTGCCGCCTGGCTCAAGCAGCTCGAAAACCAAACCGCGAGGCACGATCCGGACGACCCGATGGCATCCTACGACGTCACATGGATCTGGGACGAGCTCGACGTCTCCGACCGGCGAAACTGATGCACACGAACGGGGTCAAAAGCGAGCGAGCGAACGGGGTCACCAACGGGGTCAGGTCTTGCAATACAGCACATCGCTGGGGCTTCGAAGGATGTTCGCGCCGTCTTTTTGCGATGCGCCGGTGCGTGTGTGTTGGAATGCAAGACCTGACCCTTGGAATGTTTCTGCTTAGTGCCAGAACCGGTAATTCACGATAGCGCCCGGAGAACCTATAAACGGTGGAGTTCGACCCAACTGAGACGTTGCGATCGTTGGCGGGAATGTCGGCTTTCGGATTTGACAGCAGTCATCCAAGAGCGGCGATCAGCTGACGGCGGAGGCGATCGCCGCGGTGAGCTTGATGTTTTTTGCCGACATTGGGGGATGGCCGCTGGTGCGGACAGGCAGACAAGCTTTGCAGAGCTGTACCATCGGTGCGTTAGGCCCGAGCCACGGGCGCCTAGCCCAGTACATCGCCCAAGCGATCCTCCAGAAACCGCCGCTCCGCCGCGTTACGGGTCAGGGCAAGGGCTTGGCGATAGGCATTGGCGGCCGCGGTCTTGCAGCCGGCCCGGCGCAGCGTATCGGCGTGGGCGGCATGGAAGGGTTGGTAGCGGGCGAGGGTGCCTTGTCTCTCCAGGTCGGCCAGCGTTGGCAGCGCGGCTTCGGCGCCCCTGGCGAAGGACAGCGCCACGGCGGCATTGAGCCTGACCACCGGCGAGGGCTGGAGGGCGTAGAGCTCGCCATAGAGCAGCGTGATCTCCCGCCAGTCGGTCGCGGTGTAGCTCGGCGCCTGGGCATGGAGGGCGCTGATCGCCGCCTGGATCTGATAGGGCCCGGGGCTGCCCTGGGCGAGCGCGCCTTCCAGCAGGCGGGCCCCGGCCGCGATCAGGTCCCGGTCCCAGAGCGTACGGTCCTGCTGTTCCAAGGTGATCAGGTTGCCTTGGGCGTCGCTGCGCGCAACGCGCCGGGAATCGTGTAGCAGCATCAGGGCCAACAGGCCGGCGGCCTCCGGCTCTCCCGGCACCAACTGGGCCAGGATCCGGCCCAGGCGGATCGCCTCCCGGCATAGTTCGCCGCGGGTCGGCGCCTCGCCGGTGGTCGCGGCGTAGCCTTCGTTGAAAATCAGGTAGATAACCGAAAGCACCGAGCCGAGCCGCTCCGCCCAAAGCTCCGGCTCCGGCACCTCGTAGGGGATGCCGGCGGTCTTAATCTTGCGCTTGGCGCGAGTCAGGCGCTGGACCATGGTCGCCTCCGGCACCAGAAAGGCGCGGGCGATCTCTTCCGTCGCCAGGCCGCCCAGTGTACGCAGGGTCAGCGCGACCCGGGCCGCCTCGGCCAGGGCCGGATGGCAGCAAGTGAAGATCAGCCGAAGCCGTTCGTCGGCGATGGTCTCGTCCACGTCATCCTGCCCGGCTTGGCGGTCGAACTCGTGCAGCACGGCAAGCTCGGCGCGCTTGACCTGGAAATTGGCGTCGCGGCGCAGCCTGTCGATCGCCTTGCGCCGGGCGGTTTGCAGTAGCCAGGCGCGCGGCCGTGCCGGCACGCCGTCCCTGGGCCAGTGTCCCAGTGCGGCAACGACGGCATCCTGGAGCACGTCCTCGGCCAGGGCGAAGTCGCGCAACTGCCCGACCAGGCTCGCCAGGACACGGCCCCATTCCTCGCGGACGATGCTTTTGACGGCCGCCCGGGTCTGCTCCAGCGATGCCGGCGTCAATCAGCCTCCATTCCGGCCGCCGCCACCCCGGCGGCTCCGAGATATTGGCCTCGGCTTCAATCGAACACCATGATGGGCCGGACCTCGATAGACCCGATGGCCGCCGTCGGAATCCGGGCGGCGTAGGCGATCGCCTCGTCGAGATCCTTGCAATCGAGGATATAGTATCCGCCGAGCTGTTCCTTGGTCTCGGCGAAAGGGCCGTCGGTGGTTTCGGTCTTGCCGCCGCGCACCCGCACCGTGGTTGCCGTGGCGACCGGCTCCAGTGGATCGCCGGCGACCATCACACCCTTCTCCTGGACGTCCTTGGTGAAGGCCATATAGTCTTGCATTAGCCGGCCCATTTCCGGCGTATCGGCTTGAGGGTGTTTGGCTTCGTCGCCGTAGATCAGGCACATATACTTCATTTGACAACTCTCCCGGTTACCGCCCCGTCATCGGGGCCTTCCCTTTATAGACGAACGGTAGCCGTCGAAATCGACATCGCTTCAAAAAAAATTGTACCCACCTAACTTTGGCATGTTCCATAGATGACTCGGACGGTACGAGTGCAGCCCATCAGTCGATAGGCTAAACTCGACTCTTCTCGGTCCTTCATGATCGCTGAGCCGAACGTCAGCTTTCGGATCGCAAACCGGTTATCCGAGAGCGGCCATCGGTTAGTGTGAAAGTAGCCTGGAACGGACGAAACTATCTCCGGTGAAGCTGCCAAGTTTTGCTAGTTTCGTTGCGTTGCACTCTCTCTTAACCAATCGCGTACCTGCCTCACCGGTCCTGAAAGCGACGTCGTGTCGGGCACCAGAAGGTAATATCGCGCGCGGTTTGGAAGGGCCGGGCCAGAAAGCCGAACAAGTGCACCTGATGCGAGATGATCGCGGCAAACCACGTCGTCGCCAATGGTGAGCCCCAGCCCACGGACAGCAGCGTCGATGCACAGGTGTGACCGGTTGAAAAACAGATGCCCGGCCGCATCGTCAAAACTGAGGTCCAATGCGTCGAAATAGCTGCGCCACCAGTAGATGCCCCGCTCATGGATCAAACGATGGGAGGTAAAGAAGACGGGATTCTCCTGTTCCAAGCCGGCGGCCAGCAGCGAAGGCGCCGCAACCGGGAACGCTTCGTAATCCAGAAACGGCGTGGCCTTAAATCCAACACAGGATACCGCACCCAGGGTCAAAGCAAGGTCAGCTTCACCGAGCATGTTGCGTGGTGGATCAGGCCGGATGCGAATATCGAGATTGACGTTGAGCACGCTGAGCGTCTCATCCGTCAGAAGCGGCATCAGCCATCGCGTGGCGAGATCCGATTCGACGTCCAGAATGACAGTGCTGCGGCCGCCGCCGCGCCTAATCCGTCCCGTCCCAAGTTCCAGACCAGAGAGTGAGTCTGCAGCGGTGCGTGCGAACAGGCTGCCTTCGCCTGTTAGCACGATGTGGCGTGCGTGCCGCTCGAACAGTTCGACGCCCAACTCGGCCTCAAGATTGCGCACATGCCTGCTGACGGCAGCGTGGCTGACACCAAGTTCATCGGCCGCCTGCGCGAAGCTGCCATGCCTCGCCGCTGCATCGAATGCACGAATCGCGTTCAGATTCGGTAACTCACGCATACCCCGAGCGTAACAAAAACCTTCGCTTGAGGCAAAAAAGATCGCTTGAGTAAGATTGAGATTGTCGCGTATCGACGACTGTGTGCTCGTCAACTCTCAAGCAGGGGCGCTGCGCACTGACGAAGTAGGGCAAGATGATGCTGTTCCAAGGTTTCGAAACCCACGACCTTGTTGTCGGCGACGTGAACATCCACTTTGTGCGGCGCGGCGAAGGGCCGGCGTTGCTGCTGCTTCATGGCATTCCTCAGACTCATGTGATGTGGCACAAGGTTGCCCCGGCGTTGGCGGAACACTTCACCGTCATTGCTGCGGACTTAAGAGGCCAGGGAGACAGCGGCAAGCCGCGTGACACGGGAGATCACTCGACTTATTCAAATAGGAGGATGGCCCGTGACCAAGTGGAGCTCATGTCGGCGCTCGGTTTCGAGGATTTTTGTCTGGCCGGCCACGATATTGGTGCTCGGGTCGCGCACCGGATGACCTTGGATTATCCGGAACGTGTTTCCAAAGTCGCCTTTCTCGATATCCTGCCCACACTTGAACTATACGAGCACACCAACCGGGATTTTGCGCTGCTTTATTGGTCCAATTTTTTTCTCGCCCAGCCGCCAGACTTACCGGAGAGAATGATTGGTTCAGACCCTGCGTTTTACGTTCAAAGGGATCTTTTCGACTTTGTCAGTGACGACAGAGATAAAGACGAAGTCTTTGTCGAAGAAGCGCTTGCAGAGTACATACGGTGCCTCAGAAACAGCGATGCGATTCATGCCTTGTGCGAGGACGCCCGAGCAAGCTTCTCGGTAGACCACGATCACGATGTTGTTGATCGCCACAGACAAATCGAGTGTCCGGCGCTGGTCCTTTGGGGAGCAAGAGGCGCAATGGAGCAGTGTTTCGACGTGATGGAAGTTTGGCAAAAGAAGGCATCCCAGCTTTCCGGGCGAGCTTTGGATGCCGGTCACTATCTGGCGGAGGAACAGCCAGACCAGACAATCTACGAGCTGTTGAAGTTCTTTAAGTGATCGATGGACAGGCCTGGGTGGTGGGAGAGTGGGTCCCGTCTTCTCCTAAAGTGTAGCAGCACAATATGCTGCTCATGTATCTTCGGGTGCTCGATAGCGTCCGATACAGGTCACTTTTTGCCGTCCCCAAGGTGATCCTAGAGCGTCGGCTCTCTGATCCGAAAGCCGACATTGCGGACGGCTCGAAGGAATGGCCCTTCATGGCCGAAGGCTGCCGTTGCACCGCGATCTGATTGAACGGCGGCTCTGGATCATGCACCGTCATGGAATGACAGTGGTGCGAACGGCCGCGCCTGGACGAAGAGCCAACATCCGCCACGCTCTGGCCGCCAATGGGCTTGGCCATCCGCAGCCTTGGGCGCAACGCGCCCTACATCAACATTCCGGCGGTTAGTACGCTTAGGATCACGCCGACCATAAAGTCGAGCGCGACCAGGCCGGTGGCGGCCATGGGCTTGATGTCCAGGGCGGTGCGGGTGACGACCCATTGGTAGGCGAGCAGCAGCATGTAAACGCCGCCGTTCAGCAGGTTCGCCATGCCGTCGGGTAGGACATCCGCCGTGACAATCCCGACCACCGGGAGGTAGATGGCCATCTGAATGACCTTGGCCCAATTGAAGGCGACGATGAATTTGGTGTAGGCGGCCTCGCGGTCGATGGCTTGAACGATCGGATGCACGACCACGGGATAGACGGTCCAGCTTAGGCTGTAGGTCAAGGCGTGGATCAAGGCGATTCGCAGCCCGCCAGCCGTTGCTTTCTCGAGCGCGGGATCCAGCAGGACCAGGATCGCATACCCCGGCAAGACCAGGGCGGCGCCGAAAAAGGATTTCCAGAATCCTTCGGTACTGGCATCGAAATACGACATCCCGCCACGGTCGAGACGCGCCAGACGCCAGGCCCCGTACAGCCCATAGACGATTTCGCGGGTGCTCGGGATCAAGGCGCGAAATAGCCGTCGAGGACGGCCCCGTAAATCGCGCTCAGGGTGCGCAGGTCGGTCAGGGGGGCCCGCTCGTCGACCTTGTGCGCGGTCGCGTTCAGCAGGCCCAGCTCGACGATCGGGCAGTGGTCCTTGATGAAGCGGGCGTCGGAGGTGCCGCCCGTGGTGCCCAGCTCCGGCGCCCGGCCGGTTACGCTTTCCACCGCGCCCGAGACCAGGCCGCTCAAGGGCCCCGGCGGGCAGAGAAAGGATTCGCCGCTGATCCGCGTTTCCAAGTCGTAGCGGGCGCCCCGGTTCGTCTCGATCGCGCGGTCGAAGCGCGCACGCAGCCAGTCGATGACGCCTTCGCCGGTGAAGCGGTCGTTGAAGCGCACGTTAAACGCCGCTTCCGCTTTGGCCGGGATCAGATTACCGGTCGGGTTGCCGACATCGACGCTGGTGACTTGCAGGCCGGTCGGCGGGAAGTGATCGCTGCCCACGTCCATGGCTTCGCCGGTCACCGCGTCCAGCATGCGTACCAGGTGATGGATCGGGTTGTCGGCCAGGTGCGGATAGGCGACATGGCCCTGGATGCCGTGGACGCTCAGCCGCCCGCTCACGCTGCCGCGCCGGCCGATCTTGATGGTATCGCCCAGGCGCTTGTCGCTGGTCGGCTCCCCGACCAGGCAGGCGTCCAGGCGCTCGCCCCGCTCGCTCAGCCAGTCCAGGACCTTGCGCGTGCCGTTGATGGCCGGGCCTTCCTCGTCCCCGGTGACGAGCAGACTGATCGAGCCCCCGAAGTTCCTATCGCGCGCCTTCAGGAATCCGGCGGTGGCGGCGATGAAGCCGGCGATCGATCCCTTCATGTCGACCGCGCCGCGCCCGATCAGGTCGTCGCCGACAACCGCCGCGGCGAAGGGATCGACGCTCCAATCGGCGGGATCGCCGGCCGGCACCACGTCGGTGTGGCCGGCGTAGCAGAAGTTGCGCCCGGTCTCGCCCAGGCGGGCATAGAGATTATCGACGTCCGGGGTGCCGGCGTCGCTGAACGGCAGGCGGTGGCAGGTGAAACCGAGGCCGCGCAAGACCCCTTCCAGCAGGTCCAGCGCGCCGCCTTCCTTTGGCGTGATGCTGGGACAGCGGATCAGGGCGCGGGTCAGCTCGACCGGATCGACCGGCGTGGCCTCCTGGGATTGAAATTCGGGAGGCACGGGCATATCAGGTGCGCAGCAACTCGTTGATCGAGGTCTTCGCGCGCGTCTTCTCGTCCACGCGTTTGACGATGACGGCGCAGTAAAGGCCCGGTCCCGGGCTGCCGTCGGGCAGCGGTTTGCCCGGCTGCGTACCCGATACAACCACGGAATAAGCAGGCACGCGGCCGATGTAGACTTCACCCGTGGTGCGATCGATGATCTTGGTGGAAGCGCCGATATAGACCCCCATCGACAGGACCGATCCGGTCTCGACGATGACCCCTTCGGCAACCTCGGCGCGGGCGCCGATAAAACAATTGTCCTCGATGATCACGGGATTGGCCTGCAGGGGTTCCAGCACGCCCGCAATGCCCGAGCCGCCCGAGATGTGGCAGTTCTCGCCAACCTGGGCGCAGGAGCCGATCGTCGCCCAGGTATCGACCATGGTCCCGGAACCGACATGGGCGCCGACGTTGACGAAGCACGGCATCAAGACGACATTCGGCGCGATGTAGGCGGAGCGGCGAACGATGCAATTCGGCACGGCGCGGAAGCCGGCCGCGCGGAAGCGGTTCTCGCCCCAACCGTCGAATTTGGACGGCACCTTGTCCCACCAAGGCGTTTTGCCGCCGGGTCCGCCGGGGATGGTCGTCATGTCGTTCAATCGAAATGACAGCAGAACCGCCTTCTTCAACCATTGGTTGATTTTCCAGCCTTGAGCCGACTTCTCGGCGACCCGGAACGTGCCCGAATCGAGGCCCTCGAAGGCGGCTTCCACGGCCTCGCGGGTTTCGCCCTTGGTAGCGGGCGTGATGCCGTCGCGCGCCTCCCAGGCGGCCTCGACGATCCCTTCTAGTTCTTCGGTACGGGCGGCTGCCATGGGGCGGTTCCTTGCGACGGGTTGATAACCAAGGAGCGGGACCGGCGAAGATGCGGTAGCCGGCCGCCTCTGTCAACGCCAGCGGGGTCATTTCCGCCCCGGTCAGGCGCGGATTGCCGTGCCGTAACACCTTGATAAACAGCAGTTTAAGCCGCCCTTAAGGCGATCTGGGGCATTCTATCCACACGCCAAGCAGACCTCGCCACCAGGATTCCTATATGGGACAACCGCCTGCCACTGGCGCTCATCGAGCCGGCCTTGAGCTCCCCGGCAACAATCGGATGGAGCGCGCGGGCTCAGAGTTGAACCGCTTCCCCGGCGCCGCCGTCCTCACCGGGCCTAACGGCATGGTCCTCGACGCGAACCCGGCCGGTGAGGCCATCGCCACGATGCTCCGCGCCGGTGGCGGAGAGGACCTGCGTCAGGCTATTTCCAGCGCCCTCCAGGGCCGTCCAGGGCAGATCAACCCGCTGGTGCTCAATCCGGGCGCGGGTGCGACGGATCTTGCTTTCGACGTTGCCATTCTACCCTGGGGCGATGGGGCGACGGTCCTCCTCCTCGCCCGCAATATCACGCTGGAGAGAAGTTTACGCGCGGCGCTGATCGAATCCCGGCAGCGCTACAAGGATCTGGTCGAAGCGGCCAGCGACTTCGCCTGGGAGACCGATACGCAAGGCTGCTTCACGTTTATCTCTTCCGGCGGGGCTTTGGGGTATAGTGCGGCTGAGCTGGTCGGTGCGGCGGCCCGGGGTTTGGACAATACCGGCATGCAGGGCGGGGAGTCGCCTTTCACCACGCGGGCACCGGTGCAGGAGATCGAGGTCTGGCTCAAGGGGCGCGACGGCGAGTCGGCTTGCTTACTGGCGACGGCCCTGCCGCTTTTCGATTCTAATGGCGAATGGCGTGGCGCCCGCGGCTTGTGCCGTAACGTCACCGCCGAGCGCCGGCACGAAGCGCGCCTGGCCGTCGACCGGCACCGCGAACGGCTGCTGGCCTATATCCTGGGCATTCTGCGCGATGAGATGGACCCGGCGCGGGTGCTTGCCGCCGCGTGCGGCGCCGTCGTGCCCGCGCTTCCCGCGACCGGCGCGGCCATCTACCGCCAGGATCGCAACGGCAAAATTATTTGCGCCGCCCAGGCCGGCGACCTGCCCGGCGACACGCAGATACAGGCGTTGGTTCAGCGGCTGCTTCGAGGCGAAAGCGAGGTCGAGATCGAGACCGGCGGCGGGCTGCTTTTCGGACGCGCGACGCATTTCGAGGAAGCCTGGAACGGTATCTTGTGCCTATGGCGGGACGGCACCGCCGGTCCCTGGGGCCGCGAGGATCGCGTGCTCCTGGCCGAGATCGCGGGTCAAATCGGTCTGACCAACCGGCAACTCGCGCGCCAGGAAGAGCTTGAAGAGCTGTCCTCAACGGATTCCCTGACCGGGCTGCATAACCGGCGCAGTCTTCTTGGGGAACTGGAGCGCCGCTTCTCGCGCCGCGCGGCTTGGCGCGGCGGTGCGGCGCTGTTTTTCATCGACTTGGATAATTTCAAGGCGGTCAACGACCGGCACGGCCATCAGCGCGGCGACCTTGCCCTCGTCACGGTCGCGCGAATCCTGCGCGACCATACCCGCAGCCGCGATCTGGTCGCGCGCCTTGGCGGCGACGAATTCGCGGTTTTCGTCGAGGACATCGGTCAGGCCGCGACGGAGCACAAGGGCTGGGAAATTTGTCAGGCCTCGGAAGAGTTGAGCGCCTTGTCCGGTGACGAGGCGCGTCCCTTGGGCTTCTCGATCGGGGCTGCCTACTGCTCTTCCGGCGGCGAAGAGACGGTAGCCGATGCGGTCGAGCGGGCCGACAAGGCCATGTACGAGGTTAAGCGGCGCGGAAAGGGCGCGGTCGAGGTCTCGGTCCCGGCACCGGAGGGGGGCGCATGACACGGGTCGCGAAAGCGGGCACCGACGCCGCCCTAACCTACGAAGAGTCCAAACGCCTGGCCAAGGACAAGGACCCGCAGGTGCGCGCCGGCATTGCCCGGCGCGAGGATGTCCGCCCCGAAGTTCTGTATTTCATGGCCGAGGACGATTCGGTCGACGTCCGTGAGCGCATTGCCGCCAACAGAAAAACGCCGCGCCAGGCCGATTTACTTCTGGCGCGCGATCGCGACGAGGCGGTGCGCCGAATACTGGCCGACAAGATCGCGGACCTGATGCCCGAACTCGACGCCGGTGGGCAGGAACAAGCTCAGAAATACCTGATCGAGGTGATCGAGATACTGGCCCAGGACCAGGCAATCCGGGTGCGGCAAATTATCGCGGAAACGCTAAAGGACCTGGCCAGCGCGCCGCCGCAGGTGATCCAAAGCCTGGCGCGCGATGTCGAAGAGGTTGTCGCCTGTCCGGTTCTCGAATTTTCGCCCTTGTTGAGCGATCAAGACCTCATTGAGATCATCGAGGGCGGCTCCGGCAGAGAGCAGCTAAGCGCGATCTCGCGGCGCTACGGGGTCGGCGAAAGGGTTGCCGACGCGATCGTCAGCACCACGGACAACGACGCGATCGCCGCCCTCTTGGACAACGATAGCGCGCAGATCCGCGAAGACGCCTTGGACGGCTTGGTCGATGCCGCAATCAAGGTGACGGCATGGCAAAAGCCGCTGGTCCTGCGCCCCAAGTTGTCCTCGGGCGCAATCCGCAAGCTGGCCAGTTTCGTGGCCGGTTCGCTGCTCTCGATGCTGCAGGCGCGACAAGACCTCGACCGCAAAACCGCGAAGGCCGTGGCCAAGGAGGTCCGCCGCCGTCTGAAATCCGGGGAAGGCGAGGACAAAGCGGGCGAAGACCCGGCCGCGAAAGCCAAGCGCTTGCACAAAAGCGGGAAGCTGGACGATCAAGCCTTGACCGCCGCGCTGAATGCCGGCGAACGCGACCTCATTCGGCATGGCCTCGCCCTGCGCGCCGAAATGCCCCACGCGATGGTCGACCACATCTTTTCGGCTCACAGTGCCAAGGGGGTGACGGCGCTGGCGTGGAAAGCCGGGTGCTCCATGCGTTTCGCGGTCCAGCTTCAATTGCGCATGGGCGGCATCGCGCCCAATCAAGCCCTCAATCCCCGGAATGGAACCGACTATCCCCTGGGCGAAGACGAGATGAAGTGGCAGCTAGAATTTTTCGAGGGCCTGGTCGGCTGGAGCGAAGACTAGACCGGCGAGTGCCATTTGCCTCTCGTTTGTCACCCTTGGGCTTGACCCGAGGGTCCATCTAGGAGCGAGGCTCGGAACCTCGATGGATTGCCGGGCTTGACCCACGGGTGTCCGGTTTAAATTTGCGCCACCATTGGATCGCCCTGATCTCCCAAGGTTTTGACGGCTAGCGTTGGTGGTTGGGACATGAAAGCGACGCGTCCTCCAGTGCCGAGTGTTCTAGGCGAGGCTGTCACCCCCACCCGCGCTTCGCGCACCCTCCCCCATCGAAGGGGGAGGGTTAATTCGTTGGCGCCGTGGCGCATTTTCTCCTCCCCCCTTGACGGGGGGAGGCCGGGAGGGGGGTGACCTCCGGCGCCGGGACCGCTGCGGGCCTGGCCGCGTGATTAAACCGGACAGCCGTGGGCCAAGCCCGGCAATGACGTATGAAGGTAGTAAATCTACGAAGCCAGAGATGGAAAGCACTTCGCTTCGGGCCAGACATTAAGTCCGCTTGATGAGCGTTCCGATGCCGCGGTCGGTGAAGATTTCCAGCAATAGGGTATGCGGGACTCGTCCGTCCAAGATCACCGCCGCCTCGACCCCGCTTTGAACCGCGGCGATGCAGGTCTCCACCTTGGGAATCATGCCGCCGGAGATCGTCCCGTCGGCGCATAGCGCGCGGGTTTTATCCACGGTTAGGTCGGTGACCAGTTCTCCCGCCTTGTCCAAGACCCCGATCACATCGGTCAGCAACAGCAACCGCGCCGCGCCGATCGCGCCCGCGATCGCGCCCGCGACCGTGTCGGCATTGATGTTATAGGTCTCGCCGGCTTCGCCGACCCCGATGGGGGCGATCACCGGAATCATGCCCGATTGCTCCAAGGCGGTCAGGATCTTCGGTTTGATGGTTTTCGGTTCGCCGACGAAGCCGAGGTCGAGAACTTTCTCGATATTGGATTCGCTGTCGCGCACGCTCCGGCGCAGGCGCGTTGCCTGGATCAGACCGCCGTCTTTACCCGATAGTCCTATGGCGGTGCCGCCCGCCGCATTTATGGCATTGACGATGGCTTTGTTGATGTTGCCCGACAGCACCATCTCGACGATATCGACGGTCGCGGCATCGGTCACGCGCAGGCCGTCGACGAACTCGCTTTGTATTTTCAGGCGCTCCAGCATTTGCCCGATCTGCGGCCCGCCGCCGTGCACGACCACGGGATGGATTCCGACCTGCTTCATCAGCACGATGTCCTTGGCGAAGACTTCCGCCAATGCCGGGTCGCCCATGGCATGGCCGCCATACTTGATGACGAAGGTTTGCCCGGCATAGCGGCGCATGAAGGGCAAGGCTTCGCTGAGCGTCCGCGCCGTGCGCAGCCAATGCTTTGTGTCCGTGAAGTTTCTCTGACTCATGACGACAATCTACTGTTCTTCGCGCGCAACCGCCACATCTTCGGCGAGCGCGGCCAAGGCGGCGCGCAGCTCCGCGATGCCGGTGCCTGCGACGGCGCTGGTGACCGCGATGTTGGGGTGGGCCGCGGCATGCGTCGCCAACTCCGCTTCCGTCGTCTCCAGATTCTTGGCCAAGGCCCCGGCCGTCAATTTGTCGGCCTTGGTGAAAATTATTTGATAGGACACCGCCGCGGTGTCCAGGCTCGACATAACACGCCGGTCGGTATCCTTCAGGCCGTGGCGCGCGTCGATCAGCAACAGCACGCGGCGCAGCTGCGGCCGGCCCTTCAGGTAACGCTCGGTGAGCGCGGACCAGCGCTGAACGTCGGTTTTCGCCGCCCGCGCATAGCCGTAACCGGGCAAGTCGGTCAGCACCAGCCGGCCGCCCAGGTCGAAGAAGTTGAGCTGACGCGTGCGCCCCGGGGTGTGCGACGTGCGCGCCAGGGTCTTGCGTCCGGTCAGCGCGTTGACCAGGCTCGATTTGCCGACATTGGAACGGCCGGCAAAAGCGACTTCGGCGACGCTGGTGCTCGGCATCCAGCTTTCGTCGGCGGCCGCGCCGAGGAAGATGCAGGATTGCGCGAAGAGGTACCGGCCGGCCTCGATCTGCTCCGGCGTGGGGTCGTCGTGGCTCTGTTGAGCTTGAAGCGCGCCCTGCTGCGTGCCGGCGGTTCCGCCTTCTCCGCTCACGTCCGGCCTATGCGCACACCGTGGCGCCGCATGATCACGTACTGCTGCGCGATCGAGAGCATGTTGTTCCAGGTCCAGTAGATCACGAGCCCGGCCGGGAACTGCGCCAGCAGAAAGGTAAAGATGATCGGCATGAAGAGGAAAATCTTGGCCTGAACCGGATCCGGCGGTTGTGGGTTCAGCCGCTGTTGCAGGAACATGGTGATTCCCATGGCAATCGGCCACACACCCAAATTAAGCGGCTCCAGCGCGCCCAGCGCCGGCACACCCCAAGGCATGAGTCCGAAGGCGTTCAAAATTGAGGTTGGGTCTGAGGCCGAGAGATCCTGAATCCAGCCGAAGAACGGCGCGTGGCGCATTTCGATGGTGACGAACATCACCTTATAGAGTGCGAAAAACACCGGAATTTGAACCACGACCGGCAAACATCCCGCGAGCGGATTGGCGCCTTCCTTTTTGTAAAGCGCCATCATTTCCTGATTCATGCGTTGCTTGTCGTCGCCGAATCGTTCCTTCAGCTTAACCTGTTCAGGCTGCAGCTTGCGCATCTTCGCCATCGCGGCATAGGACTTGTTGGCCAAGGGGAAGAACAACAGCTTGATGCCAACGGTGAGGATTAGGATCGCGATGCCGAAGTTGCCGATTTTTTCGGCGAGATAGTGCAGGGCGTAAAACAAAGGCTTGGTCAGGAAATAGAACCAACCGAAATCGACCGCCAGGTCGAAGCGCGCAATACCCTGCTCGGCCTCGTAGTCGTCTAGAAGCAAGACCTTCTTCGCGCCGGCGAAGAGGCTGCTGGTGACCTCGGTCGCGGCGCCGGGCTGCAGGGTGGCGCCGGGGTAGAGGAAATCGGTCTGGTATTTGTCTACGCCGCTGCGGCCGTCGTGCAGGAACCGCGCGCTAATCGGACGCTTTTGATCGGGGACCAGCGCGACCAGCCAATACTTATCGGTGATGCCCAGCCAACCGCCAGTGGTTTCCTTCTGGACCGGGCCGTCGTCGCTCAGGTCGCTGTAATCGATTTCCGTGAGGGTTTCGTCGAAGACCCCGAGCAAGCCTTCGTGGAGAATATAGAAGCCCAGGATATCGGGCGTGCCGGTCCGCGATACCAAGCCGTATGGCAGCAAGGTAATCGCTGAGCTGGAGCTGTTGAATACACGCTGCGTGACCGTGAAAAGGTAGTTCTCGTCGATCTTGTAAAGGGTCTCGAAACGCAGGCCGGCGCCGTTGTCCCAGGACAGGGTGACAGGTTGGTCCGGGGACAGGACGCTGGCGTCGGCCTGCCAAAGCGTTTCCGCATTCGGCAGGGACGCGCCGCTGCCTGCGTCGGTCCAACCGAAATCCGCGAAATACGGCTTGTCCGTGCCTTGCGGCGACAACAGGACGATCTCATCGCTATCGGGCTCGATGGTCTCGCGGTATCTGGTCAGGACCAGATCGTCGACCCGCGCGCCGAGCAGCGATATGGAACCGCGCAAGGTTGGCGACTCGATGGCAACCCGGGCCCCTTTGCCAATGACTTCCGCGCGGGTCAGCTCGGCGGGCGCGGCGGGAATGGCGGTCGTTCCGCCCGCCGTCGGCACGCTGACGCCGCCGGGTGCGGCGGCCGTCGGTGCGGCGGTAGGCGGCGCAGTGCCATCGGCGCTTAGCGGTGCATCCGGGCCGCCTTGCGGTGGGGCGACGTACTGCTCGCCAAAAAAAATTTGAAAGCCGAATAAAATGGCGACCGAGAGGACGATCGCCAGGATTAGGTTTTTTTGGTCCATGAGATGTATTTGAATCCTGGCTACGTGCTCGGTCGCTTAAATATGGTCGTGGCGAGGCGCAGTGCAATTGCCGCCATCCGGGTGGCGGATCCGCAATTTGAGAGAGAAACGCTCCGGCACCGGGTCGAGTCCGAAGCCGCCCCAAGGATTGCAGCGCAGCACGCGCCAGACCGCGAGCACACTGCCGCGCAGCACACCGTGCCGCTGCACGGCCTCGATTGCGTAGTGAGAACAGCTTGGCCAGTAGCGGCAGCTCATCGGCAGGATTGGCCGGATGAACCACTGATAGCCGCGGATGATGCCGACCGCCACGATCTCCAGGACTTTCATACGCGCCTCTACTTTACCGCCTGGGCGGTCCGCCGCGTCCGCACCGAACCGCTGAGCCGTTCAAGCGCTACGCGCAAATCCTCACTCAGCGCCTCGTACGGCCGTTCCAGCGTCGTGCGGCGTCCGATCAAGACGTAATCGGTACCTGCCCGCCCGCCTGCCGGCAGGACTGCCCGCGCCACCGCCCGCAGCCTACGCCGCGCCCGATTTCGCTGAACCGCGTTGCCGACCTTTCGGCTGACCGTAAACCCGACCCGGACTTCTGGGCCCTCGTCGTAAGTTGTCCGCCCGAATGAAGGCCGGCCGGCTTCACCCGCCTTGTCCGGCACCGGCCGCTGGCGGGCTTGCAAAATCAGACCTGGAGTGACCCATTTCGAGCGCGCCGCGGCCACTTTGAGGAAGTCGGACCGTTTCTTCAGCCGCCCGATGCTGGGCATCACAACGGCTTACGCGGAGAGGCGTTTGCGACCCTTGGCGCGCCGGCGCGCGATGACGTTGCGGCCGCCCACGGTCGCCATGCGGGCCCGAAAGCCGTGGCGGCGCTTGCGGACCAGCACACTTGGTTGATAGGTGCGCTTCACGGCAGTTTCTCCGGTATCTGCTAGGTTGGAATTCGGCTGGCTGTATACGGGCCGCCGCCCAGTCTGTCAACGGCGACAGGCCTGATATACCGCTCATTTACCTCGGCACTGGCCCGCCGCTCGGGCGTTTGCGATGATCCCGCCGTGGCGGTGGGCGGAAAATCGGGGTAGGGGCCTCACACCAAGGTTACTGGCCGGTGCTAAGCTGCGATACTAGAAAGGCGGGCCCAGAGCCTGGGGAGCCGGCTTTTCGCGAACCGTGGGGAAGGACGAGTGAATGCGATGACCGGTTCCGCCGGCAGAACCGCCAAGAAGGGGCGCTTGCTCTACCGATTAGCGCCCCTGGCGATCCTGGGTGTGGGCTTGGCGCTGTTCTTCGCCCTCGGCTTGGACCGCTTTGTTGGGCTCGACGCCCTGCGCGAGCATCGCGATTGGCTGGCGGACCAGGTCGAAGACAGTCCTTTGCTCGCTGGCTTGGCGTTCGTCGCGATCTACGCCTTGGTCGTGGCCTTCTCGATTCCCGGGGGCGCCTTGCTGACCGTGACCGCCGGATTTCTATTTGGGACCGTGCCGGCGGCGGTTTGCGTCGTGATCGGGGCCACGCTGGGGGCGACAGGCCTGTTCCTGGCGGCGCGCACGGCCTTGGGCGATGTGCTGCGCGCCAAGGCCGGCCCAGCCCTGCGCCGCATGGAGGAAGGCTTCCGGGAAAATGCCCTGAATTACCTCCTGGTGCTGCGCTTGATACCGCTGTTCCCGTTCTGGCTGGTCAATCTGGTGCCGGCGTTCCTGGGTATTTCGCTGCGCGTTTACGTGATCGGGACCTTTTTCGGCATCATCCCCGGCACCTTCGTCTACGCGAGCCTCGGTAACGGACTGGGGGCGATCCTGGACGCCGGTGATACGCCGGACCTGCGGATCATCTTCACACCGGAGATCCTGATTCCAATCCTCGGCATTGCTATCTTGGCACTGCTGCCCGTGGTCTATAAGAAAATCAGGGCGCGCCAGGCCGGATCGGGTTGAGGCGCGGCGCGGTCTTGCAATTGGGTCCAGGGCGTGCGCCGCCGGGACGTGCGTTACCAGGGCGCTAGGGGCTGGGGAAGGGGCAGGCCGGTATGAATGATATCCTAACGCCGGACATCTGCGTTCTCGGCGCCGGCTCCGCCGGCCTGTCCATCGCGGCGGGCGCGTCGCAAATGGGGGCCGATACGGTCTTGATCGAAAAGGCCGCGATGGGCGGCGACTGCCTGAATTATGGCTGTATTCCCTCGAAGGCCCTGCTGGTTGCCGCCAAGGCCGCCACCGGGCACCTCCGCGCCGAGGCCCTAGGGGTTCATTTCGACCCGCCGCGCATCGATTTCCAGGCGGTCCACGATCACGTGCAGGGTGTAATCGGCTCGATCGCCCCGATGGATTCGGAGGAGCGCTTCGAGGGCCTTGGGGTTACCGTTCTCAAAACCGCCGGACGCTTCGTTAACGTACGCGAGGTCGAGGCGGGCGGCACCCGCATCCGGGCCCGGCGCTTCGTGGTGGCGACCGGATCCCGGCCCCTGGTTCCGCCGATCCCCGGGCTCGACGGCGTCGAGTTCCTGACCAACGAAACGGTTTTCGATCTGACCGAGCGGCCGGATCATCTGATCGTCATCGGAGGCGGGCCGATCGGCTGCGAACTCGGCCAGGCGTTTCGGCTCCTCGGCGCCAAGGTCAGCATCGTCGAGATGGCCGCTATTTTGCCCAAGGATGATCCGGAGCTGGTCTCGGTCCTGCGCAACAAATTGCGCGCCGACGGTATCCATCTCTACGAAGGCGCCAAGGTCGTCGGGGTCGAGCGCACGGACGGCGGTGTCGGCGTCAGGATCGAGCGCGACGGCCAGGAGGACCGGATTACCGGCTCCACCTTGCTGCTCGCAGCCGGCCGAACGCCAAGCCTCGAGGGTTTGGGCCTTGAGGCGGCGGGCATCGCTTTCGATCGGCGCGGCGTAAAGGTCGACGGCCGCTTGCGCACCACGAACCGGCGCGTTTTTGCGGCAGGCGATGTGGCCGGGGGCCCGCAGTTCACCCACATGGCCGGATACCACGCCGGGGTCGTCATTAAGAACGCCTTGTTCCGTTGGCCGGCGAAGGTCGATACCCGGTCCATGCCCTGGGTCACCTACACCGCGCCCGAGCTTGCCCAGGTCGGGATGACCGAGGAAGCCGCGCGCGAGGCGCATGGCGATATCCGTATCCTGCGCTGGCCTTTCGCGGAAAACGACCGGGCCCAGGCGGAGCGGAAAACCAGTGGCCTGGTTAAGGCGGTCACCGCGCCGAACGGCAAGATTTTGGGCGCTTCCATCGTCGGGGAGCAGGCGGGGGAGTTGATTCAACCCTGGGTGCTGGCGATGTCTCAAGGCGCCAAGGTCTCGGCCCTGGCCGAAATGATCGCGCCCTACCCGACTCTGGGCGAAGCCAACAAGCGCGCGGCGGGCAGCTTCTACGTGCCTAAGCTATTTAGCGAGCGCACCAAATGGCTGGTTCGCTTGCTCGCCCGTCTGGGCTGATCGTGCGTCGGATCCTGCCTCGTTTTTCCAAGCCCTTTTCATACCGGGCCAGGCACGCCAAGAGCCGTCCCACGATCCGCCGCGGTGAGAAATTCGTGATAACTTTCACGGACTTGTGAACCAAAACGCTCAGACGTGAGTCGAGAAGTCTGACCCGAATCGCCATTATCTTGGGGCGCGCTTTTCCGGAATGGGTATGTCGCTGCCGACAGGTTTGCAGCGACGCCCATGTACCAAGGCCCGGTGCGCGCGGCCGGCGAACCTGCCGGCGAGGCATCACTCTAGGAGGCGAATTATGATTAAGAAGACAATTCTAGCACTGAGCGTCGCAACCTTGGCGACGGGCGCTGCCACCCTTCCGGGCGCCAGCGCGAAAGCGGCCGACACCCCGGTGCAGATCGCCGCGAGCGACGCAAAGAAGTGTAATCCCTGTGCGGCGGCCAAATGCAATCCCTGCAACCCCTGTGCGGCGGCCAAGAAGTGCAATCCCTGCAACCCTTGCGCGGCGGCCAAGAAGTGCAATCCGTGCAACCCCTGCGCGGCGGCCAAGTGCAACCCCTGCAACCCCTGCAAGGCGACGACCAACTAGGTTCAAGCGAAGTTGGCCTTCGATTGCTGAGGTGCCGGCGCGTCCGCTGCCTTCCGAACCCTCCCTCTCCCTTGGTCGGTAGCGGCGCGCCACTTCTTTCGATCCCACTGGACCCGGGCCGGACGCTCTCCGTCGTTGGGCCTTGGCCCGCACACCGAAAAACGTCGCGGCGCGGGTTGTTTGCGCCTTAGCCGTACCTGCGCGGCCACTTCATGGTATAATCATACTATGACGGTGACCAAGCTGCGACTACCGCCGCTGGCCAAGAGCCTGTCGGCAAAGCTTCTGCTTCTGACGATCGCGTTCGTGATGCTGGCCGAGGTGCTGATTTTCGCGCCCTCCATCGGCCGGTTTCGTCTGACTTACCTGCAGGAGCGCCTGGGCGACGCGCACCTGGCTATCCTGGCGCTCGAGGCGACCCCGGACAACATGGTCAGCGAGGAGCTGGAACGCGAGCTGCTGACCCACGTCGGCGCTTACATGGTTGCTCTGACCAAGCCGAACGCTGGAAAGCTCATGCTCATGTCGGCCGAGCCCGACCGGCTCGACACCAGCTTCGATCTGCGGGACACCAACTTCTTTGCCCTGATCGGCAGCGCCGTGAGAACCTTGCTGGGCGACGGCGGCCGGATTTTGCGCGTGGTCGGGCCCTCGCCAAACGATCCGAATATTCTGGTTGAGATCGTGCTCGACGAAGCCGAACTCCGGACCCTGATGATCGGTTACGGCAACCGTATTCTGGGTCTTTCGTTCGGTATTTCGCTATTCACGGCCGCGCTGGTGTATCTCAGCCTGCATCTGCTCATGGTGAGGCCCCTGCGCCGCCTGACGGAGAACATGGCGCGCTTTCGCGAGGACCCCGAGGATGCGTCGCGAATAGCTTTGCCGACCGCGCGCACCGACGAGATCGGGGTTGCCCGGCGCGAGCTGGCAAGCATGCAGCATGGCTTGCGCGATGCCCTGCAACAGCGCGCGCATCTGGCCGCGCTGGGAACCGCCGTCACCAAGATCAATCACGATTTGCGAAACATTCTGGCCACGGCGCGTTTGGTCTCCGACCGCCTGGCGGCGAGCGGGGACCCGGAGGTGCAACGCGTGACGCCGACCCTGATGGGCGCCATCGACCGGGCCGTCAATCTGTGCGCTCAAACGCTCGATTTCACCCGCCAGGGCGCGCCGAGGATAGAGCCGCGCCGTTTCGACCTGGCTGAGCTGGTCGCCGACGTCGGCCAGAACCTGCCGGAGAAAATCAACGGGACGCCCGCGCTTCGCTGTCTGTTCGACGGCGCCTTCGAGATTGAGGCCGACAAGGAGCAGCTTCACCGAGTCCTGAGCAACCTGAGCCAAAATTCGATCCACGCCGGCGCGGCGCGGGTCGATGTCACCGCTGAACGCGACGGGGATCAGACCGTGATCTATGTTACCGACAACGGCTCCGGCCTGCCGCCACGGGCGCGGGAGAACCTGTTCGTGCCCTTCGCCGGCTCGGCGCGGCCCGGCGGGACCGGGCTGGGCCTGGCGATCGCTCGCGAGTTAATGCGGGCGCATGGGGGCGATTTGCGTTTGGAGAGCTCGACCGCCGAGGGGACACGCTTCAAGCTGGTCTTACCGAACCCCGGAACCGACCGCTAGCTGCGCACGGGTGCGTTGCCGAGCGTCTTGCACAGAAGCAGCGATTCGACGGTGTGGCCGCGTTCGCGCAGGATCGAGGCCAAGCAGTCGTCTGACCCCTGCCAGCGAACACCGCTCTCGGGGATATTGGTGTGCAAGGCGGTACAGCCACGCTGGCGCCCCAGATCCTCCAGAAATTCCGCCAAGGCGTGGGCCACGGCCGGGCGGTCGAAGAGGTCGAGGGCCATGAAATGGTCCGCAATCAGGGCTGGGCCGTGGAAAAGGACCGTCTCAATGCGGTATATGCTCAGGCCGGCGATATAATTTTGCTCCGCGATGACGCTCTGTATACCTTCGGAACCGGAGGCGCCCGCGCGAATCTTATCGCGTGCAAAGCCGCGCCAGTCGTCCAGGAGGATATGCGGCAAGGAGGTCTGGACCAGGGGAAAGGCTTGGTCAATTCGTTCAATTGTCAGGGGTTCTGTGGTTAATTCGCGCACGGCCGTTTCGGATGTAACTGTTGGTCGGATGTCCATGCTGGGCCTTTCGGGGGAAAGGCGTCCTTGACCTACATCAATGGCCGGGGCCAATGGATCTTGGTCCGCACCCAATAATGAGCGAATTTCGGCGTTGGGCTGGATTCCTGGCCCCCGCCGTGTAGTATTAGCCTCAGGCTGTGGAATTGCGGACAGGCGGCTATGTCGCTTTTTGAGATCAGAAAGATGTCGGCTCACTTGCCCGACCCGGCGCCTCGGACCGGCGGACCCGGATCTCCGTGCAGTGCCTGCAATGTGCGCCACTTGACCCTGTGCGCGGCCCTGGACGACCGGGAGGTGGCGGATATGTCGGCCATCGTCTCCAGTGTCGAACTGGGGCCGGGGGAGCCGCTATTCGATGAGGCCGAACCGGCCAAGCATGTCTTCAATGTGACCGCCGGCGCGATCAAGATATACAAGCTTCTGCCCGATGGGCGGCGGCAGATGACCGGGTTTCTGTTTCCCGGCGATTTTCTAGGCCTCGCCAACGACGAGACCTATGCTTACAGCGCCGAGGCGGTCACTTTTTCGACCTTGTGCCGCTTTCCCCGGAAGCTGCTTGAGCCCTTGCTGGAGCGCTATCCCAGGATGGAGCGCAGGCTCCTCGGCATGGCCAGCCATGAACTGGCGGTTGCGCAGGAGCAAATGTTGCTGCTTGGGCGCAAGACGGCGCGCGAGAAGGTCGCCTCGTTCCTCCTCATGCTGTCGCGGCGCGCGGTGCAGCGCGGCCAGAAGGATAACCCGATCTCGGTTCCCATGAGCCGGAACGATATCGGCGACTTCCTGGGCCTGACGACCGAAACCGTGAGCCGCACTTTCACCCAGTTGAAACAAGGCGGGGCGATCGCGTTGCAGAGCAACGGAAAGGTCGAGTTGTCGGACCGGGCGGCCCTAGAGGTCATCTCCGAAGGGGCCTAGAAGGTCCGCATCCTGCGGCGGCCGCTCCACCCGTTTTCCCAGCACTGGCCCCGACCGGGCGTCGTCGGAGGTCCTCTCCAAACCATGAGTGGAGCCCAAGAAAAGAACAACCGGGTCAAGCTCGCGGTTTCGAGGAGCGTTGCCGATCTGCGCCGCATCGTGGCCGGGTGGCGGGCCGCTGGCGATACCGTCGCGCTCGTGCCCACCATGGGGGCGCTGCACGAAGGGCATTTGGCCCTGGTTGGGGCCGCGCGCGCCCAATGCCATCGCGTCGCGGTGACGATCTTTGTCAACCCGACGCAGTTCGACGACCGCGCCGACTTGGCGCGTTATCCTAGCGACATAGGGCGCGACACCAGGTTGCTCTCGGAGGCCGGCGCCGATCTGCTGTTCATACCGGCGCAAGAGGAGATGTATCCGCCTGGCTTTGCCACGGCGGTCACGGTGAGCGGCCTGACCGCCTGCTTGTGCGGCGCCACGCGACCCAGCCATTTCGACGGGGTTAGCACGATTGTCTCGAAGCTGTTGTGCCAGGCCGCGCCTGACGCCGCATTTTTCGGCGAAAAGGACTACCAGCAACTGCTCGTGGTTCGTCGAGCGGCTCGGGACCTGGATATTCCGGTCCGCATAGAGAGCGTGGCGACGGCGCGGGATGCCGACGGTCTGGCCTTGTCCTCGCGCAACGCCAATCTTTCACGCGAAGATAGGGCCCGGGCGCCCGCGCTTTACCGGATTCTATGCGAACTGGCCCGCGCCCTGGCGTCGGGCGGCCCAGCCAAATCGATCCTGGAGCAGGGCCGCCGGATGCTTGAGGACGCCGGTTTCGCGCGGATCGATTATCTTGAGCTGCGCGACGGCGAGACTTTGGCCGCGCTTGATCGCGCCCGGCCGCCGGCGCGGCTTTTCGCCGCCGCCTGGTTGGGCTCGACACGCCTCATCGACAACATATCGGTCGCGTAATCTCGAGCTTGGTTAGAGCATGATCCGATCATGCTCTAGAGTCCCGCCTTTGTGCGGGCCAGTGGCGGCACCGACTGCAGCTCGGTGTCCCAGGGAAATAGAATCCAGGTGTCTTGACTCACTTCGGTAATGAAGGTGTCGACCAGCGGCCGCCCGGCCGGTTTTGCATAGACGGTCGCCATGTGCGCCTCGGGCAAGTGTTCGCGAACCACCTTGGCGGTCTGACCGGTGTCGACCAGGTCGTCGATGATCAGCCAGCCTTCACCCTTGCCTTCCACATCCTTGAGGATGCGCACATTGCCGATCTCACGGTCATCGTAACTGACAACGCAAAAAGTATCGATCAAACGAACTTCCAGCTCGCGCGCGACGATCGCGGCGGGAACCAATCCGCCGCGCGTGACCGCCACGATTCCCTGCCATGGCCCGCCTGCCATCAAACGCCAGGCCAGGGCCTTGGCGTCCCGATGCAGTTGATCCCAAGAGACCGGAAACGTTTTCGATGGCGCGGCGGCGTCTGTCATGCGGGAAGTTCCTGCAGTGAAATTCTTGGTCGCCGAATTAAAGCTTACGATGCGATGCGCGGCAACGCCGCCGCGAAGGGTTTTCGATTCGGCGGCAACGAGTTGCTGTGGAAAAAACTGTGGAGCAATTGTGCAAATATCGCAGTTTCGTCCACAGAATTTTCGATGAGTATTTGCGTTTGCGATTGTTCGCCGGAGCGAAATAAATAATCATTATTCCCGTGCTTGGGTCTTTCGGGATCTAAAGCGCGCGAACCGGAAGGATCTTTTGGGGTTATCGGTTCGTCGGGTTAGGTGGCTTTCGGGTCAACGAGCCAGATGAAACGGGCGGTCTTCGGATCGCAGGGTCCCCCCGATCTACGGCTCCTAGGGGCCGCAAGAAGAGGGAGATTCGGGTCTCAAGGGCACCCAGGGTTCGGAAGGCGTCAGGGTTGTACTCTTCGGAGTGCATTGCGAAGGGCCCCGCGTCCGCGCACCTGGCGCCTTCATTTATTTCCGCATCCCGAAACATACCGCTTTAGCGAAACCTGCCGCGCAAATTTGTGGGCTGGGCCGCTCTCGATACCGGATCCCGGAATTCGCGACCCGGCTGCCATGCTTCGAGACGCCGCCGCGCGGCTGCTCAGCATGAGGTAATCTTTTTGGATAGAACACCCGCCTCATCCCGAGGAGCGTTCGAAGAACGCGTCTCGAAGGATAAGTCATGAGTCTTGGCGTTCGAGACGGGATATGAGTCGCAGTAACCCCGCGCCCCGCTTTAACCTGAAATAACAACGGCCCGGCCCGGCGATCCGCCAAAGCGGTCACGCCGAACCGGGCCGTGTCGTCAGGGTCTTTTCATGGGCCCGCGTCCATGCACCTGTGCCGCTCTGATATCAGCGGCTCACGTGCCTGGTCAACAAAATTTTGGGGTGTGCCCGCACAAGGCCGCTATATCTTGTAGATATGCGAAGTCGAACGGGGCCGGCGGAACTGAAGTTCGACTCTAATTCATTGCCGTCATGTGTGGACGGCCCCGCCGGCGCAAGGGGCCGTCCACACATGACGACTTTACGGGTTATGAATCTAGTGTGGTGGAAGAGAAATTCGTGGCATCTAGGACGCCGTTGCAGGGTTCAAGCTGGCGGACTTACAGCGAGAGCCCTCAGCGCACGTAAACGTGGACCTCGTTGCCTTGGGCCTGCGCGCTGCTGGTCGCGGACAGGGTGACGCGGTCGGCAGGCAGGCCCATGCTGGTCAGCGAGCGTAAGACGTTCTCGGCGTTGCGGCGCGATTTGGTGGTCGCGAGCGATATCTGCGCGGGCGAGCCGGTGTTCGGCGTGATCGCGACCAGATCGAAACCGGCGTTCGGCCGCCGTTCCAGGGCCCGGTTCACAACCGAGAACAAGGCTTGCTCGTACTGGACGTTGGGGTCGGCGAAACGGATCACCACCAGAGGCTGACGCTGGCCGACCAGGGCCGCCGCGCCGCCCGTCGGCGGTGGCGCGGGCACGCCGTAAGCCCGGCTCGCCAAGCTGCCGCCAATGTATTCGCCGTTGTCGATGGCAACCTGCATGGCGGTGAGGTTCGAACGCTCCGCCGTGAAGTAATTCTGGGTGCGCGCCACATCCTCGGAAAGTTCGTTCAGCAAGCGATCGACGACGACGACCGTCTTATTGACCTCGTCTTCCAGAATCGCCAGCTGGCGATGGTCTTCTTCCACGGCGCCGCGAAGCTCGAAGGTCGCGCGTGTCGATTCCAGCAGGAACGCCGCCAGGGCGGAGGTCGACGCGGCCTCGTTGGAAAGAGCGTTGAGAACCGAGATGCTCTCGCCGACCTTATTCAGTTCGACCTGGGCCTGGTTCCATTCGGCCACCAGCTCCGGGTTGCCGGGGGTGGTGCCGACTTGCAGGCGCGAATTAACGTCGCCGACCAAGCTGTGATAAGCGTTCGCGCTTTGCCGCGCCGCGGCGCGTTGGCCCTGCAGTTGACCGTTGTGCTCCGACATGCGCGACTGAAGCCGGGCCAGGTCGCCGCGCAGTTCCTCGATCTTTTGTCCGACATGCGTGCCGCTCGGCTGCGCGTTGGTCACGCCCGGCGCTTCGAAATTCGAGCTGCCGAACAGCGACGGGGCGCCACCGGGCGCAGCAGGTGCGGCGCGCGGAGTCTGGGCTTGAGCGGTGGCTTGAGGCGCCGCGGCGCTTGCGGCCGCTTGTGTCTGGGCGCTGGATGCGGACTCTCCGGTCAAGGAGGGGAGCAAGGCCTCGTCCATAAAGGTGCAGGCGCCCAAGAAAAAAACCGTCGCCAAGACGGGCGCGGTCCGTCTTAACAGAGAGATTTCTCTTTTATACATGGAGATTCCCACCGATTATTCCGCGAACAATGAAACTCTGAAATAAGTAAGAGTCAATTGTCCCCGTCCCCCCTAAGCGAGCGGCGATAGTACTGGATGGATTCTGGGCGTACAAGTCACATTTCCCCCACTTGAGCCAGCGGAATCCCAGGATTCCTGCCAGTTGCGAAGCCCTTGCGCCGCACAGCGGCGTCGCGTAATGTCCGCGCGCTTTGAGGTCCGGCGACCGAGTTTTCAGCCGGATCGCACCCGCGCCGCGCCCGTAGCTCAATTGGATAGAGCGTCTGACTACGGATCAGGAGGTTGGGAGTTCGAGTCTTCCCGGGCGCGCCAGTATTCCACTCGTAAAACAAAACGATAGCTTTCCTTCGCGCGGCCGCATACCGGCCGTCGGGGGCGTTGCGGCCCGGCCGGGCGGCGCCCCGTCGTGCCCTGCGCCAAGTCTTGGCCCCGACTAGCCGGTCCCGACAGCCGAGTCGGCTAATCCAGTCTTCCCCGGTTTACACGGTTTTTGGTGAATGCCGGGTTAACGGGGCGAGTCCACGCCTGGCGCCGGCGACTATATGGTACTAACCCTAGGGGCGGGTCACTTGGCGCCATTCCGCATGCCTAGCGCTGGACGCGCCCGGAGGCCACGGTACGCTTCCAATTGCCGCTTGAGGGAGACGACATGACGAGAAAAACAAACCGCCGGATTCTGCTGGCGGCGCGGCCGGATGGCGCCCCCAAGGAAAGCGATTTCGAGTTGGTGGAAACGCCGGTGCCTGCGCCAGACGATGGCGAAGTGGTGACGCGCACAATCTATCTCTCGCTCGACCCTTACATGCGCGGCCGCATGAACGCGGCGAAGTCCTATGCGGAACCGGTCGGGATTGGTGACGTCATGACCGGCGGCGCGGTCGGTCAGGTCGTCGCGTCGAAGCATCCGAAATTCACCGGGGGTGACATCGTCTTCGGCCAAACCGGTTGGCAGGACTACGCGCTCTCCAATGGCAAGGGGCTGCGCAAGCTCGATTCCGCGAAGGCGCCCATTTCGACGGCGCTCGGCGTTCTCGGCATGCCGGGCATGACGGCCTATACCGGGCTTCTCAATATCGGCCAGCCGAAGGAAGGTGAGACGCTCGTCGTTGCCGCGGCCTCGGGCGCCGTCGGCTCCGCTGTCGGGCAAATTGGAAAGATAAAAGGGTGCCGCGTCATAGGCGTCGCCGGCTCACCCGAGAAATGCAAGTTCGTCATCGACGACCTCGGGTTCGACGACTGCCTCGACCATCGCGATCCGGACTTTGCGGAGAAACTCGCCGGGGCCTGCCCCGAGGGCGTGGATATTTATTGGGAGAATGTCGGCGGCGCGGTGTTTGAAGCCGTCTTGCCCTTGTTCAATTTTTTCGCGCGGGTTCCTGTCTGTGGGCTGATTGCCCAATACAATGCTACCGGGGCGCCCGAGGGACCGAATAAAATTCCCCTGCTGATGCGCTCGGTTCTCAGCAACCGTTTGAGAATTCAAGGTTTCATCGTCTGGGATTTCGCCGCGCAGGAGCGCGAATTTCAACAAGTCATGAGCGCTTGGATTCGCGAGGGCCGGGTGAAATATCGAGAGGATTTCGTCGATGGGCTCGAGAACGCGCCCAAGGCGCTGATGGGCCTGCTCAAGGGTAAGAATTTCGGCAAGCTGGTGATCCGAGTCTCGTCGGACCCGACGCAATAGCGCCAAAATCATATGCATCGATGAACCGCTGCCCTGGCGTTACGCTCAACCCTGAACCTAACAGCGACATCGTTATCGCGGCAGATCGGCGACGCTGGACGGTTACAGCTTACTTACAGGCGAGTTACTTACAGGCGAGTTCGGTCCAGATCGGCTGATGATCGGAGCCTTCCGCCTCGGTGTCGATCCAGCACTTGCGGATACGATCCGCGAGCTTGGAACAGACAAAACAGTAGTCGATGCGCTTGTCTCGCCTGTCGCATTGCTCGGGCGGATAGAGGAAGGTGTAGCCGGGATCGGGTTCATTTCCCGCGGCCTGCCAAGCATCGACGAAGGCGGGTTCCGCGTCCGCGCGCCCCGCGCCGGTCACGCGGCCATACTCAAGTGAGTCCGCCATCATAACTGCGCCGCCAAATAGTCGATCAACTTACGCACCTTCATGGTGGAGGCTGCACCGGGGGGGTACACGGCGTAGAGATCCAGCGGGGTCAACTGGTAGTCCGGAAGCAATATCGTCAATCGTCCTTCCGGCTGGCTCATGACTTCATGGGCCGGTAGCAGGCCCAACCCATGCCCTTCCAGGACGAACTTCAACCGCGCGGCGGCATTGTTGGTGCGCACCGGGCCGGCGATTTTCAGGCGGTATTCCCGGCTGTCGCGGAACAGGCCGATATGCCCCGGGTTGCGGCTATAGGTGACCCAGGCGTGGGTCGAGAGCTCTTCCAGCGTGTGGGGCGTTCCCTTCGCTTCCAGATAATCCGGCGCGGCGCAGATATGCCGCTGGGTGCTGCAGATCTTACGCGCCATCATCCCGGAGTCGGGGAGGGGGCCAGCGCGGAGCGCAAGGTCAAATCCGCCTTCCACCAGATTGACAATGGCATCGGTAAGCTCCACGTCCAGTTCCACCTTGGGATAGAGCTTCCGGAAGGTACTTAGGACCGGCACCACGCGCGCGAGGCCGAAGTTGGTCGAACAGGTGACCGAGATGCGCCCGACCGGTTCGTCCCTCTGACTCTGCACGCGTTGGTTGGCGGAGGTGGCTTCCTCGGCGATCAGCTTGCAGCTTTGGTAATAGCTGGCGCCGACATCGGTCAGGCTCAGGCTGCGGGTGCTGCGGTGGAGCAACCGGGTCCCCAGCCGCGCCTCCAGCTGCTTTACCTGATGGCTGACGGCGGCGCGGCTGACGCCCAAGCGTCGTGCCGCTTCAGCAAAACTGCCGCTTTCCACCACCCGAGCGAAGACCAGCATGCCTCGAATTTCGTCTGACATTCGGCCTCTATTGTAAAAGAAAATATTACAATAAGTTAAGTATATTGCGAATTATACCAAGAAAATTAAACGATTATCTTTCCGTCATCGCTGTTCACAAACGACAGGAAGATGACAATGAAGATTTTGATGGTCCTTACCTCCCACGCCGATTTCGGCGACACCGGCAACCCCACCGGCTTCTGGCTGGAGGAGTTCGCCACGCCTTACTACAGCTTCCTAGATGCCGGTGCGGAAATTACGCTGGCCTCGCCCAAGGGGGGACTTCCGCCGGTGGATCCAGCCAGCCGCCAGGATCAATTCTTGACCGACGCCACGCATCGCTTCGACGAGGATAAAGTGGCGCAAAACCTGTTGGAAAAAACCAAACGTTTGAGCGACGTAACGCCCGACGGATTCGATGCTGTCTTCTATCCCGGCGGCCATGGCCCCCTGTGGGATCTGGCGAGCGACGATCACTCGTTGGCCCTGATTTCAAGCTTATATGCCCAGGGCAAACCGGTGGCGGCCGTCTGCCACGGCACGGCAGCTCTGCTGCACGCCAAAACCGCCGATGGCAAACACCTGATCGAGGGCGTGGAAATTACCGCCTTCACCGACGGTGAGGAGCTTGAAGTCGGCGCGTCGGACTATGTACCCTTCTCCGTGGAGCAGGGGGCCATAAAACTGGGCGCTAAATTCCGAAAAGCCGGCAACTGGAGTTCGTTTGCCGTTCGCGATGGGCTGCTGATCACGGGGCAGAACCCACAATCCTCGGAAGCCGCAGCCAAGCTCCTAATCGAAAGCCTGCAGGCATAGCGATCGATAACGTGTTCCGGCTTACGTCCGTGTTCGATGTAGAGTTCAGGGGACACAATACTAATTGACGCCGGCGCCGACCGCGCCTAGGCTCTTGTCATGGCGAGATTGGCGCGCGTGGTGGCGCCGGGGCTGCCGCATCTTGTGACTCAGCGGGGCAACGGGGGTCAGCAGGTCTTCTTCGAGGACGCGGACTACCGGGTGTATCTCGAGCTCCTGGCCGAGCACACGCGCGCCGCCGGGGTCGCGGTCTGGGCCTACTGCCTGATGCCCGATCACGTCCATCTGATCCTGGTGCCGCGCGAGGCGGACGGCCTGCGCGCCGCCCTTGGCGAGACGCACCGGCGTTACACCCGATACGTCCATTTCCACACCGGCTGGCGTGGTTATCTGTGGCAGGGGCGCTTCGCCTCTTTTCCCATGGACCGGGGGCATGTGCTGGCCTGCGCGCGCTATGTCGAGCTCAACCCCGTGCGTGCGAAACTGGCGCACACGGCGCGGGCCTGGAAATGGTCGAGCGCACGGGCGCATCTCGCCGGTCAGGACGACGGCGTGGTCAGGGTGCGGCCCCTGCTCAGCCGGGCCCCCGATTGGAAAGATTTTCTGCGCGCCGGGTTGGGCGCCGAGGATCTCGCCGCAATTCGCGCTCACATAAGCACCGGCCGCCCGCTCGGCAGCGCCCGCTTCGTGACCCAACTCGAAGAGCGCCTAGGCCGGACCCTGAAAAAGGCCAAACCCGGCCCCAAGCCCAAGACATAGATAGGGGCGCTAAGGAATTATTCTGTTCCCAGGAATTTGGTATCCTCAGAATTCATTAGTATCTTACTGGACTGACAAAGAGTCCAATTCAGACAACGGTTTCAAGAGGGTCGAACGTGAGCTTACCCTCAAATTCAACCGCAACAGAGTCAAACTCATCCGGCTTCTTTATCTCCCTTTCAAACTTTACTGGCCCATCGAAAATAGCATCTAGACAGATATCGGGGCGTTTAGCGCTTAGTTTCAATAATAAGGTGCGGCCTGTAACGCCGAAGTGCCCATGATCGACCACATCAAACTGATGGTTTAGACAAGGAGCAAAGACGTTTAAGACCGTGATAATACGCGGCGGACCTGGAGGCATTGCGTTAACCCACGCGCAGACGGAATTCAATTGGGCGCCAGACAGCTGCTGCGGTGCAGTCATTGCAGACTTAAGTTTCTCAACCTGCAGAACTGGCTTTGAAGCTACGCCAACTACGTCATCACCGACTGTTGCGAATGCAATCAGGCGGTCTTTTCCTTCAACGAGCGGAATGCCTGGCAGATAGTATTCCAGCATTTTGAGCCCTTGGGTGCAGAGGCCATCACGTTTGACAATTTTCAAAATGACTGGTTCCGTCTCGGGCACATCGTATTGATCTTTGGGTAGCCCGCGTTCGGTGCCTCCCGACAGGTAACACCCATTGGGTACCATTACTGTTGCCTCCAGTGCATAGGTTTTGAGGCTTGGGTCTATACTGATCCTAATTTGCGGCTTGAACATGCCCATGATGTGCCCTCCTTCAACTTTAGATGTTTTACTCCGTCAGATTCGAACTAACTTTTCAATAACCCATCTTGATGCGCGATAGCATAGAAACGCCTTTTTATAACAACTGTAAGTTGTATATCATTTAGTTGTTAGAGTCGACTCCAGTGCTGGTTCGGCCAGCGCGTGACGACTTGTTCGGTTTGCTGGGATTGGTTCCGCCGATGTATGGGCGTTGCGCCGACGGTGTTGTGCACCAATAGTGTCATCGCCGGGCGGGGGCGTTCGCGCGGACCCTCTATAAACCCTCTTACGTTTTCCCCCGCCTTTGCCTTGCTTGGGCCGCGCCGGGACGGGTGGGGTCAAAAAAATTCCCTGTTCAGCAGGGAATAACAGGGAAACCGTTTAAAGGAGTAAGGGGCAGTTTGATCTGAGTCATGGCGAAATCCGGCGGCGTGGCGTTAACTATAATCACGCAGGGGTCTCTAAATGGAGGCAGCCATGGAGTTCCATGTATATCAGTGCCAAAGCGACCACGACTATTTCATCGTGACCGATGAAAAGCATGCCGATGCGGTCATGAGCGGTAATGTCTGCCCGACGCCCGGTGACGAGCTTATCAAGGTCGGGGTTTACGGCGAGATGGGCAAAGAGCGTGTCGCCTTCGACGAAGGTTTGGCCATGCGCTCCATCGAGGCTCAAGGATTCTATCGTTTTGAAGCCAAGAGTTTCGATCCGGTCGCGGAGCGGCCACTGGCGATGCCCTGATCGCGGCGGCGTTTCGACCTAAACGGAAAGCGCGCTACTCCGCCGTAAAGCGGCGATAGGCGAAGGGTGGGGCTTGCGTGTGGGATTCGGCCTCGGCCAGGGCCACGAGAGCCTCGTGATGGGGCGAGAGGGCGCAGGCCGGATCGGTCGCGGCGGCGTCGCCGGTAATGGCCAGGGCTTGGCAGCGGCAACCGCCCCAATCGATCTCCCGCCGCTCGCAGGACTGGCAGGGCTCCGGCATCCAGTCGGTGCCGCGAAAGCGCGCGAAGGCCTCCGACTGGGCCCAGATCTCGCTCAGCGGGCGGTCTTTCACGTTGTCAAAGCGCAGGCCGGGAATGGTCTCGGCGGCATGGCACGGCATGACCTGGCCGCTGGGCGTGACGTTGAGAAACTGACGCGCCCAACCGCCCATGCAGGCCTTGGGCCGCCGGGCGTAGTAGTCCGGCACTACGTAGTCGAACACCATGACGCCCTTGAGCCGCGCCCGCGCAGCCTCCACGATCCCGGTCGCGCGGTCGAGTTGCGCGCGCGTGGGCATGAGCGCAGCCCGGTTCTTCAGACCCCAGCCGTAGTACTGCACATGCGCGACCTCGAGCCGCCCGGCACCGAGACTCGCCGCCAGCTCGATAATGTCCTCCAGTCGGTCCAGGTTGTGCCGGTGCATCGGCGCGTTAATGGTCAAGGCCAGCCCGATTTCGCGGACCCAGCCGGCCAGCGCCATCTTCTTGGCATGCCCGCCTTTGTAGCCGCCGACGCGGTCGGCGTTGGCCGGGTCGCTGTCCTGGATGCTGAGTTGCAGGTGATCGAGCCCGGCTTCGGCCAGGCGTTCCAGGCGCGCGCGGTCGATCAAAACGCCGGAGGTGATGAGATTGGTATAGAGGCCGATCCGCGCGGCGTGCGCGACCAGCTCTTCCAGGTCCTTGCGCACGCTGGGCTCGCCACCGGAGAAGTGAACCTGGAGGACGCCAAGCTCGTTGGCCTCGTCCAGCACCCGCATCCAGGTGGCGGTATCGAGTTCGCCGTGCGCGCGCTCCAGCGCCAGCGGATTGGAGCAGTAGGGGCATTGCAGCGGGCAGCGGTGCGACAGCTCGAAGAGGATCGCAAGCGGCGGCGCTGGGCCGGCCGGCATCTCCGCCGCCCCTTGCGGGCGGGCGTCCGTCATGGCCTCGCTCATGCTGTCATTTCCTCGGGTACGAAGGCGCCGGGCGGGATGTTTCCCGGCTCCACATAAGCGTGATGCAGGGCGTCGAGCTGCGCCCAGAGCACGTCGGTCTTGAACAAAAGTGCGTCGATCACGTTTTGCTGCTGTTCGGCGGTGCGCGCCTCGCGCAGCACGTAGGAAAGCCCGAACTTCACGTCGCGCGGCGCCTCCTCGAGGCGCTTGCGGAAGTAGGACAGGGACTTGTCGTCGGCGAAATCGTAGTGCTGCAACAAGCCGGCAATGCGCTCCTTGTGGATACCGGGGGCGAAAAGTTCGGTGAGCGAAGAGGCGATGGCATCCAGCAAGGGGCGCTCCCGCACGAAGCGCACGTAGGCCTCGACGGCGAACTTGGTTGCCGCCAGCGCTCCTTCGGTGGATACCACGTAGTCGCGGTCCAGTCCCACGCACTCGGCGAGCACGAGCCAGCGTTCGATCCCCCCTTCCCCGGGACCGCTGCCGTCGTGGTCCTCGATGCGGCGCCGCCACTCGCGCCTCAACTCAACGTCATGGATGCGCGAAATCAGGGCCGCGTCCTTCCTGGGGATGGCGTTTTGATAGCAGTATCGGTTGAGGACCCAGGCCTGAACCTGTCCCCTGTTGAGCGCACCTCCGTGCAGCAGCTTGTGGAAAGGGTGTAGGTCGTGATAGCGCTCCGCGCCGATCTGGCGCAGGCGGGCTTCCAGCTCGTCAGGGCTCATATCTCAATCTCCTGACCGTCCATGGCGATTTCCCAGCCGCCGCGCTCGACCGCCGCGCGTTCGGGAGACTGCTCCAAAAGGACCGGGTTGGAGTTGTTGATGTGAATGAACATGCGCCGCTGTACGCCGAGCCCCGCGAAGGCGGCGATCGAGCCGTTCGGCCCCGAGATGCTGATGTGACCCATGCGCTGACCCGTCTTTGGGCTCAGGCCGCCGCTCACCATTTCCTCGTCCTCGTGCAAGGTGCCGTCGAACAACACCAGCTGCGCGCCCTTCAATCGGGCGGCGAGCGGCGGGGTCAGCGCCGCGCAGCCCGGAATATAGAAGAACGCGGCATCGCTGTCGCGTTGGCGCACGCACAGGCCGATGGTATCGCCCTCACGCGTGCCGAAGTTTGCGTCCGCGCCGGCGCTCTCGTCTTCCAGGTACAGCGCGACCTTGCCCGGCACCGTGAAGGCTTCGACGCTGAGGCCGATCCCGGTCCCGTCACGGTCGTGTATCTCCTGTGCCGTACCGAGAGGCAGGGGCCGGCGCGCCACGAAATCCGGATTGAGAACCCCGAATATCGGATTGGCTTCGAGGGCGCCGTGGACCCGGTCGCTGGCGTAGAGCGAAAGCGGCTGCCGCTCGCGCAAGGTCAAGAGTCCGGCGACATGATCGACATCCGCGTTGGTCAGAACCACCGAGGAGATCGGGCTATGCCGTGTTCCGGTGCGCGGGTGTAGGGCCGGATTCTCGTTGATTTGCTGGCGCAGATCGGGCGAGGCATTGAACAACGCCCAGCGTTCGCCGTCGGCGCTGGCGGCGATCGAGGACTGCGTGCGCGCCCGCGCGCGCCCGTCGTTCGCCCGTGCCGCCTGGCAAACCGGGCAGTTACAATTCCACTGCGGGAAACCGCCGCCGGCGGCCGAACCGAGGATAAGGATCCGCATGGATTACGGGATTGTGCCGCGCGGCAACCCGGCCGTACGGGGCCGAGTTACTTTCTCAACTCCGCGCAGGCATAGGCGTTGATTTCCATGCCGACGGCGATCTCGACGATTTTCGGGGTCTTCCATGTCATTTTCAGGTTCCTTCTTTACCGGTTCAATGCAGCTTAACTGCGGCTTTTGATCCTGAGCCAGAAACTCAGTTCGGCATCTCTATGGTTATCTTGATGCTCGAATACCACTCTGCCACATTTTCAATATCGTCGTCGCTGAGCATTTTCGCGATGATGTTCATCTGCTCGTGGCGGCGTTTGTCCGCGCGGTAAGCCTCGAGTTGGGCGACAAGGTACTCTTTCTGTTGGCCGCTTAGGTTCGCGGCCATGGGAGCGGTGGCCCTGCCATCCAATCCGTGACACACCTGGCACGCGGCCTCCACCTTCGCTTTTCCAGCCATCGGATCCCCGGCGAAAGCCCGATTGCCGGCCAATCCGATCACGGACATTAGCACGGCAGCAAGGATGGGGAGTATTCTTGACATAGCCATATTCACCTGACCGAAGGCATTTGGACCGGGTTTTCACCCGGCCCAAATTCCAATGTTATCGGTTCGACTAGAGGTTAGTTGCCGCTGTAGGAGATGCGGTAAATCGCCCCAGCCTTGTCGTCCGATACCAAGATCGAACCATCGACGTACTGTTGCACGTCAACCGGCCGGCCGAGGTAGACACCGTTCTCGTTCATCCAACCTTCGGCGAAGGGCTCCGTGCTCGCGGCGTTCCCGTCATCGTCCAGGTAGGTGACCATGACCCTGGCGCCTCTGGGGACCACGGCGTTCCAGGACCCATGCTGGGCACTGAAGATTGCGTTGCGGTATTTCTTGGGAAACATCTTACCCGTGTAGAACATCATTCCCAGGTCCGCGGCGTGAGCGGCCATTTCAACCTGAGGCGGCACATACTTGGCCGCCCGGTCGTCGGGAATCGACTGGTCTTTGTACTCGTTGGTTCTGGTGCTGCCGCCGCCATAGTAGGGGTGGCCGTACCACATGCCCATTTCGGGCATCTTGTTCAGCTCGCCCGGCGGAATCTCGTCCCCCATGCCGTCGACCTGATTGTCTGTGAACCAGAGGCTGCCGTCTTGAGGATTGAAGGCATGACCGACCGAATTACGAATTCCGGTGGCCACCACCTCGCGCTCCGAGCCGTCCCTGTTCATGCGGATCATGCCGCCGATGCCAACTTTGGCATAGAGCTCCACTTTCTCAGGCGGGGTTACGTTGAACGGCTGCCCTAAACTGACATAAAGCTTGTTGTCCGGGCCGATCGCACATACGCGCGCGGTATGGTTGTACGACTCTTCGTCCTCGGGAATCAGATCGCCTTGTTTCACGATCGGGATCGCGACCGTGTCGGAGCCTTCCATGAAGTATTCCGCGGCCGGGAACATCATCACGCGGTTTCTCTCCGCGATGAATAGGAAACCGTCCTTCGAATAGCAGACGCCGTTCGGGATATCGAACTTGACGCTCGGGCTGAAGGCTTCCACCGTGTCGGCGACGTTGTCCATATCCCTGTCCGTTACCGACCAGACTGCGGATTTCCTCGTGCCTACCCAGACGGTGGCCTTGTTCCGGCTAACCGCCATATTTCTTGCATCGGGCACGATCGCGAAAAGCTCGATCTTGAAGCCATCGGGCATTTTGATTTGCTGAAGGATTTTCTTCAGGTTCTCCGCATACTTGCCGCCTTGCGGCACGCGCTCCATCGCGCCGGTATCGGTTTTCTTGAAGACGCCCAGTTTAGAGAGATTCGCTTCATCGCCCGCCGCGAAGCTCGGATTCGCAAATAGTAGCAACGTCAGGCTTACGCTTGATAAGAAAAGACCGCCCGTTTTCATCGACTCCTCCCAGATTTAATTAGTATTGAACCCCTTCGTCATGAACATCCCGCATGGAGACTCATGGAAAGAAATCACTCTACTGCCGGGTTTAAATGAGTGTCAATGCCAGCAGGAGAGCGGGCTTCACGACAGACGAAGATAGAGTCTTTCAATCGCGGCGCAGGATGTGCGCAACTCGCGCGGCATCGCGATTCGGCGGCGAACTCCCCTAAACTTATCCGATTCGCGTTCCTACAATCACCTGAAATCCGGCACGAGACTCAGGCCCGGAATGTGGTATGATGATCGCCAACGATAGATCGGCCTTCAGGCCGGCATGGCCGCGCCGCCGCGAAAGCGGCGAAAATTCGCGGCCGGTGGGAGACATAGATGTATAGATCCGTGACGGAGAGTAAACTGCCGCGCGAAGGCAAGCGCCGCGCGTTTTATCGCCTAGAGGGCATTTTGATTGGGGTCGCCATATTTGTCGGCGTGTTTTACATGCTGGGTTGGTTGAACCTCTAGACATGCCATGAACAGACGCGATTCAACCCTGGTCCTATCGGATTGGCAGAACGCGCCGGCCGCTTTCTTGCGGCATGTCAAGGCGGCCAGGGTGGCGGGCGAGACTCGGCTGGAAATCGGACAGCGATTTCATCGTGTGGGCCTGCCTTCCGTTGTTTGGCGGGTGTCGCGTGTCTACCGGGACGGGCAAAACCTGGAGCACGCGGTTCTTGCATGCAACCGGCGGGATCTGGACTACAAGACACTCTCGGCGGTCGTTTTGCTGGATAGCCGGCAGTACCGCCCGGTCTGAAACTCAGACTCTATCTGAAACTCAGACTCTATCTGAATCTCACACGCTGAGTTTGAGACAAGCCGTCGATGACCTTCGCGATCGCGGGCGCGCCACCGCGCGGCGCCATGATATGCACGCCGGCCACGCCGTCGATCTGGCGCAGTTCATGAATCAATTCGACGCAGATCCGCTGGCCTTCGGCTGCCGGGTCGTCGGCTCGCTCCAGGCGCTCGATCACCGGTTCGGGCACGTGCACGCCGAATAGCTTTTCGTTCATCCAGCGCGCGCTTGCCGCCGAGGCGACCGGTCCGACCCCGATCAAAAAGCGCAACTTCTCTGCCAAGCCAAATTCGGACAAACGCGCCATGTAGCGGCGCACGACCCCGGCGTTGAAGCAGAACTGCGTTTGCACGAACTCGGCGCCTGCCGCTTGCTTGGCGATTAAAGTGTCGGGCCGCCAACCCGCGGCCGGGTCGTGCGGCGAATCCGCGGCCCCGATGAAGAACCGCGGTGGCGATTCGATCTTCCGTCCCGAGGGTAAGACACCTTCGTCGCGAAGTTGCCGCGCCAGGCTCATAACCTCGCGGCTGTCCAAATCGAATACCGGCTTGGCGTCCGGCGCATCGCCCTGGCTTGGGTCGTCGCCATGCAGCACCAAGATATTCTCGACTCCCAAGGCCGCCGCCCCCAAGAGATCGCCGGCAAGGGCGATCCGGTTGCGGTCGCGGCAGGTCATTTGCAGGATCGGCTCGACCCCGGCACGGCGTAAGATCGCCGCCGCCGCCAAACTGGACATGGCGATCCGGGCGCCGGCCGCATCGGTCACGTTGATCGCGTCAACCCGGTCGCGCAGGGGCGCGGCCAGGGCGAGCATCGCTTCCGGGGCCGCGGCCAGCGGAGGTGGGACCTCCGCCGTGATCGCGAAGTCTTGTTCGCTCAGGCGATCTCTTAGGCTAGCCGACGACTTCTGCACGGCGTTAGGGGCGTCTGGCACCGTGCTAGGACGCCGTGGAACTGGCGCGCAGCTTCGCCCGGACCGCGCCGGGCTCGAGCGATTCCAGATAGAGCGCCGGATTGGTCAACATGTCCTCGATCCGGGTTAGAAAACCCTGGGCAACCGTCGATTCGAAGTCGATCTCGCGCATGATCCGGCGCAAGACATTGCTGCCGGACTGAAAGTTCTGCATTTGGATCACGGTCTCGCGCGCCAAGCGCTCACCGACGGCCCAATCCTCGTTATAGACGCCGCTGTCCTCCGGCACGTCCCAATAGCGCCAGTTACCTTCATCGTCCTGGCTAACGGTCGGGAAAAGTAACCATTGCCGATTCCATTCGGCTTCATCCTTCTCCGCCTTGGCGAGGGCTTCCGCCTCGACCTCGGCGTCCGACTGGACCGGTGTCTCGTCGGAGTCCGGCATGCTTTGGTGTCCTTCCAGTTTTTGTCCGCTGTCGAGTTTAGCGAAAAATTTGGGCGCGCACGAGGTTCTAAGCTCAAACCTCTCGGTCATGTCGATGTCCGCCGCTGCAGCGCGGGCAAGATCAAGACCACAGCCAAGGCGGTGCAGACCAGGGCCAGGGCAAGAATCTCCCGCGCGCCAACGGGCTCGCCCAGAATGACCCCACTGGACAGGACGCCGACAATGGGGATCGCCAGCGTGCCGACGGCCGCGAGCACCGCGGGAAACAGGCTTACGACCTTAAACCAGGCCCAGTGACAAAAAATCATCGGCACGATCAGAACGTAGGCGGTCGCAGCCAAGGCTTCCCGGCTCAAGGCTGCCGGATCGGGCCAATCGCCGATCCACAAAGCGCCCAGCGTTATTGGAATGCTGCCGATCAGAAGCTGCCAGCCCGCTAGAGCCGAGGTCTGCAGACTCCAGGTGAAGCGTTTCATGAGGACGGTTCCCAGGGCCCAAGAAACCGCCGCGCCGAGCATGAAGGCCGCGCCCCAGGGCGTGCGGCCAACGGTGCCAAGGTCCGGCCCGATCAAGACGGCGAGCCCCGTCATGCCGAGCGCGAGCCCAAGCCAGCGCCGCCAGCTCAAATGCTCCCGTAGGACGATGCCGCCGAGCACGGCCGCCCACACGGGCATGGTGAAGGCGATGATCGAGGCGCGGCCCGCCGCCATCAACGAGACGCCGTAGCCGGAAAATATATGCCATCCGACAATATTGAAGAGCGAGCACAGCAAAAGCGGGCGAATCTCGCGGCTGGCGATACGCAGGGAACCGCCGCCGAGCACGGTCATCGAGAGCAGGGCGCTGCCGCCGACGGTCAGGCAAAGGCTGCGGAACGGCCATACCGAAATCTCGCTCAAGGCGATTTTCATGAACGGCCAGTTCAGGCCCCAAAACAGGCTAAGCGCCGCCAAGAGCGCGAATCCCGCTGGGGGCAGAACCTCGATCGGCCGGCTCAACTTCGTGCTGTTGTCAGCGGTCATCGCTGGTTGCCGTTTGGCGCCGCGCGAGCCGGGCCAGGACCGCATTTTTTTCTTCGGCGGTCATGATGAGCCAGTCCCGAATCTCGTCGATTGTGCGCCGGCACCCCAAGCACTCGCCGGTCGCGTTATCGATCTGGCAAACGCTGATACAGGGCGAGGGGACGCTGGTGTCGATCTTGCGGCCCAACGCCGCCCGCCGCCGGGCGCGCCGCTCGGATCGGTCTGGGGGAAAGTCGTTCAAGGCCGGGTTCCGACCGCAAGATATCTGGGGCAGGGACAACTCTCCGGCTTGCGGCCACGTCTCGGCTCCCTATCATTGCGACGTTCCGCCGCGTTCCCAGCGGTCTCCATCAGCAATTGACGGGCCGAAACATGCGCCGCCGCCTGCATCTGGTCACCGGCCTGATCCTTTTCACCTACGTCTTCACGCATTTCATCAATCACAGTTTGGGTCTTATATCGCTCGAAGCGCTCGAGTCAGGCCGGCGGGTCTTCGAGTTCACCTGGCGCAACCCGGTCATGTCGATCGCGCTTTACAGCGCTCTTCTGGTACATATCGGGCTAGCGCTATGGTCGATTTACCGCCGCAGGCGTCTGGCGATGCCGCCGTGGGAGGCCGCGCAAATTCTGTTCGGCCTCGCGATCCCACCGCTCATCGCCCTACATATCCTGGGTACCCGTTTCGCGCACGAGGTGTTTGGCGTCAATGATAATTACGCCTACGTCCTGCTGATATATTTTAGTTTCAGCCCGGGTCTGGGGATTCGTCAGGCCATAACCCTTGTGGTGGTGTGGATTCACGCCTGTATCGGCCTGCATTTTTGGCTGCGCCTAAAGCCATGGTACCGCGCGGCCATTCCCACGCTCTATGCCTTCGCCATATTGATGCCAGTCTCCGCCCTCGGCGGTTTCGTCTTCGCCGGCCGCGAGGTTGCTCGTCTGGCTAGCGACGAGCGATGGATGGCGGCCGCCAGGGACGAAATTAACTTCGCCGACCAGGCTGGCGTTGCGCTTATCGAAAACCTGGAGATCGCTGTTCTTGCCTTGGCCGGCGGGCTGCTTGCCCTGGCGTTCGTGGCGCGGGGCTTGCGCGGCGCCTACAACCGGCGGCGCGGCGTTGTGCAAATCACCTATCCCGAAGGCCGCCGCGTGCTAGTCGCCGCCGGCGCTACGGTTCTGGAAGCCAGCCGCGGGGCGGGAATCCCGCATGCTTCCGTGTGCGGCGGCCGCGGCCGTTGTTCAACTTGCCGCGTGCGGGTGGGCCATGGATTGGAGAATTTGGCACCGCCGAGCGACGACGAGGCCAAGGTTCTCAAACGCATCGGTGCCGCCCCCAACGTGCGTTTGGCATGCCAGACCCGTCCGACGGCCGATCTGCAAGTCGCACCGCTCCTGCCGCCCTCCGCCTCGCCGAGCGATGGGCGCGTGCGTCACATTCACGGTGAAGAGCGCGAAGTCGCGGTCCTCTTCGCCGACATGCGCGACTTCACGGCCATGGCCGAAAACCGGCTGCCTTACGACGTCGTTTTCGTTCTCAATCGCTATTTCGCCGCCATGGGCATGGCGGTTGAAGAATCCGGCGGCCGCGTCGATAAGTTCGTTGGCGACGGCATCATGGCGTTATTCGGCGTCGAGCGCGGGGTGGAGATCGGAAGCAGCAATGCGATGTTGGCGGCCCGGCGCATGGCCGAGCGCCTGGTCGAGGTCAACAACGCCCTGGCGCACGAACTGGACCGGCCGCTTCGCATCGGCATCGGGATTCATAGCGGACCGGTGATCGTCGGCGAGATGGGCTATGGCCGCGCAACCTCGGTCACCGCCATCGGAGATACGGTCAATACCGCGAGCCGGCTCGAGGCGATGACCAAGGAGCTTCGCGCCCAGCTCGTCGTGTCCGAGCCGGTGGTCCGGCATGCCGAATTGGATCTTTCAGGTTTTCCCGCCCGCGAGATCGAACTGCGCGGACGTGCCGGTGCCCTATCGGTGCGCGTTGTCAAGAACGCCCAGCAACTACCCGTCGCGGCGGATGCGCCGGTTACCGCAAAGGCTGGAGCCTGATTGTTGGTTCAGCTTCCGCGCTTGGCTTCGAAATTCTCGATCGCGGCCTTTAGCTCCCGAAGCTCGTCGCAGCCAAAGAAACAAGCCTTATCGAGAACAGCGAGGCGCTCCTTGGCCTTATCGAGATCATTCATTTCAAGATAAAGCTCACCCAGATACTCGTTGGCGCCCTTGTGCTCCGGGTCGAGGGCAAGCGCTTTCTGATAGTTGACCAGCGCATCCGCCTGGTTGCCCGACTTGCGCAGGCTGTAGCCAAGGTAGTTGTAGGCGTCGGGGTTTGCCGGGTTCTCGTCGACCGATTGCTCCAACAACATGACCGCCATCTTAAAGTCGCCCGCTTCGATCATTTTCTTTGCTTCGGTGTAGTAGGAATCTTGTTTTTGGGTTGTAGAGGAACTGCCGCCACCTCCGGCGGCCAGCGCCCCGGTGACGATCAATCCTAGGCTCAGCAGCGCGGCCAGAGTGGCTCGGGTAAGCGCGATCATGTTCAGATCCTCCATGGCGACAAGGTCTTGACGGTAATTGTATGGTATTGAACCCTGCTCCGGTCAATTCAATGTCATGTGACATCCGCGCCGTGTGTGCGCTGCGTCACATCTAAAGTGTGGATTAGGCTTGAAAACGGACTTTAGCCCGACCGCCCGCGATTATGCAGAGTTTCGAGCCGGTTTTCCCGAAGTGCTGTTCGAGCGTTTGGCCGGCCATGGCGTGGGGCTCACGGGGCAGCGTATTTTGGACCTGGGCAGCGGTACGGGCAGCTTGGCGCGCGGGTTCGGCCGCCGTGGCGCCCTCGTCACGGCGCTGGATATCTCGGAAGCCATGCTGGCCGAGGCGCGCACCCTGGCGGCGGCGGAAGGCCTCGCGATCGAAACGCGGTGCGCGAGCGCCGATGCAACCGGCTTGCCGGACCGTGCATTTGACGCGGTAAGCGCCGGACAATGCTGGCATTGGTTCGATCGGGCGGCGGCGGCGCGCGAGGTCCGCAGATTGCTGCGCCCGGCGGGGCGCCTGGCGATTTGCCATTTCGACTGGATCCCGCGGCCCGGCAATGTCGTGGCCGCGACCGAAGATTTGATCCTGCGGCACAACCCGGCCTGGGATATGGATGGCGGTAGCGGGCTATATCCGGCCTGGCTGGGGGATGCGGCGGACGCCGGTTTCCTCGATCTCGAAACCTTCAGCGCCGATCTAACGGTCGCCTACAGCCACGAAGCTTGGTGCGGCCGAATTCGCGCCAGCGCCGGGGTGGGGGGCAGTCTCCCCGCCGAGGCCGTAAGCGACTTCGACGCCGCATTGGCGGCCCGCCTCGCGCGCGATTTTCCGGGCGATCCGCTGCAGATTCCCCACCGTGTCTTTGCGCTGGTGGCCCGCGCGCCCGGAGAGCGTTGTAAAGTTAGTGATGATTCGTTCTATTGAGTCGGTGCAATCTATTTATCCTTAAGCAGATCATCAGCCACGTTTTAGGGAGAGAGTGAGTACCGATATGACGAAAGCAATCTGGACGATCGTTTTCGCGGCGGCAACCTTGTCGGCCTGTGCTTCATATACGCCGACATCGCAGCCGATTCCGCAAATTGAAAAGGCCGATTGGACGGTTGTGGATGGACTGGCTGCCGCCGTAGACCCTTATATTCAGGCGGAACGACAGAAGACCTTGTTCGACGCCGATTTGACCGGCTCGAATGTCTTGGCAATCCAGTTGACCGTTGAGAACGGGTTGGATCGTGCGATGCTCGTTCGGCCGTCCGACGTGCAGCTCGTATTGCCAGATGGCCGGGCGTATGCCTCTTCCAACGTTAATGTGGTTGTTAGCACGGTTGGAGAATCCGGTAGTGTGGTGGGCTCAGGCATTGCTTTTGGATTGATTGGCGTATTGGTCGCCTCTAACGCAGAGGAAAGTGCGCGAAAAGCAAGAACCTTCGATTACAGCAACAAATCCTTTGTCGAGAAATACCTAACACCGGGAGAACAAGCCACCGGGGTCGTATTCTTCATTCCTTCGACCTCGATCTGCGAAATCAACGAGGCCACACTTCGCGTGAAATTCGTCGACCCCGACAACGCCAAGACGGACGTGGTCGACGTTTTGATGGCGGGCCTTGAATACGAGGAAATTCCCCCAGACGAAGAGGTGAATACTTCGGAACGCGCTGGAAGTGAAGCCAGCGATGAGCAAGAAACCGCAAAGGAAAGCGGCCCGAGATGCCGGGCGATTTAGCCGTTCGTCTTGACGGGTCGATTCGGTAAGGCTAAGCCTCCGCCTCCAATTCGCCGGGGTCGGCCGCGTCGATGACGCGTCTGGCTAGGTCGTAGCTGAAGCCGCGCCGGCCGAGCGCCGCCAGGTCGCGGTCGCGCGTGTCGGCGCGCGTCTCTTCGGTGCGATAGGGACCTAGACGCCGCTTGCGGGCGTAAACCAGGGCCGCGGCCAACTCAGGTTGCGCCGTTTCTTCTCTCAAGGACCCTAGGGCGGCCTCGATCAGGTCGGCGTCTATGCCTTTTTCGCGCAAGGCCGCGTGGATGGCGCGCGCCGAGTTGCCGCGCTGGTGCAGGGTGCGTGCCTTGGCCCGGGCAAACTGGTCATCGTCGAGCAACCCCATATGCTCGAGGCGGCCGATCAGGGCCTCGACATCCGCCGCTCCGGCGGCGGCATCGGTACCGTGCGCCGCTGCCGAGCGCGCGACCTTGACCGTCAAGAGACGGCGCAAATGCGCACTCGAAGTCGCGTAGCGTTCCAGGTAATGCAAGGCGGAGTTGCGGAGGTAGCTCGCCGTCGCCCGGCGCGGCTCGCGGCCTTTGGCTCGCGTTTTGGCGGGACCACTATGTCCGTCCTTGCTTCGGCTCAAGCTCATGGTGTGCGCTGCTTGCGTGTTGGTACTGTGCGGCTTATGTCATGCGCCATGGATGCACATAGTATTTTCGGCCGCCAGCGCGGCCCGCGCGCCATGGGCGCGGTCAATTGGCGCGGCCTTTGGACCTTGTACCTAAAAGAGGTACGCCGGTTTCTCAACGTCTTCACGCAGACTCTGGTGGCGCCGATGGTGACCACGCTGCTGTTCCTCGCGATCTTCGCCCTGGCCCTGGGCGGCGCCGGACGCGAAGTGGCCGGCATGCCGTATATCCAGTTCCTGGCCCCCGGCCTGATCATGATGACCATGATGCAGAACGCCTTCGCCAATACCTCGTCCTCGATTGTCATCGCCAAGGTGCAGGGCAATATCGTGGACGTGCTGATGCCGCCGCTCTCCGCCGGAGAATTGACCCTGGGCATCGCGGCGGGCGGCGTCACGCGCGGCTTGATGGTCGGCTGCGTCGCCGGTGTGGCCATGTCGGTTTTCGTTCCGATGCGCATATACGATCCCCTAAGCCTGATCTACTTTGCGGTCAATGGCGCGCTCATGCTCTCGTTGCTCGGCCTGATCGGCGGGATTTGGGCCGAGAAGTTCGATCAAATGGCGGCGGTCACGAACTTTATCATCACACCGCTTTCGTTTCTCTCAGGCACATTCTATTCGATCGAGCGCCTGCCGGCGGACTGGCAGTTCATCGCCCATTTCAATCCTTTCTTCTATCTGATCGACGGGTTCCGATACGGCCTTATCGGCCGCGCCGATGGCTCGCCTCTTGTCGGCTATGCCGTCGTCTTGGGCATCAATATCGCGCTTGGGGCGCTGGTCCATCGTATGTTCGCGACCGGCTATCGCCTGAAGGCATGAGCCCTTGATAGACCCACCGATTCCGGCGCTTCATCTGACGGCGCCGCGCGCGCGGAAGTTCGGCCCGGTCAACTGGCGCGGTATGTGGAGCCTGTACCGGCGCGAGCAGCTTCGTTTCCTGCGCTACGCCGGGGAATCTGTCGCCGGACCTGCGATGACGAGCCTGATGTTCCTGGCGATCTTTCAGCTCGCGCTGGGCGGCGACCGGGAGCCCATGCCCGGCGTCTCCCTGGCCCAGTTCCTAGCCCCCGGCATCGTGATGTTCAGCCTGACTCACAGCGCCTTCGAGGCTGCGGCGGTGGTGATATTCCATGACAAGATCGAAGGCATGATCGGCGATATCCTGGGCGCGCCGATGACGGCGCTGGAGGTTGTTGGCACCTTCGCGCTCTCGGCGGCCAGCAATGCGATGATCACGGCGACCGTAATTGTCGCGATCATGGCCGTTTTTGTAGACCTGCCCTTGCACGCCCCCTTCGCGGTTGCCGGCTTCGCCTTTGCGGCGACGCTGCTGTTCGCCTTTCTCGGCATAATCGTTGGCATTTGCGCCGAGCGCTGGGATCATTTCAGTGCCGCCGAGACCTTCCTGGTCTTTCCCATCGCGTTGCTTTCGGGCGCCTTTTTCGCGGTCGCTAAATTGCCCGCCGACGTGCAATGGCTGTTCAAGGCCAACCCCGCCTTTCATGCCGTGGAGGGCTTTCGCTATGGCTTTACCGGCCAGGCTCAGGAGTCGCCGGCCCTGGCGGCGGGTATTCTACTGGCCATGATCGCGGTTCTGGGCGGCGTGGCCTGGCGGCTCTTCGCCAAGGGCTACAAACTTAAGCCCTGAGACCTCATCTAAAAGCCTAACTACTCAGCAACCTTCGCGCGGCTAGATTGGGGCGCGAATCCCCGATTCACGGGTTTTTTGACGAGGTAACAGGCAGGGCCATGCTCCTATTTCCACCGAATCTGCGCCGTTGGGCCGCGTTTGCCCTGGCCGCCCCACTGTTGTTACTGCTGGCGGCCTTCGGCCGGCCGGTCGCTTGGGCCGGCGAGGTTCCTTTCGGTCAGGGGCTGTTGTGGCGTGTTCAGGCCGCCAACGCCGCCCCAGACGCGGCGCCCAACTACCTTCTGGGCACCATTCACATCACCGACGAGCGGGTCTTGGCCCTGCCGGCGCCGGTGCGTGAGGCCTTCGATTCGGCCCGGAGCGCGACCTTCGAGATTATCATGACCCCTCAAGTCCGGGCGCAGATCGGTCAGGCCATGGTCCTGTCAGACGGGCGCACGCTGGATGCGATCCTGGGTCCGGAGGGCTTCGCCAAGGTGACCGAGGCGGGCCGCCGTTACGGTCTCGGCCCGGCGCAGCTGCGGCTCTTGAAACCTTGGGCTCTCGCGTCGATTCTCAGCATTCCCGACAGCGAGATGGCCCGCTCGGCCGGCGGCAGCCTGCCGATGGATCAAAGCTTGCAGGCCGAGGCGGCGCGCCAGGATAAGGCGGTCCATGCCTTGGAGACGCCGGAGGAGCAGATCGCCCTGTTTAACGAGATGCCCGAGGCCAGCCAGGTCGGCATGCTCACCTCCGCGATCGAGCAGAACGCCACGATCGAAGTGCTGTTCGAAGAGATGACGCAGCAATATCTGGCCCGCGATACCGGCGGTATTTACGCCCGTATGCAGGCGCAGCGAGAAACTCAGCCGGAGCTTATGGAGTTGTTTCTCCGCCGCTTCAACGACGACCGCAATGTGACCATGGCGGAACGCATGGCGGAGCGCTTAGGCGAGGGCGGCGCCTTTATCGCCGTCGGGGCCCTGCACCTGCCGGGTGAAAAGGGTCTCCTAAGCCTCCTGACCCAAGGCGGCTACACGGTCGAGCGGGTGTACTAGGGGCGGGCTCCGGTTTCAGCTTCATTGGCCTTGATTGACAAGGCCTTGGATTGCGAGAATAGTTCCGCCCTTTTTCCGCTGGCGGGCCGGGCTCTTGGCTGCCGCCGGGTGGATTTTTGTACGTTTCGGAGAAGTCCTGTGACCGAAGCCTTGATGCCGACCTATGCGCGGGCCCCTCTCGCTTTCGAGCGGGGCGAGGGAGCTTATCTCTACGCGACCGATGGGCGACGATTCGTCGATTTCTCGGCCGGGATCGCGGTCAACGCCTTGGGTCATGCGCATCCGCATGTCGTCGCCGCCCTGACACAGCAGGCGCAAAAGCTTTGGCATGTCTCCAACCTGTTTGAGATTCCCGAAGCCAAGCGCTTGGCCGAGCGTTTGTGCGCCCACAGCTTCGCGGATCGCGTGTTCTTCTGCAATTCCGGCACCGAGGCGATCGAAGGCGTCATCAAACTGGCGCGCAAGTACCATCATCATAACGGCCGCCCGGAGCGTACCCGCGTCATCACCTTTACCGGCGCTTTTCATGGCCGGTCCTGGACCGCTCTCTCGGCCGCCAACAACCCCAAGCACCTGGAGGGCTTCGGTCCGGTCTCCGGCGGGTTCGATCAGGTCGCCTTCGGCAACTTGAACGAGTTGCGCGCCGCGATTACGGATGAGACCGCCGCTATTCTCGTCGAGCCCATCCAGGGCGAGGGCGGCATACGCGCCGCCAGCACCGATTTCCTGCGCGGCTTACGCGCGGTCTGCGACGAATTCGGGTTGCTGCTGTTGTTTGACGAGATCCAGTGCGGCATGGGCCGCACCGGTAAGCTATTTGCTTACGAATGGGCCGGTATCGCGCCCGACGCTATGGCCCTGGCCAAGGGACTGGGCGGCGGGTTTCCGCTCGGCGCTTTCGTGGCGAGCGAGGCGGCCGCAGCCGGCATGACCGCCGGGACCCATGGCAGCACCTATGGTGGAAACCCCCTGGGCACGACCGTCGGCAACGCCGTGCTCGATGTTCTTCTAAAAGAGGGGTTTCTGGAGGAGGTCGTGCGCAAGGCGGCATATCTGCGCCAAAGGCTTGAGGCCATGGTGGCGCGGTTCCCGGCGATACTGGGGGAGGTGCGTGGCCAGGGCTTGATGTTGGGCCTCAAGTGCGTCGTACCCAATACCGAGATGGCGGCGAGATTGCGCGATGCCGGTCTTCTGGTCGTGCCGGCGGCGGAGAATGTTGTGCGTATCCTGCCACCCCTGGTGATCGAGGACGCGCAGATCGACGAGGCGATCGGACTTATCGAGCGCACCTGCGCCGGCTGGGCCGAGGCGGCCTGAGATGTCAGTCAAAGTACCTGAAGCGAGACATTTCCTCGACCTAGAGCACTTCGATACCTCGACCTTGCGCGACATGCTTGGCCGGGGCGCCGCTTTCAAGCGTGGCGAAGGGTCCAGCGGCCCCTTGGCCGGCAAGGCGCTCGCGATGATTTTCGAGAAGCCTTCGACTCGCACCCGGGTCTCCTTCGAGCGCGCGATCCACCAGTTGGGCGGTGAAGCGGTTGTGATGGAGCGGGACGGGAGTCAGCTTGGCCGGGGCGAGAGCGTTGCCGACACGGCCCGGGTCTTATCGCGTTATGTCGACGCCATCATGATTCGCACGACGAGCGAGGCGATCCTATTGGAAATGGCGGAGTACGCCAGCGTGCCGGTCATCAACGGCCTGACCGACCGGACCCACCCGTGCCAGCTGATGGCCGACGTGATGACCTTCGAGGAGCATCGCGGCCCGATCGAGGGCAAGGTGGTCGTTTGGTCGGGCGACGGCAATAACATGGCGGCGTCCTGGATACAGGCCGCCGTGCGTTTCCGCTTCGAGTTGCGCCTGGCCTGCCCGGCGCAGTTGATGCCGCCACAGGACGTGCTCGACTGGGCCGCGGCCGAGGGCGGCAGAATCGTCGTCACGCCGGATGTGGAAGCCGCTGTCGCGGGGGCCGATTGCGTGGTCACCGACACCTGGGTGTCCATGGGTGACGAAGAGAACAGCCCCAGCCGTCATAACATTCTGCGGCCCTACCAAGTGGACGAACGACTCATGGGCCTGGCCAAGCCGGACGCGATCTTCATGCACTGCCTGCCGGCGCACCGCGGCGACGAAGTGACGGCCGGCGTCATCGACGGGCCGCGGTCCGTCGTCTGGGACGAAGCGGAAAATCGCTTGCACGCGCAAAAGGGCATTCTTCACTGGTGCATGACTTGAGCCCAAACCGAGCCCGGACCGGCGCCGCGCAAGCGGACCCGGTTTCGCGAGACTACGACGCGGTTCAAACCTTCACCCTGGAATCCTCCGGCATTCGGGGCGATTTGGTGCGCCTTGGGGACTCGCTCGACCAGATCGTCTCGCGCCACGATTACCCCGCGGCCTTGGCGGCCCTGCTAGGCGAGATGCTGGCGCTGACCGCCATGCAGTCCAGTCTGATGAAGTACGACGGGGTGTTCACGCTGCAGACCAAGGGCGACGGGCCGGTCAAAATGATGGTCGCCGACGCCACTTCCGAGGGCCATCTGCGCGGGTACGCGGGCTTCGACATGGAAAAACTGGAGGCCGCATTAGCGCGCCACGCCGCGTCGGGCGGGGCCGGGCCCCTGGCCATCGCCGATGTCCTTGGGGGCGGATATCTGGCCTTTACGGTCGATCAAGGCGAGCACACCGAGCGTTATCAGGGGATCGTCGAGTTGACCGGGCATTCGCTGTCCGACTGCCTGCAGCACTATTTCAAGCAATCGGAACAAATCCAGTGTGGCCTGATCGTCGCCGCCGGCAAGGTCGAGGGGGCCTGGCGCGCCGGTGGTTTGATCCTGCAGCGCCTGCCGGATCAGGGCGGGTCGCCCCGCAAATCGCACGAGGATCTAAGCGGCGTGCCGCCAGAAGATAGCGATGAGGCTGAGGATTGGCGCCGGGCCATGATTTTGCAGGCAAGCTGTACACCCGGTGAGTTGCTGGATTGGGGCCTGCCGATCAACGATCTTCTGTTCCGCCTTTTCCACGAGGAGGGAGTTCGCGTCTTTCGGCGCCGGCCCCTCGTCGCGCGCTGCCGTTGCTCGCGCACGCGCCTGGAGGAAACACTGCGTTCCTTGCCGCGGGCCGAGGTCGAGGATTTCAAGGTCGACGGCGAGATCGTCATGTCCTGCCAGTTCTGCAACCAGGACTACCGCTTCGACTCCTCCGCCCTGGAGCAAGTCTATGCGTCTTGATTGTGCCTGATTCGGCGCGTAAGGAACGGGTGTGCCGCGGCGCGGCTTGATCAAGGAACGGTGCTCAATATGCCTCCGATGCGCAGACGAATTCTTGTCGCGGTTCTCGCGGCCGTGCCTTTCTGGCTTGGTGCTTGCACGACTCCCGCACCTCCGCGCCCTGTTTACCCGCCGATCACTTTCGAGGACCAGACTCCGATTCGCCTGGATGTGAGCGAAGTCACGGTGATGCTGAAATATCAGGCGCCGGGAACTTCGCCCAATGTCGATCATCTCATGCCGGCGCGCCTATCGGATGCGGCGCAGCGTTGGCCGGCGGACCGTCTGGTCGCGGCCGGGGCCGGGTTCCGTGTGGAATTCGCGATCCTTGACGCTTCCGTTGTCGCCGTGCCGCTCAAGACCTCGACCGGCCTGACGGGGCTGGTCACGAAAGACCAGAGCGAAAGGTACGATGCAAAGGTCGCCGTGGAGATGCGGATCGTAGATACCCTTGGCCGGGTTGTCGCCTCGGCGCGGGCGGAAGCGGTGCGTTCCCGCTCCGTGCGTGAGGACGTTACGCTGAGCGAGCGCGACCAGGCTTGGTACGAGATGGCAAAAGATATTATGGGCGAGTTGGACAAGCAGCTCGAACAAACCGTCAAGACGGTTCTGTTCCCTTACCTCTTGTAATTCACCGGCGGGATGATCGGCGTATTCGATTCCGGTCATGGGGGCCTCACGATTCTCCATGCGCTTACGGCCCGGCTTCCCGGACATCGCTATGTCTATCTAGGCGATCACGCGCACGCGCCCTATGGCGCCCGCGATGTCGAGGCGATTTACGAACTCACGCGCGACAACGTGGAGCGGTTGTTCTCGATCGGGTGCCGCTTGGTGCTGCTGGCCTGTAACACGGCCTCGGCGGTTGCCCTGCGCCGCTTGCAGCAATCCTGGTTGCCGCATGCCGCGCCCGACAACCGAATATTGGGCGTGGTCGTGCCGACGATCGAGGCGGTCACCAAGGTACCCTGGCACGTGACTTCGCCGCCTAGCGGCCAGGCGCACGAGGCGAAGAGCGTTGTCGTCTATGCTACCCGGCGCACTGTCGAGAGCGGATCGTACCGTTATGAGATTGGCCTCCGCGCGCCGGCGGTCACGGTCTTGCAACAGGCCTGCGCGGGCCTGGTCGACCGGATCGAGCTCGATGCGCCCGAGGCCGAGATCGCACGGATGGTCGCGGGTTTCGTGGCCGCCTCCTTGATCGGAATTGGGGCCGGAACGGAGCCGTCCGTGCCAGATACCGCGATCTTGGGGTGCACGCACTATCCCTTGGTGGCCACGCACTTCGCGGCCGCCCTGCCTCCCGGAGTCGAGATATTGGATCAACCCGATATCGTCGCCGACAGCTTGGGGCGCTATCTCTCCCGTCATCCGGAATTCGACGCGCCGGACCCCGCAAATCCCGAGCCCCGGTTTTTCACGACCGGCGATCCGGCGCGTATCGACCCGCTGGCCTCCCGATTTTTCGGCCGGGCGGTGAGTTTCGAGCGCCTGGCGTCGGGCCTAGCCGGTTAAATTTCTGGTCTCAGCCGCGCCAGAACATCGGCATGAAGAGAACCAATATCGTGAAAAGCTCGAGCCGGCCGAGCAGCATACCTATGGAAAGCAGCCATTTCGCCCCATCCGGCAGCGGTCTGTAGGTGCCGCTTGGGCCGATAATGTCGCCGAGGCCGGGCCCGACATTGGCGATCGCCGAGGCGGCGCCGGAAACCGCGGTGATGAAATCCAGGCCGAACATGCCAAGCCCCATGGCCAAGACGCCGAAGCTGCCGATAAAGAGGAAGAAAAAGGCCATGACCGAGGCCGACACCGATTCCGAAACCGGCCGATTGTTATAGTAGGGAAAGAACACACCATGCGGTTGTAGCAGGCGCTTCATCTGGGTCAGGGCCGTCGCGTAAAGAACCTGAAAGCGGAATATCTTGATCCCGCAGGTTGTCGATCCCGCGCAGCCGCCGACGAACATCAAGGTAAACATGATCGCCATGACAAAGCCGCCCCAAGTATCGAAGGCGGCGGTCGTATAGCCCGTGCCGGTCATGATCGAGATCACGTTGAACGTGGCATAGCGCAAGGACGTACCGGCGCTCATGGTGCCCGACCACCAAAGCCAAAGCGTAACGGCCAATATCCCGGCCGCCATGATGGTCAGCATCCAGCGCACCTGGCTATCGCGCAGAAAAAAACCGGGACTCCCGCGCACCAAGCGCAGGTAAAGCACGAAGGGCACGCTACCCAGAATCATGAACAAAGATATCGACCAATCGATCGCGGCGCTGTCGAAGTGTGCGAGCGAGAGATCCGATGTCGAGAAACCGCCGGTCGCGATCGAGGTCATGGCGTGGGCGACGGCATCGAAGCCGGTCATGCCAAGCGTCCAAAGAATGATCGCGGCGATCGCGGTTAATGCCAGATACACGATCCCGATCCCGCCCGCGATCTGTGCTGCGCGTGGCAGAACCTTGTCAGTCTCGAACGCCTCAACCCGAAAAAGCTGCATACCGCCGACCCGCAGGATAGGCAGAATCGAGATCGCCATCACGATGATACCGATGCCGCCCAGCCACTGCAGAATCGCCCGCCAAAGCAAAATACCCGGCGGCGCGAAATCGAGGCCGACGATAACCGTCGCACCTGTTGTGGTGATGCCGGACATCGATTCGAAAAAGGCATCGGTGACGCTTAAATCCAGTTCGGAAAACGCAAACGGCAAAGCGCCGAAGATCGCGATAACCAGCCAAGCCAGGTTTGTAAGCAGGAATGCTTCGCGCAGAGCAAACGCGAAGCCGCCCGATCGCGCCGTCAAGATCATCGCAACGCCGACGAAAAGCGTCGCTCCGGCCGCCGCCGTGAAAACCTGCCAATCCGGGTGCCCGAACATGGCGTCGACCACGGCGGGAATAATCATGGCAACCGCTAAAACCGACAGTAAGATTCCAAGGATAAAGACAACGGGTCGAAATTCGATCATCGTCAGCGTCGCTTCCGGTCACTTTCAAGCGCGAAAGCGCTAGACGTAATCACTCGGTCCCGATCCCGCGTTGCCGATCAAGGACAAGACCTCGCGCCGTGAGCGCGGGTCGCTGCGGAAACGGCCGAGCATGCGGCTGGTTATCATGGTCGATCCTGGCCTGTGCACGCCGCGCGTTGTCATGCATTGGTGCGACGCCTCGATCACGACGGCGACACCTTGGGGCCGCAAGACTTCCTCAATGGTATTGGCGACCTGTGCCGTCATCTTTTCCTGAATTTGCAAACGGCGCGCGTAGGCATCGACAACGCGCACCAGCTTGCTGATCCCGACGACCCGGTTGCTCGGTAGGTAGGCGACATGCGCCTTGCCGATGATTGGCATAACGTGATGCTCGCAGTGCGATTCGAAACGGATGTCGCGCAAGAGAACGATCTCGTCATAACCTTCGACTTCCTCGAAGGTGCGTTCCAGAAGCTGCTTCGGGTCGATATCATAACCCGCGAAATACTGTTCGTAGGCCCGCACGACACGGTCGGGCGTGCCACGCAATCCCTCGCGCTCCGGATTGTCGCCGGCCCAACGCAGCAAGACCTCGACCGCCGCCAGGGCCGCTTCCCGTGTCGGGCGATCGGTTGGGCGATTGGGCGGGTTCGCGAGGGGCTCGCCCGCGGCGGCTTTCTTGGTCTTGGGGAGTTGCGTCACCTGCGCGCCACCTTCAATCGATGAGACGGCTTGCCGCGCGGGCCTTGCGCGCCGCGCGCGATGCCATGCCCCGGTCCGGTTTCGTCAATTCAACTGGATCGGCTGATGCGGGCTATCCAGCGAGAAGGCCGGAATCGCGACGTCAAACCGATGCCCGTCCGCGCGCTCCATTTCATAGGTGCCAACCATGATCCCCGAGGGCGTGGTGAGCGGTGTGCCGCTGGTGTACTCGAAACTTTCGCCAGGGGCCAAGGTCGGCTGTTCTCCCACGACTCCGGCGCCGTGCACCTCCTGGTGCCGGCCCATGGTATCGGTGATCCGCCAGTGCCGGTTGAGCAACTGGACGGTCTCAGTGCCGGTGTTCTCTATCTGGACTTGGTAGGCCCAAACGAAATGATTCTCGATTGGCGAGGATTGGTCTTCCAGGTAGACCGGCTTCACTGTGACGCAGATCGCTTCGGTTATCTCGAGGTACATGGTTCGTTCGACTCCTGCCAGACCCGGCCGCACCGGATTTCTCGCGTGTTGGCGGCCACTTTACGCCGCGTTGGGCCAGTTGTCCAAGCTACGACTTTGCTGGGAATGAAGGATCGAATGGGGCCTTGGCGGCGTATTCCTGGGCGCATCGCGGTGCCGGCCCTGGGCCCTGGCCCGCCTCGTGTCGCTGGCCCACGCCAACTTCGAAGACTTTTCCGCCGGCCGCCTCGGCATCGGCCGGGTCGTGAGTGACCAATAGACTCGGCAGAGCGTTGAGACGGGCATGCTCGAAGACGAAACGCCGCACCCGATCACGAAGACCGGCGTCCAGTTTGGAGAAGGGTTCGTCCAGCAGCAGGGCGCGCGGTGCCGCCAATAGGGTCCGCAGCAGCGCGATTCGCGCCCGCTGACCGCCCGACAGTGTGGCCGGGTCGCGATCCGCGAAGCCTTCCAGGTCGGCCTCGGCCAACGCAGCTATAATGCGCGCCCGGCGCGCCGCGCGCCCATGAACACTGGACGGCAGGCCAAAAGCCAGGTTTTCAGCCACCGATAGATGCGGAAACAGCAGATCGTCTTGAAACAAGATGCCGACCCGGCGCCGCTCCGGCAACAGCGTCGATATCTCGTCGCTCCCGAGCAGGACCCGGCCTGCGCCGTGAAAGGCGGGATCCAAGGTTCCGCAGAGATAACCCAGCAGGCTCGACTTTCCACACCCACTCGGTCCCATCAGCGTCACGATCTCACCTGGCGCCACGGTTAGGTCGAGCGGCCCGATCAGCCGCCGCTCTCCCAGACAGAGTTCGACACCGCACAGTCTGAGCGTCTGCTTTGGCGTCTGGGCATGGGCTTCGGGGTTTCCCGCCGGCGGTTGTTCTAGGCTCATGTCGCCATCCGCAAGGCCTTGCGGTGCCTAAAGGTCCAGGCCGGCACAGCGAAGGCGATCCCGAAGACGAGCAACGGCAGGGCCGCCTGGAGAAAAGCAAACACACCGACAACACGGCGGTCGCCGCCGCCGCTCAGCGCGACCGCCTCGGTCGTGAGGGTGACGAAGCGCCCACTGCCGGCGAAGAGTGTGGGCAGATATTGTGCCACGCTGACCGCGAAACCGATCGCGAAGGCGATGAGAATCGGCCGCAGAAGCATGGGGAACTTAACCCGCCAAAATACTCTGTTGGGCGGCGCCCCCAGACATATGGCCGCACGTGCGTAGCGCTCGTCTAGGGTGCGGTAGGGGTCGGCCAAGGACAGGAAAACGTAGGGCAGCACGAAAAGGATGTGACTCCAGATCAAGGTTATCCAGGTTCCATCGATACCGGCGCGTACGGCGACCACCTGAAATCCGAAAAGGAAAGCGACCTGAGGCACCAGTAAGGGTGCGTACAATAGCCATAAGGCGCGGTTGGTGGTGCGCAAGGCCCGGCGTTGCTCGTTCTCCAAGCAAGCGAGCGCGAGCGCGAGCGCGATCCCGGCCGCGGCCACGCCCACGACGAGAGTCGTCGATGTCGCCCAAAGCAAGCTATACAGGTGACGCGCCCAGGTACCGAACGACATATCCACCGGAAACGCATCGGGATAGCGCCAACGACCGGCCAGCGACCAGAGTCCCAAGACCAGGACACTCAAGCCGGCCGCACCGTATAGGAGGCTCATCGCCCCACCTGCGGCGGTGCGCGCCAGGCCGCCGCCGCCGCCGCGCCACCCCTCGGCGATCCAGTGACGCCCAAGGCGTATGACAAGGCGCTCCAAGAGGTGCCAGGTGGCGATAACCAGGATCACGATGCATAGCTGGAGCACCGCCCCCGCGGCCGCCTGGAATCGCAGACTCAGGTCCGGGTCGTTGAACCAGCGCAGGATCAATACGGCGAGTGGCGGCGGCGTCGCGGGCGCCAGCACCATCGCCATGTCAACCACCGAAAGCGAATACGCGATCACCGCGTATACCGGCAAGCGAATCTGCGGATAGACCGCGGGCAACACGGTCTTGAGCCAACCCACCACCGGCCCGTAGCCAAGCGACCGCGCGACCGCCATGCGCTGGTTGGCCTGGGCCTGGCCGAGCGCGGCCATGGTCATCAGAAGCAAGTAGGGTATTTCTTTCACGACCAATCCGAGGGCTAGGGCCAAGCCGTGGGGATCATTGACGATCGCGACGTCGGGCGGTGTTGTCCACCCGGTCGCCCAGGGCGAGATCAGGCGCGCCAACCATCCGCTCGGTGCGATCAGGAAGGCCAAACCGATCGCGATCGCGACGTGCGGCACGGCCAGGACCGGCGCCAAGGCCCGACGCAAGCGGTGGTAAAGCCGCGTGTCGTGACAGGCGGCGACAAAGGCGATGACCAGGGCCAAGGACAAAGCGCTGGCCAGAATGCCGCTGGCTAAAGTCAGCCGCAGTGCCGTAGGTAGGCTCGGATGATCGACTAGGGCGCGCCAGGGGTCGATCCCGAAGACTGTGCCGCCCAGCGCCGGCAGGTAGCCGAACGCGGGCAGCCAGGTCCCAATCAGGCCGGCCCCAATCGGCACGAGGAATAGCGCAAGCGTCAGGATCGGCGCGTGGCGGAGTATGCCTCCCCGTGGCCTGCCCTCGCGCACCTCGGTGCTAACCGCCGAAGCGGCGTTGCCATTCCGATTCGATCCGTGTCATCCAGCTGGGATGCGGCTCCAGCAGTGTGGGTCCCAAGGCTTCCGGCGGCAGGAGCGCGGGGTGCGCCGGCAGATCGTCGAACAGCTTTTTGTCGGTTGCGCCAAGTCCGGCCACGTCGAGAACCGTTTGATCGCCCCAAACCGCGGTGTCTTGCTTGCGGGCCTGGGCTTCCGGGCTCATCAGGAAATTGGCCAGCACCATGGCTCCCTCCTTCGCCTGAGCGTTATAGGGGATGGCGACGAAGTGCGTGTTCCCGATGGTGCCGCCGTCCAGCACGAAGATCCGGGCGCTTTCGGGCAGGCGGCCGTTCTGCGCCAGCGAGGCGGCGTCCGAGGGATAGAAGGAAATCGCGATATCGACTTCACCGTCGTCCAGCATTTGCATTTGCGCCGTGCCGCTGGCGGGAAAAATCTTTCCGCCGCGCCACAGGTGTGGATGCAGGGTTTCGAGATAGGCCCACAAAGGCGCGGTAGCCTTGTCGAATTCGGTACTCTCCGGCGCTGGTTTCTGAAGCGCCGTTGGGTCGGGCGTGAGCTCAATCAAGACCTGCTTCAAGAAGGTGGAGCCGATGAAATCCGGTGGCGCCGGATAGGTAAATCGGCCCGGATTTGCCTTGGCCCAATCCAAGAACGCGGGAATCGATCGCGGGGGGGGGTGGACTCGCGCGCTGTCGTACACGAAATTGATTTTAGCCATGCCCCACGGCGCCTCCAGCCCCTCAACCGGGACCGTAAAGTCGATCAAGGTCGTGGGCTTGCCGTCAAAATCAACCAGTTTGAAATTGGGCAGCGTCTCCGTGAAAGGGCCGAACAAAAGTTTGTTCTGCTTCATCGCGGCGAAGTTTTCGCCGTTGATCCAGATGAGATCGACAGACCCGTCGCTGTCGCGTCCAGCGGATTTCTCCGCCAGGACACGCGAGACCGCCTCCGCGGTGTCGGACAGCTTCACGTGGCGGAGCGAGATGCCATAGTCGTTCCAGAGCCGCTCGGCTGTCCAGGCGATATAGGCGTTGATGCGCTCGTCTCCGCCCCAGGCATTCCAATAGACTTTCTGCCCCTTTGCCTTGGCGACGATGGCGTCCCATTTCGGCGCTTCCGCCGAGGCGGATAAACTAAAGCCGCCAACAAGCGCACAGAATAGGGTAAGAAGACGCAAGATGCGCATGGGTTTAGGGGCCTCTCTCAAGTTGCTGAATCTCTCAGCGCGGCAGCCTACAGGGCGCAGATAGCCCTGTCAGCCGCGTTCGGCAAGCTCGGCGTTTCCGCCTCGCGGAGAGGTGATGGCCTGGACCGCCTGAATGGGGCCAGTTGATTGTAGCTAAAGGCCGGCTTATAAATCCGCGACCGGCAGGGTTGTGCCGGTCCCGGCGCGGGCGTAGCTCAATGGCAGAGCAGAAGCTTCCCAAGCTTACGACGAGGGTTCGATTCCCTTCGCCCGCTCCAAGACGCACCCCACGGATGGGGCCATGACCGGTCAGGCCGTTCCCACGCTGCAGATCGACAACGAACGGCTACGAGTCACCGAATGGCGTTTCGCGCCCGGCGCCGCGACCGGATTTCATCGGCACGAATACGACTATGTCGTCGTCCCCATGACCACCGGGCGTCTAAAATTGATCGGCCCCGACGGCGCGGAAAGCTTTGGCGATCTGACTGCCGGTGTGTCCTACACGCGCCAGGCCGGGGTCGAGCACGACGTCATCAACGCCAACGATTTCGAATTCGTCTTTGTCGAGGTCGAGTTGAAATAGGGGCGGCGCCCACCCGCGTTCACATCGCCTGACGGAACAAGTCTTCATAGTCGGCGGCGGAGGCTGGGCGCGGATTGGTCGCGCTGCAATGGTCCTTGGTCGCGGCCACGGCGAGATCGGGGATCCAGTCTTCCTTCACGCCCATTTCGCGCAAGCCGCCGGGCAGGCCGATGCGCGCATTCAATGAGTCGATTTCGGCCGCGAGATCGGCGTCCTCGGGTAGACCCATGACCGTGCGCAGGCGCGCATATTTGGCGCCGACGTGATCCTCGTTAAAGCGCAGAACTGTGGGCAGGATCACGGCGTTTAGGGTCCCGTGATGCAGGCGCGGCTCTTGGATCGCACCCAAGGGGTGGGACATGGCGTGGACCGCGCCCAGGCCCTTTTGGAACGACAGCGCGCCCTCCATCGCCGCCATCATCATCTCCCAACGGGCCTGCCGGTCACCGCCTTCGGCGACGGCGCGCTCCAACGCCCGCGTGGCCCGGTATAGGCCATCGAGCGCGATGGCCTCGGCCGGTGGATTGGTCGCGGGCGAAAGAAAATTTTCGATGCAGTGGGTCATGGCGTCCATGCCAGTCGCCGCGGTTAGGCGCGCGGGTAAGCCGAGGGTCAACTCGGGGTCGCAGATCGCCACTTTGGGAATTAGATACGGGCTTATGAAGGACAGTTTGCGGCCATCATTCAGGGTCACGACCGCGCCGCGCCCGACTTCGCTACCGGTTCCCGCCGTCGTCGGGATCGCGATTAGGGGCGGCAGGACCGGTTTTATGCGCGGGATGCCGCCTTCGATCATGGCGTAGAGGTGAAAGGGCTCGTCGTGACTTGTCATCAAGACAGTGGCCTTGGCTAGATCCATGGACGAACCGCCGCCAAACGCGATCACGCCGTCGCATCCGGCCTCTTGAAAAGTCTCTGCCGCCAAAAGAATAGCTGCTTCGGTCGGGTTTTCCGGGGTGCCGTCGAAGACCGTGACCGTCATCGCCGAGGGAAGGACGTCGCGAAGCCGCTGCAGCAGACCGCTGGCCCCAATACCCTTGTCGGTTACCAGAAGCGGCCGCGCGATGCCGAGGAGAGACATCTCTTCGGGCAGAAGGGAAAGCGCGCCGAAATCGAACTGGATCTTAGTCAGGTAATTGATGAGGGCCATGCCGTCCTCTTTGTCCCAAGCCGCGGGGTCGCCGCCCGCGCGCTTGGACGCGAGACGGCGGGGACAAACTTAGCACGGCCCGGGGGGTGGGCTATGGCGAAATGGGGTAGACCTCGGCTAGGCCATGCCCTCGAGCGTGAAACCGGCGGCGGTTAAATCGGCCAGGCTGCCGAAGGGGCCGGCGATGCCGGATAGATCAACCGATCCACCGCCATCGAAGGACAGGGTCGTTGTGGCGCCTGCGCTGGCCACCGAGACGTGCCCGATCAAATCCGCGAGATCGACGAATGTGTCGCCGTTCACGTCGAGCAGGCCACGGAAACTTAAGGTGTCGGCGGTCGTAAGATCGGCGATCGTGTCGTTTCCTTCGGCCGTGAACTGGCCGCCGGCAAAGCTCAAGTTGAAAACGAAGACATCCGAGCCGGCTCCACCGGTGAGGCTGTCGTTTTGGGCGCCGCCATCGAGCAGATCGCCGCCGGCGCCGCCGAATAACGTGTCGGCGCCGTCCGCGCCGCGGAGCCTGTCGCCCCCGTTACCGCCGGTCAAGGTGTCGTTACCCCCGGCGCCATCCTGGCGGATGCTGGCGCTCGACCCCGTGGCGTCGAAAATATCGTTACCCGCACCACCGAAAGCCAGTTCGATGCTGCTCGACGTCATGTTCAAGGTCACGCCTGCCGCGCCCTGTACGTCAACCCGGTCCGTGCCCGCGCCGCCGTCGATAAAGATGTCGTTGGCGTCGATAAAGAGCGCGTCGTTACCGCTACCGCCGAACAAGCGGTCCGCACCGGGACCGCCGATAAGGATATCGTTCTCCGCCTCGCCAAAGAGCGAGTCGTCACCGCCTTCGCCGTCCAGGGTGTCGCGGCCGATGCCACCAAAGATAATGTCGTTGCCGTCGCCCCCGGAAATCTGGTCGTCGCCGTCTTGACCGTCGATCACGTCGATCTGCGCGGTTCCGACCAGGACATCGGCACCAGCGCTGCCGGCAATTTCGCTGAGGTCGTTGACAGCGATCGTGAACGACCCCTCGGTCGCGGCGCCGGCTGAATCTGTGGCACGCACGGTAATCGTATGGCTCGCGGCCGTTTCGAAGTCCAAGGGCAAGGCGGTCGAGACAAGGCCGCTGACCGCGTTGACGACGAAACGTCCCCCCGCGTCGTTGGTCAGAGCGAAGGTAAGGCTGTCGCCTGCGTCAGGATCGGTGGCGGACGCAAACCCGACCGGGATGCCCGCGAAGATCAATTCGTCTACCGAACCGCCGCTCAAGCTGAGGCCGCTGGGCGGGGTGTTGCCGGCAACTGGTTGAACCTGGGCTTCGGCCTGGGGCGAACCCGAATCCGGGTCGATAAGGATCCCCGAATCCGGGTCGACTAGGATCAAGTCCGAGGCCGGCTGTGCGGGCGTGCGTCGTTCGCCGCCGGAAGCGGCCACTTGGTCCGGTGCCGCGAATCCAGGCGAAGAAAGCGTGCCGGACGCTTCTAACCCCTCGCTCAGGCCACCAAAGTCTTCCCCGTATCCTTGATCTCTTTCAAATGTGCGCTGGCCCGTCGGTACGCCGGGGTCGGTCTCGGGCGCCGGCGCGCCGGGACCGGAAGCGACACTCAAGCCTGTGTCCTCCTGGACCGGTGCGGCTCTGGCGAGATGGCTTGGGAACGCGAATATCGTGCCGTCCTCGAATACCAGTTGGGGCGGGTTTTCAGCCTGTAGCGCGCTCAGAAATCCGGCCAGTACGATGGCTCCGCCATTAGAGAAGGCGAGCACCAAGTCCGGCCCCTCGAGGAGGGCGCTGGCTGCGGTCGAGGGGAATTGGGCACCGACAATCTGGTCGGGATAGACCTTGTGGACACTGCGTTCCGCATCTCCCGGCGCGCTCAGGAAAAGCGCATCTGCTTGGCCGTTTAGGGATTCCGGCGCCCCATGCCGGTCCGGCAGGGCGGCCTTTTGAGAGGTTGGATTTTGTTGGGAACCTTCAGAACTCGCCATCGTCATGCCTAAATTCAAATGAGACGCAATAGGAAAGAACGATGCGATGATAAGACGGATAAGTTAATCAAACTCAAATAGCGTCAAATTGTAGATATTACACCTCTATATTTAGAATCTTTAATTGAAATTAACGATGTTTATAAACTTATACTCTGGCAGACGAGGGTATTAACTCCATTTCAATTGGCGGTAAGTTACTAAATACGAAACTAAGACGATCACGCATCCGCAGGGCCGTCGCGTTAGGAGGACTCATGCCGCCCCGATTCCCAAGAGCCCTTGCGTTTCTCGTTCCGGTCGTCGTGGCATTGCTTACCCCGGCGCCGCCGCTCGGCGCAGAATGGAAGATTCTCTATTACGACAAGGACGGCCGTCTTACCGGTGTCGAGGGCGGCGCCTTGCAGGGTGACGGTACCTCGGGATCCGCGCGGACCGGCGGACGAAATCCGGAGGACTCCGCCTTAGCTCGGGAGCTCGCCACGCTCCCGCCCAGCCAACGCTTCGAACCGGGCGAGATCATTATCTCCGATCCGCCCAAGGGTTTCGAGTCGCGCGCTCAGCAACTCGGGTTCTCGGTGATAGAAAAGGTCTCCCTGCGTACCCTGTCGGTCGATGTCTATCGCCTGCGCGTACCCAGTGGGTCGAGCGTGCCGGACGCCGTTACCCGCCTGCGCCGCCAATTTCCGGGACTGACGGTCGATGCCAATCATCGGCTCGACCCCTCCGCCGGTGAGCGGACGCCCGCTCTCATAGCGCGCTCGGTCATGGGTTGGGGCAGAACCTCGGTACAGTGTGGCCGTGGGATCCGGCTTGGCGCGGTCGACGGCGCGGTTGACCTCGAACACCCGGCGCTGGTGGGCCAGAAGCTGGAATATCGCTCGTTCAATGCCGAAAACCGCCGGCCCGGCGCCATCGAACATGGAACGGCCATCGCCGCGATGTTGATCGGGCAGCAGTCCTGGGGTGGCTTGATGCCAGCAGCGGAACTCAAGCACGCCAACATCTTTGAGATTAACGAGCAGGGCCGGGTGACGGCCAACGTCATCGGGCTGCTACGAGGTGTCGATTGGATCGCGAGCCAAAAGGTCCACGTCATTAATCTCAGCGTCGCCGGATCCAGCAACCAGGTTCTCGACCAGGCCTTGGGCAAAGCCTACCGCAAGGGATTCGTTTTAGTGGCCGCTGCCGGTAATGGCGGACCTCAGGCATCGCCCGCTTACCCCGCCGCTTACGACTACGTCATCGCCGTGACCGCCGTGGACGTTGATCAAAGGCTCTATCAGTTTGCGAACCGCGGAAGCTATATTGACTTTGCCGCGCCCGGTGTCGACATCTGGACCGCCGTACCCGGCGGTGGCCAGTTACAAAGCGGCACCTCCTTCGCGGCGCCCTATGTCAGTGTCTTGATCGGATTGGGTGTTGCAAAGGGAGGGGCGAAAAACCCCAAAACGGCGCGCAAAGGCCTGATGCCTCGGTTGCTCGATCTCGGTTCGCCTGGACGCGACGATCTGTTTGGATACGGTTTAGTCAGACATCCGCGCGATTGCAGCCCGCAGACCGCTGGGTAGGATTGGTCGCCACGCCGCTCAGCCACGCCGGCGCGCGGCGCTTCAGCAGAAGGGTAACTCGGTTACCTTGGCCCGGCGCGGACCCTCCGTCGCGTCGACCACCAACTCGCGTCCGGATTCAGCGGCCGGTGTTTCGATCAGGGCAAGTGCGATAATACGCTCCAGTTTCGGGGAGTAGGTAACGGCCGTGAGCTTACCGACGCTTTGGCCCTCAAGCGTCACGTTCCAGAAATGCTTGTTGGAGTCGATGCGCGCCCCGTCCAGGAACAGGCCGACCAGGCGGCGTTTCGGACCGCTTCGCGAAATTTCACGCAAGGCCGCCTTGCCGACGTAGTCGGCCTCGATATCCAGATCGATGTACTTGCCCAGATTGACCTCGAAGGGATTTGTTTCGGCGTCGGTATCGCCGCCATAGGACAACAGGCCGCTTTCGACTCGCTCGAAGTAGCTGGGGGCGCCGGGGCCCATGTCGTAGGGGCGTCCGGCCTCCCAAACCAGATTCCATAGCTCCGTTCCCCGCGTCCCGTCCTGCAGATAGAGCTCGAACCCGCCTTGCTTGCTCCAGCCCGAGCGGGCCAGGACCAAGGGAATGCCGTCAAGCTCCGTCTCGCGAAACCAGAAATACTTGAGCGAACGGGGCCAGTCGCCGAAAAGGTCGCTTACGACAGCCTCCGCCTTCGGGCCCTGAACCGCGAGCGGGGAGACGTCGGGTTCGCGGATCTCGGCATTGTAGCCGCGCTCGGCGGCGACCGCGCGCACCCAGAGCAGCACGTCGCTGTCCGCGATTGAAAACCAGAAGCGGTCTTCGGAAAGTTTTAGGAGCACGGGATCGTTGATGAGGCGTCCGGCGTGATCGCACAGCGGCACGTACTTGCCCTGTCCGGGTTTACAGCGCGACAAGTCGCGCGGTGACAGGTACTGCACCAGGGCCGCGGCATCCGGTCCCACGATTTCCACCTGCCGCTCGCACCCGACATCCCAAAGGGCGACGCCCTTGACCAAGCGCCAATACTCGGCTTCCGCATCGCCGTAAGCCACCGGCATGTACATGTGGTTGTAGGTGGTAAAATGCGTGACCCCAGCGGCGACCGTCGCCTCGAAGTAGGGCGACTTGCGTATGCGCGGCCCGATTGACTGGGTGAAGGCCATTCCTGAGAACTCCCGTTCGTTGCACCCGGTCGCCGCGTCGTGGGCGACCGGGATAGGCGATTAGGCTGTCAGGATAGCCTCGTCAAAGGAAAACAGGCGGGAAAGGCCTCAGGCGCGAGCCAAGCCGATCGGGCCGGTAGCTAGAACTGGGCTGCCAGCTTCTCCATGCACGCACGCGCGACCAAGCGATTGGGATCGTCTGAACCCGGCATGGTGGCCCAGCCGGCTTTCATGAGCATGTCGCTGCGCTGATAGCTGCCGGCGTCCTTCAACTGGGCGAGCGTCTCCACGACTTGTGGGTCCTGGCTGGATTGCTGCATGCAGATTGGCACCAAAGCAGCGACGACTTCGAGCCGCGCCTGGTCGGACGCCATTTGCTTGGCCGTACCGCCAGTCAACCATCCGCCCCAAGAGAAGCCGACGATCGCGAGCGCGGCAGCGCCAACAACGGCGCCATTCAGCGCAGGTTTCAGCCATTTAGGCACATTCATGTGCGTTTCCTCCACTTAGGGAAAAATTATTCCTCCCCTTAATATTATTTAAGTATAGCAGAAAATAAAAATAAATAACACCCGTGTATTCTTCAAAATAAATTACATGTCGTTTTGCCAGTCAACTTGCTGATAACAATGATTTTGCTAGTATTTCTGGAGCGACGATTATAGCGGTATTCAGGCGATTTCCTCGCAGTTAAGGCAGGGCCGATCCCGCCGGATAAGCATTATCGGCGGCCTTCGGTGGGGCGGATTGGCTTCCCCACCTCGTTAGCTTGCACAAACGTGGCGCCAACTGGCCGCCGCTCGAAAACGGCCGGAAATTTTCAGAAATCCGCCGCTGCCAGAAGGTAGGCGTCTTTGCGGGTTCGCGAATAGACTTTGCGAGCGGTTTCTTGGATCCGATCTCGTGAGGCGTCGAACGCCTCCAGATACTCAGCTTCCACGTTCCCGGTCTGCGGGCACAGTTTGTGGAGAGCGCTCGCCTCCACGAAAAACGATATTTCCAACGTGCGGTCATATCCCCAAAAGCGGATAAGGTTTCGCCTCTCATCGTAGCTCCGGCATCCGTTCGGGAAATTCAATGCCATAAATCGATACCCTAACTGCCTCACCGGTAATTCGACCGTGCGGCACAAACCTGGATCAGGATCCTATTAGGGGTATCGCCCGAATGTCGTGCGGCCAGTTTTTCTGGCCGGCGGCGCCGCTCTCAGCGCTTTCTCTGGATGCGGCTTAGTGCCACATATCGGACAGGAAACAATCTCTTTTTCCATGTCGTAATACTTCCTCTCACACTTCCGGCAGACGTGCTTCGATCCACGATCTGATATGTTCATATCTTCAGGTTCCTCAATTGTTGTATGCGGCGTGGCCACTTGGCGACGGGTCTCTAATGCCTATTGCTGGAAGGACAGGACCTAAGCGGCGCACCATTCCGCCATGCGTTCGTACTTTTGCAGCGCAGACAAATCCGCTCGCCGGACCACTTGCTTGGAAACGTGGCTTTGCACCTAAGGCACTGGCGAACCTTGGCGACGTCCATGGGTGATTGATCGCTTGGCGCGTCTGTCGCTGGGGAATTGGTCATGAATACTCCTTCGCGCGCTCGCACAGGCGGGTGAGATCGTCGAGCGCATGCGCGATGAGTTCCTTGCGGCGCGGGTCCTGCGCCTCCGGTGTGGCGGCGAAGAGCTGTATAAGATACTGCGCCTTGGCCGCGGCCTCCGGCCAGGTCTCCGCCGGTGCGGCCAGGAGAAGTTTCTCAAGCTCTTCTTGGCGGCGTCGCAAGGCCAACTGATCGGCCTGAAACTCATGGAGGCGCTGACGGCGAAATTCTGTCGCTTGTTGAGCGGCCATGCCGCGGCGCTCGTCGAGGTCGACCGGGTCGTCCGTCATGATTACATACCTTGTCTTCTGGTTGCGCTTTGTCCCCTCGCTTCAGAGCAGAGCGCACCTATCCTGTCGCCTCCGGTAAGGCGGTGTTACCCTAGGGGTGACGGAGGAGGACCAAGCCCCCTCCGTTCCGATGGCTACGACTTGGCCGCGGGTGCGACTTTGGCCGGCGCCTTATCAGGCTGTGCGGCCGGCTGATCGGTTGCCGGCGCGTCCTTGGACTTGTCGCCAGGGCTGTCGTTGTTTGGGGCGCCTTGTGCAGAGGAAAATTTCTTAAAAGACATGTGATATCCAGCTCTTTATTGCGGCAATGATTTGCTGCTTGTAAAGTATGTGGTATTTACAGAGATCTTTTACAATGGACTATGTAGCGTATATTTTGATTATATTTCAATAAATCAAATATTTAGCAATGTCACACTATGCTCAATTTTTGTAATTTTAACAGTAAAGAATGTTTTATTTAGAGTATGGCCAAAGGATTTGCTCGAGTCTGTGCTCTGAGCAAGGTCGCCAAAATGAGCGAACCGATGACGAGGCTGAATTGGACGGCTGCGGAGCGAATCAGGCTCGGGCGCGTGTTAGCGGCGGGGGCCCGTCAGAAGAGATTTTACCGGGCGAGCCTTCAGGCGTGTGTCAAGGCGACCGCGATCGGCGGACTGGCTTTCAGGGTCTGATAGACGACGCAATAGCGCTCGGTCAGTTTCAGCAGCAGCTCGAGTTGTTCCGGCGTCGCCTCGGTATCGAGCTTGAAGTCCAGCCTGATGTCGCGAAAGCCGACCGGCGCTGCCTTATCGACCGCCAGCGTGCCGCGGAAATCGAGGTCGCCTTCCGCGGTTACCGTGCCGCCTTTGACCGGGATGTCGAGCGCGGTCGCGACCGCGCGCAGGGTCACGCCGGCGCAAGCGGTGAGCGCCTCGAGCAGCATGTCGCCGGAGCATGCCGTTAAACCGTTGCCGCCGGCCGCCGGGTGCAGCCCGGCTTCGACCAAGGCGCGGCCGGTATCGACCTTGCAGGTCAGGTTCGCCGCGTCCTGCTCCCCAACCGCGCGCATGGTCACGACGGCGGCCTCTGGGTCGTCACGGTAGTTGTCCTTGAGCGGGGCTTGGAGCTGGCGCAGGTCGTCGGGCTTCATGGTGGACTCACTTCTTTGAAATTGAGGGGCGCGATCATAGCCTTTGACGCCCGCGCGGACGCTTCACGATAATGTCACCTCTCGGCGCCGAAGGACGCCAGGCTTTTCTCGAAGATGCCGGGATCGAGGCCGTGGGTTATGAAAACCAGGCGCAAGCTCCGCACCTTGTCCGGCCAGGCGTCGAGCGCGACTGGTGGCGGGAAATGTGTCGTACGCCGTGGACGACCTAGGGCCTGTTCGGCAAATCCAGGTCCGCCACCGGGCCGCTAAGTTCGGTCATCTCGGCCGCGCGCCCTCGACCGTTACGCGGTGCATGACACGCCGGTGTCCGTGGTAGTCGTTCAAGGGATAGTGTTGCGTACAGCGGTTGTCCCAGAACGCAAGCGCCCCCTCGGTCCAGTGGAAGCGGCAGGTGAATTCCTCACGCACCGCATGCGCGAAAAGAAAGTCGAGGATCGGCTTGCTTTCGGCCTCCGTCATACCGGCGAAGCGCAGACTATGCGCACGGTTGACGTAAAGCGCCTTACGCCCGGTCGCCGGATGGGTGCGCACCGCCGGGTGCTCGGCTTCCAGGTTCATCTTATCGAGGTTCTGACCACGCATCGCGTTGTCCGCCACGCGGTTCGCGTTGTCCGCCAGGTGATCGCCGCGCACCGCGCCGCCGTCCTTGCCGGCCGTGTTGATCGCCCTGAGGCCGTCGAGCAGCGTTCTCATACCCTCGGACAAGGCCTCGTAGGCGAGGTACATGTTGGCGAACATCGTGTCGCCGCCAAGCGCTGGAACCTCGAGCGCGTAGAGCGCGGAGCCGAGCGGCGGGCGTTCCAGGTAGGCCGTATCGCTGTGCCAAACGCCGCCGAAATTTGTGCGCTGCGACGCCTCTTTGATGACGGCAATGACCTCGGGATGGCCCTCGAGTGGGGCGGCGAAGGGATAGCGTCCAACCGGGCCGAAGCGTGCGGCGAAGGCAACTTCTTGCGCCGGGGATAGTTTCTGATCGCGAAAGAAGATGACCAAGTGCCGATGAAACGCGGCCTCGATCTCGGCGAAGACATCCGGCTCCAGGGCTTGCGACAAATCGACGCCCGAAATCTCCGCGCCAAGGGCCTTGGTCAAGGGCTGAACCTGGATGTATCGATAGGGCGTGGCGGTCATCGAACGGCCTGCACCGGGTCCAGGCGAGTCCGATGGATCGCCCAGAGGATCAGGCTGAGCAGGACCAGCGCTCCGGCTTGGTGTAAGGCGCCCAGCCAGACCGGCACCACGAGGACCAGGGCCGCGATTCCAAGACCAAGTTGTGCTAGGGCCATGACAAAGGCGGAAGTTAGGGCCCGTTGCGCGCCCGGCGCCAGGCCAAGCCGGCGCGACCAGATCCACAGCACCAGAGCAACCAGAACCGTGCCCACCGCCAAAACGCGGTGGTTGAATTGGACCGCGGCGACATTCTCAAAGAAGTTCAGCGCCAAGGGTTGGAGCGCCGCGTAGTCGTCCGGAATCAGTTGGCCGTCCATTAAAGGGAAGGTGTTGTAGATCAGGCCGGCGTTAAGCCCGGCCACGAAGCCGCCGGAAGCCATGGTGATGCCGGCCAGCACCGCGAGGGCGATCAAACAAGCGCGCAAGCGCGCGGGCCCGAGGCCGCGGCTCGGTTCCGATACGGGGTCGAGCAGGCGCATCGCGATCCAAAGGACATACGCATAGATGGCCACCGCGAGGCCCAGGTGCGCGACCAGGCGGTATTGGCTGACGTCGGTCCGCTCGGCGAAACCGCTCGCCACCATGTACCAGCCGAGCCCGCCTTGAAGGCCGCCCAGCACGAACATCGCGCCCAGGTGCGGCGCCAGGCGCCGGCCGATCCGTCCGCGCAAGAGGAACCACAGGAAAGGGACTGCGAAAACAACGCCGATCGACCGGCCCCAAAGGCGGTGTATCCATTCCCACCAGAAAATCGCCTTGAACTCGGCCAGGGTCATGCCGGCGTTCTCTTCCAGGTATTCTGGAATTTGCCGGTACAACGCGAACACGCGGTTCCACTCGGCCTCGCTTAAGGGCGGCAGGGCGCCGCTGAAAGGGGCCCATTCCATGATCGACAAGCCCGATTCGGTCAGGCGCGTTATCGCGCCGATCACCGCCATCGCGAATATCATGGCGGCGCAAACCAACAACCAGAGCCCAATGGCTCTATCGGTGCGTGCGTCTGGCGTAACCGGCGCGAGGGTTGTTGAGATACTCATGGGACGGCCCAGGCTTGCTGCCGGCCGGCGAGCGGCCGCCGGCCATCCCTAGATTAGCCCGTATTTTTCACCTGGGTCACGGCCGGCGTGGCTTGGCCGACGCAGAAAATTACGACCCTGCGGCCCCAATTTTTGGAGATTTTACTGTAAGTGCAGCAGCGCGTCGGCGTAACGCGATTCGGGTGCCTGGATGAGTTGGATGTCGGCGACCTTGACCGAGTGCAGCCTGCCTTCCAGGTTGCGAGACCAGAAATCCAGAAACTTGTGCAAGACCGGAAAGCGCGGCGCGATGTCGTATTCCTGCCAGACGTAAGCCTGCAAAAGGGCTGGGTGATCCGGCAGGTGATACAGGATCTCGGCGGTGGTCAGCCGGTAATTGTTGAACTGTTTTTCGATCTCACCCATTGATCTTGTCTCGCTCCCAGGCCGCGAGGCCCTCTTCGTAATTTTGCCGATTCAGCTTACCTATGACAACAAGAACTAGTAAATAAAACAATAAGCTAGCAGCCATATGCGGAGACTGCTGCTAGCGGGATAGCGCTTTTGGGGGCCAAATCCAGGGGCAGGCCCGAAGGCCGGGTCTTGACTTGTCGGGAGGGAGATATTACATCCCTGGCACTCACCCTGAGGGAGTGCTAACAATCGCCTCTTGAGGTGCATATTCCCGAATTGAAAGTCGTTAATACTGGAGGCTCCGACATGAGGTTTCGCCCACTGCACGACCGTGTGGTCGTCAAACGTACAGATCAGGAAGAGAAAACCGCTGGGGGCATCATCATCCCCGACACGGCTAAGGAAAAGCCGATGGAAGGCGAGGTCATTGCCGTTGGCCCAGGCGCGCGCGGCGAGGATGGCAAGCTCCATGCCCTCGACGTCAAGGCCGGCGACCGGGTGTTGTTCGGCAAGTGGTCGGGCACCGAGGTCAAGCTGGACGGTGACGAGCTCTTGATCATGAAAGAGTCCGACATCATGGGCGTGCTCGAGGGCAAGGCCGGTAAGGCCGCCAAAAAGGGCAAGAAAGCCGCCTAGTCGGGTCGATGAATGCCGCTTCGAATCTTTCGATGTGACGGCACTCGCGACGCGAATTTTTCAAGCCGCGGTCTCGCGCCCGGCAGTAACCAAGGTCGGATATTCCGTCCTTGGCTTGGCGCGGTGTAGCCGCGAAAACGATCTAAGAAAGAGGATAGTGATATGGCAGCAAAGGATGTCCGGTTTTCAACGGATGCGCGCGACCGCATGTTGCGCGGCGTGAACATTCTGGCCGACGCCGTCAAGGTAACGCTTGGCCCCAAGGGCCGCAACGTGGTCCTGGACAAGTCCTTCGGTGCGCCGCGCATCAGTAAGGATGGCGTGACGGTCGCCAAGGAAATCGAGCTAAGCGACAAGTTTGAGAACATGGGCGCCCAGATGGTCAAAGAGGTTGCTTCCAAGACCAGCGACCTGGTCGGCGACGGCACCACGACGGCGACGGTTCTGGCCCAAGCCATCGTGCGTGAGGGTTCCAAGGCGGTGGCCGCCGGCATGAACCCCATGGACCTGAAGCGCGGTGTCGACATGGCGGCCGAGGCCGTGGTCGCCACCCTGAAAAAGCGCGCGAAGAAGGTTTCGACTTCCGCCGAGATCGCGCAGGTTGGCACCATTTCAGCCAACGGCGACAAGGAAATCGGCGCCATGCTGGCCAAGGCCATGCAGAAGGTCGGCAACGAGGGTGTCATCACGGTCGAGGAGGCCAAGTCGCTCGAGACCGAACTCGACATCGTCGAGGGTATGCAATTCGACCGCGGTTATCTGTCGCCGTACTTCATTACCAACGCCGACAAGATGCTGACCGAGATGGAAAACCCCTTCATCCTCTTCCACGAGAGTAAGCTGTCGGGCCTGCAGGCCATGTTGCCGCTTCTGGAGGCGGTGGTGCAGTCGGGCAAGCCGTTGCTCATCGTCGCCGAGGATGTCGAGGGTGAGGCCCTGGCGACCCTGGTGGTCAACAAGCTGCGCGGTGGCCTGAAGGTCGCGGCGGTCAAGGCGCCGGGCTTCGGCGATCGCCGCAAGGCGATGCTGGAAGACATGGCGATCCTAACCGGCGGGCAGGTGATTTCCGAGGATCTGGGGATCAAGCTTGAGTCGGTGACTCTGGACATGCTGGGCCGGGCCAAGAAGGTGGTCATCACCAAGGAAGAGACCACGGTGATCGACGGCGCGGGCAAGAAGAAGGAGATCGAGGGCCGCTGCGCGCAGATCAAGGCGCAGGTCGAGGAGACGACCTCCGACTACGA
>JAJFGN010000057.1 GCA_021776115.1 Kiloniellaceae bacterium | reverse complement strand
GAAGGACCGGCGGACCACGCTCACCCGCGGGTCGAAGCCAAGGGGACTACGGCCCCGCCGGTCCGGTCCAGGGCGAGTGATCGCTCGCCCTGGACCGGCGCAAATCTTCGCCGATTCGCGCCTGACAGAACATGCAAGGGGGCTTTGTTTTCTTACTTCGTCGAGGGCGGAGCGTTCCCAAACCCACAGAAATCCGTGCCCTCGATACCAAATCCCCCTCACCCTCCCGCTTCGCGGGGCCCTCCCTCTCCCGCCGGGCGAGGGCAAATCCGCGCTCAGCCACTTTAAACCGGACACCCGTGGCCTGGGCGCGGGTATTCCGGCTTTCGCTTAAAAAAACAGAACAAAAAGAGAACAATGAGTCTTTCATGTCACACCCCTGAACATTATTGGGTGCGCGCCGCGCTTCCCCGTTGACCCAGGATTCCCACCGACTTAAGCCCGCATTTCGGCACCACGCATCTCACTGCCCCCTTGGCCCGCCGCCAAAAGAAAGAGGGGGCCTAGCGGCCCCCTAAGGTGTCAGTGCGATGTGCGTGCAATACGGTGTAAGGGCAGTTCTCAAACGGGATACTTCCCATACACGGACAGGGGAACGACCAAATAAAACTGCGTTGATCGCCCTCTATGAAAGTATATATATTCGGTTCTGGAGACAAGGTCAAGCTCTTTTTGGATTCGAAGGTAATATTTTTTATCTGACCTCGAATTTATTCCGTTAACTTAGGTCTTTTTGCCCTATTTGAACTTTAGTAGGGTTTTTTACCCTAGTAAAACTAGGGCTTAATTTCCTAGTTATTCATTTTTCTTTCTTTCGGTGCTTTGCGGTCCATCGACCGTCGCCCCGAAAAGCGCCATAAGGCCCCGTTTGCGGCCGCCGCGCGCGCAAGTGTGAGTAGATTGTTAACCATGATGGACCAACCTATGTGTTGGATGCCGGAGGCGCCGTTTACAACGGCCTCATGAACCGCGAGTCGCGGCGGTATCCCGGAGATTCAGCGATGGAGCGCACACAGGGAACTAACGGCGATATCGGGACCGACCTCTGGGATAATCCCATGGGCACGCGCGGCTTCGAGTTCGTCGAGTACACCGCCGAGGATCCGGTGGCGCTTGGCGGTCTCTTCGAGACGATGGGGTTTCGCGCCGTCGCCCGGCACCGCTCCAAGGCGGTCACGCATTATCGCCAGGGTGGCGTCAACTTCATCGTCAATGCGGAACCCAAAAGCTTCGCCCAGTCTTTCGCCAAGGTCCATGGGCCTAGCGTGTGCGCGATCGCGTTTCGGGTCGAGGATGCCGCGCGGGCTTTCGAGCGGGCGGTTGAGTTGGGCGCCGAGCCCTATCAAGGCCGGGTCGGGCCCATGGAACTCAACATCCCGGCGATCCGGGGCATCGGCGGCAGCCTTATCTACCTGGTCGACCGGGCCGAGCACTCCAGCATCTACGATGTCGATTTCAAGCCGCTCGAAGACCTGGCGCCCGACCCCGGCATCGGGCTGGCCGAGATCGACCATCTGACGCACAACGTATTCCAAGGCCGCATGAAGCTGTGGGCCGAGTTCTACCAGCAACTCTTCAACTTCAAGGAAATCCGCTACTTCGATATCGAGGGAAAGCTGACCGGCCTGCGCAGCCAGGCCATGACCAGCCCCTGTGGGCGCATCCGGATTCCGATCAACGAATCCGCCGACGACAAGTCACAGATCGCGGAATACCTGCACGCCTACCGGGGCGAGGGGATTCAGCACATCGCCCTATCGACGAACGATATCTACTCGACGGTCGAGACCCTGCGTTCGCGCGGTTTGATCTTCATGGACCCGCCGCCCGAATCCTATTACGCGGCCGTCGACGAGCGTTTGCCCGGTCATGGCGAGGACCTGGCGCGCTTGCGCGAGAACGCGATCCTGATCGACGGCGCGCCGACCGAGGACGGTGGGCGCCTGCTGCAAATCTTCACCCGCACCGTGATCGGGCCGATCTTCTTTGAGATCATCCAGCGCAAGGGCGATGAGGGCTTCGGCGAAGGTAACTTCAAGGCCCTGTTCGAGGCCATGGAGCAAGATCAGGTCCGCCGCGGCGTCCTCAAAGCGTGAAAGGCTTGGCATGGGCGTGATTCAAAATCCCGATCCCGGCCAGGCCCCCGGCGCAGACTTCACGATCGCGCAAAACTGGCCCGGCTACACACGCGAAGACCACGCCATTTGGCGCACCTTGTTCGAGCGTCAATCGAAGTTGCTGCCCGGACGCGCCTGCACGGAATACCTGGAGGGCTTAGAGTCGCTGGGCGTCGCGGCCGAGGGCATTCCCGAATTCGAGCGCCTCTCCGATATCATGGAACGCGCGACCGGTTGGCGCATTGTCGCGGTTCCGGGATTGGTGCCCGACGACGTCTTTTTCCGGCATCTGGCGGCGCGGCGTTTCCCCGCGACGAACTGGATACGCCGGCGTGAACAGCTCGACTATTTGCAGGAGCCCGACATTTTTCACGATGTCTTCGGCCACGTGCCGATCCTGATGAACCCGGTCTTCGCCGACTATCTGCAAGCCTATGGCCGCGGCGGCTTGAAGGCCCTGCGTCTCGGTTCGCTGCCCAAGCTGGCGCGGCTTTACTGGTACACGGTGGAGTTCGGTCTGATTGAAACCGGCGAGGGCCTGCGCATCTATGGCGCCGGCATCGTTTCCTCGCACAGCGAGACGGTCTACAGCTTGGAGAGTTCCAAGCCCAAGCGCATCGGTTTCGACCTCATGCGCATCATGCGGACCGAGTACCGCATCGACGACCTTCAGGACGCTTACTTCGTGATAAGGAATTTCGAACAACTTTTCGACGCGACCCGGCCCGACTTCACGCCGTACTACGACGATCTGAAAACCCAGGCCGATATTCCGCCCGGCGCGCTCGCGCCCGGCGATCGCCCGGTTTCCCTGTCCGTGTAGGAGGCAGCATGAAACACTGGATCTCGCTGCCGCGTATCGAGGGCAAGTCGTCGCGCCAGGCGCATGCCGATCTGCCCGAAGGCACCTATGAACGCGAGCTTGGCCGCGAGGGCTTCTTCGGCCCGGCGACCCAGATGTATCACACCCATCCGCCGACCGGATGGAGCGATTGGGAAGGGCCCTTGCGCCCCCGCGCCTTCGACCTCAATCGGATCGCGGGCGCCGCAAGCGACCCTTGGGACGCGGCGATGGTTCTGCGCAACGCCCACGTCGGCTATCGCTTCTGGCACACCGAAGGGAAGATGAGCGCCCTGGCGCGCAACGCCGACGGCGATGACCTCTTGTTCATTCACAAGGGCGAAGGCCGTCTCTTTTGCGACTACGGCCACCTGGGGATCGAGGCCGGCGATTACATCGTCATGCCGCGCGGCACCATGTGGCGCAGCGAGTTCGCGGGTTCGGCCGAGGTCCTACTGATCGAGGCGACCGGCGGCAGCTATCACTTGCCCGATAAGGGGCTGGTGGGACCGCACGCCATCTTCGATCCGGCCATGCTCGATACGCCGCGCATCGACGAGGCCTTCCGCGCCCAGCAGACGCCGCCGGGCGAGGAGGAGGCTTGGCGCGTGCGGGTCAAGCATCGCGGCGCGATCTCAACCGCTACCTATCCCTTCAATCCGCTGGATGCGGTCGGCTGGCACGGCAACCTCGCGCCGGTGCGCCTCAACGTGCGCGACATCCGCCCGCTCATGAGTCACCGCTACCACCTGCCGCCCTCCGCGCACACGACCTTCCTGGCCGAGCGTTTCGTGATCTGCACCTTCGTGCCGCGTCCCTTCGAGACCGATCCCGGCGCGCTCAAGGTGCCTTTCTTCCACAACAACGACGATTACGACGAAGTGATTTTCTACCACCGGGGCGATTTCTTCAGCCGCGACAATATCGACGCCGGTATGGTGACCTTCCATCCTTGCGGCTTCACCCACGGGCCGCATCCCAAGGCCCTCGCCGGGGCCCTGGCGCCCAAGAAGGCGGCGACCGACGAGGTTGCGGTCATGCTGGACACCCGCGATCCTCTGGAAGTCGGCGACCTGCCCAAGGGCGTCGAGGTGTCCGAGTATGCGCAATCCTGGCGCGCGCCGGGGAAGGGTTAAGGGCCTCGCATTGGATAACCGGCGTTCACCCCCACCCCGGCCCTCCCCCCTCAAGGGGGAGGGAGTAAGAGGGAGAGCACCGCCTCTATTCCCTCCCCCCTGGTGGGGGAGGGTTAGGGTGGGGGGGGCTCGCGGGGCCACGCAATTCGCCTGCGTTCCACGGGCCGCTCTATGAAACTGGCTTCCCTCAAAGAAGGCGGGCGCGACGGCGCTCTGGTCGTGGTCGATCGGGCCTTGGCGCGCTGCGTCGAGGCGGCGCCGGTCGCGGCGACCCTGCAGGCGGCGTTGGAAACCTGGCCCGAGGCGGCGCCCAAGCTAGCGGAGATCGCGGACGCGCTTGAGGCCGGGAAAGTCGCGGCCGCGAGGCCCTTCGACGCGGGTGCTTGCGCCGCGCCTTTGCCGCGCAGCTATCAGTTCGCGGACGGCTCCGCCTATGTCCACCACATGGAATTGGTGCGCAAGGCGCGCGGCGCCGACATGCCGGAGAGCTTCTGGTCCGACCCGCTGATGTACCAGGGGTTATCCGACAGCTTCTTGGGCCCGCGCGACGACATTGCGGTAGAGGACGAGTCCTGGGGTATCGACTTCGAGGGCGAAATTGCCGTAATCCTGGACGACGTGCCCATGGCGACCCCGGCCGAGGCCGCGGGCGCGCACATCAAGCTTGTCATGCTGCTGAACGATGTCAGTCTGCGCGGCTTGATTCCTAGTGAGTTGGGAAAGGGCTTCGGTTTCTTTCACAGCAAGCCGGCGAGCAGCTTCTCGCCGGTCGCGGTCACGCCCGATGAGCTGGGCTCGGCCTGGGACGGGGGGCGCTTGCACCTGCCCCTGGTTTGCCGCATCAATGGCGACTTGATCGGGCGGCCCAACGCGGGCCGCGACATGACCTTCGATTTTCCACAGCTGATCGCGCACGCGGCGCGGACCCGGCGGCTATCGGCGGGAACCATTATCGGGTCCGGGACGGTCTCGAATACCGACCGGACTGTAGGCTCGGCCTGTTTGGCCGAGGTGCGGTCGATCGAGACTCTTGACCACGGCGCGCCGCGCACGCCATTTCTAAGTTTTGGCGACGTCGTGAACATCGAGATGGAGGATGACTCCGGCGCTACAATGTTCGGCGCGATTGAGCAGAAAGTCGTACCCTGCTCATGACGGGCCCGGTACGATTCACATACTTATTCATATCCGAAATATAAGGGAAAACATGCCCGACGATTCACAGAAGCGGTTCCGCGCCTACGAGGACTCCAACTTCCTGCACAGCCCCGATGCGCGGGCCCTGCGGATTCTTTCCGAGTACATCGAACCCAACAGCCGCTTCAAGCATTACAATATTGAGGACACGATCATCTTTTTCGGTTCGGCCCGGATCCCGCCGCGCGACGAGGCCGAGGCGGCGCTGAAAGCCGCGGAAGCCGAAGGCGGGAATGTCGAAAGGGCGCGGACCAACCTGGAAATGTCGCAGTATTACGAAGCGACACGGGAACTGGCCAAGCGCCTGACCGTCTGGTCCAAGGAACTGGGCGAGGGCGGGCGGCGCTTCGTCGTGTGCAGCGGCGGCGGCCCGGGCATCATGGAAGCCGCCAATCGGGGCGCGTCGGAGGCCAAGGGCATAAACGTCGGCCTCAACATATCCTTACCCTTCGAGCAATCGGAGAACCCGCACATCAGCCGCGAGCTGACCTTCGAGTTCCATTACTTCTTCATGCGCAAGTTCTGGTTCGCCTACCTGGCCAAGGCGGTGGTCGTGATGCCGGGCGGTTTCGGCACCTTGGACGAGCTGTTCGAGCTTCTGACCTTGATCCAGACCCGCAAGATCCGCAAACACCTGCCGGTCGTCCTGTTCGGCAGCCGTTACTGGGCCGAGGTTATCAACCTCAAGGCCTTGGAAAAATACGGCACCATCGACGCGGCGGACCTGGAGCTTTTCTTTCGTACCGACTCCATCGACGAGGCCTTCGATTTCATTACCGAGCAGCTAAAGGTCTATTCCCTGGGAACCCCCGGCGCGACCTTGTAGTATGCAGTGCACTGCCCAGATACTGGGGCGAGAGGATGTGAATTCGCGGGGAGTTTCGTTATGTTGAAGAAGGGCTTTAAACAGATGCTGGCCGAGGCCAACGCGGCGATCGAGAGTGTCTCGGTCTCCGCCGGTCCGGAGTTTCTGAGCGATCCTGACGTCGTGATTCTGGATGTGCGCGAGACGCAGGAACGCCAACAAGGTTACATTCCTAAGTCGATACATGCCCCGCGCGGATTTCTGGAATTCATCGCGGACCCCGAAGGGCCCATGCACAACCCCCTCTTGACCCCCAATAAGCGGGTCGTGCTCTATTGCGGTACCGGCGGGCGGTCGGCACTCGCGGCCAAGACCCTTAAGGACATGGGGTTCCCCCAAGTCTTCTCCCTGGTCGGGGGTATTCAGGCCTGGCAAGCGGCGGGCGGCGACATCGAGTCCTGAGACTTTCAAGCGATAGCTTGTCTCTATAGGTATTATAATAAATATCGACTTCTCAAACGACGTAACCCCCTGGCGTAATAAACCGTGAGCCGGTGGCTGCCGCGCCCCAGGGGACAAATGTTTCATTTCTATGACAGTTTTGTGAAATTGGCCGAAAGCTGCCATACTGGGCTGGAGCCATTGGAGTCGGGCGGCCGGTGCACACCGCGCTAGAACGCGGTGGCGCTCTCGTATTGTAAGTAGACCTGGAGTTTCTTTTTTTGGCCGGTCACGAACTGCTGTTACATATCGCCGGCGGCGTGGCATTGCTTCTGTGGGCGACCCGTATGGTCCGCACCGGCGTCTTGCGCGCATATGGGGCGGAGTTGCGGCGGTTTCTCGGCCGCTCGACGGGTAACAGGTTTACCGCTTGCGGCATGGGCTTGGCCACGGCCACCATACTCCAAAGCGCCACCGCGACGGCCCTCTTGGCCGTATCCTTCGCTGGCCGGGGCTTGATTAGCGTGGCCGCGGGCTTGGCGATCATGCTGGGCGCGGACATTGGCTCGACCCTGGTGGTTCAGGTTTTATCGTTCGATATCTCGGGCCTCTCTCCGGCGCTTGTCCTAATAGGCGTCGTCTCGTTCCTGGCCGGACCCTCGGCGCAGTGGCGCCACATCGGCCGGGTGTTCATCGGCTTGGGCCTGATGCTGCTAGCGCTCACGTTGGTTGTTGGGGCCTCACAGCCTCTGCGTGACAGCGCCACGCTTCAGTACGTCATGCGGCCCTTGGCGCAAGACCCAATCCTCGGCCTTCTTATCGCCGCCGTCATTACTTGGGTGGCGCATTCCAGCGTGGCCATCGTTCTCTTGGTTATGTCCCTGGCGACGGTTGGCGTGATCCCGGTGGAGTTGGGTTTCGCGCTGGTCCTGGGCGCCAATGCCGGGTCCGGTATCATCCCCGTCGCCCTAACCGCCTCGGGCGTCGCCCAGGCGCGCCGGATTCCCATGGGGAACCTGCTATTTCGGACCCTCGGCGCGATCGTCGTGCTGCCGTTCGTGGGCCTGGCCACCCCTTATATCGCGATGCTGGGCGAGGAACCGGCGCGGCAAATCGCGAATTTCCATACCGTATTCAACCTGGCCCTGGCCGCCGCGTTCTTGCCCTTGATCGGGGTCATGGAACATCTCATGAGTCGCCTGCTGCCCGAAACCGCCGGCGGTGCGGGCGTGGTCGAGCCTAGATATCTGGACCCGGCGGTGATCGATAGGCCCTCGATCGCGATCTCGGGCGCGACGCGCGAGGCGCTGCGCATGGCGGACACGGTTGAGACCATGCTGCGCGGTGTCATCGAGGTCTTGGAGTCCGACGACCCGAAGCTGTTGGACGCCTTGCACGAGATGGATGACGAGGTCGACATCCTGCAGGAAGCGATCAAGCTTTATATCGCCAAGGTCAGACGCAACGCGCTCGACGACGAAGACAAGCGCCGCTGCGCCGAGTTGCTGGCTTTCACCACCAACCTCGAGCACATCGGCGACATTATCGACAACAACTTGCTGGACATCGCGCAAAAGAAGCAGCGTAAAAAGCTGACCTTCTCCGAGCAGGGTTGGAAGGAACTGAGCTCGTTACATGTTCGCGTCACCGATCAGATGCAGCTTGCGCTCAGCGTTTTCGTCTCCGGCGATATCGCCACCGCGCGCCAGCTTATCCGCGACAAGGAGCGCTTCCGCGACCTGGAGCTACAGGGGGGGCGAAACCACATGGACCGTTTGCGCTCGGGCCAGCTCGACAGCATCGAGACCTCGGCGCTGCACCTGGATATCTTGCGCGATCTGAAGCGGATCAATTCGCACCTGACCGCGGTTGCTTATCCGATTTTGGATGCCTCGGGAGAGCTACGTTCAAGCCGCCTGGTATCGCACCGGGAGCCGGATCCCCAGACGCCAGAGGCTGACAAAGAACAGTCCAAGGAACCTAAGGCCGGCGGCCAAGCCGTCGGTTGAGTGGGAGGGAGGCAAGAAGCCCAAATAAACGAGCCAAAAAACTGTAACACAGGCTCAATATAAACTGGCATTCTAACGCCTTCTTAACGAGGGAAGGGCCGGGCCGCGTCAATCGACTTCGGCATCCGTCCCGATAACAGGGAGCAAGATTTACATGCGAAAGAATTCCTTTTTACGCCTTATGGGCGCCGCCGCGGTGGGCGCGGCCGCGATGACCTTGGTCACGGGGCCGGTGCTCGCCAAGACCGAGCTGACAGTCTACACCGCCGTGGAAGCGGAAGACCTGAAACGCTATGCCGCCGCTTTCAATGAGGATTATCCCGACATCGAAATCAAATGGGTCCGGGATTCGACGGGCATTGTCACCGCCAAACTGCTGGCCGAGAAAAACAACCCGCAAGCCGACGTGATTTGGGGCTTGGCGGCGACGAGCCTGTTGTTGATGAAGGGCGAGGGGATGCTTGAGCCCTATGCGCCTAATGGGCTCGAGAAACTCGACGCCAAGTTCCGCGACAAAGACAACCCGCCCTATTGGACCGGCATGGATGCCTGGGTGGCCTCAGTTTGCTTCAATACGGTCGAAGGCGAGAAGTACAAATTGCCTATGCCGACGTCATGGAAGGACCTGACCAAGCCCGTCTATCAGGGTCACGTGGCGATGCCGAACCCGAATTCCTCGGGTACCGGGTTCCTAGACGTCTCAAGCTGGCTGCAGATCTTCGGCGAGAAGGGCGGCTGGGCCTTCATGGACGACTTGCACAAGAATATCAGCCACTACACGCATTCGGGTTCAAAGCCATGTAAGCAAGCAGCCGCGGGTGAGATCCCGATCGGCGTGTCTTTCGCTTTCCGTGGGGCCAAGTCCAAGGCCGCCGGTGCGCCGCTCGAAATCATTGTCCCATCCGAGGGGATCGGCTGGGACATGGAAGCGACAGCGATCGTGCGCGGAACCGAAAAGATGGATGCCGCCAAGAAGCTGGTCGATTGGTCGGTCACCGAGAAGGCCAACCGCCTCTACAACGAAGGCTATGCGGTCGTCGCGATTCCGGGCTTGGCCAAGCCGGTCGAGCATTTCCCGGCCGGGATCACGAAGGCGATGATTGACAACGACTTCGAGTTTGCGGCGCGGAATCGCAAGCGCATTCTCACCGAATGGCAATCTCGCTACGACTCCAAGTCCGAGCCAAAGAAGTAAGAATCGCGTTCCATTTCGTGAGCATGTACCTTTGAGTTTCGTGGGCCGCTGCACAGAGAGGTAGCGGCCCACGGCCTTAACTCGCGGTGGGGAAAAAGGTGACCATTGCCGAAAGCGCCGTAACTTCGGAAACGGACCCTGGGCGCGGTGCTTCCGGCGCACCGGCGCCGACTGGGAAGACGTACTTGCGCATCGAGCGTCTGAGCAAGATGTTCGGCACCTTCACCGCACTTCATGACATAAACCTGGAAATCTACGAGGGCGAGTTCGTCTGTTTCCTGGGCCCATCGGGGTGTGGCAAGACGACCCTGCTGCGCGCGATCGCGGGCCTCGATATCCAGACCAGCGGCCGGATCGAACAAGACGGCCAAGATATCTCGGCCCTGCCGCCCGCCGAGCGCGACTTTGGCATCGTGTTCCAGTCCTACGCGTTGTTTCCCAATTTGACGGTCGCCAAGAATGTTGCCTACGGGCTGGAGAACCGAAAGCTCTCACGCGCCGATATCCGCGCCCGCGTGGCTGAGCTTCTGGCTCTTGTCGGTCTCGGCGATCAAAGCGACAAGTATCCGGCGCAGTTATCCGGCGGGCAGCAACAACGCGTTGCCCTGTCTCGAGCCATCGCGACCTCACCGGGTCTGCTGTTGTTGGACGAGCCGCTTTCCGCCTTGGACGCCAAAGTGCGTGTGCATCTACGCCACGAGATCCGGAGCCTGCAACAGCGCCTCGGGGTCACCACTGTCATGGTCACGCACGATCAGGAGGAAGCCCTGACCATGGCCGATCGGATCGTGGTCATGAATCAAGGCGTGATCGAACAGATCGGTCCGCCGGTCGAAATCTACCGGCGCCCAGCGACGGCTTTTGTCGCCGATTTCATCGGCACCATGAACTTCGTGCCGGGCGTCGCCGAGGGACCGGATCGGGTGCGCGTCGGGCGCGTCGAATTGGAATGCGAAGCCAGCGGTATCGCGCCCGGCGCCGAAGTGACCATTGCCGTGCGGCCCGAAGACATTGTCTTGCAGGACGTGGAGCCCGGCGACGAGAATACCTTCGAGGTTCAGATCGGCTCAATGGAGTTCCTGGGCTCGTTCTTCCGGGCGGAACTGACCGGTGAGGCGATCGCGGATGCACGGCTTCGCGCGGATATGTCGATCAATTTAGTCCGGCGCCACGGTTTGGAAGAGGGGCGGCGGCTACACGTCAAGCTGCCGCGAGAGCGCATTCGCGTCTATCCTCAAAGCACGATTAATGGCTAGCCTGGCGCAAGAGGCGGCGCCCGCGCGGGTGCGGCCAAAACTGGGCCGGGACGATTGGGCCATGCGCGGCCTCATGGTCGCGATCGGCTTGTATCTTGTCGTCACCTTGGCGATGCCACTTTACGCCATGATGTCGAAGTCGTTCGAGATCTACGCATATCAGCCGGCGCGAATCGAGTTTCAGGTCGACGAGGGGCAAGGTTGGGGGCCCGTGTTCAACGCCCTGGAGCGCGGTGAAGAGCTTGGCATTCTGAGCCGCAATGACTTGATCACGACTGCCGACGGGCGTCTACAGGCGACCCGCTTTTTCCCCGATTTCAGCTTCCAATCCGAAACCCGGTACCGGTTGCGCAATACCGAGCCGACCAGCGGCGGATTCATGATCCGCGGCCAGCAGATCACGCATGACGAATGGGTCGAGTATTCAAGCGGGGATTTTCGCCGTGTGACCCTGCGCCCGGGCCTCGGTACCGGCTTGGGCAACTATCTGTCCTATTTCTCGACCCCGGCTCTGTTCTCCTCGATCTACAACAGCCTGACCATTGCGCTGATCAGCACGCTGGTGACGGTGACTCTCGCCTTTGGCTTTGCTTATGCCCTCACGCGCAGCTCCATGCGCTTCAAGGGGATGTTCAAGGCCATCGCCATGGTGCCAATCCTTGTGCCGTCGCTTCTGCCCGGTATCGCACTCATTTATCTCTTCGGTAAGCAAAGCTTGGTGCTCAAGGTCTTGGAATGGGGGCTGGGCGAAGAGGCGGTGGCGGGTCTGTGGCAAGGCCTGATCAACGGAACCTATGGGCCGAGCGAGATCTACGGTCCGATCGGGATCGTCATCGCGTCGGTCTTTTTCACCTTTCCCCATGCCTTGATCATCATCGTCACCGCGCTCGCCATCGCCGACGCGCGCCTTTACGAGGCGGCCATTGCCTTGCGCGCGCCGAAGCGGCGCATCTTCTGGACGGTGACCTTGCCCGGCGCACGTTACGGTCTGATTTCCGCCGCCTTTGTTGTATTCAATCTGGTGATCACCGATTTCGGCGTGCCTAAGGTGATCGGCGGCCAATTCAACGTGCTGGCGGTCGATATCTATAAACAGGTCATCGGCCAGCAGAACTTTCAGATGGGCGCCGTGGTTAGTGTCGTGTTGTTATTTCCGGCGCTGATCGCCTTCACGGTCGACCGCCTGGTGCAACGCAAGCAGGTCGCGCTGCTTTCGGCGCGCGCGGTCCCTTACGAGGCGAAACCGAATCGCCGTTTCGATAATCTGATGCTGGCGTATTGCGGCGTGATTGCAGTCTTCATCCTCGGTATTCTGGGGGTCTGCCAATACGCGGCCGTGATCAAGTTCTGGCCCTACGACCTGTCGCTCAGCCTGAACAACTACAACTTCGACGTCATGGATGGCGGCGGCTGGGAGGCCTATGGCAATTCCATCCGCTTGGGCTTCTATACCGCCATATTCGGAACCGCCCTGGTGTTTCTAGGCGCCTATCTGGTGGAAAAGGGGCGGGGCTTCACCTATGGCCGGACCGGATTCCAGTTCCTGGCCATGATGCCCATGGCGGTGCCGGGCATGGTCTTGGGCCTGGCCTATATCTTTTTCTTCAACGATCCGGCGAATCCGCTGAACGGTATTTACGCGACCATGGCGATTCTGGTCGTGTGCACGGTCACGCATTTTTATACCGTCGCGCACCTGACCGCGGTGACCGCCTTGAAGCAGATGGACCCGGAATTCGAAGCCGTGTCCCAATCGCTGAAGCAGCCGTTCTATCGAACCTTCGGGCGGGTCACGGTGCCGGTGTGCGTGCCGGCGATCATGGATATATCGATCTATCTCTTCGTCAATGCCATGACGACGGTTTCCGCCGTGGTCTTTCTCTACAGTCCGGACACGACCCTGGCCTCGGTCGCGGTCCTCAACATGGACGACGCGGGCGATGTCGCCCCGGCGGCGGCGATGGGCATGATGATCTTCTACACCAACGCCACGGTGCGTTTGGTCCACGCCTTTGCCACCAAGGGGATTTTTGCCCGCACCCAGGCTTGGCGAAGTCGCTAGGGTTTTTGCATATCACGCGCCCAGCGCAAGCATGGCGGTCTTGGTGGCCAGGATTCCCGCGCAAGAAATAAATGTGAAAAAGGTAAACCGCATTGCGACGGCGCGCAGGCGGTAGTTCTCGGGCGACCGGCTGACGTTCCAGGCATGGAGCAGGCGGCCGGTTAGAAACGTGAACGCAAGGACATGGACCAGCCAAACAGGCGGCAAGGCGCTGAGTTCGACGAAGCCGATCAGGAGAACGGCAAAGGGGGTGTACTCGGCGAAGTTACCCTGGGCTCGGATGGCGCGGGCCAAGCGTTCGCTGCCGGTGCCGAGGCCGGTTTTCTCTTCGCGCCGGATGAGCGCCACGCGCCCCGAAAGAAACACGAAAAGGAGGGCGAGGAGACTCGCGTAGAAGGCGGTCGCGGCGGGAAAACTCATTGCATGTCCGCGCCCAGGATGAGCTTCGCGACCGCGTCCGGCGCGTCCAGTTGGACGTAATGGCAGGCGCCGTCCAGAAGATGCAGTTCGGAATTCGGAAACGCCGCGTGGAAATCGCGCGCGACTCCAACGTTTAGAGAGGGGTCCTCTGCGCCGAAGACGATAAGGACCGGCGGCGTGAAGTTTCTCATGCGTGCGCGCTCGCCTTGTCGGCTTCGAACTTCTTGGATGAGCACTTCATTCAAGCCGAAGAAGGCGGGCCGCATCGCGAAGGACTGATAAGAGAGGATCTTCAAGTGTTCCTCCCTGACCTTTGGGTCGCAATAGAATTGGCTGACTTGCTCCATGAAACGCGATTGCCACATGCCATCGAAATAACCTGATGCGAGCACGGAGATGTCGCGTTTGAGCCCCGGCGTTGAGAACAAGGCGATGGATTCCGGCGGGCGCAGCGTTTCCGATGGCATATAGACGGTGTTGAGAAGGACGAGGCCGGCGATTCGCTCTGGGTTATCGAGCGCCCAGTCGATGACCGGAAAGCCAGAGGCATCGTGCGCGACGAGCACGACGCGCTCAAGCTTGAAATACGCGACTACCGCTTCCAGGTCGGCGCGTAAACTTGCCGCATCATAGCGATGATCGGCCGGCTTGTCCGAATCCCCCCATCCCAAGAAATCGAAGGCGATGGTTCGCCGCGCCGATCCAAGCAACGGCGAGAGCCGGTCGTAAAGATGCAGGCTGTCGGGAAAGCCATGGAGAAGCAGAATCGTCGGCTTGCCGTTCGCCTCGCTGGGGCCGAAGGCGCGCGCCTGGAGGTTCCAGTTTCCGCGCGGCACCGAATGGGTCTCGTAATCGTATTTGGCGCTATAGGCGCGCTCATAGGCTTCGACATCGGATTGGGTGTCCGTGGCCCCGCATCCGGCGGCCAAAGCCGTAGATACCAGGATCGCCGCCGCGCGCGCTATTCGACCTACCGGCATGCCAACCTCATCGCTCCGTTACGATGAAGTATCATATATTATAGTGACTATATAAAAGCAAGAGACTTGTCGAAAATGGTCAACTAGGATATATTCGCGAGATGAAAACGGCCTACAGCAAGACCTGCCCGGTGGCGCGCACCCTCTCCGTCGTCGGGGAAAAGTGGACCATCCTGATCCTGCGCGACTTGTTGATCGAGGGGGCGCGGAAGTTTCAGGACTTCGAGCGATCCATGCCGGGCATCGCGCCCAATACCTTGTCGGCGCGCCTAAAAACCCTGCAAGCGAATGGAATCATCAGCAGCCGGCTCTATTCGCAGCATCCGCCCCGGGCCGAATACCAGCTCACGCTCAAGGGCCAGGATCTCGGCCAAGTCGTCGCCGCGATGCGCGATTGGGGACGGCGGTATTCAGGTGTGGAAGAGGGGCCCACACCCTAACCCCCCACCACCTGCTCCCCCAACAGATCGAAGAAGACGCCGGTCTCCGCCCTCGCGTCCGAGCTTGCGCTCTGTCCACACAGAGTGTCCCATTAGCCTTTGCAACCGGCTCGTCGGGGGAAGAGATGAAGCGCGCGGCCGAGGCGGACCCCGGCGCGGTTGCCGGCGTTGCGGCAAGCGTTCGCCAGGATCGGCCGCCGCTGGCGGCGATGTTGATGGTCGGCTCTTTGTGGCTGCTGGGGCTGCAGGACTCGCTGGTTAAGCTGACCAGTTCGGAAGTTTCCCTGTGGCAGTTCCAGCTATTGCGCTCATCGTGCAACATCGGGCTCCTGATCTTGCTGTCGCGGGTAGCCTGGGGCAACGCCAGCCCGATCCCGAAGCGGCTCTGGGCGGTGGCGCTCCGCAGCCTGTTTCTTGTCGGCGCGATGATATTGTTCTTCGGCGGCATACCATTCTTGAGCCTGGCGGAGATCGCGGCCGGACTCTACGTCTTTCCGCTTTTTGTGGCGGTCCTTTCGGCGGTGCTGCTGGGCGAGCATGTCGGTCCGCGTCGTATAGGTGCGATCCTGGCGGGCTTTGTCGGCACGCTCCTGATCCTGAAGCCCGGCACCGATTCCTTTCAGTGGGTTGCGCTCATGCCTGTGGCCGCGGGCTTGTGTTATGCGGCGACGATCCTGACGACGCGCAAGCTTTGCCGCGAGGAAAGCCCGGCGACGCTCGCGCTTGGCGTCTCGATCATGTTCATGACGGTCGGCATTGTCGGCATTGCCATAACCACGCTGACGGAGCCAGGCGGTCTTGCGGCGCAGTGGCCTTACCTTTTCACCGGCTGGCATGGATTGGAGCTGTGGGTCGTGGCCGTGATCTTGGCCTGCTCGGGCCTGAATCTCGTCTCCAACATAGGCCTGGCCAAGGCCTATCAGAGCGCCGAATCGAGCTGGCTTGCGCCGTTCGATTATTCATACCTGATCTTTGCTACCTTCTGGGGCGCCGTCATGTGGGGGCACTTTCCCGATGTCCTATCGCTTCTAGGCATGGCGATGATCGCGGCTTCCGGATGCTACGTCGCCTGGCGCGAGCGCCGGGAGAGCCGTATGCCGCGCGCCGATTTGAACCGTGCGCTCAGGTGACGCAGCTTGCCGGCTCTATTCGGAGCATCCGCCCGGAATACACGGGCTTGTGCCTCCCAAAGACACCTCGCGTCCGTCACGGCCCTGCCGTCTGCTCCCCCAGCAGATCGAAGAAGGCGCGCACCGTGCGCACCCGGCGCCGGTCGGCCAGGCACGCCGCATACTCGACCGCCTCCAGCGCGGTGTCGCGCAGGGTTAGCTTGTGCAGGCGGTCGTCGTGTCCGATCTCGCTTTCGAAAACCACGCCGACCCCTAGGCCCGTGGCCACCGCCTCGCGTGCCGCTTCCCGGCTACCGATTTCCAGGGTTTTATCGAGGCTTATACCTGCGCTTTTCAGGGAGCGCTCGAGCACCGCGCGGGTGTTCGATCCGCGTTCGCGCAGGATCAACCTTTGATCGGCCAGCTCCGCCAGGCGGATGCTGCGCCGGGCCGCCCAGGGGTGGCCGCGCTCGACGAAGGCGACCAGGCGGTCGCGGCGGACCGGCACCGCGTGCAGGCGCTCGTCCGGGGTTAAGTCGGGCAGGACCGCCACGTCGCAGCGCCGGCGCATGAGATCGTCCAGGACCTGCTCGGTGTTGCCGAAGGTGAGCGCGAGTTGAATGCCCGGGTAGCGCCGGTTAAGGGCGGCGAGCATGGGAATGACGTTATAGGGCGCGTCGGCGCCGACCCGCAGTTGTCCACTGGTCAGGCCGCGCGCGGCGGCGAGAAGTTGCTCGGCCTCCAGCTCTTGGGCGAAGACGCGGCGGGTGATATCGAACAGGGCTCGGCCCAGGTCGGTGAGTTCGACCCCGCGGCCCCGGCGCTCGAACAGCTTCACGCCATAGCGGTCCTCCAGCGCCCGGACTTGGCCGGATAGGGTCGGTTGGCTAACGTGCTGGGCGGCGGCGGCCCGGCTGAAGCCGCCTTCGGCGGCCACCACGTGAAAGGCGCGAAGGTGGATGTGGTTTATCGACATAACCTATAAAGCATATAAGTAGCATGGATTTGAATTATGTCTCCTCATGGCCGAAAAATAAAGCCACCGTGCGGTACGCCTACCTCCTTGGTCACCCTTGGGCTTGACCCGAGGGCCCATCGGCGAGCGAGACCCGGAACTCCGATGGATTGCCGGTCAAGCCCGGCAATGACAATGTGGGAAAAGAGAGCAAGACAAGCTATTGACCGGTAACACGTAAATTCGAACCAGGCAGCAAGACGTTCAGGGAGAAGACTATGACCTCAAAACCGCCCGCCGGACCCGGTGACGCGAGTGCAGGGGCGGCGAGCCCAACCGGCGATCCCTGGCTGTTGACGCCCGGTCCCCTGACCACCTCGCCGACGGTCAAGCAGGCGATGCTCCACGATTTCGGGTCGCGCGATCGCGGCTTCATCGAGGTCAACCGGCGTATGCGCGAGCGCCTGGTCGCGATTGCGGGCGGAGAGGGCAGCCACGTCTGCGTGCCCCTGCAAGGCAGCGGCACCTTCGTGGTCGAGGCCATGCTGGGTAACTTCGTGCCGCGCGACGGCAAGCTGCTGATCCTGATCAACGGCGCCTACGGCAAACGCATGGCCAAGATTTGCGATTATTACGGCCGCGCCACGGTGATTCAGGAAACGCCGGAAGACGTGCCCGCCGATCCCGCCGCGCTCGACAAGGCCCTGGCAGCCGATCCCGCAATCACCCATGTCGCGGCGGTCCACTGCGAGACAACTTCCGGTGTCCTCAATCCCATGGCGGCGCTTGCCGATATCGTGGCGAAACACGGCCGCGCCCTCTTGATCGACGCCATGAGCGCCTTCGGGGCCATTCCCCTGGATGCGCGCGAGGTTCCCTACGACGCCTTGGTCGCATCCTCCAACAAGTGCCTGGAGGGCTCGCCCGGCATGGGTTTCTGCATTGCCCGGCGTACCGCGTTGGAGGCGGCCAAGGGCAACTCGCCCTCGCTATCGCTCGATCTCCACGATCAATGGGTGGCGATGGAAAAGAACGGCCAATGGCGTTTCACGCCGCCGACGCATTGTATCCTGGCCTTCGACCAGGCGCTTGCGGAGTTCGAGGCCGAAGGTGGCGTCGCCGGGCGTGGCGGGCGCTATCGCGCCAATTGCAAGATCCTGGTCGAGGGTATGCGCGCGCTTGGCTTCAAGACCTTGCTGCCGGACGCGCTGCAGGCCCCGATCATCGTGACCTTTCACATGCCGAGCGACCCGCACTTTGACTTCGAAGTGTTTTACGATTCCCTGCGCCGTAAGGGTTACGTCATCTATCCGGGCAAGCTGACCGTCGCGGAGTCCTTCCGCATCGGCTGCATTGGACGCCTGGGCGCCGAGGAGATGCGCGGTGCCCTGAGCGCGATCAAGAATACCTTGGCCGGGATGGGCGTGAAGACCGGCGTGCCGGCCGCGGCCTGACGTGGCTTGGAAGCGCGACATTGCCGTGTCGGCGGAAGTACCCCCCACCCTAACCCTCCCCCTCAAGGGGGGAGGGGATAGAGGGCAGGCACAACCCATTTCTCCCTCCCCCTTGAGGGGGGAGGGTCGGGGTGGGGGTGACCCTTGGTCCCGCAAAAGGGCTAGCTGACATGTCTAGCTCCGCCGATTTCGGTCCCCGTCAATCGGAGGGCGAGACCAACCTTTCGCCGCAGCGGCGCGCGTTCCACGAGCGCCATCTCGACGACGCGGCGCGCGCGCTGGTCGAGGCGGATGCGCGCCACTTCCTGCATCAGGCGGTCTCGACACCCTGCCTGACCGCGATCCACAAGGCGGAGGGGATCTGGATCGAGGATGTCCAGGGCCGCCGCTATATGGATTTCCACGGCAACAACGTGCATCAGATCGGCTATGGCCACCCCAAGCTGATCGCCGCGATCAAAGACCAGCTCGACGATCTGCCCTTCACGCCGCGCCGCTTTACCAGCGCGCCGGCGATCGACCTGGCCGCTAAGTTGGCGGCGATCGCGCCGGGCGATCTCTCCAAGGTCTTGCTGACGACCGGCGGCTCGGCCGCGATCGAGGTCGCGCTCAAGATCGCCCGCGCGGCGACCGGGCGCTTCAAGACGGTCTCCTTCTGGGATTCCTTCCATGGCGCCGGCTTCGGCGCGGCGTCCGTGGGCGGCGAGCAGTTGTTCCGCTCCGGCGCCATCGGGCCGCTCATGGCGGGGGCGGAGCACGTCGCGCCCTTTACCTGTTATCGCTGTCCCTACGGTTACCCCTGCGACGAGGCGGGCGCCCCCCGGCTCGATCTGTGCAATATGACTTGCGCGAACTTCGTGCGCTATGTACTTGAAAAAGAGGGCGACGTCGCCGCCGTGGTGGCGGAGCCGATCCGCGCCGTGCCGACGGTCCCGCCGCCTGGGTTTTGGCGGAGCGTGCGCCAGGCCTGCGACGATGCCGGCGCGCTTTTAATCTTCGACGAGATCCCAACCGGCCTCGGCCGCACCGGGCGCATGTTCGCCTGCGAGCACGAGGGCGTGACGCCGGACATCCTGGTTCTGGGCAAGGGACTGGGGGGTGGGGTTTTGCCGATCGCCGCCGCCATCGCGCGCCCGGGCCTGGATGTCGGCGCGGCCTATGCCTTCGGCCATTACACCCACGAGAAGAACCCGGTCACCGCGCGCGCCGCCCTGACCACCTTGCAGATCATCGAAGACGAAGGCCTGGCCGAGCGCGCCGCGACCCTGGGCGGGCGGGCGCTAGCCCGGCTGCAGGAGATCAAGGCGCGCCACCCGCTGGTCGGCGACGTGCGCGGGCGCGGCCTCCTGCTCGGCGTCGACCTGGTGCGCGACCGCGAGACCAAGGACCCGGCGCCTGACGCCGCCGAAAGCGTGCTCTACCGCGCGCTCGAAAAGGGATTGAGCTTCAAGATCAGCATGGGCAGCGTCATCAACCTCAGCCCGCCGCTCACGATCTCGGAGGCCGACCTCGACCGCGCGCTCGATATTCTGGACGCGTGCATTGGGGAGGAAGAGGGGGAGAACTGAGCCTACCCGCCGGGGTGCTCATCCGCCCGCCGGTGCCGGTTCCCGCGCCGCCGCTAGCTCAAGTCGACGATCTCGGGCCCGAAAAGCAGGTTCGGCAGCCAGGTCGAGATCGGCGCGATGAAGGTCACGAGGATCAGGAATACGACCAGGATTCCCATCCACGGCAAGGCCGCCTTGAGCACCTCGGTCAAACTCATCCCGGTGATGCCCGAGGCCACGAACAGATTGAGTCCGACCGGCGGCGTGACCATGCCGATCTCCATGTTCACGACCATGATGATCCCGAGGTGTATCGGATCGATGCCGAGTTTGACCGCGATCGGGAAAAGGATCGGCGCCATGATGAGCAGAATCGCCGAAGGTTCCATGAAGTCGCCGGCGAGAATCAGGATAATATTGACGATGATCAGGAACATCCACCATGTCAGGCCGGCGTCCGTAATCAGCCCCGCGATCTGCTGCGGGATCTGCTCGGTGGTCAGGACGTGCGCGAAGAGCATGGCGTTGGCGATGATGAACAGGAGCATCACCGACATCTTGCCGGCTTCGACCAGAACCTCGAACACCTCCCTGTCGAACAGCGCCTTGGGAGCCGCCGCCGCGGACAGGAGCAGGTTGCGGCCGGTGATCGCCAAGGGGCCGGCGGCCGAATCGGGGTTGCGCCACGGCACCCCCTTCAGCGGGCCCATGTCCCGGTACACGAAGACGGCGATGACGAAGGCGTAAACCGCGGCCACCGCCGCCGCCTCGGTCGGCGTGAACACGCCGCCATAGATACCGCCGAGGATGATCACCACCAGGAGCAGCCCCCAGATCGCCTCCAACCCCGTCGAGACGACTTCCCGGAACGATGCCCGCGGTAGCCTGGGCAGACCGATCATCCGCGCGCGGACGTAGATTCCACCCATCAGGAGGAGGCCGCCCAGAAGACCGGGGATGACGCCGGCCATGAACATGCGGCCGACCGAAACCTCGGTCGCCGCGGCGTAGACCACCATGACGATGGAGGGCGGGATCAGGATGCCGAGCGTGCCCGCGTTGGCGATCACGCCTACGGCAAATTCCTTTTTGTAGCCTGCGGACACCATTCCGGCGATGACGATGGTGCCGATGGCCACGACGGTCGCCGGGGACGAGCCCGAGACGGCCGCGAACAGCATGCACGCCATGACCGAGGCCATCGCCAAGCCGCCGCTTAGATGCCCGACACAGGCGATAGCGAAATTGATCAGGCGCTTGGCGACCCCGCCCGTCGAGAGGAACGCCGAGGAGAGGATGAAGAACGGGATCGCCAGGAGCGTGTAATGCTCCATCGTGGTGAACAGCTTCAAGGCTTGGGAGGCGAGCGAATCGTCCGAGAAGACAAGAATCGTGGCGACGCTGGACAAGCCCAGAGCGATGGCGATGGGCATGCCGATGTACATGAAACCGAAGAGCAGAACGAACAGAAATAAGGTCGTCATTCTCCTTGCGCCCCGATGGTTACTCCGATGCTCCCGCCCGGCTCCTTATGGAGCCGAGTCCTTGGATTGCCTATCTTGGCCCTCCATTTCCTGGCTGCGCTGGATCGCCTTGGCCGCCTCGTCGGCGAGCTGAAAGCCGCTTTGCCGGCCGCTTAGGATGGCGTAGGCGACCTGAGCCAACCGCAGGAACAGGAGGCCGAATCCGACCGGCAGAATCAGGTACGGAAGCCATTGCGGGATGGGCAGGTCCTCGGATTCGATGTCGAGCATGTAAGCGAAGTCGACGAGGTTCCAGCCGCCCACGAACAAGATGGCGCCGTAGGTCATGCAGAAGACGATCGCGGCGATTCCCACGGCCCGCTGTGTGGAGGCGGACATCTTCTTTACAAAAGCATCGACGCCGATGTGGGAGCCCACTTTGACGCCGTAAGACATGCCGAACAGGACGAGCCAGGCAAACAGGTACTGGGTCAACTCCAGCGCCCACACGGCGCCGGTATTGAACACGTACCGCGCGATCACCTGGGAAAAGGTCACGACAACCATCACGGCGAGCAGGAGGGCGATGATGCCCTCCTCCAGCCGGTTCACAATGCCCCCCAGCATGAGCTAACCGTTCTCGCCGCTATGCCGACCCGGAAAGGTCAGCCCGTCGTGTTCGACGCCAGGGCGGCGTCGATGACGTCCTTGCCGATCTCGTCCTCGAACTTCTTCCAGACCGGCGCCATGGCCTTGCGCCAGGCCCCGAGCTCGTCCTTGGTCAAGGTCAGAACCTCGGTCACGCCCGAGCCGACGACCTTCAAGCGATCGCCCTCGGCCTTTTCGCGCGCGATCTTGTTCGCGTACTGTGTGGCCTCGGCCAGGGCCGTCTCGAGCACCGTGCGGATGTCGGCGGGCAAGCCGTCCCAGAACTTGGCGTTGGTCACGACCAGGTAATCGATGACGCCGTGGTTGGTCTCCGAGAAGGACTTCTGGACCTCGAAGAATTTCTTCGAATAGATGTTGGACCAGGTGTTCTCCTGGCCATCGACGACGCCCGTCTGAAGGGCGTTGTAGACCTCGGAGAAAGCCATCTTCTGGGGGTTGGCGTCGAGCGCCCGGAACTGGGCTTCCAGCACGTCCGACTGCTGGATGCGGAATTTGAGCCCACTGGCGTCGGCGGGCATGCGCAGCGGCTTGTTGGCCGAGAGTTGCTTCATGCCGTTGTGCCAATAGGCCAAGCCCTTGTATCCCTTCCCCTTCATGGAATCGAGCAGCGCCCGGCCGCTCGGGCTATTCTGGAAGCGGTCGACCGCATCGATGTCGTCGAATAGGAACGGCAGGTCGAAGACCTGAAGCTTCTTGGTGAACTTGTTGAATTTCGAAAGCGAGGGGGCCGCCATCTGGACGTCGCCCAGCAGGATGGCCTGCATCACCTTCTTGTCGTCGAACAACTGCGAGCTGGGATAAACCTCGACAATGACCTTGTCGCCCAGCCGCTCCTCGGCAAGCCTCTTGAACATGAGAGCGCCCTGGCCCTTGGGCGTGTTCTCCGCCACGACATGTGAGAATTTGATCTTGATCGGTTCTGCGTTCGCGAGCGGTGCGGCGATCGCCACGCCCGCAAATGCCAGTAGGATGGTGAGATAACGCATTGATCCAGCCTCCCGTGTAGACTACGCGCGATTTAGCATCCTGGCCAAGACCTGCCTCGCACTCATTGATCTGTGTCAAACGGCCGGGTTCGCGCTCTAGGCGGGTCGGAAGCTGGTGGTAGATGAGGGGGCTCTCTCAGGTCATCCCGCCGATAAGACCGATTGTCTTCATTGGATTACTGGCCAGCGGTAACTTCTATCTCGACCAATAATTCCGGGCGCGCCAAACCAGCTACGACGAGCGTCGTCACAGCCGGTGGCTCCTTCGATCCCCAACGGGTTCTGCGGATGTCTGCCAAAGCCGTCAAATTCTCCACGCTCGTCAAATAGTAGGTTACCCGGAGAATATTTTTCGCCGACATCTCGGCGGCCGCGAGCAGCGCTTCTACATTGTCGGTAGCCTGATGGCATTGATCGTCGAACCGGGCAGGAACGGTCCCGTCGGGAGCGATGCCAATTTGCCCCGATATGAGTAAAAGCTTCTGAGGCGCCGAGACCTCGACAGCGTGAGCGTAGATTTCCTGGAAAGATTCCGGTACCGGCCAAATCGACTCGGGATTGTGACGTTTGAACATTACCCAACTCCGGTCTTTAGAGGGTCAAAGTAAAGTGCAACCAAACCCACGCATTCCGGTTCTGCGGTTTCCCGCTTCGATAAACGTACTTCTCATTGCGTGAAGCTGTCGCGAAACGGATCGTTTTTGCAACGGCGTTAGTCGCAGCGATCAATCGCGATTGTCATACGCGGCAAACTGCGGTCAGCAATCGAACCGGAGGGTACTTCGCCCACCACTTCAAATCCCAACGCCCTATAGAACGGAACGGAAAATGGGTCGGCATCGAGATGCAGGTCTACAAGCCCTTTTTCTTTTGCGCGTTCAACCAGTTTTTGCCAGAGCAAACGCCCTATCCCTTTGCGTTGCCACTCTGGGTCGATGAAAAATGCGTGGACTTCGCCCGAGCGGGTATTCGGATCGGCAAGTAGACAGGCGCATCCGCACACGACGCCGGATTCAGCAACCCAGTACTCGCCTTCGATAAGACGCTCGTCGGTTACTGTCAGTTCCTTCCGGCACGCCGCCATAAACGGTTCATCATAACCATTTGAACGTTTGGATCGCATTGATAGTTCCGTCAAAACGCCGACTTCTTCATGCCGTGCGCGACGTATTTTAATGTCCATTCTTTTGCATCGTGCTTTCTTAGAAAGATCGCAAACGGTCTTCGACGAGTCGAAAAGGTTGTGGCGCGTGGCTCAACGCGCGCGCCGTTTGAGAATGATGCGAACTAGCCAGGACGCAAGAACCACCGCCAGCAAAGGCCAGATCAGAAACAGGTCCAAGCGGATATCCATGCGGGCCGGCATAAAGACTTCGTAAACGGCATAAAGCGCCAGTGTGGCAACCGGCAGCCATAACGTCCAGCGGTTGCGCCGCCTTCGGATCGGCCAAGGTATGAGCGACAGCACCGCCAGGAGCGCGAGACCGAGGAAGCAGGCGTTGAGGATGACGTTGAGGTCCGGGTCTTGTACATCGATTAGCATCGCGGCGCCTCATGCCGTCCGCTTGCCGAGCGCGCCACCCAGCGTGAACGATGTGGCGAAAATCGCGGTTGCCGCGACCACGATGGAGGGGCCGGCGGGGGTATCCCACTGAAGGGAGGCGAAGAGGCCGGCTGCGACCGAGAGCGCGCCGACGATGGCGGCCAGTGCGGCCATCTGCTCGGGTGTGCGCGCGAAGGGGCGCGCGGCGGCGGCGGGAATGATGAGCAGGGAAACGATCAGGAGTACGCCGACCACCTTCATGGCGATGGCGATGACGACGGCGAGGATCAGCATGAAGGCGAGTTGAAGCGGCACCACCGCCACGCCCTCGGCGCGCGCGAGTTCCTCGTTCAGCGTGATCGCGAGCAGAGAGTTCCAGATCAGGGCGAGGGCTGCCAAGACAGCGGTCCCGCCTAGATAGATCCACAGAATGTCGATCCAAGTCACGGCCAGCACATCGCCGAAGAGGTAGGCCATGAGGTCGATCCTGACGCCGCTCATGAAGGCGAGCGCGACCAGCCCCAGGGCGAGACCGGCATGGGCCAGAATACCGAGCAGGGTATCGCCGCCAATGGTGCGTTGGCGCTGCAGGCCGGTGACGATCAGGGCGATCAGAACCGACGAGGCGGCGATGCCGAACACCGGATCGACGCCGATCAGAAGGCCGAGCGCGACCCCCAGCAGCGCGCCGTGCGCCAGGGTCGCTCCGAAATAAGCCATGCGCCGCCAAACCACGAAACAGCCCAAGGGCCCCGCGACTGCCGCGACTCCGACCCCCGCCACTAGGGCGCGCAGGAGAAACTCTTCGATCATGACGGGTGTTCCGGTTCTCTATCCGCACCGCCCGCGTCGGCTGCCGGCACCGGGTTTCCGGCCAGGTCGTGGGCGTGGTCGTGCGCGTGGGCGTAGACGGCCAGGCGGCGCGCGGCCTCGGCCCCGAAGAGGGCGACATACTCCGGATGATGCTGCACCGATTCGGGCGCGCCGGAGCAACAAACATGGTGGTTGAGGCAGACGACCCGATCGGTCGCCGCCATGACGATGTGCAGGTCGTGCGAGACCAGCAACACACCCATGCCGTGGCGGCGGCGCAGGCGGCCGATTAAGTCGTACAGCGCCAGTTGACCGCCCAGATCGACGCCCTGCAAAGGCTCGTCCAAAAGCAGAAGCTGCGGCCTACGCAACAGCGCGCGCGCCAGCATGACGCGCTGGAACTCGCCGCCGGAGAGGTCTTGGACGGCATGTTCTATCAGGTCAGCCGCATCGACTTCCCTCAGCGCCGCTTCGACCTTGCCGTCGCGCCCGCCCGATCCTGGTTGGGCCAGGGTCAGGAGCCGGCGTACGGTTAGCGGCATCACGCGGTCGATGCTCAGGCGTTGCGGGACATAGCCGATACGTAAGCCCGGCCGGCGCCAGAGCGTGCCCGCCGAAGCTTCGATCAAACCGGCGACCGCGCGTACCAGGGTCGTTTTGCCCGCGCCGTTCGGGCCGATCAGGCTGACGATCTCGCCGCCGCTGACTTTTAGGTCGACGCGATCCAGGGCCGACGTCTGGCCGAACCGGACCGTCAAGTTCTTGACCTCGACCAGGAGGTCGGGCCCGGCGGCTTGCGCCTCAGGAGGCATGACTAGCGGTCCCGGCACGGTGGGCATAGGCCTTCGACCTCAATCGTCTTGCGGTGCACGGCGAATCCTATTTCCCTGGCGCGCCGGTCAATCGCCGCATTGACGCGCGGGTCGTCGATCTCCGCCGCCATGCCGCAATCGCTGCAAATCAGGAATTGACCGGCGTGCGCCTGACCGGGGGCGCAGCAACCGACAAAAGCGTTCAGGCTTTCGATCCGGTGAATCAGGCCATGCTCGCGCAGGAAATCCAGGGCGCGGTAGACGGTCGGCGGTGCGGCGCCATCGCGTTCCTGGGCCAGGCGGCGCAGCAAGTCGTACGCGCCGACCGGGGCATGGCTGGACCAGACCAATTCGAACACCCGGCGGCGCAGCTTGGTCAGGCGCGCGCCTCGTTCGGCACAGAGCCCTTCCGCCGCGCGCACCGCTTCGGCGACGCAATCGCCATGGTCGTGCCTGGCGCCAGGGAAAGCATCCTCCGGCGCGCCTGTGGATTTGTTCATATCCTGCCCGTCACGCTTGACAGTCCATTTCCGATCTGAGAGTGTTATAGTATAACATATCCAATGGATTGGAAAGCGAAACCGGTGTTGTTCGGGCCAAGATTTCGCGCGCTTGGGGCACTGGCTGTCGCTCTTTTTTCTGCCGGCGTCAGCGATGCGGCCGTGGTTCCGCCTCAAGGAGAGGCGCGCCCGGCCTCGGCGCCGCGTGTCGTCGTCTCCATCCAACCGCTTCACAGTCTGGTCTCCGCGGTCATGGCGGGGGTAAGCGAACCGACCCTCATCTTAAAGGGCGCGAGCTCGCCGCACGATTACAGCCTGACCCCGGCCGATGCCCGGGCGCTGAGCCAAGCCGACCTCGTTGTATGGGTGGGCGAGGCGCTGGAAACCGCCTTGGCCAAACCTATCGCCGCCTTAGCGGAAAAGGCGGTGGTCTTGGAAGCCAGCGGCGCTGACGGGGTCGCGCTACTGAAAGGCCGCGAGGGTGGCCTCAACGCTCACATCTGGCTCGATCCGCGCAACGCGCGCGCGATCGCGGGTGCGGTCGCCTTGAACCTGGCCCAGATCGATCCGGCAAACGCGGCGCGGTACCGGGACAACGCCGCTGCCTTGGGTGAGCGGTTGCGCGATCTGGAAGCGGAATTGGCGGCGATGCTGGCGCCGGTGCGGACCGTGCCCTATGTCGTCTTTCACGATGCCTACCGGTACTTCGAGCGGCGTTTCGAAATGAACGCGGTCGGATCGATTACGATCAGCCCGGAGCGCGCGCCGGGCGCCAGACGGATCGCGGAAATTCGCGCCCTGTTGCGCGAAACCGGTGCGGTCTGCGTCTTTCGAGAGCCCCAGTTCGCGCCGGCTCAGGTGCGCGTCGCGGTCGAGGGAACCGAGGCGAAGGTCGCCGTGCTCGATCCGCTTGGCGCCGGATTGCCGCCGGGCCCCGCCGCCTACTTCACGCTAATGCGCGGCATGGCCCAGTCCTTGCGCGCGTGCCTGACCGCGGGGTCTTGAGACGAACCCTTTTGCGGCCGGTCGCGCGCAGCAAAGGTTTTGGCGTTTCCGGACTTGCGCGCATTGGCCGAAACGGGCATTGAGCGAAGAGATACATTTCCGGGCTCACACCCTTATGTTCAAGACACTTGCCTCGGTCGCCGCGATCCTTTTGGGAGCGGCGATCATGATGACCGGCAACAGCCTCTTGAACCTGACCCTGCCGCTGAAGTTGGACGCGGCGGATTTCCCGCCCGAGGCGATCGGCGTCATTATGGCCGCCTATTTCGCCGGCTTGTGGATCGGCAGCGTCTATGGCCGCCGGCTGATCGGCGGGGTTGGGCACATCCGCGCCTTCGCCGGGTTCGCGGGAATCATCGGCGCGGTCGCGCTAGCTTATCCCATGCTGTTCAACGCGGTCTCCTGGGGCCTGTTGCGTTTCCTAAGCGGGTTTTGCATCGCCGGCGTCTTCGCGGTTCTGGAAAGCTGGTTGAACGAACGCAGTGAGAACAAGACCCGCGGCCAAGTGCTCAGCATCTATATGATCGTCATGTACGCGGCCGGGATCTCGGGCCAGCTCATGGTCAACCTTTGGGACCTGCGGGCCTTGGAGGGTTTCATCATGGCCGCACTCTTGACCTCCCTGTCGATCGTTCCGGTGGTCCTGACCCGGGTCGAGGCGCCCAAGCTCGACCGGGTCGAGGCGCTGTCGATTCGCGAACTCTATCTTGCGTCCCCGCTGGCGGTGGTCGGCGCGGCCGGCGCCGGCACGGTCATGAGTTCCTATTACGGCATGGGACCGGTGTTCGCTTCGGACGCCGGGTTCAGCGTCTTTCAGATTTCCGTGTTCATGGCCTCCGTCATTTTCGGCGGCATGGTGCTGCAGTGGCCGATCGGGCGAATCTCCGACCGCTTCGACCGGCGCCGGGTGCTCGTGGGCATTTTGGCCGTGGTCATTGCCGTGTGCGCCGCAGGTGTCGTGGCGACCCTGCGCGAAGCGCCCTTCGGCGTTTTCATTGTCATCGGCATGTTGCTCGGCGGCGGCATGACGACGATCTATCCGATCTGCATCGCGCAGGCGTTCGATCACCTGCCGCGCGAACGTTACGTCGCGGCGGCGGGTGGCCTGATCATGGCCTACGCGGTTGGGGCGACCTTCGGCCCCGTCGTTTCGGCCTTCGGCATGGGGCGTGTCGGGCCCGCCGCCTTTTTCGGATTTATCGGTACGGTGCTCGCGGCCTATGCGATCTTCGTTCTCTACCGCATGTCCGCGCGCGCCGGTGTGCCGTTGGATCTTCAAGAGCCGGTTATTCCGGTGACCCGCATGTCGCCCGCGGTGGCGGAACTCGACCCACGGACCGAGCCGGCAGACGAGGCTAGTCCTTAGCGCTTGGTCATGTGTGGCCGGGCGACGCCACGGCGCACGCCCAACTGGGCCTCGCGCCGCACGATGTAGATGCCGCTGCCGGCGACGATGGCGACGCCGACCCAAACATTGGCGCCGGGTATGTCGCCCCAGACAAAGAAGCCCAGCATGGCCGCCCAGATCATGGTCGTATAGTCGAAGGGGGCGATCACGGCGACCGGCGCATTGCGGAAGGCGTTGGTCATGAATATCTGCGCCACGCCGCCGACCAGCCCGACCAGAATCAGGAGCGCCCAATCCTCGGCGCGCGGCGTCACCCATTGGACCGGCATGAAGGCCCCCGCGACCAGGCTCGAGGCCAGCGAGTAGTAAAACACGATGGCGGCGCTGGTCTCGGTCTTGGAGAGCTTGCGCACGAAGATCATGGCCAGGGCGTAGAACACGCTGCCGGCCAGCGCGATCAGCGCAACGCGATCGAACAGCCCGGTGTCGGGACGTACCATGATGATCACGCCGACGAACCCGACCGCCACCGCGCCCCAACGGCGCGGGCCCACCGCCTCGCCTAGAAGCGGCACCGACAACGCCGTGATGAACAACGGCGCGGCGAAGCCGATCGCGACCACATTGGCCAGCGGCATATGGGCGTAGGCATAGAAGAAGCTGCTCAAGGCCGCGAGACCGATGAAGGAGCGCAAGACGTGACCGAGTGGCCGTCTGGTGCCGAGTGACGCGAGCGATCCGGTTCGCATGACGAAGATGGCGAGCGGCACGAAGGCGAAGACGCTGCGGAAAAACACGATCTGCATGGTCGGATAGGTCGCGCCCAGCCACTTGACCAAGGCGTCCATGATCGTGAACAGCCCGACCGCGATCACCATGTAGGCGATGCCGCGGCCCACGTCGCCCGCCTGGTCGATCTGCCGCGCCGCCGCGCGCGCCGCCTCGGCCGCCGGCAAGACGCCGGCGCTGGTTTCGCTGGAAGGCGCGGTCATGGATTCACCCCGGGGACTAACGCAGTCACGTCTAGCCTAATCGGGTCCGGACTTGGCCGCTACCCGCGAAGACCGCAAGGCAGGGCGGCGCGGGAGACAGGGCTACTCGACCGCGCGAGGGTCGAGGGCGTCTTGCAGGCCGTCGCCTAGGAAGTTGAAGGCGATGACGGTGGCGAAAATCAGCAGGCCGGGATAGATCGCCAGCGCGGGGGCATCCCAGATCAACTCCTGCGCGTTGGTCAGCATGTTGCCCCAAGACGCGATGGGTGGCTGGATGCCGAGGCCGAGGAAGCTCAGCACCGATTCCAAAAGGATGATGTTGCCGATGGATAGCGTGGTCGCGACGATGATCGGCGAGACCACGTTGGGCAGGATGTGGACCAGGACGATGCGCGTGTGTCCGGCGCCCAGCGCGCGGGCGGCGCGCACGAACTCGCGCGTCTTCATGGACAGCGTTGCTCCGCGCACCAGGCGCGCGACCGTGGTCCATCCGACCAGCGCGATCAGGATCACGATACGGTAGAGGCTGATGTCCTGCGAGGTCGCGAGCGCTTCCGGCACCCCCAGCTTGGTGAGATCGATGGCGGCGAGCACAATCAGCAACGGCAGGAGCGGCAGGGCGATAACGCCGTCGGTCAAGCGCATGAGCAGGGCGTCCGCCGCGCCGCCGAAGTATCCGGCCCAAAGCCCGACCGCGGTGCCTATCACGGCCGCGCCGAGCGCCGCGACCAGCCCGACCAAGAGCGAGACGCGGCCGCCGTAAAGCAGGCGCAGCAGCAGGTCCCGGCCAAGTGCGTCGGTGCCCAGGGGATGCTCGGGCGAGGGCGGCTGCTTGGTCATGAAGAGGTCGACCAGGTTGGCATCCAGACCCAGGGCGGCTTCAACGACCGGCGCGGCCAGGGCGGCGGCGGACAGGAGGACCAGGACCGAAAGGCTGCCCAAGGCCAGACGATGCTCCAGAAACCGCCGCCACAGGATCGCGGCGGGCGAGCGCGACGGTCCGGCGGCAAAGGCTACCTCGGCGGCGAGAGTGGGGGTTTTCTGCGCGCTCATGGGCGCCCCGGCCGCTTGAGGGCTCGTCGGGTGTGCCCGCCTTTTCCCCCTCTCCCCATCCCGAACCCGGGAGGGGGAGAGGGCCGGGGTGAGGGGGTGGGCCATCCGCCGAACGGATGCCGGATAGTTAGGAGATGCGGCGCCACCCCCCTCACCTCGATCCTCTCCCCCCGCGTGCGGGGGGAGAGGAAGAATTTAGAATCCGCCTTGGCGACGAAGGTACCGGGTCCGGGCTCAGCCATAGGAAATCCTCGGGTCGAGCCAGGCGTAGCACAGGTCGGCCAAGAGGTTGGCGAGCAGCGTGGTCAGCGTGGCCAGCAGCAGGCCGACCAGCGCCAGGTTGAAATCGTTGCCCAGGATGGCGTCGTAGATGGTCTTGCCCATACCCAGGGTGCCGAACATGGTCTCGGTGATCAACGCGCCGGAGAACAACGCCCCGAAATTGAGCGCCAGGATCGTGACCACAGGGATCATGGCGTTGCGCAGCACGTGGCCGAGCACGACTTGCCGCTCGCTCAGGCCTTTGGCGCGCGCGGTGCGCACGTAGTCCTGCCGCAAGGCCTCCATGGTCGCCGCGCGCACGAAGCGCAGGATGCCGCCCAGCGTCGCGATGCTCAGGGTCGCGACCGGAAGGACTAGATACTCGGCGTGAGAGAGAAACCCGGCGCCGGCCGGCGCCATGCCGCCGGCCGGCAACCAGCCGAGGAACACCGCGAATACGATGATGAGCAGGATCGCGAGCCAAAAAGGCGGAACCGAAATGCCGGCGAAGGCGATCACATTGACGGCGGCGTCGCTCGCCGAGCGGGGCTTGAGCGCGGCCAGCAGTCCGGCCGGCAGAGCGAGCGCGAAGGCGAGCGCGAAGCTGACCCCCATCAGGATCACGGTGTTTCCAAGACGTGGCCATAGGATGTCGAGTACCGGCTTTGCGTGGAGACGCGAATACCCGAAGTCGCCCTGTAAAGCCGCGCCGAGCCAGCTCAGGTAGCGCTCCCAAATCGGCCGGTCGAGACCGTAAAGCGCGCGCAAACGCGCCGCGTCCGCCGCTGTCAGGTTGGGGTCTGCGCTGACCATGATATCGATCGGATCGCCCGGCATCAGCCCGATCAGGCCATAGATCACAAACGACATGATCAAAAGGACGACGGCCGATTCAGTCAGGCGCTGGGCAATGTAGCGGAGCATGACCTGCCAGATAACAGATTGTGCGGTGTCGAGGCTAGTTTCCCGAGCGGGTCGGGTTCGGCGCCCGGCAAGGGAAACGAGACCGCGACCTCGGTCTTGCCGCAGTTTCCTTGTCAGCTTGGTTTCGATAGGATTTTGCTAACTTAGATCGTCATACAGCCGCTGGCCCGATCAAATAAATGCCGCGTAAGCGTATTTCGACGGAACCAGAACTCCTAATTCTGCAGATGAAAGCAGTTGGAATTAATCTGAATACAGTGTCGTGGGGAAGGCTTTTGTTTTTAATTCAACACTTCAAAAACCTTAGTCCAATTGGGCTCAAGCAGCTCCTATTGGTTTGTGGCTTGGTCGTCGGTTCTTGTTTCCCTTCCGATCTAAGGGATGAAGAACTGACGAACGAACAAATTCTCAAAAATTTTGAAGCTGCCGCTTTCAGAGTAGAAAATGAAGGCCAAGGCGGCTACGTCGCGCGCGATGGAACTGACTTAGACTTTGAATGGCGATTGTCGAAATGGATGAAGCCTATTCGCGTCGGCCTTGCGGGTAAGAACTGGGAGAAATACATCCCCTGGGTTGATGCACACTTATCCGACCTGGAAAGGCTAACTGGACTTGCTATCAAGAGGGTGCCAGGGGGGAAGGTCAGTATAGCTGTAATGCTCTCAGATGATTTTCTTGGAGACGCGCTTGGACAATATCGGAGCTTGTTTCTCAAATTTTACAACGACGACGCGGCTATAGAAAAATCTATGAATGGGGGAAATGAGTATGGAGTGACAACCCTTTGCTTTGCCGTGTCTAGTGCAAAAAAAGAAAATCCAAATCGACTAATTATAGGTCTTGTAATGATACCAATCAATAGAAGTGATGAAATTGTTTATCAATGCATTATTGAAGAATTGACACAAGCATTGGGTCTTCCAAATGACGCTGATGACATTGATCCCTCGATATTTAACGACAACAGTTCGTATGTGGATCTAACCGAGAGCGATCAGATTTCGGTGCGCATGCTTTACGATCCGAGAATGAAGCCTGGGATGACTTGGTCCGAAGCTGAGCCGATCGCGCGAGAGATATTGCGCGAACTAAGGCCCGGAGGATAGGACGGTTCCCGCGCTCCGGGCAGGCACAAGATAAGATGAGCATGCGGTCGCGCGGTCTCTAGCGCCCGTCTCGCCATTCCTCGACCCAGAGGGTGGTGGTGAGCTGGTGGCCGGTCGGGCGGACGCCGCTGAGCCATTTGGGCAGGACGTAAGCCTCGGCGCGCCAGTAGAGCGGAATGACCGGTAGCTCCTCGACATAAAGCCGCTGCAGGCGCGACCACATTGCCTTGCGCTTGGGGCGGTCGAGTTCGACCTCGATGGCGTCGATCAGCGCGTCCATTTCCGGGTTCGCGAAGCCGGTGTAGTTCTGGCCGCCCCAGGCGTTTTCTTCGCTGGGAATCTGCTCGGAGTGCAGAGTCGTGCGCGGCACGTTCTCCGGCGCCGAAAGCCAGGCGAACATGGCCGCGCCGGTAAACTTGCGCTTGCTGACGGTCTCGCCGAAGAACACCCGCGCCGGTTCGTTGCGAATGCGCGCGTCGATGCCGACCTGTTTCCATTGGCTTTGCAGGACCTGCTCGACCAACTCGCGGCTGCGGTTGCCGGCCGTGGTCATAAGCTCGATCGTCAGGCGCTCGCCCGCCGCGTTGTGGCGGATGCCTTTCTTGAGGACCGACCAACCGGCCGCGTCGAGCAGGGCTTTCGCGCGCACCGGATCGTAAGGGTATTTCGGGATATCGGGGTCGTGGATCCAGTCAAGAGGGCTGACTGAGCCATCCGCGACGGGTTGCCGCCCGGCGAACAAGCGTTCTGAAATCGCGGTGCGATCCAGGGCAAGGATCAGCGCCTTGCGGACTCGTATGTCGGCCAGGATCGGGTTGTCGAGCATAAGGTCCAAATGCTCGTAGATCAGCCCCGGCTTGTAGATGATATTGAAGCGCTCGCCATGGCGTTTCTCGAAGGCGATCGCTTGGTCGAGCGTCAGGCCCAACTCGCCGGCCACCATGTCTAGCGCGCCGGATAATAAATTTGCCTCCAGCGCCGCGGTATTCTCGATCACGCGCACCGTGATCTTGTCGAAGGCGGGCTTTTGTCCCCACCAGGAGTCATTGCGCACCAGAACGATGCGTGCGCCGGAGACGACCTCCGAAATGCGATAAGGTCCGAAGGCCAAGCCAGGATTCGCCGGATCCGAATCGAAGGCGGTGCGATTGCGGTAGGTCGCCGGGTCGGCCTCGAAAATCGGCCGTTCGATATGGGCGGGGAGTAAGCTCAGGCTAGCCGAGTTGTAATCGAAGGTGACGCGGTCGACGTGCATGATAAAAGTCTTGTCGTCGATCACATCCACTTTGAGGATGCGCCGGAAAGCTTCGAAGTCACTGACGCCCGATTGCGGATGGCGCCCGACTTCCCAGGTGAAGACAGCGTCCGCGCTGGTGACCGGGGTTCCGTCGCCCCAGGTGGCGTTAGGCTGGATCGTATAGGTGACCGCGATGCCGTCCTTACCGTCCGCCGTTTTCTCCAGAACCGCCAAACCGTTTTCCAAAGTCGGCAACTCGGTGCACAACATGCACACCAGCGCCCATTCCTGGTTGTAGGCGGTGATCGGGCGCTGGGTCATGGCCAGGACGTAGGACTTCGCCAGCATCGAATCGATCATGGGATTCAGGGTCGAGGGGAACTGCGTCATGCCGATGGTCAGCTCGCCGGCGCGCGGTGCGCCGGTGCTTGGAAGCGCGAGAATTAGCGCCAGGAACAAGCCCGCGATCGGGCCGCGTCCCCCCATGATCTTAAGCCCGCGCGGCATCAGCCGAACGATGGCGCGGTTGCCTCTAGGCTTGGGCGCCGGATCATGGTCGACCACCAGCGGCTGAGTTTCGGCGTGCTGCTGAGTAGGCTTTCACCCTCCGGTGTCTGCCGGAAATAATCGCATATCGGGGCGAAGTGCAGGTCGGCCAAGGACAAGGCCTTGCCGGCCAAGAACTCGCCCACGAAAAGCGCTTCCATCGCCGCGAGCGCCTCACTAGCCGCTGGAACGGCCGCTTCGATTGCCGCTTCGTCCGCTTTCTTGCCGGTGCGCGCGGCCATGAAGCGTGGGATCACGATTTTTTGGACCATTGGCCGATAGGCGTAGGAGTCGATGACGCTCATGTATTGGACCATGCGGGCCCGCCCGCGCGGGTCGCCGGCTTGCAGTCGTGGGCCCTGAAACGCCTCGTCGATGTAGCGGGTAATCGCGCAGGTTTCGTAAAGCAGGAAGCCCTCGTGCTCGAAGGCCGGTATCTTCCCAAAGGGGTGGCGGGCCAGGTGCGCCGGTTCCTTATGGGCACCCGCTATCATATCGACATCGTGCAAATCGTAGGCGACGTCCTTTTCCGCCAGCACCAAACGCACGGCGCGGACGTAGGTACTAAACTGCGGTCCATAAAGAATTGGCTTTGCCATAGTTTTGCCACCCCCGAATGTGACCCTGACAGTAGACTTTGGAGTGCCCAAACGATACCGCTGGACGAATCATGGCAGAGTCGCGCCCGATTGGACAAGGGGGGATAGGCCGGTCAGGGTTAGCCAGCGGCTATTTGGGCGGGAAAAGCCGGTGCGCGCGGCGGCGATGTCTGGAGAGAATCCATGGACTTACACGAATTTGGGACGGGAGTCCCGCAAACCGGCCGTGAGATTCCCGACCCGGCCTGGACATAGAAATTGGTGCGAGCCCTTGAATGTGCGGCACGCTAGGCGCATATGTTTGGCCGAATTAGGGTGCACTGTAGTACAGGTGCGCGCGTTTTTTTGCTATCCTGGGGAAGTTCACGAGTACGCTCGTGACTGTGGTAGCAAAAGTCGGCCCGGGCGTTTGGGTGCCGGGACAGAGGGGACTGCATATAAATCTCTGGGTGAAGCCAGTCTCGAGGAGAGATTGGAAAGCCACCTATTGTGCGCACGCGGAAAGGCTTGCAGTCTTTATCCGTCGGCAGTTGTTCGCTCTAGGAATCACCAAGCTCGTGTCCGGTAAGGCTACTTTGTGAGGCATTGCGATGAAAAAACTTTTTCTCGCCTTGACGGCCCTGGTCGTCCTTTTGTTAGTCGCGGCTGTTGTCGCGCCGTTCCTAATTCCAGCGGACGTCTATAAGGACAAAATTGTCCAAGCCGCGCGCGAGGCGACCGGACGAGAGTTGAGCCTGAACGGCGATATCAAGTTTAACGTTCTGCCGCGCTTGGAACTGCAGGCCGAGGACGTGGCTTTCGCCAACGCGCCGGGGGCCACGGCCCCGAAGATGGCGACCTTGGACGAGCTGATCCTTGAACTGCAGATCTGGCCGCTGTTGGCCGGTGAGGTGAAGGTCGACAGCTTCGTTCTCGTTGGCCCGGTAATTAATCTGGAAATAGATAAGAGCGGCCGGCCGAATTGGGAATTCGATGGCGCGAAGGACGGCGGCGCTTCTTCGCCATCGCAGACCACTGGCGAGCAGACGGCGGCACCGCCGTCCGGCGGGGCGCCTACGCTGCCGGAAATTAGCTTGGGCGATGTGCGGCTTGTGGACGGTCTGGTGACTTTCCGGGATGCGCGCGGCGGTGAGGCTATCGAAATCTCCGACATCCAGATGAAGCTTTCGCTGCCCGATCTGGATAGCGCGGTGCGCGCCGAGGGGTCGCTGGTCTGGAACGCCGAAAAGCTAAGTCTGGAAGTTGAGACCGAAAGTCTTCGAGGTTTGCTAGCGGGGCAAACGACGCCGATCAGCCTGTCGCTCGATTCCAAGCCGGTGAAATTGGGATATCGCGGCAGCGTGACCAACGGGACACCGCCGAAGGTAAACGGCGAGATCGATCTGGATGTGCCCTCGATCAGAAACCTGGCGTCCTGGACCGGGAATCCTTTGGATGCGCCGGGCGAGGGCCTGGGTCCGCTCAAGATCAAGGGCAAGATCGACGCGACCGATAAGATCTTCGCCTTCACCGACGCCGGTATCGGCCTCGACGCGATGAACGCGACCGGCGACCTGACCGCGGATATCGGCGGCAAGCGGCCCTACCTAAAGGGCCGTCTGGATGTCGATAAGATCGACCTCAATACCTACATGCCGCCTGCGCAAGACGGCCAAGCCGCCCCAAGTGGGGCGGCCTCCGGTAGCACCGGTGCGGCAGCGCCCGGTGGCGAGCAAGCGGGGCCTGGCGAATGGAGCGATGAGCCTCTGGCCCTCGATGGCCTCAAGGCAGCCAACGTGGATTTCGCCCTGACGGTCGGCGCGATCGAGATCCAGAAGATCAAGGTCGGCCGCAGTGCCTTGGTTGTCGCCCTCAAGGATGGGCTGCTGAACCTCGATCTGTCCGAACTCAATCTTTACGGCGGCGTCGGCAAGGGTAAGGTCACCGTGGATGCACGCGGTGCGGTGCCGGCGGTGGCTGAGAGCTTCGCGATGGAAGGTATTCAGGCCGAGCCGTTTTTGACCGACGCCTCCGACTTCGACCGCCTCTCGGGTACCGGCCGCATGGATATCTCGGTCACTGCCAAGGGACGCAGCCAGAAGGAGATGGTCAATGCCCTCAACGGTAAGGGCGCGGTCAAGTTCGTCAACGGCGCGATCAAGGGAATCAACCTGGCGGCCATGGCTCGCAATGTGCAGTCGGCTTTTCTAAGTTCGGGCGGGGACAAGGCCGAACAGACAGACTTCGCGGAGTTGTCGGGAACCTTTACGATTACCAAGGGCATCCTTCAGAACAACGACCTGGTTATGTTGAACCCATTGGTCCGGCTTTCCGGCCAGGGGACGTCGGACTTACCCAAGCGGACCGTGAATTACCGGCTGGAGCCGAAGGTGGTGGCCAGCTTGGAAGGCCAGGGCGGCGATGCCGGCGCCAAGGGTCTGGTGGTTCCGGTCATCGTCGAGGGACCCTGGCACGACCTTAGCTACCGGCCCGACCTGGCCGGGGCCGTCACGGACTTGGTGAAAGATCCAGGCGCGGCCCTGGAAGGGGCCAAGGACACTCTCAAGCAGCTAAAGGAAGGCTCCGGCGGATTGGGCGGCGCCTTGAAGGGAATCCTCAAGCCGCCGGCCGAGGGAGACGAACAGGGGTCGCAGGAAGATGGCGGCGCGATCCCCGATCCAAAGAAGCTCCTCAAAGGGCTTTTTTAGAGACTAGCAGCCAAAAAAATAGACGCCGTCGTTCTTCACCCAAAAGGGCTTGAAGCTATCTGGCGCGGCGAAACGCAAAATCGACTAATGGGAGAGATTACAATGAAAGTTTTACGTACCTACGGAATTTTGGCCGTCTTGGCCGTGTTAGGCGGCTGTGCCGTCGCGTCCTCCGGCTACGATGTTAATAACCTGCGCAAGGCACAACCGTCCGGCGACGCTTTCACCTCGGCGTTAACGGGGGAGTACCGCAACTTGGCGAATTACGAAGCCGACGAGATGGTCGACTGGCGGGACGCCGGATACTATTCGCGCAAGGGCTTGCGTGCGGCGGCAGGGGAGAACGTGTTGCCGCAGCCGATCTCCGGACGAGATTTGCCCGCGGAGTACGTTGGCGAGTTGACGGCCGCGCGGGGCGATCTGGTCGGCGTGCTCTTCGCAGGGGCGCGTGACAAGGCGCCAGCGCCGGCGGCGCGGGCCCAGGCCATGTTCGATTGCTGGATGGAACAGCAGGAAGAGAACATTCAGCCAGAGCATATCGCACGGTGCCGCGACGGTTTTAACGCGGCAATGAAAGAAGTTAAGGCCGCCATGGCGCCGAAGGCGATGGCTGCGCCGGCGCCCGCGCCGGCACCGGCACCTGCGCCCGCCGCGCCGGTTCGCTTCGTGGTCTTTTTCCCCTTCGATAGCGCCGAGGTGACCAACGAAGGCATGGCCGTGATCCAGCGGGCTGTGAACGCGGCCGGTGGTGGGTCGGGCACGGTCGAGTTCACCGCGACCGGACATGCCGATAGGGCGGGCGATGAGCGCTACAATCTGGCCTTGTCGTTGCGCCGGGCCGAAGCGGTGCAGAAGGCCTTGGCCACTCGTAATATCGCCAACGATAGGGTCAGCATAGGCGGCCGCGGTGAGGCCGAAAACGCGGTCCCGACCGCGGATGGCGTGCGCGAGCAGGCTAACCGCCGGGTCGAGATTATTCTGCTGCGGTAGGACGCCGCGGCAGGTTAAATAGGAAAGCGGCGCCGGTTTTCCCCGGCGCCGCTTTTTCTTAACCTCGGGAACCCTATCCGTGACCGGGCGAAGCCAAGCCACCCGTCATGTCGCCGTGATCGGCGCCGGTATCGTCGGCGCCTGTACGGCCCTCTATTTGTTGCGCGCCGGTTTTAGGGTCACGCTCATCGAGCGCGACGCGCCGGGCCGGGGCGCGTCCTTCGGTAACGGCGCGGTCATTGGCGAGGAGGCGGTCGTGCCGGTCGCGACGCCGGGAATCCTGCGCCGGGTCCCCGGTATGTTGCGCGATCCGCTTGGCCCCTTGTCCGTGCGCTGGGGCTATCTTCCACGTATCGCACCCTGGCTCATGCGGTTCCTCGCGGCCAGCAGCCCGCGCCGGGTGGAGGAGATTTCAATCGCGCTGGCCGCCTTGCTCAAGGGGTCTCTGGCGGCCTACCGGGAGTTACTGGAAGAGGCGGGCGCCCCCGAAATGTTGCGGCGCAGCGGCTGGCTCTGCGTTTTCGAAACCGACGACGGATTTCGGGCCTTCCAACCGATGTTGGAGCTGCAGCGCCGGCGCGGGGTTCGCCACGGCCTGCTGGGCGCGGCGGAAGTGCGCCAGTTCGAGCCGACATTGGCGCCGATCTTCGCCCGCGCGATCCATTATCCCGACGTCGCCTATACGATCGACTGTCTGGGCCTAGTCGAGGTCCTGGTTCAGGCCGCCCAGCATCGCGGCGGTACCCTGCGCCGGGCGGCGGCACATGGCTTCGATATCGGGCCCGAGGGCCCCCGCGCGGTCTTGACCAACGAGGGCCCAATCCCCTGCCACGCGGTTGTGCTCGCCGCCGGGGCTTGGTCCAAGGATCTGGCGAAGATGCTGGGCGCGCCCGTACCGCTCGATACCGAACGGGGCTATCACGTCCAGATGGCGGACCCGCAGGTCATGCCGCGTCTGCCGATCTATTCGACCGAGCGGGGCATGGTCGCGACGCCGCTAGAGGCCGGCCTTCGAGTCGGCGGTACGGTCGAATTGGGGGGATTGAAGGCGGCGCCCAATTGGGACCGGGCGGAAGTTCTCTTGAAACAAGCGCGGCGCTGGTTTCCAGGCTTGCATGTGGAGGGACATTCGCGCTGGATGGGCTTTCGCCCCTCGATGCCCGATTCGTTGCCTGTGATCGGCCGCAGCCCGGCCTTTTCCAACGTCATCCTGGCCTTTGGCCACGGCCATTGCGGGATGATGATGGGCGCGCGGACCGGGAAAATCGTGGCCGATTTGCTGGCCGGTCGTGACCCTGGAATCGACATGAACCCTTACGCGCCCGGGCGCTTTTAAGGCGGTTTTAATGTTTGATGGCCCAACTTCGACGAATCGACTAATCCTGCGTCTTTCCCGAGGAGTAAATGGGACAAGTCCTTATGCCTGAGCCGGCCGGCCGGATCCGCGACGTGCGCCTGACGCAGGCGCTGGAGGAGCGCTATCTCTCTTATGCGCTCTCCACCATCATGTCGCGTTCGCTGCCGGATGTGCGCGATGGTCTGAAGCCGGTCCACCGGCGGTTGCTCTATGCCATGCGCCAGCTCAAGCTCGATCCGGGCTCCGGCTTCAAGAAGTCGGCCCGCGTGGTTGGCGACGTGATGGGCAAGTTCCATCCCCACGGCGATCAGTCGATCTATGACGCGCTGGTCCGCCTGGCCCAGGAATTCTCCGTGCGCTATCCCCTGGTCGACGGCCAGGGTAACTTTGGTAATGTCGACGGCGATAACGCGGCGGCCATGCGCTACACCGAGGCCCGGCTGACCGAGGTCGCCGGGGCGCTGCTGGAAGGCATCGACGAGGACGCGGTCGATTTTCGGCCGACCTACGACGATGAATCGGAAGAGCCGGTGGTCATGCCGGCCAATTTCCCCAATTTGCTGGCGAATGGGGCGCAGGGTATCGCCGTCGGCATGGCGACCTCGATCCCGCCGCACAACGTGGGCGAGATTTGCGATGCCCTCCAGCACCTGATCAAGACGCCCAAGGCCACGATCGGCAAGCTGGTCGAGCTGATACCGGGACCGGATTTCCCGACCGGCGGCATCCTGGTCGAGGCGCGTGAAAACATCGTCGAGGCCTACAAGACCGGCCGCGGCTCGTTCCGCCTGCGCGCACGCTGGGAGGTCGAGAAACTGAAGGGTGGCGGCTTTCAGGTCGTGGTCACCGAAATCCCGTACCAGGTCCAGAAGTCGCGCCTAGTGGAAAAGATCGCGGAGCTTTTGTCGGCCCGCAAGCTGGCCATGCTGGGCGATATCTTGGATGAATCGACGGATGTCGTGCGCCTGGTGCTGGAGCCCAAGAGCCGCAACGTCGATCCCCAGGTCCTGATGGAATCGTTGTTCCGTCAAACCGATCTGGAGGTGCGTATCAGCCTCAACATGAACGTGCTGGGCGCCGACAATACGCCGCGCGTCATGAACCTGCGCGACGTCCTGCGCGCCTATCTGGATCACCGCCACGAGGTGCTGTGCCGGCGCACGCGTTTCCGTCTGGACAAGATCGCGCGCCGTTTGGAGGTGCTGGAAGGTTACCTCGTCGTGTTCCTGAATCTCGACGAGGTGATCAAGATCATTCGGGAAAAGGACGAGCCCAAGCCCGTTCTCATGAAGCGTTTCAATCTGACCGACGGTCAGGCCGAGGCGATCCTCAACATGCGCCTGCGTGCCTTGCGCAAGCTGGAAGAAGAGGGCATCCGCACCGAGCACGCGAGTTTGAGCGACGAGCAAGCCGATCTGAAGAAGCTGCTGAAAGACGAGAAGAAATCCCTGGAGGAGGGGGGGCGGGTTTGGGCCACTGTCGCCGAGCAGGTCAAGGAGACGAAAAAGGCCTTCGGTCCCGGTGTCGAGTTAGGCAAGCGCCGGACCGAGCTGGGCGATACGCCGGACGAGGTCGTCGTGCCGCTGGAAGCCGTGGTCGAGCGCGAGGCGGTGACGGTGCTGTGCTCCGCCAAGGGCTGGATCCGGGCCATGAAGGGCCATGCCGAGGATACCTCGGACGCCAAGTACAAGGAGGGCGACCGGGCCCGCTTCGCGCTCCGCGCGCATACCACCGACAAACTGCTGATCTTCGCGACCAATGGCCGCTTTTACACCATCGGCGCCGACAAGTTGCCCGGCGGGCGCGGCCTCGGTGAACCGGTGCGCCTGATGATCGATCTGCCGAACGACCAGGAGATTGTCGCGCTGTTCGCTTACCAGCCGGGGCAGAGGCTGATCGTCGCGTCCTCGGACGGGCGCGGCTTTGTCGTGCCCCAAGACGAGGTTCTGGCCCAGACCAAGAACGGTAAGCAGGTGCTGAACCTCGGCGACGGGGCGGAGGCCGCGGTCTGCAAACCGGTTGAGGGCGATACGCTGGCGATTGTCGGCGAGAATCGCAAATTGCTGGTCATCCCGCTGGCGGAGTTACCGGAAATGACGCGGGGGCGCGGCGTTACCCTACAGAAATACAAGGACGGGGGCCTCGCCGACGTGACCAGTTTCAATCTTGCCGCGGGCCTGTCCTGGACCATGACCGGGGGCCGCACGCGCACGGAGACAGACCTTCGGGCCTGGATGGGCAAGCGGTCGGCGGCCGGGCGGTTACCGCCCAAGGGCTTCCCCAAATCCGGGAAGTTCAGCTAGGGCTGTTCCACCTTCGTCATCCCGAGCATGTCGCGGGACGAAGTCTTTGGGCCGCGTCAATCCTCCGGGCCCGCGCCGGGCCAATCGCTAAGCGGAAACGGCTTCTCATCCGACTTGAATGTCAAATATCTAACTAACTGATAAAACAGGTAGCTTAGATCGTCGCTGAAAGCCAATAGCCGCTCGTTGGTTCGCCCGGAGAAGAGGACGAAGCCGAACTGGAACACCGCAGCCATAACCAACAAGAACTCCGCGATCCAAAATACGAGCCCGAAAAGCAGCATGAACAGGCCGCGTTTCCAGGTTTCGCGCTCTTTCCAATGCGATCTGTACCCCAATGCGGCGGTTTCGTCGGTCATTTGCGCTCTCCCTCTTCGACAATCCCCAAGTCCATATCTGGGGACTTTACCCTCGGCTTGCCAGTATTCGCCGGCCGGAATGCAAGAATTCGGTCGTGCCTCGGTTTGAAGCAGGCTTGCCCCGATCAGGTCTACCCAAAACCAGAAAGTTACGCACGCCAGCACAACACGGCTAAATCAATACTCCGGATTCTATCCCGGCGTCCTTAGCCCAGATCGCACTGGCGCGCGCCTCCATCTTGGCCGCTTCGGCACGGCGCCCCGTCGCTCTTAGGAGGCTGGCATAGTTCTCCAGGCACATGGCGACGTCCAAGTGCTCTGGCCCCAACGCCTTCTCATAGATCTCGAGCGAGCGCTTGTAGAGCGGCTCGGCCTCGGCGTAACGGCCCTGGGCGTCGTAGAGCACGGCCAGGTTGTTGAGACTCTGGGCCACATCGGGATGGTCCGGGCCATGGGCTTTCTGCCGTATTGCCAAGGCGCGTTTGTAGAGCGGCTCGGCCTCGGCGTTGCGGCCCTGGAAGTTGTAGAGCCCTGCCAGGTTGTTGAGGCTCGCGGCTATGTCCGGGTGATCCGGGCGCAGGGCTTTCTCCCTGATTTTCAGCGCGCGGCTGTGCAATGGTTCAGCCTCAGAGTGGCGTCCTTGGGCACTGTAGTGTTGCGCCAAGTTGTTGAGGCTCTGGGCCACGTCGGGATGGCTCGGGCCAAGGGCCTTCTCCCGAATGACTAGCCCACGGTTGTGGAATGGTCTGGCCTCGGCGTAACGGCCCTGGGCGTCGTAGAGCCCTGCCAAGTTGTTGAGGGTCTGGGCCACGTCAGGATGGTCCGAGCCAAGGGTCATCTTCCGTATAGCCAGAGCGCGCACGTAAAGCGGCTCGGCCTCGGCATTGCGGCCCTGGGCGTGGTAAAGCAGCGCCAGGTTGTTGAGGGTCGTGGCCACGTCCGGGTGCACGGGTCCGAGAGCTTTTTCACCAACGCCCAGCGCGCGCTTGTAGAGCGCTTCGGCTTCGCCGTAGCGTCTCTGAACCCGGTAGATCTCCGCCAAATTATTGAGGAGGCATGCCGTGATCGGATGGTCGGCGCCAAATTCAATCTGGCCCAGTTCCAGTGCTTCCTCGCCGAACCGGAGAGCCTCATCGTACCGGCCCTCCGCGTGAGACCGAGTGAACCGGTTATAGGTGTCGATAAACTCCGAAGATTGGCCGCGGGCCGTGCCGGACCAAAGGGTCAGGCATAGGACGCCGACCAGCAAGCATTTCATCTCTTTGGCGATCATGGGCCCAACCTCTATCTTTGCGGCGTGGGCACCTCTTCGATCGTTTAATCCCGATCCGGTCGCGCGAAGAAGCGCGCGCAGACGCAAGTCATTCGATATTTCCCGAATGACACCGCCTTCGGTTGAAATCTGTCGCACAGTTTGCCAATCGGGGCGTTGATACCGGTCAATTTCAAAGCCATTTTCAAATCCGGCAGGTGCGGCGGCAAAACCGTTGTCCAAGCGCGCCTCCTTCGCGCCTATATTCAAGCCTGCTTCGAGCGCCTTAAACTCCGACTGAGACACCACCAAGAATTTGCCGCGGTTGCGGATTAGGCAGGCTTGCCGTATTCAATTGCGGCCGTGAGATAGACGGCACGCGTTCGAACTTGGGAGCTTGGGGATGTCAGCCATATCCGTTCGTCAGGGAAACCTCGCCGCCGTGCTTTGGCCCGCGACCGAGAGCGATTCCATCGTTCAGCGCGGGATGCGCGCCCTACTGCTGGCGTTGGTCGGGTCCGCCCTTCTGACCCTCTCGGCGAAAATCCACGTGCCGTTCTACCCGGTCCCCATGACGATGCAGACCTTCGTGGTCCTGACGCTCGGCATGGCCTTTGGCTGGCGCCTGGGGGCCGCGACGGTCATGCTCTATCTGGCGCAGGGGGCGATGGGTTTGCCGGTGTTTTCCGGGACCCCGGAAAAAGGCATCGGCCTTGCCTATATGATGGGCAGCACCGGCGGCTACCTGGCCGGATTTGTCCTGGCGAGCGCCCTTTGCGGGTGGCTGGCCGAGCGCGGCTGGGACCGCTCCGTCTTGGCCACCGCGCTGGCCATGATGCTTGGCAATGTCGTGATTTACGTTCTGGGCTTGCTATGGCTCGGCGGTTTGTTCGGCTGGGATAAGCCGATCCTGGCCTGGGGGTTGACGCCCTTCGTGCTCGGCGACCTGGCGAAGTTGGCCCTGGCCGCCATCGCGATGCCCCTTGTCTGGCGCCTTGTGGGAGGCTTCAGCGGGACCCATAATCGATAACGGTTTAGAGAAAAACGAACGGCGCGCTATAAGCGCCGGAGGCCACAGCGCTAAAAGCGCCGGAGGGCACAGGGGGCCAGACCGATACTCGAACGATTCGTTCGCTCTGTAGACAGCGCCAATGAGACCATCGGACGTGGGGTGGCGTGGCTGACGCTGCTCATGGTCCTGGTGACTTTTGTTGTCGTCATTTTGCGCTACGTTTTTTCATTCGGCTGGGTCTGGCTTCAGGAATCCTACGTCTGGATGCACGGCATCGTCTTTATGATCGGCGCCGGTTACACCTTGCTGCACAACGGTCACGTGCGGGTCGATATCTTCTATCGTCCGGCCGGCCCGCGCCACAAGGCGCTGGTCGACCTGGGCGGATCCTTCTTGCTGCTTCTACCGATGATGATCCTGGTTTTCTGGGTCGGCTTTAGTTACGTCGCCTCGTCCTGGTCCATGCTGGAGGAATCGCGCGAGGCAGGCGGCCTGCCGGGGCTGTTCCTGCTCAAGACCGTGATCCTGGCGTTCTGCGTCCTGACCGCCCTGCAGGGCTTGTCGCTCGCCGCGCGTTCGGCGTTGGTGCTACGCGGCCATCCGGAATTTCTGGCCGAAGCCGAAAAACTGGAGGGTCTGTAAACCGTGGACGGCGTGCTGCTTGGTGAAATCCTCAGTTTGCTGATGTTCGGTTTTGCTTGCGGAACCCTGCTCCTAGGCTTCCCCGTCGCCTTCACCCTGGCGGGCTCGGCCCTGATTTTCGCGGCCCTCGGCATTGCTCTCGATGTCTTTAGCGTCAACCTCCTGGGTGGCCTGCCGTCACGCTATTTCGGTGTCATGGTCAATGAGGTCCTGGTCGCCGTGCCGCTCTTCGTTTTCATGGGCGTCATGCTGGAGAGATCTAAGATCGCCGAACAACTTCTCGAAACAATGGGCTTAATGTTCGGACAGTTGCGCGGCGGTTTGGGTCTGTCTGTGATCTTCGTCGGCATGTTGTTGGCGGCCTCGACCGGAATCGTCGGCGCTACCGTGGTGACCATGGGCCTGTTGTCGCTGCCGACCATGCTGAAGGCCGGCTACGATCCCAAGCTGGCCTGCGGTATCATTTGCGCCTCGGGCACGCTCGGCCAAATTATCCCGCCTTCCATTGTGCTGGTCCTCTTGGGCGACATTCTTCAGGGCGCCAATACCCAGGCGCAATTGTCGCTTGGCAACTTCGCGCCCGACCCGGTGTCGGTTATCGACCTCTTCGCCGGGGCGTTCCTGCCGGGGATGGTCTTGGTCGGCCTCTACATGGCCTGGACCCTGGTCGTCGCGTTCTTTCGCCCCAAGGCGTGCCCGCCGGTGCAGACGGACGATACCCGGGCCGAGGTCCGCGCCCGCGTGCTTCGGGTCATGCTACCGCCCGCCGGTTTGATCGTCATGGTTCTGGGGTCGATTCTGCTCGGCGTGGCCACGCCGACAGAAGCAGCGGCCATGGGCTCGATCGGGGCCCTGCTGCTGGCCGGGCGCGCTATCGTGCCGGACCGCACCAAGCCGATCATCGGGGCCGTGATTTGCCTGCCGATCATCGTTCTCCTGGTCAACCTCTTTGACCTGCGCATGCAGCGCGACGTCATACCGGCCGCCGATCTCATCGCCGCCGTCTTGGCCGGTGTCGCCGTGTTGATTCTGTTCTACGGTGTGGCGGTTAGCCTGGCCCGCGTCCACCGCAGTGGCATTCTGACGGAGGTCATGCGCTCCACGCTCATGGTTTCGTCCATGGTGTTCGTGATCTTGCTGGGGGCGTCGGTCTTCAGCTTGACGTTTCGAGGGCTGGGCGGTGAGAAGATTGTCGCCGAGGTCCTGAACGCGATGCCGGGCGGTGCTTTCGGCGCCATGTTCGTGGTCATGGCGCTCATGTTCGTCATGGGTTTCTTCCTCGACTTCATCGAGATCGTCTTCGTGGTCGTGCCGATCGTCGGGCCGATCCTCCTGGCCATGGGGCTCGACCCGGTTTGGCTCGGCGTCATGATCGCGGTCAATTTGCAGACCAGTTTCTTGACGCCGCCGTTCGGTTTCGCGCTGTTCTACTTGCGCGGTGTCGCGCCGCCGAGCATCACGACCATGGACATCTATCGCGGAGTCATGCCCTTCGTCGTGATTCAGATTGTGGGGCTCGCGGTCATCGCCGCGTTTCCGGGCCTGGCGACCTGGTTGCCGAAGGTTCTTTTCAACTAGTCGCTGTGCAAACCATGAGCAGCGACAGGGCGGGGAGGTCCGGCCCGGCCGAGGGCTCAGACAATTCCGCCATGGTCAATCCGGCCTCGCGGATAACCCGATGCCAAGACTCGAGCGTGCGAAAGTACCACGGCATGGGTGCCCAGCCCTGACTTTCAAAGGCCGAGAAATCCTCGACCCGCCAAGCATCGCCCTCGTCATCCGTTGGTCCGATCGCGTGCGGATGCAGCGATTGGATGATCATGGCGCCATCGCCGGATAGCCGGCGCCTCATGGCGCCAAGCAGGCGCGCCGCGTCTTCATCGAAGAGGGCGTAGTTGAAGGCGATGACATTGAATCCTCCGCCCAGGTTGTCTTTTTCCGCAATCAGGTCGTCGTAACTCAAAACCTCGTAACGGTTCTTGGGGTCGGCGGCCCGCGCCGCGAGGATCAATGGCTCCGACGCGTCGACGCCGACCGCTTTGCAGCCGGCCGCATCGGCGACACGCCGAACCAGCCAGCCTTCGCCGCATCCAACGTCGAGCAGGCGCTTGGGCGCGCGCCGCAGGATAGCGTCCAGGATGGCGCGATCGGTCCCGGCTCTTCTGCTCGGGATCAAGCCGTCGCGAACCGCCTGAATCCAATTGTCCGCGTTCGTTTCCCAGGACAATAAAAGTTGTTGGCGTCGATCCATTGGGTCTGTGCCTAGGCGCCCTAAAATCTCGCGCCCGGCCCGTCCTTAGCGATCGTCATATAGACGTGCACGTAGTCCATGGCATGATCTTCGGGCGCGGCGCGGATCTCGTCTTCGTAGCTCTTGTAGAAGCGTTCAACGACGCTGTGGCGTCGCGCTGCTGGGCTGGTCGGATCGAGACCGTTCATGAACACCGTCTCACTCCAGGACCGCAGGGTGCCAACGAGGGCGGGCGCGAAGGCGTCCAAGTCGCCGTTGGCTAGGTACTCGGCCTTGTAGGGGCAGGGCACGACGCGTGTCTCGATATGTTCCAGCGACAGACCGGCGGCGCGCAACGGGCCGTGCGGATCGTCCAACGGGGCGCGGAACTGTTCGACCGTCTTGTAGAACTGCGGAAAGTTCGTGTTTTGGTACTCTCGCGCCGTGATCGCGCCGTCGTCGCGCAAACGCTGCCACAAAAAGTTGAAAGTATCGAACATGTTGGCGCCCCCGGTGTTGCCGAGGTAGCGGCCCTCTTCGTCGATGCAGAAATTGACCAGGACCAAGCGCCCGCCGGGTACCAATTCGGCCGCGCGGTGGCGCAGGATGGTGGCCCAATCCTGCATGCCCTGTTCGGTGAATGCTGCCAACTCGCGGCCTTGGGCGCCGACCGCGTGGACGTGGTCGCGGATCGGGCACGGCGTTCCGGTAATCCAATGCATGGCGGTCGCCGAGAAGCCCAGGTTCAAGCTCGCGCGCGGCAGCACTTGACGATAGAACGAGGTGCCGGACGCGAAAACGAATAGCTGATCCTGGCCGGTCAGATGATCTCCGGCGGAACCGTTTCCTTGGGTATTGCGAAAAACCTGGGAGAAATCGTTACTGGGGAGGTCGGTGTAAGTTAGCACGACGGGCCGCTCCGGCGCCTTCGCGCGCAGGGCTGCGACGGCGCGGCCGATCATCTCCATGGAGGTTCCGCCGTCGGCGGCGCCGAAGTCTGCTAAGCAGATTGGCCGGCTCGGGTCCCCACCCAAGTTCCCGCCCAGGTCTAGCGCCTCGACCGCGCTCAGTACCAGCGGCGCGGCGTTGTCGATGACGTCCTTCGCGCCCTTGGTGCGGGCGCTGTAGTAGCCGCCGCTTTTCATGGCGATGGTGGCGCTGGCGTCGCGAAGCTCGGTCATGGTCCTCGGCTTCAAGGGGGTGGAACGGCGCGCCTGACGATAGCCGGGCCCCGGAAGCCCTGTAAAGGCCGGGCGGACCGGCTAGGGCTTCTGTTTGAAGGCCCAAACGTGCCTCTTTGCGTCAATGCCGTCCGCTGAAAACTCGCGTTGATCTTGATTGGGGGACGCCTCGAACAAAATGAGTTATCAAGAACGCGGGATGGAAGCGGTGAAGGATTTTTTCCCTGCGACGGCTATGCCGGATCGTGACTGGTGGGCGGCCCTGTGGCCGGATCCCGAAGGCGTCGTGCGTTCGCTTGGCGTGGCGCCGGGCATGGTGGTCGTGGACCTGTGCTGCGGCGATGGCCATTTCACGGCACCCCTCGCGCGGACCGTCGCGGGCCAGGTATACGGCGTGGACATAGACCCCGCCATGCTTGAGAAGACTCGCGCCGAACTTGAGCGCACCGAAACCACGGTGCTGGACCTGATCTGCGCTGACGCCCGAGATTTGTTGGAGTTGCTGCCGGGTAAGGTCGACTATGTGCTGATCGCCAACACCTTCCACGGCGTGCCGGAGAAAACTGCGATGGCGCGCGCCGTGGCGGCAGTCCTCAATCGCAGGGGCCAGTTCGCCATTGTCAATTGGCACCCGCTGCCGCGCGAGCGTACCGTCGTCCTGGGCAAGCCGAGAGGGCCAAAGACCGAGATGCGGATGTCGCCGGACGACGTGCGATTGGTTGTGGAACCGGCTGGCTTCACGCTGGAGCAGCTTGTCGAACTGCCGCCATTCCACTACGGCGCGGTTTTCCGCGCGGCCGAGACAACTAAAGTTGGAGACGAGCCATGAGCGAAGGAGACAACAAGGGGCAAGGGGCTGGTAGCCCGATGGAGATGGGCTTTGGCATGGCCAAAAAAATGATGGCGCAGATGGGAAAGGGCGGCCCCAATCCCATGGCCATGATGCAGAAGATGATGGGCCAGATGGCGGAGGGCGGGCAGGCCCCGCCGCCCATGATGCAGATGTGCATGGGTATGTGCGCCGAGATGCTGACCGCCATCAGGCGAACCACCGACATGGCCGCCTTTGCATCGCCGGAATTGCACAACCTCTTTTCAGACTGGTTGGGAACGATGGAAGACCAAGCGATCCGGCACCTGCAAGAAAAGGGCGCGACGGATGTGACGGACCTTGCAGAGGCGTTGGGAATTGGCGAGGAAAGCGCCGCCTATCTTCTTGCCCACCTCGCCAAGCACGGCAAGATCACCCTCCGCGCTGAGCCAGCGTAGGAATCGAACCCCGGTGCCGCGCGATATGACGGCCGCTTGGAGCGAAAGCCGGTGTTCGAGCGTGCGTCGTATTTCGAGCGCGTCGAACGTCAAGTAGGGATATGACCCCGACCCAATCGCTTCGGGCAAAACGAAAACGGCGGGACCAAGGCCCCGCCGCTGTTCAAGTCATCGCTTCTCGGCGACTAGAGGTGTACCCACTCAAAGGGCAGGCCGCGCGCGTTGTAGAAGGCTTGCTCCGAGAACTTGGCGTAAGCGATAGATTGCTTGCGGAAGGCCACGATGCTGGTCAGCACCTCTGCACTCAGTGAGTCGGCCGCGGCCAGATCGCCGATAACCTTGCCGGAAAGCGCGCCGAGACCGTCGAGCACCGAGTCGGGGAACTTCTTGACGACCACGCCGTGCTTGTTGACCAAGGTATTGAGCGAGGCGTTGTTGTTGGCCGTAAACTCGTTGATCACATACGTGTTCGCATAGGAGTTCGCCATTTCTACGATGGCCTTGAGGTCGCCCGAAAGCTTATCCCAGGCGCTCAGGTTGATGAAGTTGTCGAGCAGGGTCGCGGGTTCGTGCCAGCCTGGGAAGTAGTAGAACTTGGCGCTCTTATAGAGACCGAAGGCCAAATCGTTGTAGGGTCCGACCCACTCGGTCGCGTCGATGGCGCCCGATGACAGGGCCGGGGGAATCTCGCCGCCGGGCAAGTTCACGACGTTGCCGCCCGCGGCCTTTACGACCTCGCCGCCGAGACCCGGGATGCGCATCTTGAGGCCCTTGTAGTCCTCGAGCGAGTTGATCTCCTTGTTGAACCAGCCGCCGCCCTGCACGCCGGTGTTGCCGGAGGCGAAGAACTTGCAGCCCAATCGCTTGTAAACCTTGTCGGCGAGCTCTTGACCGCCGCCGAACTGAAGCCAGGAGTTCTGCTCCAGGGCGTTGAGCCCGAAGGGGATGGAGGCGATGAACTGGCTCGCCGGCACCTTGCCCTTCCAGTAGTAGGGCGCGCCGTGGCCCATTTCGATGGTGCCGCTGGAAACCGCGTCCATGGTCTCGAAGGCCGGCACGATCTCGCCACCGCCGAACACCTCGACCGTCAGCCGTCCGTCCGATGCCTTGCCAATAAACTCCGCCAGCTTGTTGGCGCCGGTGCCGAGGCCCGGGAAGTTCTTGGGCCAGGTCGTTTGCATGCGCCACTGCATGCGCCCTTGCGATAGCGACGGCTTGGGGAAATTCGATGCCGCGACGGCGGTCGCCGCAAGGGTTGTCGCCGTGGCTTTCTTGATAAAATCGCGGCGCTTGAGCCCTTTATCGGCGCGGGCGCCAGTGGTCGTTGTGTCGTTTTTCGACATGATTTCAGTTACCTCCCAGACAGAATTGATCGAGACCCGCAGCCCAGCCATCGCAGAGCAGCGACGCACTCGCCGAACGCTCGGCGACAATAAGGGCTAGGCCGTGGGAGTTCAAGCAGACCGCAGACCCCGGAGCTTTACGCCTCGGCGGGCGGGGCCAAAGTTTTCCAACCCTGCGTGCCGAGCGCTTCCAGGGGACGGAAGCGCAACTTGTAGGACATTTTCGGAGACTCCGCGATCCAGTATCCGAGGTACGCGTAGGGAAGACCCCGGCGTTGCGCCTCCTCGACCAGCCACAGAATCATGTAGGTGCCCAGGCTTCGCTCACTGAATGCGGGATCGAAGTAGCTGTATACGGCGGACGGGCCGTCATCCAGCCAGTCAATGAGACAGACCGCGGCCAGGCTTCCGTCAGGCGCGCGGAATTCTGTCAAGCGGCTGTCGACCCGGCTGTGATGGATCATGCTCTTGTAGTCGGCCAGCGACATGCCGGCCATCTCGCCGTCGCCGTGGCGTGAGGCGATATACTTGGCGAACACGCTATATTGTTCCGCGGTCGCATGCGCGGGTACCTCGCACGCCTCAAGCGCCGCGTTCGCGCGCCAGACCCGCTTTTGCGACCGGCTGGGAGTGAAGCCATAGGTGGGGATGCGGACCGGCACACACGAGCGGCAGTCCGTGCAGGCCGGCCGGTAGGCGAAATGATGGCTACGCCGGAATCCGGCGCGCGACAAGTCGCTATAGGACCCATTGGGATCGCCGCGGTCGATTTCGGTAATCAGCTTCTTTTCGCGTTGCCCGGGCACGTAGGGGCAGGGCGTGTCCGACAAGACAAAGAACACCTGCTGCGGCAAGCCAAGGCCAGCCGCGCCGTTTCGTGGATCGAGTCCGATCGGGTTCCGTCCCTGTCTCATTCCGCGGCTTTGTTTGTTTTTGGTTTACCCGTCGCGCCCCCAATATGAGGAGCCACGACCGCCAGTGCCGCTAGGCGGAACCATTATCGCAGGGAAGGGGGGGCGCTTGCCAGACCTGTTTTGTTAACCGATATGCCTAATGTGTGGCCGGATCAGGCCCTAGCTGGGCGGCGTACGGCGCAGGGCCAGGGTTCCGGCCAAGATATCGTGCAGGGTGCGGCGGCGGTCGTTGAACAGGCTGACGACCAGGATCAACCCGCCGGTCATGGGAACCGTGGTGTAGAATAAAGCGGTCTGGAGAAAGGCCTGAGGATAATCGAGGCGCTTGCCGGTCCAGGTGCGAATTTGGACGTCGAACAGGGCCATGCCCGGCGTGGCGCCTCCATGGCCGATGAAATAGGTGTGGTAAGCCACCGGGAGGATGGCCAAGACAACAGCGCCTAGCGGCCACAGCAAGCCCAAGGTCAGGACGCCAGCTAGAAAGAACGCGACGACGAGGGCCGCGTTCAAGGCCCAAACGAGCACCATGTCGGCCAGGAACCCCAGGCTTCGGCGCCACAACAAACCATCGTAGTATCCAGGCACCGACAGCGGATCGGGCGGCGCCTCACCCCAGGCGGAATCGGCTAGCGAAAGGCTCGGCAAGTTCGTCGAGGGATCCACGCGGCGCCACCTCCCAGAGGCTGGGTACATCGGTTTTCACATGGGGGTCGGCGGCCGGTCCGTCAAGTCGGGCGGCGCGCGGGCCACCCCGGCGCCCGCTACTCGGCCGGCTTGACGGCGGTTTGCGGCGGCTGGCCGGTCTCGCGAAGCAGGATCACCGAGACCCGGCGGTTGCGCGGCGAGTAGGGGTCCGCCTCGTCCAAGAGTTCCTTGTCCGCCAATCCGGCCACCGAGGAGATCCGCTCCGGCCGCAAGCCAGACGCAGTCAGTGCCCGGCGGCTGGCATTGGCGCGGTCGGTGGAAAGCTCCCAGTTCGTGTAGCCGTTTTTGGTCGAGAAGGGGGACGCGTCGGTGTGGCCCTTGATCGCGATCTGTTGCGGCAGTTGCTGGATGGCGTCGACAACCAAGGACAGGATTTCGCGCGTGTGGCCGAACATCTCGGCGCTGCCGGAGGGGAACATGGACTTACCGTCCTCGTCGACGATCTGGATGCGAAGGCCTTCCTCGGTCTGGTCGATCAGCAAATTGTTGGTCAGTTTGCGCAAGTCCGGCACCTCCTCCATGGCTTCGCGCAGGGCCTGCTCCACCTCGGCGAACTGTTCTTCCTCGCGCTTGGCCAGGAACTCCTCAAGCTGCTCGGTGGCGGGATCCTGATCGGCCTGGTCGGGGTTTTCCGATCCGCCCGGGCCCGTCTGAGTCGTCGCCGTGTTTTCTTGCGGGTCGCCGGTGTTGTCGAAATCCGGCGGATTGGTCGGCAACTTGATCATGACGCCAACCGGTGTCTGGTCGTTGGGTCTGGCCCCTTCCTTGGTGAAGGTTCGGCCGCCCATGATGCCGCCGCTACCGCTGGTAGAGCGCGACACGCTGGAGGGCGAGAAGTAATCGGCGATGCCCAACTTCTGCTCTTCCGTCGTGGCCTGGAGGAGCCAAAGCAAAAGGAAGAACGCCATCATCGCGGTGACGAAATCGGCGTAGGCGACTTTCCAGGCGCCGCCGTGATGGCCATGGCCGCCCTTCTTGACCTTCTTGATGATTATTGTGGGTGCGTTGCCCTCTTCGGGCTTATCGGCCATGACGTGATCTCTGCCGCTCTGCTACGCAGCCGCCGCGGGCATGTTTTCGAAGGCTTCCTCCAGCTCGTAGAAGCTGGGGCGAACATCGGTCGATAACGTCTTGCGCGCGAATTCGACCGCGATCGCCGGGGGGTGGCCCGCGACATGGGCAAGGATGCCGGCCTTGATGCAAACGTAGTATCGGCTGTCGGCCGCGATAATATTGGTCAGCGCCGAGGCCAGGGGACCGACGAAGCCATAGGACAGAAGAATTCCAGCGAAGGTGCCGACCAGGGCGGCGCCGATCAAATGACCCAAGATCTCCGGTGGCTCGGTGATCGAGCCCATGGTGTGAATCACGCCGAGAACCGCGGCGACGATGCCCAGGGCCGGCATGCCGTCGGACATGCTGGTCAAAGCGCTGGCGACGGCGTGCTCCTCCTCGTGATGGGCCTCCAAGTCCAAGTCCATCAAGGCTTCGAGCTCGTGCGGGTTGTCCGAGCCCATGGTCAAAAGGCGCAGGTAGTCGCAGATGAACAGCATGGCGTGGTGGTCGCCCTGGACCGCCGGGAATTGCGAGAAGATATCGCTTTCGTCGGGGTTTTCGACATGCGCTTCCAGGGCCAGGTTGCCCTTGGAGCGCGCTAGCTTGAAGATCTGGTAGAGAGCGCTCAGCAGCTCGACATAAGCGTCGCGGCCATGCTTGGGCCCCTTGATCATACGCCCGAAGCTCTTGCCGGCGCCGCCTATGATCGTCTTGGTGTTGCCGGTGATGAAGGCGCCGATCGCCGCGCCGAAGATGATCATGAACTCGAACGGCTGAAACAAGACGGCCAAGTGGCCGCCCGGAATCGCATAGCCGCCGACGACTGAGGCGGTGACGACGACAACACCGATAATTATGAGCATCGTGAGACCCGGTCCGCGCAATTTGGGGCGAATGATCCCTATTGTCGCTAGAGCCGGTTAAGAAGGATTTAACTCTATGATTTCAAATGAATAATCTGGAATTCGAATAGGTTGGATTACGGTACCGGTCAAGTTAGCGCCTGCGCCAGGTCGGCAATCAGGTCGGCCTTGTCCTCAACCCCGACCGAAAGCCGCACCAGGCCGTCCCCGATACCCAATTCGGCCCTGATTTCCGCCGGAATCGAGGCATGTGTCATGATCGCGGGGTGTTCGATCAGGCTCTCGACCCCGCCCAGACTTTCGGCCAGGGCGAAGATCTCGACCCGTTCCAGGAACCGCCGGGCGGTGCTTAGACCCCCTTTCAGGACCGCGGTGACCATGCCGCCGAAGGCATCCATCTGGCGCTGGGCCAGGGGATGCTGGGGATGGCTGGCGAGGCCGGGGTAATAGACCCGCTCCACGCCCGGTTGGCCTTCCAGGTATTCCGCGACCGCCTGGGCGTTGGCGCAATGGCGTTCCATCCTCAGCGCCAGGGTCTTGAGACCGCGCAGGGCCAGGAAGCTGTCGAAGGGGCCCTGGACCCCGCCGACCGCGTTGTGCAGGTAGGCCAGGCGCTGGGCCAGGTCCTCGTCCGCGCGGACCACCAGGATTCCGCCGACCATGTCGGAATGACCGTTGAGGTACTTGGTGGCCGAGTGCATGACCATGTCGAAGCCTTGCTCGATCGGGCGCTGGACCCAGGGACTGGCGAAGGTGTTGTCGGCCACGCAGAGGATGCCACGTTTGCGCGCGAAGGCCGCGACCGCCTCCAGATCGACCAGGGTCAGCAGGGGGTTGGTGGGGGTCTCGACCCAGATCATCTTGGTCTCCGGCCGCACCGCCGCTTCCAGCGCGCCCCTATCGCTCAAATCCACGAAGCTGAAGTTCAATCCGGCGGAGCGTTTGCGCACGTTTTCGAACAGACGGTAAGTGCCGCCATAGAGATCGTTCATGGCGATCACGTGGTCGCCTGAATCCAGCAGCTCCAGCGCCGTCGAGGTCGCGGCCATGCCCGAGGCGAAGGCGTAGCCTTGCGCGCCGCCTTCCAGATCGGCGATGCAGCGCTCGTAGGCCATCCGCGTCGGGTTCTGCGAGCGGCTGTACTCGTAGCCCTTGTGGACCCCCGGAGATTCCTGGACGTAGGTCGAGGTCGCGTAGATCGGCGGCATGATCGCCCCGGTCGAAGGATCGGGCGACTGCCCGGCATGGATCGCGCGGGTCGCGAAGCGCGGGCGGTTGGGGCGGCTCTCTCGGTCGGTCATGCGGTCCTCGCGGGGTTCGGCAGACTCACCATGTGGCCCTGGGCCCAGGATTGTCAAAGGGCGGAATCGCTGCCGGGCAATTCCCTGTTATTCCCTCAGAACAGGGAATAAAAAAATCGCTCGAACGGCAATCGATAGGCGTCATAAGACCTCGCTCCAAGCTGCGTCGTCGTTTCCACCTTAAAGTAGCGCTCGCCCAGCCCGATGCAATGATAAGGCTGTGGATAGCGTGCTAACCACAAAGACACGAAGACTCATATGCATGACGGTCAAATAAACCTTCGTGTCCTTCGAGTCTTCGTGGTGAAATATCTTTGGAAACATCAGGACGAGTGTCAGAACTTGTAAGCTGGGTAAGCATAACCCACCGTATGCTCCTCTGCCTGGAGACCCCATGTCGCACGCGCCCTCTCTTCTCGAAGCGACGGTCACCGCCTTGCGCTCACTCGACGATGAATTACTCGATGAGTTTCTCGCGCTGCTTCCCCCTGACGGGCGTGCCGAACACGCGCAGCCGGCCCGTGCGCTCCCCGTCTGCGCCACTCTTCTTGGGGCCGAGCTGAATGGCTCTGCTGTGACCAGGCCGGTGGTCGATGCCTTTTTGCGGGGCATTCATCGTTTCGCCTGGAACCAAACTTACACGGCTGACGACTTCGGCGCCGCGTTTCTCGACCGCTACGGCTGGGTCGAATTAGTCGGGGAGCGCGGTTGTTTTCACAGCGCGCGATTGCTCATGTCGTTTCTGGCGCTCGGCCCCGAAACCACCTATCCCGCCCACCGGCACGCCGCGGAAGAGATCTACGTCCCCCTCGCCGGCGACGCCCTCTGGATGAAGAGCCGCGAACCGCGCGGCGATTTCGTTCCGCGCCAACCCGGGGACATCATTCATCACCCGTCCATGACCTGGCACGCCATCGAAACATTGGACCAGCCACTGATCGCGCTGGCGCTCTGGCGTGGCGGCGATTTGACCGAGAAATCTGAGCGACGCCCTGAGCCATAGGGCGGAGTGGTTTAGGGTGACTCGCCGGATGCCTGATATAGCGTGCCGCGCGTTCCCTCTCCCGGCGGGAGAGGGTCAGGGTGAGGGGGATTTGGTTTCTCCTGCCGCCCGCACGATGGTCTCGAGAACGCCCTCGACGTTCCCGATTACTTCATTGTTCCAGAATCGGATCACGCGATAGCCACGGGCTTCCAGCCACGCTGTTCGCGCGGCGTCACGGTCTTGCGCCGTTTCGTGCTGGCCGCCGTCGACCTCGACGATCAAATTTTGCTTCAGGCAGAAAAAATCGACGATAAAGGGACCGATCGGCTCTTGGCGGCGGAACTTAAGGTCGCCAGCCTGCCGATTGCGTAACCGCTGCCAAAGCAAGCGCTCGGCATCCGTCGCGTTGCGGCGCAATGAGCGTGCAGTGGATTTTCCCGCCATCTTTCGATCGTACCATGTGCCGGTCCCAAGCGGCCAACCGAACTGCCCTCACCCGCGCTTCGCGCCGCCCTCTCCCTCGGGGCGAGGGTTAGTGTCGCGGATAGCGTAAACAGTTTTCCGGGCCATCAGGCGTTATTTGCCGGTCTTTCGAGTAGGTAACGCGCCCCTTTGTCTTCTCCCTCGAAATATGCGAGCGCACCGGGCCGGCAAGAAATAACAGTGGCAAACCTGGAACCCATCACACGCTCGATAATGTCCTGTAGCGGCCAGGTTTTTCGGTCCCATTCCGGATTCTCTGAAAAGATGAAGCAATCCTCGTGCGCTCCCTTTTCTTCAAGCAATCTGAGAACGTCCTTGGCGTTCTGAAAATGGGCCGGAATCTTGGTCGAAAATGTGTCATCCAGTGACAAGGAATGCGCAAGATAGCCGATGAATTTTTTTTCGGCCCCGTACGGATGCCAGCAATTCTGTAAGCCGCCTATGCTGATCGGAAGAAACGAACGCTTTAACAAACGCAAGTTCGTATTCGTTCGCCATCCCTACCGCAACCGCCGCCGCAAGTGGTTCAGCAAATCTATCCGTGTGATCAGGCCCAAAAACTTGTCGCCGTCGACGACGATGGCGACGTGGCCGGCGTCGAAGATGGGGAGCAGGTCGTCCATCGCTTGATCGGCTTGGACGGTTTGCAGGCGGCGGGTCATGGCGTCTTTGACCGGGGTTTTGAAGGCCGCTTCGTCGCGCGTGATGGCGAGCAGGATATCGCTTTCGTCGATGAGCCCGGCGACGTGGCTCTCGTCGCTAAGAACCGGAAGCTGCGAGACGTCATAGAGCTTCATGCGCCCGTAGGCGATCAGCAAGGTATCTTCGGGCGCGACCGTGACCGTCGCGTGCTCGGCGTGGCGGTGCGAGATCAGGTCGCGCAGGTCGTGGGTGCGCTCGCGCTCCAGGAAGCCCTGATCGAGCATCCAGAAGTCGTTGAACATCTTGGATAGATACTTGTTGCCGCTGTCGCACACGAGGGTGACGACCCGCTTCGGCTTCGTTTGCGCGCGGCAGTAGCGCAAGGCGGCGGCGATCAGGGTGCCTGAGGAGGAGCCGGCTAGGATGCCTTCCTTCGCCAGAAGCTCGCGCGCGGTCAGCAGGGCTTCCTTGTCGGGAATGGTATAGGCGGTTTTGACATGACTGAAATCGGAGACGGGGGGCAGGAAATCCTCGCCGATGCCCTCGACCACCCAGGAGCCGACGTCGGTACTCAGCTTCCCGGTATCTACGTATTCGGCCAGGATCGAGCCTTCCGGGTCGGCCAGGATCATCTCCGCCTCGGGCGCGACCTTGGCGAAATAATTCGATAGGCCGGTCAGGGTGCCGCCGGAGCCGACGCCGCAGACGACCGCGTCGAGGTCATGATCCATCTGCTCCCAGATCTCGGGTCCGGTCGTGGTTTCGTGCGCCAGGGGGTTGGCGGGGTTGGCGAACTGATTGACGTAGAAGGCGCCGGTCTCGCGTGCGATCCGCTCGGCCATGTCCTGGTAGTATTCCGGGTGGCCCTTGCCGACGTCGGAGCGGGTCAGCATCACTTCCGCGCCCAGCGCGCGCAGGTGAAAGATCTTCTCCTGCGCCATCTTGTCGGGCACGACAATGATCAGGCGGTAGCCCTTCTGCGCCGCGACCAGGGCGAGGCCGAGGCCGGTGTTGCCGGCGGTCGCCTCGATCAGGGTGCCGCCGGGCTTGAGTTTGCCCTCGCGCTCGGCCGCTTCGATCATGGACATGCCGATACGGTCCTTGATCGAGCCGCCGGGGTTTTGGTTTTCCAGCTTGAGGAACAGACGGCAGGGGCCGGTGTCGATCCGGCCGACCTCGATCATCGGCGTGTTGCCGATGCTGTCGAGGACGTTCTTGAAGACGGGGGCCGTCATTTTTGCTCTTTTCAAATCGCGGCCGGCCCGGCCACGGATCCATACGCCTAAAATGGCTCCGGAATCCGCCGCACGCAAGCCCCTAACCGAGCGGCGCCGCCGCGCACGGCGCCAGGCGCTCGTCCGAGCGGGACGAGAGCACCCGGGTTGGAAATCCGTTCGCCTTCAAGGACTCCACGATCTCCGCCACATGGGCGGCGTCGCGGGTCTCGATCACGGCGTCGACGTCGGCGTGCTTGGCCGGGACGTCATGGAACAGGCGCTGGTGATAGACCTCGATGATGTTGCCGCCGGTCTTGCCGATCAACTGCGTGATCAAGGCCAACACGCCCGGCCGGTCGACGATGCCGATGCGCAGGCGCACCATCCGGCCGTCGCGCACCAGACCGCGGGTCAAAACCCAGGACAGCAGGCGCACGTCGATGTTGCCGCCGCAGATGACGATGCCGACCTTGCGCCCGGCGAAGCCTTCGGGCGCCTTCATGAGTCCCGCCACGCCGGCCGCCCCGGCGCCCTCGGCCACGATCTTCTGCTGCTCGGCCAGGGTATGGACCGCACTTTCGATCAGGGGCTCGTCGACCAGGATGATATCCTCGACCAGGCGTTCTATGATCTCGCGCGTCAACTTGCCGGGGTTCTTGACCGCGATACCGTCGGCCAGGGTTTGTCCGCCGCTCGCCGGGGGCAGGCCGCGAACCGCCTGGTACATGGAGGGGAACAGCTCGGCCTCGACCCCGATCATGCGCAAGTCCGGTTTGATCGACTTGGCGGCGATCGCGATGCCGGAGATAATGCCGCCGCCGCCGATCGGGACCACGATGGTGTCGAGATCGGGCACGTCTTCCAGCATCTCGAAGCCGACGGTGCCTTGCCCGGCGACGATCAGCGGGTCGTCGTAGGGGTGCACGAAGGTCAGGTTTTCTTTCTCCGCGATCTCGCGCGCCGCGACGGCGGAGGTGTCCAGCGTGTCACCGGTCAGCACTACGCGGGCGCCGAAGCTCTTGGTCCGCTCGACCTTGGTGGCGGGGGCGAATTCCGGCATCACGATGGTCGCGGGAATGCCCAGACGCTGGGCATGATAGGCGACGCCCTGCGCGTGGTTGCCGGCCGACATGGCGATCACGCCGCGCTTGGCCTGCGCGGCGGTCAGGCTCTTGAGTTTGACCAGCGCGCCGCGATCCTTGAACGAGCCGGTGTACTGCAGGTTTTCCAGCTTGAGATACAATTCGCATCCCAGCGCCTCGCCGAGGCGGCGCGCCGGTATCAAGGGCGTGCGCACAACTTCGCCGGCGATTTGCGCGGCGGCGCGGCGAATATCGTCGGGGGTAACCGTCATGAGTCTTGAGCCTCCCTCACGCTCAAACACACTATGGCGGAGTGAGCCGCAAGCGATGTCGGGTCACTGTCTTAGGTCCGACCAGTTTTAGGTACTGACCGTCGCGCCATTGCTCCGCGAGGTTACCATACCACACCGACAAGGGATTGCCCGATTGCCCGGTCGCGATCATGAAGCGCGAATTGTCGGGCTCGCCAAGGTCGTAGATCGCCCGGTAACCGGGGCCGTGAATATTTTCGAAGCGCTTGGCGGGGTCGGATCCGTAGGCGGCGCCCCCTCGGTTGATCGTATAGGTTCCGCCCGGGGTCTCTAAGGGATAGCCGAAGATCGTGTCGGCCAGCGGCAGGTTGCGCAGAATCGGATGGGCAAAGCGGGCGAGGTGCGCCTCGCCCCAGCGCAGTTGGTCCAAGGGCCGCCTAAAACGTTGGTCCAGACTCTCCAGGGCGCTTTCGAGAGACCTGGACAATTCGTCGGCACAGGTCTCGGTGACGCCGCTGGTCACGTCGTCGCACCACGCCGGCGCGTCGCGCAGGATGTTGGTCAGGATGGCGAGCTTTGGGGCGCGGAATTCCTTAAACGCCGGGCCCAGCTCGTCGGCCATCAAGGCCTCGGTCAAAGCGCCGGCCCAGGCATAAAGGATCAGCGGCGCGGCCGCGTCGCGGGTCATTCGCCCATCCCAGGCCCGTAAGATCGCGAGGGCCTCGGCGCCGCGCGCCGACGTGGCTTGCGTTGAAAGAAGCAGGGGCAGAAGCGCGCGCGCGGCCGGGGAGGCGAGGTCCAGTTGAGCCGCGATCGTGCGCTCGAGAGTCCATCCCATTTCTTTGCCGCCGTTGAGCAGGGTCTCGATGCGCTCGGCGCGGTAGGGCGCTTGCCAATCGGCGGTCAGAAGGTAGCGGTAGCTGTCGGGGACGATCTTGTTGTTGGCGCTGACGATAGACCCCTCGGCCGGGTTGCTTGCCAGCGGTAATTCTTGAAAGGGAATCTCGCCGCGCCAGTCGGTGGCGCCGCTCCAGCCCGGGACCGGATGCCGCCCATCCCCGGCTTTGCGGATCGGCACCCGGCCCGGGGCGGCGAAACCGATTTGCCCGGCGCGGTCGGCATAGACGATGTTCTGTTGCGGGCTGTTGAAGTCCTGCAGCGCGGCCCGGAACTCCCCGGCGTTGCGCGCGCGATTCATACGGTGGAAAGCCACGCCCGTGCGGTCGTCCGCGCGCAGGGCGGGCCAGGCCAAGGCCAGGACGGTGCCGCTCCCTCGCACATCATCTAAATCAACCGCGATGGCGTCTGAGAGCACGGGCCCGTGCCGGGTTTCGCGAACCGTCCAGGTCTCCGGCGCTTGGCCTTGCACCTCGATGATCTCTTGCCGGGATACAAAGGCGCGCGGCCCTTCCGGCGTCTCATAGCTTGCCGGGTCGCCCTCGACGACGCGCTCGATAAAGAGGTCCTGGGTGTCGCTGTGTGTGGTCGTCATACCCCAGGCGACGTCGCCGTTCTGTCCCAGCATCAGGAACGGCAAGCCGGGCACGGTCGCGCCGCTCAGGGTGCGCTCGGGCGTCTCGATCCGCGCCAGGTACCATGTCCCCGGCGCGCTTAGGGCCAGGTGCGGATCGTTGGCCAGGATCGGCGCGCCGCTTTCGGTGCGCGTGCCATCCAAGACCCAGGCGTTCGAGGCATCTTTCGGCGCCAACTCCCAAGGCAGGATATCGGCAAAGCGCTCCAGCGGCATCTCGCCGGTCGCGTCGGCCAGGTCCTTCAGCGTTGTCGGCGCGTCCTTCGGATAGGCCGGCCACAGGAAGCCGATCTGTTCAGCCGTCAGGCGCTTGGCCAGCCGGGCGTGCAAGACCTCGTCGCGCCAATTGCCGGAAAGCTGTAGCGCCATCAAGCGGCCCCAAACCAGGCTGTCCGCCGGTTTCCAGGGCTCCGGCGTGTAGCGCAGGATCTGAAATTCCAGGGGCAGGGGACCGTTACGCGCGGCCAGAAAGGCGTTCACGCCGCCGGTATAGGCATCCAGCACCGCACGGGTGTCATCCGGCAAGGCAGTCAGGTTGGCTTCGGCGACCCGGTACAAGCCCAGGGTCCGCATAAAGCGATCGAAGGGCAGGGCGCGCGCGCCCACAACCTCGGCGATCCGTCCGGCGCCGCTGCGCCGGGTGAAGTCCATCTGCCAAAGACGGTCCTGGGCATGGGCAAAGCCCAAGGCAAAGGCGGCATCGGATTCGTTTTGGGCGCGGATGGTGACGATCCCCTCGGGGTCCCTCAATATCTCCGCCGGGGCGCTCAAGCCGGCGGCAAGGATCTGGCCATCAAGGTCGGGGAGCGAGCCGCGCAGCCACAGATAACCGCCGGCGGCGGCCAGGCTGCCCAGGCCGACAAGGATCACCAGACCCCACAAGGTCCAGACGATCAGGCGCGACAGAAGGGGGCGTTTGCGTTTCACGGGCATTGCGGCCAAGGGGCTTTGCGGTTCGGGGCTTTGCGGCTGGGGGGTCGACACGCTATGACCACGGCTCAGGAGATTAAACCGCCGGCGCGCAGGCGACACGCGGTTTTGCAGGGCGGGGAGCGATATGGCCGCACAGGGTTCCAAGATCGCCGTGATGGCCGCCTTCGTTGGCAATGGCCTGATCGCGGTGACGAAATTCGTCGCGGCGGCCTTTACCGGCAGTTCGGCCATGTTCAGCGAGGCGGTGCATTCCCTGGTCGACACCGGCAACCAGGCACTTTTGTTGTACGGCATGAAACGGGCCGAGAAACCGGCCGACGGCACCCATCCCTTCGGCTATGGCCGTGAGCTGTATTTCTGGGCCTTCGTGGTGGCGATCATGATTTTTGCGACCGGTTCGGGCGTATCGATCTACGAGGGTGTGAGTAAACTCAGTAACCCGCACCCGATAACGAACGCTTACATCAATTACATCGTGCTCGGTCTCGCGATCGTCTTCGAGGGTGGCTCCTGGTATGTCGCGTTTCGGGAATTTCGACGACGCAAGGGACGCGCCGGCTATTTCAAGGCGCTTCAACTCAGCAAGGACCCGTCGCTGTTCACCGTGCTGATGGAAGACACCGCCGCGATGCTGGGACTGGTCATCGCCCTTGCCGGCGTCTTCTTGTCCGAGGCTCTGGCGATGCCGGCGCTGGACGCGATCGCGTCGATCCTGATCGGGGTCGTCCTGGCGCTGGTCGCCGCGTTCCTGGCCTACGAGACCAAGGCCTTGCTCATCGGCGAGGCGGCGGCGCCCGATGTGGTCGCGGGCGCGCGGCGCGCCATCGCGCAAGAACGCGGGATCGCGCAAATCAACGAGGTTCTCACCATGCACATGGGGCCGCAGGACGTGCTGTTGAACCTCAGCGTGGATTTCCACTCCGGCCTTTCGTCGGACGATGTCGAGGCCGCGATCTCATCGCTGGAAAAGAAAATCAAAAGCGACTTCCCAGAGATCACGCGGGTCTTCATCGAGGCCCAGGCGATAAAAGCGCATCGGCTCGCGGCGGCCGCGCCGACTGTCAGGTGATTACCGTCTCAATACATGACGACGTTATCGGTTGTGAGCCCGCGACCCTAGTCCCGCATCAAGGCCAAGCGCACGCCCAGCCCGACCAACAGCGAACCGCCGGCGATCTTGGCCCAGCGGCCGGCCGTGCCGCCGCGCCGGAGGCGGCCCAGTATCGAGGCCGCTAGCAACACGCAGATAATGTCGGCCGAAGAAAAGGCGAAGTTCACGATCGTGCCGAGGATCAAGAACTGCGCGGTCACGGATAGGGCGGCGGCGGGGTCGACGAACTGCGGCAGGAAGGCGACGAAGAACAACGCCGTCTTGGGATTGAGGACCTCGACCACCGCGCTTTCCAGAAACGCGCGCCGCGCGGTTTTGGATTGCGCTTGCGGTAGGTCCTGGACCTCCAGCTTACGGCGCAAGACGTTTAGGCCCAGCCAGATCAGATAAGCCGCCCCGGCCAGCTTCAAGGCCGCGTAGGCGTCAGGCACATAGCGAAACACGGCGGCGAGGCCCAGCGCCGCCGCCGCGACGTGCAGGTATCCGCCCAAATGAATACCCAACGCCGCCATAAACCCGGCCCGCCGCCCGCGCGCCAGGGTTTGGGCCGAGGTATAGATCATAGCCGGGCCCGGCATGAAGGCGAAGACCGCCGTGGCGGCCAAAAACGCGAGCATGAGGTCCCAAGAGGGCATGATATCGAGTGTCCCGCTATGCGATGAAATTTCATGGGGCCCGGTTAAGGGCCCGCGCGTCAAGCTTTGCGTCCGTTCCAACGGCGGCGCAATTTGGGTACCATCGCCACGAGTTTGAAAGATATCTAGTGTCCTGATTCGGAAGTTTGAATGATTTGGGTTTGGTTTTCGGCGGCTTCGATTGTTCTGAGGCAGAAGCGCTTGATGCTGGCCAGGATATCGTGAGCGGACTTGGTCCATCGGAAGGGCCTGGGATTGGCATTGAC
>JAJFGN010000056.1 GCA_021776115.1 Kiloniellaceae bacterium | reverse complement strand
CGTAACATAAATACTTAGTATTTGTGAGATGGAGTTTAGGTAGAGCAATAATCTTCTGGTGACCCTGGCGAGCGTGGGCGGTACGAAGCGACCCCGTGGCGAGGAAACACCGAAGTGGGAGGTGGTTCTTTGGTGCGCGATACCACGACCTCAGAACCCTGGCGGGTCGGCGTGTTATTTTCGAGTAGCGGCTTTATGGCCGTTATCGAGGATACTCAGTTGCGTGGTACGTTGACCGCCATTGACGAGATTAATGATGCCGGCGGTATAAACGGCCGTCCCATTGAACCCGTATTGTATGACCCGGCTTCGGAGGCGTTGGCATTCGGGCGCTATGCTAAGAGATTGATGGTCGAGGACGGCATTACGACGATTTTTGGTTGCTACACATCCAGTAGCCGCAAGGCGGTTTTGCCCGTCGTCGAGCGCTTGAATGGCCTGCTGTGGTATCCGACACTGTATGAAGGGTTCGAATTCTCTCCCAACGTCATATACACGGGTGCGGCACCGAACCAGAACAGTGTCGAGCTGTGCCGCTTCCTGATGGAACGCTACGGCAAGCGGTTCTATTTCGTCGGCTCAAACTATGTCTATCCCCGCGAATCCAATCGGATCATGCGCGAGCTCGTTCGCCACAATGGCGGAGAGGTTGTGGGGGAGCGATATCTCGACCTACGCGCTAAACGCAGTGATTTCCTCCCCGTGGTACGTGATATCAAGAACGCGATGCCGGACGTGATATTTTCGACCGTGGTCGGAGATTCGACGGTGCACCTGTATCAAACGTATGCCGACTTGCATCTCGACCCGAAATGCATGCCCATCGCGAGCCTTACAACCACGGAAGCCGAAATTCGTGCCATGGGTTTCGACGTGGGCGAGGGACACATCACCGCTGCGTCCTATTTCCAGGGCATAGGTAGCGAGCGCAACTTGAACTTCGTCCAGCGCTATAAGAAACGCTACGGCGATGACCAAGATACGAACATGTGTCTGGAGGCTGCGTATTTCCAAGTGCACATATTCGCCAAGGCGCTGAAGCAGGCGAACTCCATGGACACGGAAACACTCCGTCCCAGTATCCTCGGTTCCGAGATCGAGGCTCCGCAGGGCAAGGTATCCGTCAATCCATTGTGCGGCCATACCGATCTGTGGACACGAATTGGACGCGCCAATCGACTTGGCGAGTTTGATCTGGTCTACGAGTCGCCGGCGCCTGTAAGCGCGGACCCATATCTCATCGGATATGGTCGCAGTATTGCTTTTGGGTGAACAGGCTTCGTGGGATGTCAAAAAATACCAAACCCGCACTTAAATTGAATTCAGGCGCGCCGCGTGCGCGTGATGAGCTTACGCCCGAGTCCGGCTCGGCGGGCGCCATGACAGGTTCTGCTGAGCGGAAGTCGAGCTCCGAACATCCATTCCCTCAGGACTTCCGGGACCTCGAGATCGCGGTTCTTACGGCACGCGATCAAGCGGGCGAGCAACTGCTGCGTGAGCTTCAGCGAACTCGCGCCCGAGTGCAACACATCTGGCCGATCCCGGTGCTGATTCCAATAACCTTCGATGTGATCTACTGCGATCTGGTCAATGACCTGCCCCAGCGACTGCCCTGGCTTCCCGGGAAGCCGGATGCGGCGCTTGTCGTTATCGCGGCGGCGACGCCGTTGATCGACCTCGAGCTCTTGCACAATTGCGCGCCACACGCCGTCGTTCATCAGCCGGTAACGGCTCAAGCCGTGCTTGCCAGCTTGCTCCTTGGTCGGTGCCATTTTCTTTACGAGCGCCGGCTGCGTGGCCGCGTTGACAAGCTAGACGATAATCTCCGCACCATGCGTAGCGTCGAACGCGCGAAGGCGATCCTCATGCAGAGCCGGAGCCTTAGCGAGGAGGAGGCCTACCATTATCTCCGGTGCCATGCCATGGAGCGCCGGGTGACGATCGGAGCGCTCGCCAATGTCATAGTTGACTCACAGGAGTTACTCGGCTAACGTTTTAATCCTATTTAGAATAAACTCAGTGTACGGTTGCTGGGTCGAGCGGCAATGGCGCCGCATCAAAATTTATTGGGCAAGGAAGCCTTACGCAAGTCGCGAGCAGCGCGTGCGTGAGGTTTTTTTATGGCCTGCTTTGCTGAACGGGCAGGCAAAGGTGTGATGCGGGCGGCAGTGCGGCCGCCAAGAAAAGAAGTAGGCAATGATGCCCCAGTGCAACCGCTTCGGCGGACGGCGCTGGGGTTTTGTCTTTCACGAACACGAGGGAGGTGGAAATGAAGTTGGGACGGCGGACATTCATCAAGGGAACAGTGGCGGCCGGCGCGGTTACCGCGGCCGGTTTCCCGCACATTTGGATCAAGGATAGTTCACTGGCCTATGCCGCGAGCGGTGAGATCAAGGTCGGTGTCTTGTTCTCTCTTACGGGCACCACGGCGATAGTAGAGGAATCCTTGCACAAGGCCACGATTCTGGCGATTGAGGAGATCAATGCCGCGGGCGGTATCAACGGCATGCAGATCAAGCCGATCGTCGAGGACCCGGCGTCCGATCCGGCGACTTTCGCCGAAAAGGCACGCAAGCTGGTGCTTGGCGACAAGTGCGTCAGCGTGTTCGGGTCGTACACCTCGGCGAGCCGCAAGGCGGTGCTGCCCGTCTTCGAGAAGCGCAAGAATCTCTATTTCTACCCGACCCTCTACGAGGGGCGCGAATGTTCGAAGAACGTGATCTACACTGGCGCGGTGCCGAACCAGCAGCAGGACGAGTTCGTTCCCTGGCTTATCGAGAAATTTGGTAAGCGCTGGTATTTGATCGGCTCCAACTACATCTATCCAAAGGAAGAAAACAACTACTGCAAGAAACTTTTGGCGGAAGCTGGCGCCGAGGTCGTCCATGAAGAGTATGTGCCGCTCGGTCACTCCGAGTTCTCGTCGGTCATCAACAAGTTCCGTAGCGAGAAGCCGGATGTAATCTTTTCCACCGTGGTCGGTGATTCGGTCGTGGCGTTACACCGCCAGTACCGCGCGGCCGGCCTCGACCCGGAAAAGATGCCTATGGCTAGCCTCACGACCTCGGAGAACGAGGTAGCGGCCATGGGCGGCGATGCGGCGGCCGGGCACTTCACCTCGGCACCGTATTTCATGGTTCATGAGTCGCCTGAGAACCAGAAGTTCGTGGAGGCTTACCGGTCGCGCTGGGGTGGCGATAAGGTCACGCACTTCGTCTCCGAGCCGTCCTACTTCCAGGTCCACCTGTTCAAGCAGGCGGTGGAGAAACTCTCGGCTGGGGATATCAGCCCGAAGACCATCGTAGAAGCGATCAAGGGCGAGGAGATGATCGCGCCCCAAGGTAGGGTGCGCATTGAGCCGGAGAACCTGCACGCCTATCTCTGGCCGAAAATCGGCCAAAGCCAATCCGACGGGCAGTTCAAAGTTCTCAAAACGACGTCGGAGTGGCTGAAACCCGAGCCCTATAAGGCCTACCAGAATCAGGTCTGCACTGAAGCCGGTCTCAAGGAGATCTGATCGACTACCGTCGGTATCGTTCGCCGGCAACGTTCAAGGGAAACCGGCGGGAAGCCTCACGCGACCCGCCGGTTCCTATGTTTCTTGGGTACCGCGAGATACAGAGGTCATGGAAACAATTCTGGCGCAAATCGTCACGGGTCTGAGCATTGCGTCCATTCTTCTGCTGGTGGCGCTAGGGCTGGCGATTATTTATGGCACCACAGGTGTCATCAACTTAGCGCATGGCGAGTTTGTCATGATTGGGGCCTATACCGCTTGGGCGCTGCAAACCTATGTCGGGATCGGTTTAATCGAGAGCCTCGTGGTGATCTTTTTTACGGTCGCACTATTTGGTTGGATCATTGAAAAGGTGGTTATCCGCCATCTCTACCGAAGGCCGCTGGATACGATCCTTGCGACCTGGGGCATCGGCGTGATGGCGCAGCAGGCGATACGCCTGGCCGTGGGCGGCGAGCTTCGCTATGTGGAGATGCCGTCGGCCATGAGCAGCAGCGTTTCGATCCTCGGGTTGGAGATCTCCGCGTTTCGCCTTTTCATTCTTGCGCTATCGGCCCTGATCTTTGGCTTCACCTGGTACCTGATGTACCGGACCAGCCTCGGTATGAAATTGCGCGCGATTACACAGGATCGGGAGATCGCGAGCTGCTTCGGCATCAAGAGTAAACGCATTTACAGTCTCACCTTCGCCTATGGCGCGGGTCTCGCGGGGCTCGCGGGGGCGCTTGTTTCCCCTCTCAAGAGCGTATCGCCGGAGATGGGCACGACCTATGTCGTCGATGCCTTCATGGTCGTCGTGTTAGGCGGCGTCCAAAGCCTGGTCGGCACGGTTGCCAGTTCCGCGATACTCGGCGAACTCACGGGTTTTCTCGCGTTCTATAGCAACGACACGATGGCGAAGGTGCTGGTGTTCTGTGCCATTGTGGTCCTGATCCGTTTCCGCCCGCAGGGGTTGTTCGCTGCCAAGGTGAGGACATGAGCGATCAGGCGATGCTGATGTGTTTCGCAGTGGGAGGGCGCTAGGAAGTGTCTAAACGCACGGCCCTGCAGATTGCCGCCTACGGCATCGTTTGCCTAGCGATCCTGCTGGTTCCCAGCTTCATGGATGATGCCTTCATTCTCAATAAATACGCGCGCTACCTTGTACTTGGTATCCTTGCCATAGCCCTCAGTCTGTCATGGGGTTACGCCGGCATTCTCAATCTGGGTCAGGCGGCGAGCTTTGGGCTCGGCTCATACGCCATGGCGATGGCGCTCAAATTGCGCACCATCCCGGTTCATACCGGCGAGGCCGGGCTTCCTGATTTCATGGTCTGGAACAATGTCGAGACGCTGCCGTGGTTCTGGGAACCGTTCTACTCGCTGACTTTCGCGATCTTCGCGGGCGTCGCGGTGCCGGTAGTTTTCGCCGTGCTGCTCGGCTCGTTCATTTTTCGTGGCCGGGTCACCGGTGTTTACGTCGCGATCATCACGCTCGCCGCGCTCGTCGTGGTGAACCTCCTGATCATCGACCAACAGCGATTTTCCGGCGGCTTCAACGGCATCACAGACCTCGCACAACTCGAACTCTTCGGACTGACCTTCGATGCTTACAGCATGTCCTCATACTACTTGATCGCCATTTCTCTGACCGTGAGTTTGTTTTTCGCGCTTGCGGTTACCAAGAGCAAGGCGGGCCTCATTCTGCAGGCCATTCGGGATCACGAGGAGCGGGTCCGCTACTTCGGATACGACGTGGCTCGGTTCAAGACCTTTGCCTTCGCGGTCTCGGCCGGAATCGCTGGCTTTGCCGGCATGCTTTACACCATCGTGATGGAGTTCGCCTCGCCGACCTTCCTCGGCGTGCAGCTCAGTCTCTCGGTCGTCATCTGGTGCGCCGTGGGCGGTCGACAAAGTCTGCTTGGCGCAGCCCTGGGGGCGATCGTCGTTACGGGTATGCAGGGCGCTCTTTCCGAATCTGAAATTTTTCTCGAGACCTGGACGCTTATCATGGGCTTCACATTCGTGGTCGTCGTCCTGTTCTTGCCAAAGGGTCTTGCGGGCGCGATCGAGATGCTGGTCGACCGCATCTTCCGCAAGGACGATGCGGTGCCGGACAAATCGAGTGTCGCCGCGGACCGGTGCGGCGTCGAGAGCAAGGCCGGTGCTCCACGATGACGACAAATCGGCACGATCACCTCGTCCTGACCGACGTCTCGGTGGTTTTCAACGGCTTTCACGCCGTAGAGGGGCTTAACCTCAACGTGGGGCAAGGCGAATTACGCTGCATCATCGGCCCGAACGGCGCCGGTAAGACAACGGCGTTGGACATGATTTGTGGCAAGGTCAAGCCCACGTCGGGCCAGATCACGTTCGAGGGCAAGACCCTTAACAAACTCGAGGAGCACGAAATCGCCCGCGCCGGTATTGGCCGGAAGTTCCAGGTACCGAGCGTCTTTCATGAGCTCACTGTGCGCGACAATCTCGAAGTCAGCTATAGCAAATCTCCGGGCGTATTTGCCAATGCGCTCCTATTCGGCCGAGGCGCGGATCGGGACGGGTTAGAGAAACTTGCTGAGCTCGTCGGCCTGGAAAATTACCTGGACACCCCGGCAGGGCATCTCTCGCATGGGCATACCCAATGGCTTGAGATTTCGCTTCTGCTCGCCCAGGACCCCGAGCTCATTCTGATGGACGAGCCGACGGCCGGCATGACGGTCCAAGAAACGAGTCAGACCGTTGATCTGTTCAGCCGTCTCAAGGGAAAGCACACCCTGATCGTCGTCGAGCACGATATGGGCTTCGTCAAGGAAATCGGCGAGGTGATCTCGGTCATGCACCAGGGAAAGATGCTTGCGGAGGGAATGGTCAGCGAGATTGAGCAGCACCCGGAGGTCCGGTCCGTTTATCTCGGATCCGGTGGTATCAGCCATGCTTGATATCAAAAACATAGACGCCTTCTACGGCAACAGCCCGGCACTCCAGAACGTGAGTATGCAGGTTGCCAAGGGTGAGTTCGTGAGCGTCCTGGGACGCAATGGCGTCGGCAAGACCACGTTGATGCGCGCCATTCTGGGGCTCATGGACCGGGTCACCGGAAGCATCACGCTCGACGGTCAGGAGATAAACGGTATGGATACCAGCGACCGCGCGCTGGCCGGTATTGGCTATGCGCCGCAGGGGCGCGGCATCCTTCCCAAGTTCACCGTGCGCGAAAATTTGCTCATGGGTACTTTCGCGACCGCCAAGGGAAATGGCGAAATCAACGAATGGGTCTTCGAGCTGTTTCCCATCCTCAAGGAGTTTCTGAACCGGCGCGGCGGGAACCTTTCGGGCGGCCAGCAGCAACAACTGGCGATCGCCCGCGCATTGCTCACCGACCCGAAAGTAATCCTGCTCGACGAGCCGACCGAGGGTATCCAGCCCAATATCGTCGAACAGATTGAGGAAGTGCTTGTCCGGCTCAATCAGAAGCACGGCCTGACGATTGTGCTTGTCCAGCAAAACGTCGCGTTCGCGCGGCGGGTCTCGCATAGGTTCGTGCTCATGGACCGCGGCAGCGTCGCGGCAGGCGGATCCGTCGACGAACTGACGGACGACCTCGTTCATCGGCATATGGCTGTTTAGATGGACGCAGTGCGGTGAAGTTCGAAGAATCTACACCCCAACCCCAACTGGGAGGAAGTCATGTACCACGGTGATATTTCGAGTAGCAAAGACACGGTCGGCGTCGCCGTCGTCAATTACAAGATGCCACGCCTCCACACCCGGGAAGAGGTGCTCACGAACACGCGAAACATCGCCAAAATGGTCGACGGCATGAAGGTCGGTCTTCCAGGCATGGATCTCGTCATTTTTCCTGAATACAGCACCCACGGGATTATGTATGACGAGAAGGAAATGTATGAAACAGCCTCGTCCTGTCCGGGCGAAGAGACTGAAATATTGGCCGAGGCATGCATAAGAAATAAGGTCTGGGGCGTATTCTCCTTGACCGGCGAACGCCATGAAGAGCACCCGAACAAGGCGCCTTACAACACGCTTATCATGATAAATGACAAGGGCGAGATCGTTCAGAAGTACCGCAAGATCATGCCTTGGGTGCCGATCGAGGGCTGGTATCCGGGCAACTGCACGTATGTATCCGAGGGACCGAAAGGCCTGAAGGTCAGTCTCATCATCTGCGATGACGGTAACTACCCTGAAATTTGGCGCGACTGCGCCATGAAGGGCGCGGAGTTGATCGTCCGCTGCCAGGGATACATGTACCCATCCAAAGACCAGCAGGTGATCATGGCCAAGGCCATGGCGTGGGCCAACAACGTCTATGTCGCCGTCGCGAACGCGGCTGGCTTTGACGGCGTCTACTCCTATTTCGGCCATTCGGCGATCATCGGTTTTGATGGCCGGACGCTTGGCGAATGCGCCGAGGAGGAGAACGGCATTCAGTACGCCGCTCTCTCGACCTCGTTGATCCGCGATGCGCGCCGCACCATGCAGTCCGAGAACCACCTGTTCAAGCTGCTGCACCGCGGCTACACGGGCCAGATCAATTCGGGTGAGGACTCAAAGGGCGAAGCGGTTTGCCCATACGATTTTTACAAGAAATGGATCACCGATCCCGAGGGCACGCGCGAAATGGTCGAGGCTATTACGCGCGAGACCGTCGGTACCGAGGAATGTCCGATTGAAGGTCTCCCTAACCAGAAGACCGCGACGCACCGCTGACCATGTTGAACCTGTGGCGCGGGCGTATTCCGCCCCGTCTTTGTTCATCCTGTGCCTGACCGAGACGCCGCCACCGGCATGAAAGATGCGTGGTGGCCCTGGTCGGCACGCCGGTGCAAACCCTAGTCGAGTGTCGCCGCATGAACCTGGACGACTACCGGATCGACGAAGAGCCTTACTATCGCGTGGTCGGCAACGAGGTTGCTCTCTTTGAGGCAGCGTTCGCCGACCGCATGCCGATGATGCTTAAGGGGCCGACAGGCTCCGGCAAAACGCGTTTCATCGAATACATGGTCTGGAAATTGGGCAAGCCGCTGCTCACCGTTTCCTGCCACGAGGATATGACGGCCTCCGACCTCGTGGGCCGTTTCCTCCTGGATGCCAAGGGAACGGTATGGAACGACGGGCCGCTGACGCTGGCCGTCCGTCATGGAGGAATCTGCTATCTCGACGAGATTGTCGAAGCCCGCCAGGACACGACCGTGGTTATCCATTCGCTCACCGACGAACGTCGTATTCTACCGCTTGAGAAAAAGAACGAAGTCATCAAGGCGCACCCAGACTTCCAGGTCGTAATCTCCTACAACCCGGGCTACCAGAGCGTTCTGAAGGACCTTAAGGAATCAACCAAGCAGCGTTTTGGGGCCATCGATTTCAGCTATCCGCCCGCGGACCTGGAGGCCGAGATCGTCGCCCATGAATCCGGCGTGGACAACAAGGTGGCGGTCCAACTCGTCAACATTGCGGCGCGCGCCCGCAATCTCAAGGGACATGGCCTGGACGAAGGGGTCTCGACCCGAATGCTGGTTCATGCCGGTCAGCTAATCGCGCGCGGTATACCGCTTGGCGAAGCCTGTCAGGTCGCTCTCGTGTTGCCGATTACCGATGATCCGGATATGCGCGATGCGCTAACCTCGGCGATCGCCGCATGTGCGTAAGCTTGCCGGATCATGAAGACAACAAAATCCGCGAATTTCCTGAAAGTGGTTTCTCCAAGCGGGGAGGGGGGTGAGGAACGGCTCCTGACCCCGGCCGTTCGTCGCGCCTTCCCCGAAGACCTAGCGGCCCGATGGCTCAGGGCTTGCCGTAAATTGGTGCAAGCCGGTTACGGCGACGCCGTCGTTACAGCCTACGTCCGCAGCACGCCGGCGATCGCGGAGATTCTAGGCCCGGAAGTCGCCATCGAACTGGTCGACTCAGTTTCCGCCATAACCATAAAGGCGAAACGCAAGGCCGGCGAGCTATTGCCCTGGGCGGCGCTCAAGGCGGCCGAGCGGCTGAAGAACGAGCAGCTCTTTCGATCGTGGCTGGGCGTTATCGAGAGGTTCGCGGCGCTGGCGCCCGAGTCCGTGGTGCCCGTTCTCGAGAGTATGGAAACGCTCCTGAGCAATCTCAATGTGTCGCGGCTCGAGGCATGGGTGCTTGCCGGCGTGCGCTCTGGCGGCGGCGACGCAGAGCGCCGCCTGCGCTTCTTCACTTTTGCCGATCCACAAGCGAAGCTTTGGTTGCAGCGCGAATCCGGCGAGGTCCTTTTCACCGATATGGAGCGGCGCCTCAAGGCGTATCTCATTGCGCTTTGGCGGCTTCGTGTTCCGATCCGGGAACCGTCGCCGAGCGCATCCGAACAATCGCGCCGGCGGATCAGTTTCGATCGCGGTTTGATACTGCTTCCGCCGACTTTTCCAGGCTATCGCGGCCTGCAAGCGGAGGAGGTTTTCCGTGCCGGCCTGGCCCACGTCGCGGCGCATTTCATGTATTCGGGAGAGAAATTTCCGCTGCGCAGCTTGAAGCCGCTCCAGGTGGCGCTCGTCTCATTGATCGAGGATGCCCGGGTCGAGCACCTCGCGATGCGGGAATTTCCGGGGCTGAGACGGCTCTGGCTACCGTTTCACATAGCTCAGGCATCGGGGGCGTCCACCGCGCCGAGCCTGCTTGCTCGCTTGTCGCGCGCCCTGATCGATCCGGGCTTCGAGGACGCCGACGGCTGGGTTCGCAAGGGACGCGAAAGGTTTTTCGCGCGCGAGGACGAATGGGAAAACCCTCAACTCAGCCGCGAAATCGGCGGTCTTCTGGGTAACGATCTCGGACAGATGCGGGTCCAGTTCAATCCTCGGACGTATGTCGCCGAGCCGCCTTACCGCGATGACAATATGGGGCTTTGGGATTTCAACGATCCGGACGCCTCGGACTTCGAGGAGGCGGAGCTTCTTTTCGAAGCGGTGCGCTTCGAGCAGCAGGAGGACGATGCTACCTCCCCGCCCGATCGCGAGCGCAAGGCGGAAGGCGAGGACGACCAGGTAAACCGCGCCGCTCTGTCGCGCGAAGCCTACCAGGATGAGGGAATCCCCGTAGCCCGCTACCCGGAGTACGACTACGTGACGGGGCGCGAGCGGGCGGATTGGACGACCATTGTCGAGTACCAGCCGAAGCCCGGACCGGCCAACCTGGTCGAGCGTATTCTCGAAGACCGACACGACATCGTGAACCGGATCACGGCGCTCATCCGCTCGGCGCGCGTAGGGCGGACGGAACGTCTGAAGCGTCAGGCCGAGGGTGAGTGTCTGGATATCGACGCCTGCATCGATGCCGTCGTGAGCCGTAGGATCGGTGTAACCCCCGATCCGCATGTTTATGCGACAATGGCTCGTCGGCACCGCGATCTTTCGGTGCTGGTTCTCCTAGACATCTCGGAATCGACCAAGGACAAAGTCCTGGGCGCGACGACGACGGTCCTCGATCTCGAACGGCAGGCGACCGCTCTTCTCGCCCATGCCATGGCCGGTCTTGGCGATCCTTTCGCGATAGCAGCCTTCTGCTCGAACCGTCGCGAGGAGGTGCGCTATTACCGAATTAAGGACTTTGCCGCGCCGTACGACGCCATGGCCCGATCGTCGCTCGCAGGGCTCGAAGGCGGATTGTCGACACGAATCGGCGCCGTGATACGCCACGCCGGTGCCGACCTGGCCGGCCAAAGTTCCCATCGCCGGTTGCTTCTGATCGTCACCGACGGCGAGCCATCCGATGTGGATGTTACCGACAAGAAATATCTCGTCGAAGACGCCCGCAAGGCGGTGATGTCCTTGGCTGGCGATGGAATCGATACCTTCTGCGTTGGGCTGGATTCGGGCGGCGACAGCTATCTCGCACGGATCTTCGGGCGCCGAAACGTTGTGCAAATCGACCGCTTGGAGCGCCTGCCCGAGCGCCTGCCGATGCTCTATTTCCGGCTCACTTCATGAAGGCGCTGGTGATACGGCCGCAGGATCTGAGTAAGTACGGCTGCGAATTCATCGGCTCTTTTATGCTCGTATTCTTTGCCGCGGGCGCGGTGATGGTCGGGGCGGTGACGGGTGGACTGGGGGCGATTGGTCCTGGGCTGATCTCGGGCCTGGTCATCACCATTGTCATCTATTGTTTCGGCCATGTTTCGGGCGCGCACGTGAACCCGGCGCTCTCGCTTGCGGCGGTCTATCTCGGCAAGCTCGAAAAACGCCTTGCGCCAGGGTATATCGTGGCTCAGCTCGCCGGCTCGGCGGCCGCCGGGTTTGTGCTTCTGCGGACGGTCGGGCGGCATGGCGACATGGGAGCTAATCTTCCAAACACGGCGCTCGGCGTGACGCCCGGGGAGGCCTTTGTTATCGAACTCATTCTTTCCTTCATTCTTATGTGGGTGATCTGCGGCGCGGCCTATCACGAGAAGAATACCAACATCCCCTTCGCCGGCGTGGCGATCGGTGCGACGGTGGGGGTCGAGGTCATGCTCATGGGGCCTTACGCCGGCGCGGCAATGAATCCGGCGCGCGCCTTCGGACCCTATCTCGCGCTCGGGGATTTCACACACTTTTGGATTTATGTCGTCGGCCCGGTGGCGGGAATGCTGGCTGGTGCCGCAATCTATCGTTTCACGCACCAATCCCCGGACGGGTGCGCCGTTCCGTGAGCAGGATAACCGGTAGACTCGCGCCTCACATCGCCATAAAATTCCGAGGTAGGCGAGCCATCCTTGCCCTGCCGCGTCGGCAACCGCCCGCGCGATAGCGGGCGGCGATAGCCTTGCGCGGGTCCTAGAATTCGACCCGGACTTCCATTCGGAGCAATGGCGCTCCTTCCGATCTGAGCATTAAAGCTCTCCAAGAATGCCACCGCGACCGACTTCGTCGGCCTCGCCGAAGGCTCGCGTTTGCGCACAAACCTGTTGGAGGCAACCATGACTTTGCGACGACCCTCATCCGAAGACCTGATCGACATCAGCGACCGCTATCATCTCAACCTGACGGAAGTCGAGCTGGCGGTTTTCTATGATCTCACGCGGGCGGTGTTGGAAGGTTACGATGAGCTCGATCAGTACCCCGACCCGGTGCGGCAGGTAACCCCGGCTGTCAGGATTCCGGGCCCACGACCCGGACCGGACGAGGATCCATTGAATGGCATCGTGCGGTATTGTGACGTCAAGGCGACTGGCGCGGCCAGGGGCGCACTCAGCGGCAAGCGTATCGGCACGAAGGATACGATCTGCGTTGCCGGCATTCCACTGACCTGCGGGTCGCGGCTGCTGTATGACTATGTGCCCGATATCGACGCCACGGTCGTGACGCGGATTCTCAAGGCCGGTGGGCACATTACCGCGATCCTGAACACCGACGACTTTGCGTTTTCCGGCGGTGGGCACACCAGCACCTATGGGCCCGGTCTTAATCCGAGGAATGCCAAGCACGCCGCCGGCGGCTCTTCTTGTGGCTCGGCTATCGCGCCTGCGACGGGGCTGGTCGATATCGCGCTCGGCGGCGATCAGGGCGGATCGATCCGCATTCCAGCGTCCTGGTCAGGGATCGTGGGGCTGAAGCCCACCCACGGCTTGGTCCCCTATACGGGGATCGTTGGCTTTGATCAGACCATCGATCACATAGGCCCCATGGCCAAGACCGTCGAGGACGTAGCGCTGATGCTGAAAGTCATTGCCGGCAAGGACGACAACTGCATCGACCCACGTCAGCCCGACAGCCTGCGTGTGCCAAGTTATTCGGCCGCGCTTACCGGTGATATCAAGGGCCTGCGTATTGCCTTGATCGAGGAGGGTTTTGGCACGCCGGAATCCATGCCCAAGGTCGACACGGCGGTACGAGAAGCGGCCAAATTCCTAACGAAACTAGGGGCCAAGGTGAAGAAAGTCTCGGTACCCGAGCATCGCCAGACCGTCCCTATCTGGAACTGTGTCGCGATCGAGGGCGGCATCGACAGTTTCTATCACGGTCATGCCGCGTATCAGACCAAGGGTTGGTACAATACCCGACTGATGTCGGCGATGTGCCGGGCCGTCAAGACTCACGGCGGTGATTTCTCGCCGACAGCGAAACTCGGTGCCTTGCTCGGTCACTACATGCGAGAGAACTACGACGGCGTGTTTTACGGCCGGGCCCAGAACCTGTCGCGCCAGCTCACCGCGGCCTACGACAAGGTGTTCGCGGATTTCGATGTCGTGCTCATGCCAACGACACCCCAGACCGCGCACAAGGTGCCTGCCTCCGCCGAGGAGGATCGCACCGAGCACATCGCGCAAGCGCTCAATATGGTGCGCAACACGGCGGCCTTCGATCTCACCGGCCATCCCTCGATCTCGGTACCTTGTCGTGATGTCGACGGCCTGCCGATCGGGCTCATGCTAACCGGCGCCCAGTTCAACGACGCAACTGTGCTCAAGGTGGGGCACGCCTACATGACCGCATAGTAAAGGTCGCCGCCGGGAATTTGTGCGAGCGGCTTTCCAGATAAGCCAAAGGCGTGAGGGAAAAGCACCACCAGCCAGACCGTGTTTTCCCAAAGTGCCAGAGACTTCGGTGCGAAACCCTGCGGTTCTGCGGGCTTTGGCTGGGTGCGTGTTGACGGGAGACAGCGGTATCAGAGCAAAATTGGTCCAAATGACCGAAAGTCTCTGCGGGCCATTTTGCCGTCAACGCGTTAGTCGATGGTGGCGACAAGGGCGCCTTGTTCTTGCCAGTTTGTTGGTAGGTCTGTCTGGCGCGTGAGTGCTTCGATGGTCAGGCTAGTCGGATGAGCGCCGGCCCGGATTTGGCGGACCAGTGTTGGCGAGAGGAATGCCAGCCGCAGCCACCGGGTCACCTGGGCTTTATCGATCCTTTCGCGCTTGGCGATTTCGGAGAGAGATTTCACGTCGCCATCCTTGATCCAATCCCACCAAAGGCGCGTCTTGGCGACGGCCTGAATGAGGGCCGGGTCTTGACGGCTGAAGGTGTTCCTATCCTCCAGCAGAGGCAGGATGAACTTCAGGTCCTGACCCCGCCGCGCCAGTTTGCAGGGAAAGGTGATGACGTATCGGGGCGTTCCCTCGTGCCGGGTAATGGCAATACACAATGTGATCTGTTCAGGCACATGAGCGAATCTGCTTTGGAAGAAGTTAGCCAATCCAAAATCTCTGCTGCGGAACCGCGACGAACGCTCGAGCGCCGCCTATAGGCCGCCTATAGAAGGTCAGGTAAGGAGTAGGGCTGTCTCAATTGTGCTTGACACTTCTGACCGAGGCATCATACGTTATCTACGATAGTAGACGAAAATGTTGCAAAACGAAGAACACCGAAATGGCGACATTGAGCGCTGCCTAGATCTCGCTCAAGGCGAATCGAAGCATCGCAGGGAGGATTAATTGAAGAAACAAGTCTTCTCGCAACAGTCCGTTGTCATTCTGATTAGTCTGGTGATGGCGACCGGCTTCGCGATATTCCTTCCGGCGTTTCTGACCGTACTGAACGTCGTGGCTCTTCTGCAGAATGTGGCGATCCTCGGCATTCTGAGTCTCGGCATGGCGATCATCGTTATCGGTCGCGGTATCGATTTTTCGATGGTCGCGCTGCTGGTCGTGCCTTCGGGACTCTTGCTGCAGTTGGTGCAGGATGGACACTCAATCCCGATCGCGTTGGCCGCGGCGTTTGCGCTGGCCCTGGTTTTCGGCCTGATCAATGGCTTCTTGATCGCCTACGTCGAAATATCGCCTCTATTCACGACATTGGGTACCGGCATCTTCCTGGCGGGCATGGGGCAGGCTGTCTTCTTTCCGCTGGATGTGGTGCCCTGGGGTCCTCAACTGAACAGCATGGAATGGATCGGTAGCGGGCCGATTCTGCAAATACCCAAGCCAATCGTTATGTTCGTGTTGGCAGCGATGGCCATGACGTTCTTCTTACGCAAGACGAGGCTTGGCAGCTACGTCTACGCGATCGGCGACAACCCCCATGGGGCTCGCACCACCGGCATTCCCACGCGCCCCGTCATTGTCTTCATGTATGTATTGGCGGCGATGATCGCGACCTATGCCGGCCTCGTGATGGCGGCATCGATCCACAGCATGCCCACTCGAATCTACAATTCGACCATGATCTACGATGTCATTTTGATCGTGATTATCGGGGGCATCGGCATGACCGGTGGTCGTGGTCGCGTCTCCAACGTCATTGTTGGCACAGTTCTGATCGGCATCTTGCTCAATGGAATGACTATTCTCGACGTATCCTATTCAGCGCAAAACGTCGTCAAGGGCACGGTGCTTTTGATTGCGCTGCTGTTCGACACGTATCTGAACCCGCGCAATGAGGATACCGCGCAGCAAGGAGATGTCTGAACTCGACGACAACTTATAAAAAGTGAAAACGGGAGGAAGCTAATATGTCAAATACACTCAGAAATTTTCGCAGTAAGATTATCGGATTATTTGTGATGGCGTTTGCCTTGAGCGGCGCGCAAAGCGCATTCGCGCAGCAACTCATGGGACTCGATGAGCCCGGTCGTGACGAGTACATCGAGACCATGAAAGGCAAGACCGTCGCCTATCTGCCCATTGCCCTGAGCTTCGATCTGACCCGCGGTTGGCTCGAAGGCATCAAGAAGGAGTTGGAACCTCTGGGTGTGAACGTCATCGTGCGCGATCCCAACTGGAACACTAACGCCGGGGCTCAGGCGTTGACCACGCTGATCGCGAACAAGCCTGACATTATCATTGCCCATAACCCGGACGTTCAAACGTATGCGAAACTCTTCAAAAGAGCCGAAGCAGAGGGCATCAAGGTCATACAAGTGAACATGAAATCCGTCTACATGACCTCCGGGTATGTTGGGGCAGATTGGGTCGAAGTCGGCGAAAAGACGGCAACCGCCGCCCTCGGCGCTTGCGAAGGAAAATCCAACAAGATTGCCATTGTCCAGGGCCCAACAGCCTCCGCACCCAGCGCCTACACGCTGAAGGGCATCGAACACATTCTCACTAAGAATCCACAACTCAAGGTCGTCTCAAGCCAAGCGGCTGACTGGGATGCTGGAAAAGCCAAGGGAATTACTCAGACGGTACTTCGTCAGCACCCGGATCTTTGCGCCATAATCGATTTCTGGGATGGGCAGGGCGTTGGCGTGGCGGCAGCCGTTAAGGAAGCTGGGTTGACGGGAAAAGTCTACGTCATTTCTTCGGGCGGCGGCGAACAGAAAGGGGCGTGCGACCAGGTGGCGGCCGGTGGCTACGACTATTACCTGAATTACGACGTCCCGAGCCAGGCGAAGGCTATGGCTGGGTTGGCCCGGTGGTTGATTCAGGCTGGCGACATAGTGCCCGTTGACGCCAAGGGCTTTCTTTATTCCCGACTTACGCCGATCACTAAGGAAACAGCGGCGATCCCGGGGACCTGCTGGACTCTCGGAAAAATCAAGTAAACCGACGTGCAAGTCGATGCGCCGGCTGGGATCGAGAACTCCACGCCGGCGCGTCGAACCTGTCAGCTAAATTTGAGATGCCACGCCTGCATTCAGCATGAACTGTCAGGCGTGACCCTGACAGGTTCGTTGTGCGTCTAACCCAAAGAAGCGCAGTCGCTGCGTTACCGATCCGCCAAGGAGATTCTGGTGTTCCAAAACATTCTCGAATTTCGCTACAAATACTGGCCAGACCACTTTTTGGGGGAGATCCTCGCCAAGCGGTGGATGGAAACAGCGGTGCCGGTGATCATCCTGACCTGCACTGTGCTGTGGCTGACGAGCGTTATTCCAGGCTTCCTCACTCTCGCGAGCATCTCCGATATTCTGCGCCAAGCCGGTGAAGTCGGTTTGGTGGTGCTGGGCCTATCGCTGGTCATGATCGTGGGAGGTATCGATCTTTCAGTCGGATCGATGTTCGCGTTGAGTAATCTCTGTGCGCTTTACCTGATGCATGTCTTGCATCTGCCAGTCGGTCTGGCGGTAGTCCTTACGCTGGCATTCGGGGCTGTGCTGGGTGCGGTAAACGGCATCCTGGTGGGGTACTGTCGACTGCGAGCATTTCTGACCACACTGATTACGCTCATTATCTATCGTTCAGCCTACGATCTCCTCATCTTTCGCTACGCCACCGAGATCGCGGGTAACCTGCCTGACTCGATGATATGGGACTTTCTTGGCATCGGTTCGATCTTGGGTTTGCCGACAGTGGCGTACGTCTTTGCCGCCATAGCCCTTTTCGGGCACATCTTTCTGACTCGCATGCGCAAGGGGTGGCATATCAACGCTATTGGAGGGTCGCGGCGGTCGGCTTTCAACAGCGGCATCGCTGTGCGCCGCACGGTCGCCCTTTGCTATGTGGCCAGCGGCGTTCTGACCGCGATGGGTGCTGTGTTCTTCGCCTCCCGCCTGAGCTCGGCGGGTGGTGACATCGGCGTGGGCTTGGAAGTCACAGCGCTGACAGCAGCCGTCCTGGGCGGCATCAGCTTGGGTGGAGGCAGAGGTAACGCCACCAAGGCGGTGGCGGGTACCTTCATCGTACTTTTGATCACCAACGGCCTGACCAATCTGGGTTTTGCCGGTGGATACAACCGGATGTTTCTCGCGGGGATCCTGCTCATCTCCGCCGCCATCGACTTCCGTTGGGTAAAGAACAAGCACCGTATCGTGAGCCGAGCTTACGTAAGCCCAGCGTATCACGAACTCCCTCCCGCGCCGTCAGCCAAGATCGACAGCGGAACTGTCTGGGCACTTAATGACAAGCTAAAGGACGTCTACGTTATCGGCGAAGGAGAGATCGAGGGTGCAGAGGACGTAATCCTCGACCGATACGATAACCTCTACGGAGGATCGCGCCATGGGGACATCATTCGGTTTTTCCCGCCCGATTACAAACGTTGGGAAATCTTCGCGCACATCGGGGGTGCGCCTCTCGGCATGGCTTTCGACAGAGACGACAATCTGCACGTTTGCGTCGGCGGCATGGGCGTCTATCGCATCACGCCGGACCGAAAAGTGGAGATGGTGACTGACGAAACGAACCGCAGTATCTATTCCGTTAACGACGACAGTCGGATGCGTTTGGCGGATGATCTCGACATCGTGGACGACGGGCGAATCTTTTTCTCCGAGGCCACGGTACGCTACGAGATCCACGATTGGCCGATCGATGGACTGGAAGCTCGGGGGAACGGTCGAATCATTTGCTATGACCCAAAGACTAAGAAGTCGCACACCGTCATACGTAACCTGATCTTCCCGAATGGCGTCTGTGTCGCCAATAACAAGCAGTCAATCCTCTTTTCCGAAACTTGGGGATGCACAGTCAAGCGTTATTGGTTCGATGGTCCGAACAAGGGGAAGATTGAGATTGTCATGGAAAACCTGCCTGGCTATCCGGACAACATCAATTGGGCGTCGGATGGAAATTACTGGATGTCGCTTCTCGGCATGCGGTCACCGGCCCTCGATCTGGCCTGGAAGATGCCTGGCTTTCGAAAACGTATGGCAAAGCGGGTCCCGAGAGACGAGTGGCTCTTCCCCAACGTAAACATCGGATGTGTGCTGAAGTTCAACGACAAAGGCGAGGTGTTGGACATCCTTTGGGACCTCGGCGCCAAGAACCATCCGCAGATCACTTCAATGCGGGAGCATCGCGGTTACCTGTTCCTCGGTGGCCTGTCTAACAATCGAATCGGACGCTACAAGATTCCCGAAGGTCAATGCGATCCCGATTATGTTCAGTACGACCGCCGTTGGGGAAGAGACACTGCTGACCCCAGTAGTCGTGACGAGGTGACGAATCAGAATAAAATTAAGAAAAAGGTCGAGGCATGATCGAGACGGTGAAGACATGGCGCGACCAGTTTCTCGGCCGCGGCGAGGCGGCAATAGCGATCCCTACGCTGGATGGAGCCCTTAAGCCGAATCGGGCGCTCGAGGATGCCGACATTCTGGCTACACTTGAGGCGCCCGAGGACCTGTCTACCGACGGAAAAGCGTTGTTTGCGGCGGACGGACGGCGCGTGCTGCGATTCGAACACGGCGTCGCCGTCGAAGTCATGCAGGTCGAGGCAACAATCACGGCACTCGCATGTATGCCGACGGGCGGTATGGCCATTGCGTTGAATGGTCGACAAGTGAAGATCTATGGGGGGCCTCATGACGGGCACGAATGGTCAACGGTCAAAAACAGGCCATTGCTTTCGGTCAATGCGATTTCGCTCGCGGAGGATGGCCGGCTGTTGGTGACAGAAGGTTCATCCGTGCATCCTTATGAAGACTGGTGTCACGACCTGATGGATCGCGCGCATTCCGGGCGTTTGATTGAGCTCGATCCATCCACTGGCGACAGCCGGGAGATAAGGAACGGTTTGCACTATGCATTCGGATGTTGCGAGTCCGAGAAATCAGTCTGGGTCTCGGAAACGTGGAAGCATCGCCTGTTGCGTAGCAGCCCGCCCGTCCAGGATGGGCTTGCCCCGTCTGCCCAAGGCGAGATCGTCGTGGATTGGCTGCCGGGTTATCCATGTCGGGTGACTAGAGCCCCTGGCGGCGGGTTTTGGTTAGCGGCCTTTGCCGGAAGAACGCAACTGGTTGAATTCGTGTTGCGCGAAAATGCTTTCAGAAAACGAATGGTCGCGGAAGTAGACCCGCGCTATTGGATCGCACCCGCACTCAGTTCAGGGGATGATTTTCTAGAGCCGCTGCAGGGTGCAGGGGTCAAGATGAGAGGTGTCCTGAAACCCTATGCCCCCCCCCGATCCTACGGGCTGGTGATTCGGTTGGATGAACACGGCATGCCCATTGATTCATTTCAAAGCCGACTTGACGGGAAGAATCATGGCGTCGTCGCCGCGATTGAATGTCAGGGCGCCCTTTACGTACTTGCAAAAGGGCCGCGTCGGATATTGCAGTTGCCGATCAGCGCAGCGTAAGGGAAATTTTTCAATGGCAGACAATATACTTGAACTTCACGATGCCACCAAGAAGTACGCTGGTGTGCCGGCAATCGAGGATATTAACTTCACGCTGGAACGAGGCGAGATCCATTCGATTGTCGGTGAGAACGGGGCAGGAAAGTCCACCCTCACCAAGGTGATGGCAGGTGTGGTGACGCTCAACGGCGGTAAGATGCTGCTTGACGGGGCCGAGATCAGTCCGCAGACGCCCGTCGAAGCGCGCAACCTGGGCATAGCGATGGTGTTCCAGGAAAATAGCCTGGTGCCGACAATGACGGCTGCACAGAATCTCTTCCTCGGGCAGGAGAACGCCTTCAATAGGATCAGGCGCATCAATATCGAGGCGCAGCAATTCTTCCAATCCCTGCAATTCGACGTCGACCCGGTCACGGTCGTGAGCCTTCTCGGAGCCGCGAAGAAGCAGATGATCGAAATCGCGAGGGCGGTGAAGAACAGTGCCAAGGTGATCATCTTCGACGAACCGACCGCATCTCTCACACCTGAGGAGAAACTGCACTTCTTCAACCTCGTTCGTGCGCTGAAGGAGCGCGGTGTCTCAATCATCTTCATTTCGCACGCGCTCGAGGAAGCACTATTGATTTCGGATCGGATTACGGTGCTTCGCGACGGCAAGCACATCGTCACTGACAAAAACAGCAACTTCGATCGAGCGCGCGTCGTCAAGGCCATGGTGGGCCGCGATCTGTCTCAGACCATCTATGGGCAGCGCAAGAGTGTCACGCGTCCGGCGGGCAAAAAGGTACTCACTGTGCGCAACCTGCGCATGGGTAGTCAGGTGAAGAGCTGTGCCCTGTCCGTGTTCGCCGGACAGGTCACGGGCATTTTCGGTCTGGTCGGATCCGGTCGTACTGAGACATTTAAGATCGTGGCGGGCGTCATGAAGAGAGACTTCCGGCATGGCGGAGACGTACTGCTGAATGACCGGCCGGTGAGCTATGTGGTGCCGGCGCCTGCTATACGAGGCGGCATCGCTTACATCACCGAGGATCGTAAGCTTGAGGGCTTCTTCGAAACAAAGTCGATAGCGGAAAATATCTACCTTGGTCTTCTCGCGAAGTTGCGCGGGAAGCGAAAACTGGTTTCCAAAAAGGAGGCCGATCAAGTTGGTCAGACTTGGGCGAAGCGTTTGAACATACGAACGATCAATACCGAGGTGAGGGCGGTTGAGCTGTCTGGCGGTAATCAGCAAAAAGTCGTCATAGCCAAGTCACTAATTCAAGATCCCGAATTAATCATATTCGACGAACCAACGCGCGGGGTCGACGTCGGTGCGATCGAAGAAATTCACAAGCTCATCAATACGCTTGCCGATCAAGGAAAGCCCGTTGTGGTTATTTCGTCGTACCTGCCGGAAATCATGTCCCTGTCCGACCGGATCCTTGTCTTTCGGACGGGAAAGGTCGTGGAGGAGTTTTCCGCTGCCGAGGCGACCGAAGAGAAGATCATGTACTCGGCTATCCATTGAGATCTTTCACATTGGGGCGGAACAAGGAGGAACCGAAATGAAGGGTATCGTATTCTTGGGCGATCGAAGTCTGACGTTGCAGGAATTTCCGGATCCAACTCCCGGTCCGGGAGAGGTTGTCATCGAGATCAAGGCTTCCGGAATGTGTGGAACCGATCTGAAGTACTACCGCGCGCCCACTGGCGCGGGGGCCGCGGCACTGGGGCTGCGGGCCAATCAAGAGCCGGTGATCGCTGGGCACGAGCCTTGCGGGATTGTTGCCGCCGTTGGTGCGGGGGTGAGCGACAAGGAGGCGCGTGTCGGGATGCGGGTCATGCAGCACCATTACCGTGGTTGCGGCGTTTGTCCGCACTGCTCGACAGGATGGGCGCAACTTTGCGTAGATGGCGCGGAGGTTTACGGTGCAACCGCCCACGGCGCGCATACACGCTACCTAAAATGCCCGGCGCGGACGCTGGTCCCGCTGCCCGATGAATTGACTTTCTCAACAGGTGCGGCCATTTCCTGCGGGACCGGCACGGCATGGGGCGCGCTGCAGCGCCTGAACCTGCAGGGCCAGCACACAATCGCCATATTCGGGCAGGGGCCGGTCGGGCTTTCAGCGACTCAACTAGCGGTCGGCATGGGCGCAAGGGTCATCGCACTCGATATCAATGAAGATCGCTTGAAGATGTCCCGCGAGTTGGGCGCCGACACCGTAATAAATGCGGCTGATACCGAGAACGTCGTCGACGCCATCATGGAGTGCACGCGTGGGCTTGGCGTCGACGTTTCGTTTGAGGCGTCTGCCTCGCCGGCGGCGCGCCGGCAGGCGGTTCAATGTGTGCGCACGTGGGGCAAGGTCTGTTTCGTTGGAGAAGGTGGCGACGTCACGCTGGACGTGAGCGGCGACCTGCTGCGCAAACAAGTCACGTTAATCGGCTCGTGGACGTTTTCAATCGTGGGTCTGATGGAGTGTGCGCGCTTCATCGCCGACCGCAACATACCCGTCGATCAGATATTCACGGACACCTGGAGACTCGACCAAGCTGAAGAGGCATATCGGCTGTGCGATCAACAGACGAGCGGGAAGGGCGTGTTCCTGATGTGAACAGCCGTCGCCTCCTGTAAGGAACGCGAGCGCGACTCCCTGAGGGGTGCCGCGCTCGCGGAAAATGGCCGCCCACCATCTAAAAAGTCAGGCGTACTGCTTGAGATGCTCTTCGATGAGTGTAAAGAGGCGGACGGGCGTTTCTTGCATTGGGTAGTGACCCGCACCATTGATCACTTTCATCTCCACGTTTTTCAGGTGCTTCAAATAAGTATCGGATAGGAACGCCGGACCGACGCCGCCGTCATGCTCGCCGGCGATGACCAGAATTTTCGTGTTCAAGTTCGCGACATCGGCGCTGAAATCCGTGCTGCTCCAGGCGTTGAAATAACCCAGCATGGCCTCTTTCGAGAGCACGGGCCGCGCGCGGGCCGCCATAAGCTTGTTGAAGGTTGTTGAGTACTGTTTGCCTGTGAGTGCATCAAACAGTCCAACCAGCACATCATCGTCTTCCGCCGACTGTTTGAAAAAGGCAGCAGTGTCTGCATCAAGCGGAAGGCCCGACGCAGGAACCGGGGTGACGGCGATACAAGAGATCAGAAGGTCTTCATTCAGGCAGGCAACTTTTTGCATCACCATGCCGCCCATCGAGTGCCCAATGATGTGAAATTTGTCCCAGCCGAGTTTCTGGACAAGATCGAGAACGTCCTTGGCGATTTCGTCGATGGAGTAGTCTCCATCCATGTGGGACGATAGGCCGTAGCCACGGTAATCCGCGAAGACAGAGGTGTAGAGATCGCCGTCAAAAAACGGGATGATCTCGTTATAGACCGTGTAGTCGCTGAGCCAGCCGTGCAAAAACAGCACTTTTTGCGGGCCATTCCCATTGGTTTTGTATCCGATTGTCATGTCTATCTCCCTTTAGCTGTTTGGTTAGCCTGCGGAATCAAGCTGTGAAGTGGCCGGACAGAATCATGTCGGCGCCAGCCTGACGCGCTTCAGTCAGTGCCTGATAGGCATCCGAGCCGTAAAAATCGTTCAGCGTGTTCCGGTCCGGGAACTGAAACACGGCGATGCCCGAATGCGGGGGCTCTCCGGCCAGGGTTTCGGCGGCGTTGCACTTGAACAATAGCTCGCCCCCGAAGGAAGCGATGATCGGTGCGGCAGCTTTTGAGTAAGCGCCTAATGCGCTACCGTCCTTGACCGTAAATCGCGCAACGAAATATGCGGGCATGACTGATTTCCTGTATCTGAAGCGGAGACGAGGATTCTTTCATAAATGCAAATTTCCTGTAAATAAGTAGATTTTCATATATTCCATGTTATTTTGCATGGATGAAAAATTGGGATGATATCCGAATCTTTCTCGCCGTGGCCCGCAATGGATCGATCACTGCTGGCGCGCGAAGTCTTGGTCTTGACCAAAGCACGATCTCGCGACGGTTGCAGGCATTCGAAGATAAAGTCGGGCAAAGCCTTTTTGTTGGCACGGCAAAGAGAGGCACGCTCAGCCTATCCGGCCAGGAAATTTTCGAGGGCGCGCTGCGCCTGGAGCGGGAAGTCGAGGAAATCGATCGCAGGGTGACGGCGCACAGCAGCGAAAGCGGTGGCACGGTTCACGTCGTGACGACCGACATTCTGTCAAATCACCTTCTGCTGTCCGTTACGTCCGAATTCCTACGGCAAAATCCAGATATCAATCTGAGAGTCAGAACCCAAGAACTGGATAAGAAACATCTTGAAGGGGATGTCGCGCTTTTGGCGACCAACAATCCGATGGAGGACCTCTACGGCCGCAAGCTAGCAACAGCGACTTTCGCGTCGTATGCCAGCCCAAGCTATCTGGAGGCTCACAAGGACAGGTTGGAGGAGATGGTCTGGTTGAACTGGGATGATGGATCGGATACCCCAAGCTGGCCGGCATTGGCTCCCGACATACCGGACCAGATGTGCCGGTTGCGGGTCGATTCGGTATCCTCGCTGCTAGAGGCTACAAGGCTGGGCGTTGGCGCCACCATATTGCCCTGCTTTATAGGTGAAAAGGATCCGAGCCTGAAAAGGATAACGCCCAATCAAGTTGTTAGCCGCCGTGATATCTGGCTTTTGGTTCGCTCTGATTTGCGGCGAGTCCGGCGCATCCGAACCTTTCTCGATTTCTTCGTGCGCTATATCAAAACACAACGCGCGGTGATCGAGAACCTCTAGGCTTATGCACTGCCGCCTTACCTCTTGGTCGTCGCGATTTCACGATGCAACCAGTCGCCAAAGGCCCGCACATTCGCGTCATGCGCCTTCTGTTCGGTCACGCTAAAAAAATATCGCGGCACCGGGGGAATTTCGACGGCATCCACTACAAAGGGAATCGTGAGCTCTCCGGTTAAAATCAGGTTCATAGCGTTGTGACGGTTGGCCAAAGCAACGCCAAGACCATGACGTGCGGCTTCGAATGCATGAGACGATAGGCTGACTGAGATCATCCGTTGTTTTTGTGCCCAAGGATAGACTTTCAGAACATCACTCCAGGAAACCAGACGACGTTCGGTTTCGATCAGAGTGCAACCCCGCAGATCTTTGAGCGATTGGATGGCGTAGGCCGACACGTAGGAGGGCGCCGCAAGCACGACGATTTCATCAGGCAACAGGACGTGCGACAGCAGGCGCGGTGACGGTTCGAACCGGTACTCAACGCCGCAATCAATCTCCGCGTTGTCTTCGGGCATAGTCAGGTGTGCCAAGAACCGTAGGTTTAGGTCTGGTTTCTCGGCCAGAAACCGGTGCAGGCGCGGCATTATCCAGTTGGAGACAAAGGTCGGAGGTGCCGAAATCGTCAGGTATCCGCGCGGTTTGTGGCGTGCAGCGATTTGGCTCGCGCGGCTGATTGTGTCCAGGGCGGGTTCGAGCTGTTGCAGATATTCGCGCCCAGTTTCTGTCAGGATGATCCGTTTGCCCCGACGTTCAAACAGCTCGGTCTCAAGATAGATTTCAAGGTTGCTGATATGGCGGCTGACGGCGGATTGGCTGACATTCAGCTCTTCGGCGGCCAGACGCACACCACCCAGGCGTGCCGCGACTTCAAAGGCTTTGATCGAATTGAGAGGCGGGATGGGGCGCATGAAAGCTTGGTCTTTCAAACAAAATTGTTCTAATTAATAGAACGATAATACGCAATTTTTGAATTTTTCACAACGGTCGGGTTGCCGTAGAGTTTACGTGAACGCTACCAGCGACGATGAGCCCGGGATCAAATTATGCCGTCTTCTGAGATAGAGGCTATCCGGTTGGCTGTTACACAGCTTTGTGGAAAATTCAGCGAGAACTATTGGCTCGCACTGGACAAGACCCAGGCCTATCCAACCGAATTTGTTCAGGCCTTGACGAAGGCTGGGTTTCTGGCGGCGTTGATACCGGAAGAATACGGTGGCTCGGGGCTCGGTCTTTTAGAGGCTTGCGCAATCCTTGAGGAAGTCAGCCGCAGCGGCGGGCACCCGGGAGCCTGCCACGCCCAAATGTACGTGATGGGTGCTGTGCTGCGCCACGGCTCCAAGTCGCAAAAAGAAACATACCTTCCGCAAGTGGCGAATGGCGTCCTACGCTTGCAAAGCTTTGCGATTACCGAGCCCACCACCGGCACGGATACGACAAACCTGAAAACCACAGCGACGCGTGATGGCGATCAATATCGGATCAACGGCCAAAAAGTCTGGATTAGTCGGGTTGAGCATTCCGACCTCATGCTCCTCTTGGCGCGTACGACGCCTAAAGAAGAGAGCGCCCGGAAAACCGAGGGCATGTCGGCGTTTATCGTCGAGCTAGACAAGGCCATTGGCAACGGCCTGACGGTTCAACCAATTGACGCGATGATTAATCACCATTCATGTGAACTGTTCTTCGACAATCTGAAAATTCCTGCCCAAAATCTGTTGGGTGTGCTCGATCAGGGGTTTCGCGTAGTGCTGGACGGGATGAACGCCGAACGCATTCTCATTGCGGCTGAATGCATTGGGGATGCGCGCTATTTCATCGAAAAGGCGACCTCTTATGCCAACGAACGCGTGGTGTTTGGCCGGCCCATCGGGGCCAATCAGGGGATCCAGTTCCCGCTGGCTGAAGTCTATGCACAAATGCGTGCCGCTGCATTGATGGTAGAGCACGCGGCAAAGCTATTTGACGCTGAGCAACCCTGTGGCAGCGAGGCGAATATGGCAAAGATGCTGGCTGCGGAGGCAAGCTGGAAAGCCGCCGACATTGCCATGCAGACTTTTGGCGGCTTCGCCTTTGCCAAAGAATATCACATCGAGCGGAAGTTCCGGGAAACACGGCTTTACCGTACCGCGCCGATATCGACAAACCTGATCCTGAGCCACCTGGCGACCAAGGATCTTGGCATGCCAAGGAGCTTTTAGTGGGCACGTTGGAGGGCATTCTCGTCGTTTCGGTCGAGCAGGCAGTCGCGGCACCCTTATGTACGTCCCGCCTCGCCGATTCCGGTGCCAGGGTGATCAAGATTGAACGGGCATCGGGGGATTTTGCGCGCGGTTATGACGATGCGGCGAAAGGCGAAAGCTCCTATTTCGCGTGGATTAATCAAGGCAAGGAATCGGTAATTCTCGACTTCAAGAAGGCCGATGACAAATTGCTGCTCGAGGCGCTTATCGCGAAAGCCGATGTGTTTGTGCAAAACCTCGCACCGGGCGCGTTGGAGCGTGCGGGTTTCGGATCGGCCTACTTGCGTCAAAACCATCCTCGACTAATTACCTGTGACATATCGGGATATGGGGAAAGCGGCGAGCTGCAGGGAATGAAGGCCTACGATTTGCTGGTACAGGCGGAGAGTGGGTTGATCAGCATCTCCGGAGGACCGGGAGAGCTCGGCAGAATAGGCGTTTCCATATGCGACATTGGTACAGGAGTGACCGCCCATGCTGGAATTCTCGAGGCGCTCTATAAACGGGGGACCACCGGTCTGGGCAGTGGGTTGAAAGTCTCGCTGTTTGACGTGGCGGCCGACTGGATGACCGTGCCCGTTATTCATCACCTCCATGGAAAAGGTGCTCCGGTTCGCCAAGGGTTACACCATCCGTCAATTGCTCCATATGGCGCCTACCGTTGCTCGGACGACGGAAATATCTTGATATCGATCCAGAACGAACGGGAATGGGAGACGTTCTGTAGAGATGTTTTGCAAGCCGCTAACCTTGCGATGGACCCGCTCCTAAACGCGAACAACAACCGGGTCAAAAACCGCGCTTATATGGACGACAAGATCAACGAGATCACAGGGCAGATCGATACGCCGACCTTGAAAAAGAGGCTTTCCGAGGCGTCGATTGCCTTTGGGCAGGTCAATTCCGTCGAACATTTACCGTCTCACCCAGGCCTGAATGTGAAGACCGTCCACACAAGTGATGGAGAGCGGCTCACCATTCCAGCATCCCCATTTCGCTGGGAAGATGCCGCGCCACCGGAGAAAAGGAGGACACCATCTTGCGGAGAGCATACCGAAGCCATTCGCTCCGAGTTTTTATCCTCTGAGGCGCGAACGTGACGGGTTTAACGCTAGATCCTGAACGCTTGAACAAATGGATCGGCAAATCCGAAGAAACGACGGACGTCATCGGAATTCAGCCCGTCCGCGCGATGTCCGCTCTACTCGATCGTCCGCCCAATAATGATTTGACGGCTCCCTTGCCGCCACTTTGGCATTGGCTGTTTTTTCACACTCACGCGAGACAGAGTGATCTAGGGCAGGATGGCCATGCTAAACTTGGAGGATTCCTGCCGCCGGTCGATTTGCCCAGGCGTATGTGGGCCGGAGGCAGGTTGGAGTTTTTCTCCCCCCTCCATGTCGGCGATCAAGTCGTCAGAACCTCAACCATCAAGGATATCTTGGTGAAAAACGGCAACAATGGCCGACTTTGTTTCGTTACCGTCGAGCACCTTCTGCATGACGAAGAGGAAACCTTCCTGCGGGAAGAGCACGACATCGTCTATCGCGAACCTGCAAAGCCAGGAACGCCTATGCGCGGTGCTCCGCCAGCGCCGAAGGCACACGACATCGAAAAAACGGTGTCCCCTGATCCGGTCATGTTGTTTCGCTATTCAGCGCTTACGTACAATGGACACCGAATTCACTATGACCGCACATACTGCGCGTCTGTTGAAGGGTACCCCGGACTGGTCTTTCATGGGCCACTAACTGCAACCCTGTTGGCGGACCTGGCGGGACAAATGAACAGCTCCCGAAGGATGAGCAAATTCTCATTCCGCGCATCGAGCCCACTTTTTGATACCGCATCATTCCGGATTCTCGGCAAGGACAAATCCGGCTTCACGGATTTGTGGGCAACAACTCCCACTGGGGGCCTTGCCATGCGTGCCGAAGCGCAATTCGTGTGAAATAGCGAAATCGAATTGTAGGTGCTGGCTGCTCTCCCCAAGCATAGCGGTAAGGCCGTCGCCCGCGTTTCGCGAAGCCAAGCGCGTCTATCTGTTGATCGATTCAGCTAGCCGAGAAAAATCTTCTATAATAGAATAAACTATGCTAGCGTTCGCCAAATCAAGTTGGTGACCTGCACTACACCGTTTCGATTATGCTCCTGGACCGCGACTATCCAGGTATAGCAATGGGTTTTTGCCTATCTTTTGGCTGATTTTTAGCCAGATGGTCGGATTCCCAAATATAGAGACTCGAGCAGTGAATCTACTCAAGAAGACGGTGTCGGCGTTCACCAACCGGCCAATATTCAGAAGGCTCTGCCCGAACTGAGTACAGACAGGATTTGTCGCCGACGCTGATGTCGTGGCGCGGCGGGATAGGTCGAGTGGGTATTGCGGCAAATAAAAGACCTGGGGCGGGGAGAGCGTAAACCGAACCGGCGTGGACAGATAACAAACTATCCGCGAAGAAGCCGGAACAACGACAAAAACCAAACGGAGGAAAACATGAAATCCAAATTTATGAACGCAGTTGTCGGCTTTGGTATGGCTGTGCTCGCGATGAGTCCGGTGTCCGCCGCGGAATATCCGAGTATGTCCCTACGGCTCGCTCATTCCTTTCCCGCCACCTGGGTGCAGACCAAGGTTGACCAGTGGTGGGCGGACGAGATTGAGAAAAGAAGCGGGGGCAAGATTAAGATCAAGATATTTTGGGCAGGTTCCGGTGGCAAACCGCTTGAGATTCTGAACCTAGTTGGAAGTGGCGCGGTTGATATGGGTGCCGCGCCGCCGGCCTACTATCCGAATGAGCTGCCGTTAACAAGCGCGCCGAACTCGCTGCCCTTAACGTTCAAATCAAACGAAAACGCGATCAAAGTTATCAACGGGCTGGTGGAGAATGTGCCGGCCATCAGGGGGGAACTGAAGGCAAACAACGTTTGGCCTTTGTTTTTCCACACGCTAAATGGATACCAGCCACTCTGTAACAAACCGATCGCGAGCATCGCAGATTTTTCCGGAATGCGAATTCGCAGCTACGGGCCATATCAACCGAAACTATGGGAATCACTTGGTGCTGTCGGGTCGGTGGTTCTTCCTGCCGAAATTTATGAAGCGCTTCAAAAAGGTCGCCTTGATTGTGGGTTCTATTCCACAGACCTCTACCGGGCCACGAAACTTTATGAGGTGGCGAAGTATTTGACGACGGCGGATTTCGGTCCGCAACCAACTTGGCCCATCTGGGTAAACTACGAGAAATGGCACAGCGAGTACCCAGATTCTGTAAAGAAATTGATCCTTGAAGTGAGTCAAGAAGCAAGTGACCGAAGCCTTCGTAACCTTGCGGTTGCGCATGAAGAAAGCACGGCAGCCATGGAAAAGGATGGTGTGACCGTTGTTGAGTTTACCGAGATGGCAAAGCTGAGAGAGGCGACTCCGAAATTCATTGATGTTTGGCTTTCAGACATGAATGAGAAAAGCCTCGGTAAAGAGGCTCAGGATGTAGCCGACTACTGGACCGCACATTCCGATCCCAATAACTAATTACGGTCATCGCCGCGCAGCCTTGGCTGCGCGGCAGCCGCTGCCTGATGAAAAGAGCATCAGATGCGTAAACCTGCACATCAACTTAGTGCCGCGATCATCTATCTACGGAGAATATTCGGGTTTCTCTCTTCGGTGTTAATCGCCGCAATGGTGATCATTGGTGCGGTCGATGTCGTATCATCCAATATCACCGGATACCCAGTTCCCATCGCGGCGGAGCTGTCATCAGCTCTGCTGCCGGCCGCCGTTTTTCTGGCAATGGGAGGTGCCCAACACACCGGGGCCCATATCCGCGTGGATTTGTTCGACGCGGTTTTTTCACCTCGAATGATGCGGGCGACAACCATCATCGCTCACGGGGTTGGATGCCTGGTCCTCGCTGGTCTGAGTTACGGTTCTTGGCGGCTCGCGGTCAAGAGTTTTGCAATCGACGAACGTGCCGTTGCGGCGATTCAATTTCCGATATGGCCTTCAAAGATTAGTTTTGCCGCAGGTGCAACGCTCGCGCTTATTGTGGCTCTCCGGCAGCTGACCGAGATGTTTGTCTCTATCGAGCAAACCAAAAAAATCGCGACACAAATCCGTGACTAGCGAGCTCTTATGAGCCCCCTCGCGCTTGGGTTTCTCGGGATAGTCGCGATGCTTTTTCTCATCGCTATTCGGATCCCCGTTGGGTTTGCAATAGCTCTCGTTGGGCTAAGTGGGCTTTATGCTGTCGGCGGCATGGTGCTTTTGGCTACGACCCTAGAAAGTCTCCCCTATAATTTTGCCAGCCAGTACGGCTTTGTCGTGATCCCCATGTTTATCCTGATGGGCGGGTTCGCTGAAATTTCAGGGATCACGTCAGATTTATACACCTTTTTCCATCGGCTTCTGGGGCGCGTGCGTGGCGGACTTCTTATGGTCACGACACTCAGTTCGGCGGGTTTCGCGGCGATATCAGGTTCGACCATGGTCAACGCGGTCGTCTTTACGCGCCTGGCGCTGCCGCAAATGATCAAATATGGGTACGATCGGGGAATTGCCGCAGGCTGCATCGCCGCTGCTGGAACGTTCGCGGCCTTGATACCACCTTCGATCATGATGGTGATCTATGCGCTTATAAGTGGCGAGTCTATTGGAGCACTCCTAATCGCCGGCATTGTGCCGGGCCTCTTCACGGCGATTTCTTATCTCATTTCGATAGCGGTTTTCGTGCGTGTTAAACCATCTTGGGCGCCAGCGCCTACAGAAACGTTTACGTTAAAGGACAAGTTCGAAAGCTTTCAGAAAACATGGCCTTTTGCGCTGCTCGCTACAATCATCATTGGCGGTATTTACTCCGGCATGATGTTTCCATCTTCGGCGGGTGCCGTTGGCGCGGCGGGGGCATTCGCCATTAGCCTCATGCGCGGGCGACTTCATCGGCGTGAAATTGGCGGTGTGCTGAACTCTGCGGCGACAACGACGGCGGTGCTTTTCTTCATCATCATCGGTGGGCTGATCTTATCTCGATTTTTCGTTTATTCCGGTTTTGTAGATGAGATCGTTACAGCGATTGAAGACCTGGGTTTGAGCCGCCATCTGGTGTTCATAATCATAATCGCAATGTATCTAGTTCTGGGTTGTTTCATGGATACGGTTTCCATGACTGTTGTGACGGTGCCGTTCATACATCCGATCATCGTCAGCCTTGGATTCGATCCAATTTGGTTTGGGGTGATTTTGATCAAGATTATTGAGATTGGCGTTCTCACGCCCCCTGTCGGCTTGAATCTCTTCGCAGTCGTGAGTTCGGCCCAGGGTGAGATCACGTCCTCTCAAATGTTTCGTGGCATTCTCCCCTTTCTCATGGTGGAAGCCGTGGTTCTTGGCATCCTCATCAGTTTTCCTGAGATTTCGTTGTGGCTGCCGGAAATGATGTTGCGCTGATGCGTCGCCGCACCGGTGAATCTCGGGATTCAGCGATTGCGAACAAGAACCACGTAGTAGGAGACGAGAACTGACCCGTAATTTTCGAAGCTATAGGGTGACTTTATCGCGAAATGTATCGTGTCACCTTCGCCCACTACGTAGGATTTACCCCCCATCTTCAGTGTGAGTTCACCTTCCTGGACCATTACATACTTTTCCGTGGGAACCGCATAGGCGGGGAGAATTCCCGACGACTTGCCGGGAGGGATACGGTGCATAAGAATTTCGATGCCGTTGTTGGTGTGTACTGGCGAGAGCATTTCGCGTTGGAGACCACTTTGCTGGTCGTGAAAAACAAGCCGATCGGCAGCTCGGATGATTGAAACTTCCGATTGATCGGGTTTGGCCCCAAGTAAATCCGAAAGATTTATACCCAAGCCGCGCGCAATGCGCACCACAATCGAAAGCGTAGGACTCTTTTCCGCGCGCTCGACTTTGGAGAGCATTGCCCGACTTACGCCGGAAAGGGTCGATAGAGCCTCCAGCGTCAACTTTCTTTCGCGCCGAAGTGTTTTCACGCGCGTCCCGAGTTCGATAAGGGTGGGGTCATTATCCGCGTCAGCATCGTGGTCCAAAGACGTCGACTCGGCGGACGTTCTCTTCGATGCTTTGCGGGCGCCGTTACTTTCTGTGCGAGTTGTTTCGTTCATTTCAGTTTCTCATTTCCGCACGTGTTTTCTGCATACCGACCCCACAACGTAGTTCATTTCCACCCGATCCGGAAGGTTCCGACGCTGGGCAAGGGTGTCGCTAGAGATCAACTCACTTAAATCAACGATAGAAGAAATTTCAAAAATTCATCGGAAGAGGATTAGAGGCCTGTATAACCGACGTCTTGATAATAATCATCGCGATTCTCTGAAAGTATTGATTTCCACCCCAACCCACCACTGACATTTTTATCAAAAACCATAGTGCTGATATTTCTCCGGATTTACAACATAGATAGGAGATTAAAATCTACGAACGAAGAAAAATCTTTTAAAGAAGATATTTCTATGTTAGTAAATACAACCAATGTGGGCCTCAAAAACTGCCTGCTTTTAAGAATTATCTGGGAGGAAGAGGGTGTCCCATAGATCTGCGCGGGGGCCATTGGCACACCTAAAGGCGATCGAGCTCGGCTCATTCATCGCGGGTCCGTATTGCGGCCAATTGTTGGCGGATCTCGGCGCGGACGTCATCAAAATCGAACCTCCACGTGTCGGTGATACGATGCGCACATGGGGCGCTTCGAAAACGTCCAACGGAACCTCGCTTTGGTGGTCGGTCATTGCGCGCAACAAGCGATGCATGACACTCGATTTGCGCCGACCCGAGGGGCAGGACCTCGTTCGCCGTTTGGCTCACGAGGCCGATGTGCTCGTGGAGAATTTCCGACCTGGAACACTAGAGCGCTGGAATCTATCTCCGGACTTGCTGTGTAAGGAAAACGATCAACTCATTGTAGCTCGAGTATCGGGCTTCGGGCAGAACGGTCCCTACAGCAGCCGAGCCGGATTTGGGGCAGTTGCGGAATCCGTATCCGGCTTGCGTCATCTCACCGGTTATCCGGACCGTGCGCCGACACGCGTCGGTATCTCAATCGGAGATTCTCTTGCTGGATTGTTTGCGACGATAGGAATTCTGTCGTCACTTATTACGAGGCAAGGGCATCTCGGCCGCGGCCAGAAAGTCGATGTGGCGATTACCGAGAGTATTCTCGCCGTGATGGAAAGTGTCATTCCAGAATATGCCGCGACTGGCGCCGTCAGGCAGCGCAGCGGTGCCGTTCTTCCCGGTATAGCGCCATCCAACCTCTACCCCACGCTGGATGGCGGTTACGTACTCATCGCCGCCAATGCCGATAGGTTGTTCGCGACACTCGCGGAGGTCATGGGAATGCCCGAGTTGGCGTCAGACCCTTGTTACGCAACCCATATCGCTCGTGGCGAACGTCAAGACAAACTGGATAAAATTGTCGGTGACTGGACCGCAATGAAGCCGGCTCGCGAGATTCTTGATCTCATGGAGCTGCATGGAATCCCGGCAGGCCCAGTAAACGATGCGGCGTCGGTCGCTGCCGACCCACATTTCCGCGAGCGCCATGCCGTCATCGAAGTGCCGCACAATGACTTGGGCAGCATCACCATGCAAGGCGCGTTCCCGAAACTGTCGTGTACGCCGGCGGAGGTTCGCTGGGCGGGTGGCGATCTGGGTGAACACACCGATGAGATTCTACGCGAACGGCTTGGTTGTTCCGATACCGAGATCAGCCGCCTGCGTTCGGAGGGGATTGTTTGATGCAACCGTCCGACGTTGCAACCGTTCGAAACTTGCTCGACCGCATCCCGGATTCTGTGACAATTGTCGAAGTTGGTCCGAGGGATGGTTTGCAGAATGAAAAGACCACGCTCTCTTTCGAGACGAAGGTCGATTTTGTTGAAGGGCTGATCCAAGCCGGATTGAAGACCATTGAAATTGGGAGCTTCGTGTCGCCGCGCTGGGTTCCGCAAATGGCGAATACCGCGCAAGTGATGGAATTGATCGGCACGCCCCAAGGCATCGATCTTCCGGCACTTGTGCCCAATCTTACCGGTCTCGCGCTAGCAAAGGCGGCCGGTGCCAGGACTATTGCAATTTTTGCAGCCGCGACAGAGGGATTCTCACGTGCCAATCTCAATTCCTCGCGTGTGGAAAGCTTTGCCCGATTCACCGATGTCGCATCCGCGGCGCGCGATTCTGGCATGCGGATCCGCGGTTACGTGTCCTGCGCTGTTCATTGCCCATATGAAGGCTGGGTTGCGCCGGACGTAGCTGCGCGAGTCGCTGAGCAGTTGATGGAGCTCGGTTGTTACGAGGTCTCGATGTGTGACACCACGGGTGCGTCAACGCCGGATCGTGCCGCGGCAATGGCCCAGGCGGCAATCGATGCAATCTCACACGAATGCGTCTCGGTCCATTTTCACGATACATACGGTCGGGCGTTGGCCAACACGCTTGTCTGTCTTCAGTTGGGCGTATGCACGGTCGACAGTTCGGTGTCGGGATTGGGCGGATGCCCGTACTCTCCCGGAGCTGCAGGCAATCTGGCGACAGAGGATCTGGTTCACATGCTCAATGGCATGGGGGTGGCGACGGGAGTCGATCTGGCCCGCCTCGCCGCCGTTGGGCGCGAAATTTCAGGCACGCTCGGGCGTACGACGAGCAGCCGCATTGCAACTCTATTGGAACACGCTGCCGCATTAGAGGTGCCTGTGCCAAGCGTCAATTGATCCAACAAGAAAACGGAGACCGCACAGTGAGTCGTTCACCAAGTTCCGCCCCCGAAAACGATGCCAATCTTGAAAGGCCTGGTGCGGCTGTAAACAAGATCGAAAAATTTCCGATGTATATCGATGCGGAATGGTGTGAATCCTCTTCCGGCCGGTGGTTCGATACGAAGAACCCCTACACGGGGGACGTGTGGGCTCAACTGCCGGAAGCGAATGAGACGGACGTCAACCGCGCTGTCGAGGCGGCCCACAGGGCCTTCACTTCTGGGCCGTGGGCGACAATGACGCCCAGCGATCGCGGTTTATTACTCCATCGGCTTGGTGACGTCATCGCAGCGAATGCCCGTTACCTCGCCGAGCTTGAAGTGAGGGACAACGGCAAACTTATGGTCGAAATGCTTGGCCAGATGAAATACCTCCCGCGCTGGTTCCAGTATTACGGTGGGTTGGCAGACAAAATCGAGGGCGCGGTTACTCCGATCGACAAGGCGGGGATGTTTCACTACGTGACTTATGAGCCGATGGGCGTTGTCGGGGCGATCACGCCTTGGAATTCACCTCTCCTTCTCACTGTCTGGAAACTCGCACCTGCGTTGGCTGCCGGTAACACGGTAGTCATTAAGCCGTCTGAGTTTGCATCTGCGTCCATGATCGGTTTTGCGAAATTGTTCGAGGAAGCTGGTTTTCCAAAGGGCGTTGTCAATGTCGTCACCGGGTTTGGCCAGGAAGCGGGTGGCGCACTTGTCGGGCATCCCCTTGTCAAAAGGATTGCGTTTACGGGAGGAAATATTGGGGGGCGGAAAATCTCCGAAGCCGCGGCGCACCAGTTCAAAAGAGTCTCGCTTGAACTAGGCGGCAAGTCGCCACACATCATCTTCGGCGATGCGGACCTTCCCGCTGCAATCAAGGGTGTTATCTCTGGCATTTTCGCCGCATGCGGCCAAACCTGCATGGCCGGTTCGCGTTTGTTGCTGCACTCTTCGATCCACGATGAGTTCGTTGAAAAACTGGTTGAGCGCATGGAGCAGGCGCGCCTCGGCGACCCGTTTGAGGAAACAACGGACATCGGCCCGATCGCGACTGAAGCGCAGCTTCGGAAAATTCTGGACTACGTAGAGATTGGTAAATCCGAGGGAGCTGTCTGCGTTCTTGGCGGCAAAAAAGCTACTGGATTAAACTGCGGTCGGGGATGGTTTTTCGAGCCGACGATTTTTACTGGCGTTACCAACGATATGCGTATCGCACGCGAAGAAGTATTCGGTCCAGTTCTTTCGATCATGAAGTTCGAATCCGACGACGAAGCGATTGAAATCGCCAATGATACGCCATTCGGCCTGTCCGCCGGGTTCTGGACACAGGATTTGGCGCGCGCGATGTCGTTGCCAAAACGCATTCGCGCTGGCACGGTATGGGTCAATTCATATCGTGTTGTCAGCTATATGGCGCCTTTTGGCGGCATGGGGCAGTCCGGCTTTGGTCGTGAAAATGGCGCAGCGGCGATCCACGAATACCTTGAGACAAAGAGCGTATTCATCAACCCGAAATCATCCATTTCAAACCCGTTTACTCTCCAGTGAGCCGGAGGGCACTGTCAGACAAATCTGAACCGGCTTGCGAAGGGTGCCAATCTGTGGCGCTCAAGCCGCAAGTTGACGATCGAAGACGAACGCGCCGTTTTCTGATCTCGGCGGCAAACATCGGACTGAATCGGTTCCACCAAAACCGAACCGTCTCATGGCAGATATCGAAACCACGTTCGAACAGCAGATCCTCGACCTGGCGCAGCGACAGCGGATAACGGATGTACATCATCACCGTGAGGCGGATCACCTCGGAGGAACTGTTGAAATAGCGGAACACATTTTTCATCCGCCGAGGCTATGGGCAGACCCCGTCCGCTTCAAGCCAATTTGCTCTGACAAAGCCCCCGCCAGCCCACGTCGCAAGGTGCGAAGACGATGATACCCATCCCTTCACTTCACCGGGAAGGCCTGGTACATGTGATCAGAGACCATTGAGCGGTCGACCGTTCGGGTTGGCTATCTATCGCGCGCGATGCCGTGGCGTTTCATCTTTTCCCAGAGGTTCTTGCGCGAGATTCCCAAGATCTCCGCCACCTCGCCGATCGCCCAGTCCGCCTGATCGAGAGTGCCGAGAATCGCTGCGCGCTCCGCGTCCTCGACGGTTTCCTTGAGCGACGGCTGATGCCCGGTTTCCGGCTCCTCCTCCGGTTCGAATGGAGTCAGGTCGTGGAGCTGCACCCGGGACCCGGCACAAAGCGCCAGGGCGCGTTCGATGACGTTCTTCAATTCGCGCACATTGCCCGGAAACGGCATCTCGAGCAGCCGTGCCTCGGCGGATGCCGAAAGGCCGGCCACTGGCTTGCCCATCTCTTGCGCAAACTCGGTGACGAACTTGCGCGCCAAATAGACCACGTCCTCGGGCCGGTCGCGTAGGGGCGAAACGGCGATGTGAATGACATTGATGCGCCAATAGAGATCGGGTCGGAAGCGGCCCCGTTCCAGCGCTTTTTCCAGATCGACCTGAGTTGCCGCCAGGATCCGCACGTCGAGGGATATAGGCTCGCCACCGCCGACGCGTTCGACCTTTCGTTCCTGGAGGATTCGAAGCAGCTTGACCTGAACCTCCGGCGGGATCTCGGCGATCTCGTCCAGGAAAATCGTGCCGCCCTTGGCCATCTCGAATCGACCGATGTGCCGACGCTCGGCACCCGTGAAGGCGCCGCGTTCGTGCCCGAACAGCTCGCTCTCCACGAGGTTGACCGGAATGGCGGCGCAGTTGACCGCGACGAACGGGCCCTCGGCACGCCGGCTGTTGCGGTGGATCAGGTGGGCGACGACCTCCTTGCCGACGCCGGACTCGCCGGTAATCAGCACCGAGCTATCGACGTTGCGCAGGCGGGCAACCAGTTCCTCGATGCGGCGCATCGCGGGGCTGTGCCCAAGCACACCGCTGCCGGCGCGGAAGGCGGTGCCGTCGCGGGCCACGAGCTCCGCCTGCCGGGCGTCCTCGACACGGGAGAGATTGCGCCGAACAAGCGTGATGAATGCGTCGATGTCGAACGGCTTGGTCAGGTAGTCTGAAGCACCGGCCTTGACCAGCGATACCGCGTCGGGAACCGAGGCATAGGCGGTCATCAGGACAACGGGCGTGCCCGGGTGTTCGCGGCAGACCTGCTCGAACAGTGCCTGGCCGTTGCCGTCCGGCAGGCGCACGTCGGTGACCACGAGGTCGAGCGCCCGCCGGCTCAGCTCGCGCCGGGCCGCCGCCAGATCGCTCACGCTAACCGCCGGAATGCCTTCCATCTGCAGCCGGTCCTCCAGCGACTGCCGCATGATCTCGTCGTCCTCGACGAGCAGGATCCGGGCGTCGTCTACGCTCTGCGCTGCGGCGCGAGTCATTCCGCGGCCTCCGCAGCGCCAGGTTCGGTCAGCGGCAGACGGACCTCGAAGCGGCTGCCGCGCCCTGGCGCGCTATCGACGTGGATGCTGCCGCCCATCTTTTGGACCAATCTGAAGGTAATCCACAGTCCCAGGCCGCTGCCATCCGGACGGTTGGTAAAAAAAGGATCGAACAGGTGGCGCTGATCCTGCTCGGAGATGCCGACGCCATGGTCCTCCACCTCGAGAACCAGCTTGTTTTCCTCCCGACGCGACCGGAAAGCGAGGGTTCCGCCGTCCGGCATCGCCTGGACCCCATTCTTCGTCAGGTTCAGAACGATCTGCTGGAGATTCGGACAGCTGCAGTTCAGGCAGGTTTCGCCGTCGATCGCATTCTCCCAGTTGAGCTGCACCTGGCGGCCATCGATCTCGGCGCCGATCAGATCCTTGAGGTCCGATAGGCATGCCAGATTGCAGGGCTTCGGCGCGGCTTCGTCGTGCAGCTCCACGAGCAGGCCACGGACCGTAGAGGCGATCCGATTGAGGCCGGTTTCCAGAAGGTTTAGATAGCGGCGCAGCAGATCCGGATCGTCGGGACGCTTCTTCAATGTGTTGACGCAGTTGAGCATGCCACCGAGCGGATTGTTCACTTCATGCGCCACGCCGGCCGCGATGCGCCCCAGCCCAGCCAGCTTTTCATTCAAGATCACCTGCTGTTCAAGTCGCTTCTTCTCGGCAAGTTCGTTCGTCATACGGTTGAAACTCTCGGCCAGCATGCCGACCTCGTCGTGCTCGCGAACGGCGACCGGCGCGACATTCGCCAGATCGCCCCGACCGATCGATTCGAGCCCTTGTGCCAAGCCCCTCAAGGGTTCGACCATGCGGCGCGAGATGAAGGCGCCTAAGAGGCTGCCGACGGCCGCAAAGCCGAGCGTCAGCCCAAGGACAGTGATCGCAGCCTCGCGGTTGCGGGCGGCCAGCTCGGTCGTGGACATCCTGAGCCGCACGGTGCCGATAAACTTCTCGTCGGCAAACATGGGCACGACCCCTTCGAGGAATCCGTCCAGGGCCTTCGCGCCGTCGAGCACGGTCGGGGTCCGCGCCGCCAGCGCGTTGTCGAGCAGGTCCCGCTCGGCACGGCTTTCGGGGCGGAACGGCAGGCCCAACGGATTGTTCGCCGGATCGAGGTGCGCCATTACGCGCCCCTGCGCATCGAGGACCATTCCGGTGATTACCGTGGATGCCTGAGTACCGGGCGTGCCGGGCGCGGCCACCTGCTTCAAGCTCTGGTACAGGGACCAGGAGTCACCGCGCAGGAGTGCCTCCGGCGCCGTCGCCGCCACGGCGCGCGCCTTCAACAGGGCCTTGTCCACCAGCACCGCCTGGAAGCGCGCGCGATCGTGCGCGATCATGCTGACCCCGATTGTCACGGCGACGCCTACCACAACCGCCGTAATCGTCAGCGGGATCTTGACCGTGAGGCTCCAACCGCGAGGGTGAAGCGGCTTCATATTGGTCTCCTTACGGCCACGCCCGTGGCGGCACGACGGTGCCAGCCTTCGCCAAGACACGAATCGGCTCATAGAGGCCGGGCGGATAGGTCGCGAATTCGTCAAGCGCGAGATCTCGTAGCAGCGCTTGGCCTTCCGGGTCGTGCTTCATGCCGACGAGCGCGGTCTCGATGCGTGCGCGCAGAGCGGGATCGAGTCCAAGGCGCACGACGATCGGAGGAAAGCCGAAGGTCTCTGAGCGTTGGATCACGCGGGTCTGCCCCGCCAGCTCCGGCCGCCGCTCCACAAGGAACTCCCAGACATAGGAGTCGACCGCGCCCGCGTCGGCGACCCGGTCGGCGACCGCTTGGACGGTTTCGGCATGACTGAACGTAAAGAACGCGAGGCGGAAAAACCGGTCCGGATCCAAACCGGCCCGCTGAAACATCTTGCGGGGCACAAGATACCCGGAGTTGGAATCGGGGTCGGAGTAGGCGAAGACGCGGCCTTCGAGATCCTCCATGCCGAGGTAGGGGCTGTCGCGGTGGACGATGACGTAGGAGCGGTACAAGGGCGTGCCGCGGTAGACCGGCACGGTGAGCAGCTCGAGAAACTCGGGATTGCGCTTCTGAACAAACGGGAAACCGCAAATCCAGGCGACATCCAGTTCACCCTTCTCGAGCATGTCCATGACGTCCCGATAGGCGCGACGTTGCACGAAGCTGACTGGCCGGCCAAGGCGCGCGCTGAGGTATTCGCCCCACCGGTCGAAGAAACGCAGGTTTTCGCGCACGACAACGGCCGTCAGCCCAATGCGTAATGGGTCCTCGCCGCCCGCCGCCGGCGACGCCCCGATAACCGCGGCAATGAACGCCAGACTCAACAGTATTCGCCGCATTGCGCACCTTTACGTCGCCCCTGGGTCGGTTCGTCTCATGGCGCAGAATCTAATGATATCCTACGCCAAACACATAGCGCCGCATTTCATCGAGCCCGAGTTGGGCGTCATCGAACCGGGCTTGGAGCAGGTCCTGGACATTGACGATGCCCTGGAGCCGGCCCTCAGCGACGACCGGCAAGTGACGGATACCTCGTCGCATCATGGTATCAAGGGCCTGCTCGACGGAGTCGCTTGGCGCGCAAACGGCGATGTCCGTGGTCATTACATCGCGCACCGCCATTCCAGGGGCCCGGTCGCCATGCCTGGCGATGGCGCGATTGATATCGATAACCGATACAATGCCGATGAGGGCGGCCTTCTCGTCGCACACACAAGCGAGCCCTTTCCCCATTTGCGCTATCCGGCTTGAAGCCGTCTCAATGATGCCGTCAGGCCCCACGGTCACGGCCTTCCCGCCTTTGGCTTTCAGAATCTCGCTAACTTGCATGGCACCCTCCTTCACATACCGGGCACCGCATTGCGAACAAACCGCCGTCCGAGCTTCGGACACATGCCTCCAAATTGGATTCCGAAGCAATGGTCCGCGCCGCGCATTGATCCACATCAACACCGTTGGTGTGCACTTTCGCATGAAAGCTTTGAGAACATCGTTCTCTCAACCAGTTAGAGCATCCTCGACTGCCTCTCGGCGATCGCAGGATCTGGGCCCAAGGCGGCCCGGCGTTTATGGAATTGGCCGCGATATTACGCGACGTCATTTGAACACCTGCGCCGGCTCCCCCATCTCGCACAAGCCGCGAGGGACAACGAAGGGCACCGTCCCGGGCTTGCGATACGCGTGCTCCGGGCTTGCCACGGACAATCCGGCGGCGCGCCATGCGGGCATCCCGCCCTCCAGCCATCGCACCAAAAGGCCCGCGCCCTCCAGCCGCCGGGCCCAAGCCTGTAGATGGGCGGGGTCGTATGGTTCGGGCAGAACGAGAACCACCGGCATCTCCGATACGGGCGGCAGGAACCCCACCGGGTTTGTGCCGACATGAACCGCCCCCGGTATTGTTCCCTCCCGGTGGGATTCGAGGCCCCGCACATCGAGGACCAGCGGTGCCGTGCCGTCCTGCTCGAGCAACACCGCCAAGTCCGCCGCCGAAATGCCGATGGGCTCGCCAAACGAGGGGGCAGCGGCTGCAAGCAACAATGCGACCGCCATGACAGGTCCCAGAAGGACTCCGAGGCCGCGGACCTTGTCCGCGCGAACCGATCGCCAAAGGTATTTATGTTCTGGCAGGTGGCGTCTCACAGAGTCGGCGTACCGGCGCCGGGCGGTGCCGTCGTGCCTTGGGCGGCGAGCTCGGTACCTGGCGCGGGCCGCCCGAGCGCCGCTAGCAGGCTCCCACAACCGCACCTTTCGGCGAAAGCTCTCGGCAGGACCACAGCGGCGGCGCCACCCTCGGCCGCGAGGTTCGCGAGATGCCGCGGTTCCGTTGCCCCGCCGGACAGCCAGATGCGCCCGCCGCCAAAAAATCCACGCGCCCGGTCAAGGAGATCGAGGTCGAGGCCACGGCCTCGCTCCGCCGCATCACGGCCCTGCAGCCACACCGTCCGGAAGTCCAGCCTCTTGGCGCGCGCGAGCCAGTCGTGGAGATCCTCTTCGTCATCGGCGATTCTATGCCGCTGGATCGTAGAAGTATCCGGGCGGTAGACGCTGAAGCCCTCGCCGGGCGCGGCGGCGACAAAGTTGTAGCGCACCGATGGGCTATGGATTTCGGCGCGAGGAACCCATCTCAATTCGGGCCAACCATCACGCAGCCGCGCGGTCCGCTCCAGACCCTCGGCACAGACCCAGGTCGCGTCGCGCTCGGCCCAGGCCGGGCTATCGAGCGGCGTGACGCCCCGTAAGATCCACGCGTGCTTCGGGTCTTGGCTCGGCGGCTTGGCCACTCCGGGGCCGATGACGAACCCGTCGACCTCCGACAGTTCCGCGATGCCGTCGAGCGGTCCCAATTCGAGGTTCAGGTAAAGACGGGTCCCGGGCATATCTTGGTTACTCCTCAATCGTCGAGCAGACGTTCCCAGAACGCCTGCTGATCGTCCCCCTGCCTCTCTCGGCGCGCCCGCCCACGTTGCTCGCGTGCGATCGCGGCCATGACCTGCCGCCCCAGATCAAGAAAGGCCTTTACAAGCGGGCCGTCCGGCTCCGCGACGACGAGCGGCGTCCCCGCATCGGCACGCGCGCTGGCGTCCGGATCGAACGGAATCTGACCCAGGTCCGCCACGTGGGCGCCTCGGGCAACGGCAGCGACCTCGCCTGCGTCGAACAACGGTTGGCGCTCGCCACAGCATGGGCAGACATACTCGCCCATGTTCCGCACCACGCCGAAGATCGGAATGTCATGCTCGTGGAACAGGGCGATTCCACGTTCGGCATCGACCGTTGACAAACGCTGCGGCGTTGTGACCACGATGGCGCCCGCGACCGGGACCTGCTCCAAAATGGTCAGCTGTACGTCGCCCGTACCCGGCGGCAGGTCGACGACGAGGACGTCCAAGTCCGGCCAGGCCACGTCGCGAAACAGCTGTGTGACGGCCTGGGCGACCAGCGGTCCCTTCCAAGGCATCGCCGCTTCGGGGGCCAGAACATTGGCGAGCGACACGGAGTGGATACCATGACGTTCGTTCGGCACCGCCCTGCCGTCTTCGCCAACTGCCAGCCCCTCGCCAGTGCCGAGCAAGCCGGCGACCGACGGGCCGAAGATATCCGCGTCGAGCAGTCCGATCGTCAGGCCGAGATGCCGCAGGGCGCAGGCGAGGTTCACGGCGACCGTGGACTTGCCGACGCCCCCCTTGCCGCTGGCGACCAGCACGATTTCGCCCGCGCCGGGCACCGGCTTGAGCGCGGTCTCATCGGCATCCCCGCGTTGGTTTTGGTGCGACGACACGGCGGCACCGTTGAGCGGTTTGGCCACGGCTGTCATGCGCGCACTCCCGTTGCTGGCTCGGCCAGGCGGCGAACCAACGTGTCCGCCATGGCGCGAAACGCGCGGCCTGCTTCGGAGTCCGGGTGCGAAACGACGACCGGCGTGCCGCTTTCGCCCGAACGCAGAACGTCCGGCAGGAAGGGAACCCGGGCCAGGAGCGGCAGGCCCGTGCTCGCGACAAGTTCCGCGCCGCCGCCGGCTCCGAAGAGGTCGCGCGTGTCGCCGCACCGGCGGCACGTGACACCGGAGAAATTCTCGACCAGGCCCAAGCAGGGCACGGCGAGGTCGGCGAACATCTCCATGCCGCGGCGCACGTCCTGAACCGAGACCTGGCCGGGCGCCGTCACGGTCAGCACGCCGGACAGGGCGATCCCTTCGGCGAGGGCGAGATGCACGTTCGAGGTTCCGGGCGGAAGATCGACGATCAGAACGTCGAGAGCGCCCCAGTCGACCTCGATCAGAAGCTGCGGCAAACCCTCGTCGACCAATGCGCCCCGCCAGGCGAGCGGCTTGCCCTGCGGCATCAGGAAGCCGAGCGACATGACCGTCACACCGTGCGCCTGCATGGGCGCGATGCGGGCCCCGTCGGCGGTTGACCGTGCTCGCCCGCCGAGGCCGAGCAGAAGTGGCGCTGAGGGGCCGTAGACGTCGGCGTCGAGCAGCCCAACGTGAAGCCCCTGTCCATCGGGCTGTGGCGCCGCGAGCGCGACCGCCAGGTTGACGGCGACGGTCGACTTGCCGACGCCGCCCTTGCCGCTGTGCACGGCCAGGACGTGGCGCACGCCGGGCAGCGACGCGCGCTGCGCCACGGCCCTGGGGCGCGGTTTGACGACGACTCGCTCAACGCCCGGCAGATCGCGAAGAACCGATGTCACGGCCTCCGCCAATGCCTCGTCCGTACCGGCCGGCACACGCTCGGGATCCAATAGGACACGCAGGACGCCGCCCGTGCCGACCACGTCATAGACGTGACCGGCCGCGACCACATCCGGACCCTCGGGCGAGGTCGCGATCCGGCGCAGCGCGGCGAGGGCGCGCTCTTCGATCTGATCAGTGTGCAAGAGCGCCCCGGTCATTGCGCCATTACCTGCTCCAGATACCGCACGATAAGCTGTGCCTCCTCCTCGTCGATCACGGCGTCGGCGCCGTTGCTGGCGCGCATGGTCGCCACGATCTTGGCCATGTCGGCGGCGGCGAACCGCGAGAGATCAGGCAGCGCATGACAGGCCGCGCAGCGCGCGCGGTAGAGTGCCTCCGGCGTGCGCGGCCTCGACCACCACCATGCGGCGATACCAGCCGACACCACGAGCACCAATCCGACAACGATAAGTCTAGTCGTAGAGAATCTCCAGCCACTCTTCATCCATCTCCCGTTCGTTGGCGCAGACCGGACACAGGCGCGACGCGGGATCCGACGGAACAAATCCGCTCCGGCAAACCTCGCACTGTCTGGTCGCCCGATGCATGAGCACGGCCCGCGGCGCCGTTGCCTTCGCCACCGATTGTGCGAGGCGCGGCCGGATCGCGTCCTGCGGACAGATCTGCTGGCACAGACTGCAATTCGTGCAGAAAGCCGGGTCGAACGAAATACGCCGCGCGCCGCGATCGCTATGGTCTTCGAGGGCGCCGGTCGGACAGGTCTTGGGGCACACCATGCACGCGCTGCACGCCTCGTCGATCGTGCGCGTGTGCCAGGGCAGCGGCCGATTCTCGGCCCACGGCAGGCGCTCGATCCGTCGCGCCAGGACGGCGCGGTACGGAACCGGACGTTTGGAAAGAGCCTTACCGTCGAGATACGCACAACCTGTATCAAGCGGTTCGTCGTCCGCGTCGCCGGTCCCGGTCGTCACGAGTTCCGCGACACCGGCGCCGGCCTGCAGCCCCATGAGCCGCAGGAAGCCGCGCCGATCCGCGCCGGTCGCGCCCGCCCGGCCGCGCGGCGCGCGTCGAGCCTTGCCGGTCGCCGCGAACGTGATCTCGAGCCCCTGGCCGTCGAACCACTTGGCCATGCTGCGCCCAAGGCGCGCCACATGATCGCGCGCGTCGGCCCTTTGACACATCGCGCACTTTTCCATGCCGTGAAGTACGAAACGGTGGGTTCCCTCGGCAAGCGCGGCGGCGGCGAGCCGCCGGTCGAGCATGAGGTGACAGGGGATCGCCGCGCCCTCTTCCCGGTCCCCGCCAGCCGCGCAGTGCAGGTGAACCTCCCCGGCGCCCTCGAGGCTTTCGATGAATCGTTCCGGATCGAAGCCCGACAGGTGAAGGGCGCCGGCCGGGCACGCCGGCACGCAGGCGCCGCACGCGGTGCAAACGGCCTCGTCCAACTCGATGGCGTCCGCGGAAACCTTCAGCGCATCCGACTGGCACGCCTTCACGCAGCGGCCGCAGAATGCGTATCTCGCGCGCGGGTTGACGCAGAACTCCTCCTCGACAATTAGGCGCACCCCATCGAGGGCCTGCACCATCCGGGCCAAGGTGCCGGTCGTCATCGTGCCGCCTCATCAAGCGGCAGTCCCGTGCCAATCCAGGCGCGAATGCCGCCCGCGAGAATAACGACGTTCAGCGGCACACGCGGCCCGAGCGCCTTGCCAATCCGTCGCGCATCGGCCGCGTTCTCGTCGTAGAAGATGACCGGCTTGCCGTCGGCAAACAGATCCGGGTCGGCTGCAAGCAGTGCGTACGGCACGCTCCGCGCCCCCGGAAGGTGAGCGCGCGCGAAGTCCTGGGCCGGGCGCAAATCGACTAGGTGAAACACCTGACCGGCCTTGCCCGCGGCCAGATGCGCGGCAAGATCCTGCGCCGCGATGGTCTTGACATCCGGGCCGCAACCCGCCGTCACGGCCGCGATCACAAGCCAGCTAAGACGCCGCGACATGGGTGAGGTTGCTCGCAGGTCGCTCATCGCTCTCCTGCTCCACCTTGCGTCCGAGCCAAGTCGCTAGTGCTACGGTGGTGACCAGGTTCGTCGCCAGAGGAACGTTGTTCAAGTCGCAGGCCCGGTAGAATGGTGTGATATCCGGCTCATCGGGGCGCTCATTCACTGGATCTCTTAGGAAGAAGACCGCGCCGATCGTGTTGGTACAAATGAGGCCGCAAAGTTGGATCTCGCCGCCGCGCCTACCAGAGAAGAGGTGCGTCACCTCGAGATCGAGCGCACGCTCGATCGCCTCGCCGGTTTCGGTCGTTGCCAGCAGGCGGTAATGCCGGAACACCTCGATCTTCCGGCGCATCAGCTTGATGAGACCGGGAGTCATCCGCTCGTGGGCGATCAGGATCAGCGTTCGGACATCTGGCATGGCGTCTTACCCGAGCAAACCGGACGACGGCCGGGCCAGGCGCGCATCGACAGCACGGGCCGCCGCGCGGCCGCTGCGGCGCTCCGTCATCAGGTCCGCGTACATCCGCGCGTGACCGGCGGCGAGGCGAGCCGTTGCCGCGGTCACCGGCTCCTCGCGCGCCAGGGCCGCGTTGAAGGTCGCCAGCCGCCCCGGCTCGGCGGTCAGGATCGCCAAGGCTTCGCGGAGAGCCAGTGCATCGCCATGGGGCACGGTCAGGCCATGGGCTCCGTCGCGGAACCGGGTGCCCTCGACGCGGTCCGAGCGCAGCACGGGCAAGCCAAAGGCGGCGGCCAGATCGACGATCGGGCTCTTGCAGAGCTTCAGATAAGGCATGACCAGAAGGTCGGCATCGCGAAACAGAGCACCAACCTCGTCCGGCTCTATGTACCGGTCGATGACCGTCAGCCGCGCCCGATGCTGCGCCGCCGCCAGCGTATTCGGCTCGGCGCCTTGAAGTACGCCGTCCCCGGCGAGGACCACATGAACGGTCTTCGGCCAGTCGGATCCGGCAAGCGCGTCGAGCAACGTGGCTAGGCCCTTGCGGCGGCAACCGTGGCCGAAGAAGAGAACGCGAACTTCGCCGGGCGCATGCCCCGCCAGCTCAGGGGGCTCGCTTTGTGGGGCCAGGGGATGCGCGATCAGGTTCGGGCTGCCCGGAAGTTGTACCATCCGCTGGGGCGCGATGCCGAGAAGCTCCTCGCCCGCCCAAACCATGTGCGGGTCGCGGGCCACGATGCGGTCGACGCAGCGGTAGAAGTAGCCAAACACCGGCATGGACAGCCACCGGCCGCGGTGCGGCAGGAGGTTGTGCGGCGTGTAGGCAACGCCGATGCCGCGGGCATGCAGCCAGGCGATGAACAGCCGGCCCACGAAGGGATCGTTCATCCACTGGAAATGCACCACGTCGGGCCGGAACGCCCGCACCTCGCGCGCCAGACAGGCCCAGCCGGCGACGCCCTTTTCCAGACACGCACCCTTGCCGAAGGGAAGTGGCCATCCGTGCAATTCGTCGCGGCAACCGGTCACGAGCCGGACGGTGTGCCCCGCCTCGTAGAGACCCAGCGCCAGCGCATGCACATAATGGCTGAGGAATCCGCGGCCGGAGCCCTCGATCAACAGGATGCGCTGTGGCGCGGTCATCGCGCGCCCTAAAGCCCCGACGCCTTGCGGAAGTCGGCGTCGTAGTCCAGGCGGACCGGCGCGCGGCGGTTTAGTCGCTCCAGCTCCTTGAACCGCCGACGATCGGCCAGCGCCTGCAGATCGTGCCACAAGACCCGTTCGGTCAACTCCAGGACCTGCCGATAGAAGGCGTGCTGCGCCAGTATTCGGGCGCGCCGGCACCAGCCCGGCGCCCAGGGACCTAGCTGCTCCAGCAGAAACGTCTCCCGCCGAACGCGCCAAGCATCGGCGGCGACCTCATCGGCCACCCCGAGGCTCTCGGCCTCCCGCTCGGCGAGCCAGCCGACGAAACCTAGCATGACCCCGACGTGATCGGGAAACTCGCCGCTATAGCGGTTCTGGAACTCCAGACCGGCCTGGCGATACGCGGCGATGGCTTCGTCGCAGGGCTCCTGGAAATTGCGGCCTTTCTCGAATACGGATCGGTATGGGCTGACCGCGCCCGGCGCCACGAACAGCGCGGTGAACTCCTCGGCCGTGCTCGCCAGGAACGCCGCCGCATCGGATTGGACAAGAGAGTCATCCAAGACCAGGCCGATCTCGGTCAACGCCGGACGCAACGGCCCCGTCAGCAGCGCCAAGAAATCGGCATCCACCTCCTCCTCGAGGCAGCGCCCGAGAAACCGGTAGAGCCCGGCCAACGCATCGCATTCCGCGGCGCGTGCGCCGTGCCCGCCGGCCGGCGAAACCGCCGCCTCCTCGCACTTCGTGGCTCCGCCCCGGGCTGGGCTCACCGTGTTCTGCGAAAGATCCATGGCTGGGCTCCTCACTCCGGTACAAGCGACCTAATGGCCAACCGACAGCGCCGGCTTCGGTAGGTTGTCCCAATCGACGTCCACCTCCTTGTGCGCCGCCCGGTGCAGGTCACCGGTGTAGGCGTAGCGCAGCGTCTCGTCGTAGTCCTTCATCGCCTGCTCGGTGCTGACCCGCACGTCACCGTACATGTCGCCGGGCTCGGCCTTGGTCACGCTGACGACTGTGTCGTACCAGCCCTGCGATCCGCCGATCGGGTCGACTGCCAGGCGAATGATCGGATTGGGATGCACCCCCTTGTCGTCCCACCACACGTTGTGCGTCACATCGGGATCGCCGCCGAGCGCGTACTCGGGATCGGCCTCGCGATGCTTGAGTTGGGCGAGGCGACCGTAGGCGTCATGGCCGCAGGCAGTGGATATCGCAATCACCTCTGGATGGATGCCTTCGGTGACATGCGCCCGCGTGACGATGTATCCCAGTGGCGAGGTCACGCGGATCAGGTCGCCGTCCGTGATGTCGCGCGCCGCCGCCGTGCCCGGGTTCATCCAGGCCGGGTTCTTGTGATAGAGCTCCGCCAGAACCTTGAGCGACGAGGTGCGGCTTTGCGTGTGCACGTTGACCTTGTAGGTCGTCAGCACCAGCTCGTCCGGCTTCTTCTCGCGTGAGGCGAGGCGCTTGTAGACCGGCATCGGGTTGAAGCCGTATTCGCGCCATCCTTCCTTGTAGATCTCGATCTTGCGTGAGCCCGTGCCGAACCCGACGTGGCCTCGGCCGTTGATGGATACGCCGATGGCGTGACCGTTCTTGCGGATCGTGCCCTGCACGTCGATCTCCGCGTCCGCGATTTCACTGGCGGACAGACGCTTGCGGTGCAGCCCATACTCGGCCTCGACCTCGTTGCCGTTGCGATCGACCAGCTTGGCGGTTTCCTGGTCCACCTTGCCGTAGATCGGCCATACCCCCTTTTCTTTTAGCGCGTTCCAGCCGCCGGCTTCCTTGAGGCCCGGGATGTTGTCGAAGTGGGCCCGCATCCAGTCCTCGACCGTGTCGAACGCGAAGTACTTGCGGACGCCGAGCGCCTCGTCCGGATCGACCTTCCGGATCACGTCGATCAGAGTTTGGCGAAACTCCTGCGTCCCGCCGAGCGGCTTGATCACCGGCTGGCGGATCGACAGGCAGGGATAGAGCCCGCTCGGCATGGACTCGGGATCGTGCCGCTCCAGATAGGTCACGTCCGGGATGATCAGGTCGGCCAGCTCCGTCGTTTCCGACATGTAGGGGCTGAACGACACATAGAACGGCACGTGCGACTCGTCCGTCAGGAAGTCCTTCCAGAGATGGCTGGAGGGATAGGCGTAGACCGGATTGTCGTAATAGCTCATCCAAACCGACACCTTGGCCTCGCCCTTCATGATCATGTAGGGCACATTCGTCGACACGGCGTGCGAGGCCAGGGGATAGAGCGGCGGTTTGGCCAGCACGCTCGGCACCTTGCCGGCGGGCGGGTTGGGCTCGGGCTGCGGCCAGCCCATTCCGCGCGGCAGGCAGTAGCCGCCCTTGGTCTCAACGTTCCCCGTGATGACGTTCAGCATGTGGATGGCCGCTTCCTGGTAGGCGCCCCAGAGATGCTTGCACGGGCCGCGATATGAAAAGGTTGTCGCGGGCTTCGTCGTCGCGAACTCGCGCGCGATGCGCCGGATATCTCGGGCCGGCACACCGGACTCCTCCTCGGCGAACTCCGGCGTGTAGGGTTTCAGGTGCGCGATGAGCTGCTCGGCCGTGACGTTGGTCCAGTCGCGGACGAAGTCGGCGTCGTACAAACCCTCGTTCATGATGACGTGCGCCATCGCCAGCGCGATCGCGCCGTCCGTGCCCGGGAAGGGCGCGTACCACTCGTCCGAGTAGCCGGCCGTGTTCGACAGGCGGACGTCGAAGCTCACCAGCTTCGCCTTGTTCGCGACCACGCCGTCGACCAGGCGCTGGGCGTTCGGGTTCATGAAGTAGGCGGTCTCCAGAACGTTGGAGCCGAAGTTGATGATGTACTTGGTGTTCGCCCAGTCGCAGGATTCGATGTCGGGGCCCCACGACGGCTCTAGCCCGACCTTTTTCGAGGACTCGCAGATGTTCGTATGGTTGACCATGGTGTTGGAGCCGAGCGCGTGCATGAACCGGCTAACGGCCCCGCCGGTCCGGTTCCTGCCCCACTTGAAGACGATCTCGTTGCGGATCGCCGGGTCGCCCTCGCGCTCCGACCGGTCGATCACCTGGCGCAGTTTGGCCGCTAAGATGGTGGCCGCCTCGTCGTAGGAGATGCGCTTCCACTTGCCCTCGCCCCGTTTCCCGGTGCGCTGCAAGGGTGTCATGATCCGGTCCGGATCGTAGACGTGGAGGTAGCCGGCATTGCCCTTAGCACACAGCTTCCCACGTGTGTTCGGGTGGTCCATGTTGCCTTCAAGCTTCACGATCCGGCCGTTCTCGACGAAGGCGACGCCACCGTCCTCAATGTTGCAGGCCAAGCAGGTATAAGGCACCGCCTGTCGTTCGGCGCCGGTGACGGCGGAGAAATCCTTGCCGCCCAGCGATTGCTCCATCGCGACCAAGCGCCGGCTTTCCAAGCTGGCGGCCACCGCCGCCGCGGTTCCGCCCAGCTTCATGAAGCCGCGGCGGGTCAAGTTCAGGCTGTTGCGCGTGATCATGGTTGAACTCCTCACCGCTTACGGTGCCTCAGTAGTAGAGTTGCGGCAGTTGGCCCGCGTAGAGAATCACCTCGCGGAACGTATAGGCACCCACCATGCCTGCGACGCCGGCCAGGGAAACCAGCACGGGGTTTGCCGCGAGCGCCGGAAGAACCAGCAGGACGAGGGGCACGACGATCCCGACCAAGAAGGTCAAGAGCCAAAAGCGTATGCCGAACTCGCTGTTGATCAGGGTCCAGGCGGTCTGTTCCTCCTGCGTCCCGAAGGTCAACGCCACAACCTCGACGAAGAACATCACGAGCGTGATCGCCACGGACGCAAGCAGTATTCGCCGCAGGAAGGCGGTCGCCTCGGGCGTCGCCCCCTTCCAGATGAGCGCCACGACCGTCAGGACCGCCGCCCCGGAGGTGACCGACAGGACGACGAATAGTAACGGGACCAGCGGCGACTGCCAGACCTCCCGGGCCTGATTCGCCATGAGGTCGATCCCGGTGTAGAGCGGCATGCTGAGCGCCAGCAGCGAACCAGCGATGCCGATCGTGCGCAGCCAGGGCGCGTCGCCGCGATAGAGACCGTAGGCGAAGGCGAGCATCGACAGGCCGAAGAGGATGAGCAGGACCGAGCCCCAGGAGAGCGGCGAGGTCCAACGAAAATAGAGGATCGGATAGAGGAGCCGCGCCGGCTGGCCCAGGTCCATGATCAGCAGCGGCACGCAAACGATCGTAATCGCCAAGGCGATGATCGTCGCGGGCATTTGCAGCGGCGTCAGGGCCCGCGCGGTTCCGCCAAACACCTGCGGGGCGGCGGCAAACACGAAGACCATGGCTGCAGTGCCGATCAGGAAGAAGTAGATCGCGAGGTCCGTGCCCCACGGCGCGATAGTGTAGTCGGTGTATTCGAACATGGGCTTGCCTCCTTAGAGGACGCCGGCGAAGAACCGGCTGCCGCGGTTGTGGCGATAGAAGGCCTCGGCGTCGGACCGCGCGGCGTACGACGCCGGGCGGCTGGCCACCTGCTCGGTGTGCGCACGCTCCGGCCGGATGTAGTAGACCTGCGGCCGAGTGCCCTTCTCGGGCTTGAGGACCGCAGTCTTCTCGGTCGCGACCAGACGCGCGACCTCGCTATTCGGGTCGTTCATGTCGCCGAAGATGCGCGAGCGGCCAAGGCAGGTCTGCACACAGGCCGGAACTATGCCTTTCTCGACTCGGTGCTGGCAGAAGGTGCATTTGTCGACCACGCCGTTGATGCCGACCCGCGTGCGGTTGCGCGGCAGAACGAAGCGGGCGTTATACGGGCAGGCGGCGATGCAGGTGCGGCAGGCGATGCAGCGCTCGTAGCGTTGCAGCACGAAGCCGTCCTCGTGCTTGTAGGTCGCGCCGGTCGGGCAGTTACGCACGCAAGGCGGGTTGTCGCAGTGATTGCACAGACGCGGCATGAAGTTACGCCGGACGTTCGGATAGGTTCCCGTGTCCTTCACTTTGACGATGGTGCGCCAAACGCCCAACGGCACGTCGTATTCCGCCTTGCAGGCGGACACGCATGCCATACAGCCGATGCAGCGCCTGAGGTCAACCACCATCGCCCAGCGCTTCTTGCCGGGCACACCCAGCGACGGCTCGGCCTGCAATCCTGGTGTTGGCATGGGACACCCTCCCCTGTAAGTTCACTGCCGCGAGGCCCCGCTGAGCATATTCAGACGCCGTTGCGGATAACAGCGGTGTGCCGGCGCGAAGTTGCGGAACCTGAAGAGTTCTAAGCAAGGGTCGTGCCAGGTTCTAAATCCTTAAAAGAATCATGCACTTGCATTTCTTGCTTTGTGTCCGTCACCGATGCGCCGATACGAACGGTTACCGATCGGGAACAAAATCGTCGGTCTTGTTCGGAACCGAATGCGGCGGAAAAACTGCGATAGCGGTCAAGGAGTTACATTCAAATCACGAGCGGCCGCACGTTACCGTCCGGTAACACCGCTTTCTCCGCCGCGCGATCGTCCAAGCGGCCAAGCTCAGGTTCGCCGAAGGGAATTGTCTTTGACAGGTGGTGTCAGTCCAATGCGAACCGGTCTCCGAATTGCCCGGATACGCCGGACTCATGCGGCGATTTCCCGCCACTCCGCCATCGCCGCGTCGCGGTTCTTCTTGAAGTCGTCGCGGGCAGTCAGGTGTCGGTCGAAGTTGAAGTGGTTCTGGATGGAAGCGTGAACAGTGGCGAATTTTTGCAGGGTCTTGATGTCCCTGAAATTTGCCATCGCTCCTTCGCGTCGCCTGAGCGGCTGGTGTGAGTTTTCCGCTCGATTATTGAGCCAGCGCCCGCATTCCTGGCGATCTGAAATGCCGATGACATTCATCGCTGCGCGGTATGATCGAAGCCGGTCGGTTACTATCGCCTCGGGGCGACCGTATCGTTTCAACGCACGCTTCAGAAACGCGAGCGCAGCCTTACGATTCCTGCGTTTCGTCGCGAAAACCTCAAGCACCTCGCCTTCATGATCTACGGCGCGCCAGAGGTAGTAGGTCTCGCCATTGATGCGGACAAAAACTTCGCCCAGATGCCAGCGCCATCGCGAATATGAGTGACTTTGAACGCGGCGCTTACGGATCTCGGCGGCGAATTTCGGGCCGAATCGGTTCCACCAGAGCCGCACCGTCTCGTGGCATATGTCGATGCCGCGCTCAAACAGGATGTCCTCGACCTGGCGCAGCGACAGCGGGTAACGGATGTACAGCATCACCGTGAGGCGGATTACCTCCGGCGAACTGTTGAAATAGCGGAACGGGTTCTTCATCCGAGCATGCTACGGACCTGCCTCCCTGGCATCAACCCGATTTGCTTTGACAACGCCGTACCGAGGGTTCGAATTCCGCTCGGTTTTGTGCGATATCAATGACTTGCTGGCGGAGGGAGAGGGATTCGAACCCTCGATACGGTTTCCCGCATACACGCTTTCCAAGCGTGCGCCTTCAGCCACTCGGCCACCCCTCCAGGAGCGCGGGCGGCGCCGGTGTTTGAACACCGGCCCTGGCCGCCGCGCGCGCCCGGTTCCTATAGCCAAGCGAAGGGATGGATGCAACGCCAGAGGCCAATACAGCGGGCCGGTGAGGCGGTGGGGTAATATCAAGGGGGTTTTACCGGCGCAATCCGCTATAATGAGGCCGCCGCGCTAGAGGACCAAGGGAGAGGGACGATCCCCGTGAGATTTGTGCTGTGTATTCTGGGCTGGGGCTTGGTTCTTGCCGCCCTGGCGGCGGCGGGCTGGGCCGTGAGCCTCGCCGGCCCGGCCGGCATCCTTCAGCGGCCCCTGGGCGAGTTGTGGTTCAAGCTCCATGTGGGCAGCCTGAATTTGGTTCAGGCGGTGGTTGAGCGCTATATTTGGCCGCCGCTCTGGGATCCGGGGATCTCCAGCCTGCTGCAGTTGCCGGCGGCCCTGGTCTTCGCCGTTCCGGCGGCGGTCCTGGTCGCGTTTTGCCACTTTCAACGGCGCAAGAAGTAATCCCGCCTGGACGGCCCATGAAAAAAAGACCGGCGCGCCTGGGGGATTTGGCGGCGCACCGGTCTCGAGGTGGCTGTTCCCTCAGGCCTTGCCGCCGATCTGCGCAACCGCTTCGTCGGTCGACCACAACGCATTGGCGATGTAGCGGAAGTTGATGAGCGCGGCCAGATAGCCGTCGCCCTCCGGCAACATGGCCGCCGCCGTCGCATCCTTGACCACCGCGACCTCGAAGCCCATTTCAAGCAGCTCGCGCAGGTGCGATTCGACGCACAGGTTCGCCGACATGCCGGCCAGGATCACCTGATCGACGTGGGCCTTGCGCAGTTGCAGGGCCAGATCGTTCTGCTCCGGCCCATAGACCTTATGGGGCGAGCAGATGATGGTCTTGCCGTCGTGGATGTAGTCCTTGTATTCGGGCATGAAGTCGGCGCCGGAACCGTCGAATTTGGAGACGTCGTAGGGGCTCTTGCGGTCGAACATGCCGATCCCGTGCATGAGCTTTTCCAGCGGCCCGCCGAACTGCCAGCCGTGATCGGACGGGTAGTAATAGTGCGGCGAGATAGCGACGGTCATGTCCGTTTCCTTGGCGGCGGCGAACAAGCGCTTGATGTTGTTCACGGTGCCGTGCTGTTCCACGGACTTGCCGACCACGCCCCAGGTGACGCCCTTGGGGCTGAGAAAATCGATCTGCGGATCGGTGACGACCAGGGCCGCGCGCTTATGGTTGAGCTTGAAGCCGGTTTCGGGCAGGGCGCCCTTCTCCGGCGGCGCGTAAGGATTGTCCGCCGCCGCCCGCGCGCCGCCCGCGCCCGCGGTCGCGGCGGCCACGGCCGCCCCGGCGGCTAGGCCGCCCCGCAGCAGACTACGGCGGTCCAGCTTGCCGCCGTCTTGGCCGGAATTGTCTTGGTCATGATGGTTACACATGGGAATCCGCTCCTGAATGAATTGTAAGCCGTGCCTCAAGCTTACACGGTCCGCGGGTGCTGAATCCGCCAGGAGTGGTGCCCTTACGAACAGGGTCTCACAGTTTCGTGTACACCGGCATTTCACCGGCGGTATATGGGCTAAGCTGCAGACTGACGTTGCTGCGCGAGGAGACCATGCAGCTCCGCTGCGGGAGGAGACCATGGCGGCACTCGAAAAACTCTTGTCGGCCTTCGATGTCGAAGTCGATCCCTTCGCCATCTGCGACGTGCGCCAGGGCTGGCGCCTGGATCTGGCGGGCCAAGGTTGCGTTACCGTGCATTTCGCCCTGCAAGGCGCCGGTCTCTTGCGGCTGGGCGACGGCGGCCCGGTCCCTTTCGAGCCGAACACGATCGTCCTCATACCGCGCGCCATGACCCAGAGCATCGCGACCCACGGCGCCGGGCGGTCCTGCACGGGCGATGAGACAACTTGCGTATCGCTATCCGAGGGACTGCGCTGGCTGCAAGCGGGCGAAGGCGCGCCGGATATTGTCATGGCCTGTGGCCGGGTGCGCGCGACCTATGGCGAAGGAACCGGGGTTTTCGATCTACTGAACCGGCCAATCGTCGAATCTTTCCCGCCGGATCATGCGATCCAGCACGCCTTCGCAGCCTTGCTGTCGGAGATGTCGGAGCAACGCCTGGGCTCTACCGCCTTGGCGGAGGCCCTGATGAAGCAATGCTTGATTCTCGCGCTCCGCCGGCTGGCGGAACGGCGCGATGCCCGCCTGCCCTGGCTGCGCGCCTTGGAAGACCCGCGCCTGAGCGCCGCCATCGAGTCCATGATGACGCACCCGGAAAAGGAAATCAGTGTCGAGGAACTGGCGGCGCTCGCGGGCATGAGTCGGTCGAGCTTCAGCGCCCACTTCTCGCGCGTCTTCGGCCGCTCGCCCCATAGTTTCCTGATCGAAAGCCGCCTGCGCCGCGCGGCGCATTTCCTGCAAACCACTGATCTTCCGGTTAAGACCATCGCCGGTAAGATCGGCTACCGCAGCCGCAGCAATTTCTCCCATGCCTTCAAGACGCTGTACGGAATCGACCCGAACGCCTACCGCCACAGCGCGGATTAGGGAACCTACAGAGCCTCGTCGGCCACCGCCAGGAGCCGGCGGTAAACCTCCCAGTCGGGGTCCATGTCGCGGTGGACCTGAACCGGCAGGTTGTTCCTGCCCGCCAATTCCATGGCATAGGCGACGACCGCGTTGCCGTCGTCGGCATAGACCGTCCATTCCTTGGCGCCCTTGGCGGTCGCGACAATCGCCAGGCAGGCGTTCATGCGCGTTTCCACCGCCTCCACCAGAACGTCTTCGAAGAAATCCATTCGGGCGCTATCGGCTTCCGTGGGCAGGCCGTCGTTCTCGGAATCGTAGGTCCAGATAATGGCGACCCGGTCGCCGAAACCGCCGGCGCCGATGTCATCGGGAATCTCGGCCATGAGGCGCAGTATCGCCGGGCTGCCGGCGACCTCGTGCAGGCAAACCAGCCAATAGTCCCCCTCGGCCTCGCCGGCCTCCGGCATGCTGGTTTCTTGGAAGACTTCGGCCATGGCACACCTCCCATCGCGGCGGCTTGCTCCGCCCGCAGGAGAGAATCATGCCTCATGGGAAGTTAGAAATTCACTAAGATTGGGGCCTCTAGATCCAACGGCGCACGGCGCGCTTATAGGCCAGGTATTCCTCGCCGAACTTACGTTCCAGGTACCGTTCCTCGCGGGCGATGACACCGGTCCGCATGACCGCCAGGCAGGGCAGGACCAGGCCCAAAACCCAAAGACTGCCGGCGGCGAGACCGATCCCCAGATACACCATGGTCACGGCCAGATAGATCGGATTGCGCGAGTGGCGGAAGGGCCCGGCCGCGACGATGGCCGTCGCCGGCTTGCGCACATCGAGGTTGGTGCCGGCCTGGCGAAAGGTGCGTATGGCGGCAATCGCGACGGTAAAACCGGCGGCGATCAGGGGGCCGCCGACAAAATACCCGATCCAATCCGGCAACACGGAAAACGGAAACAGGTATTCCAGGGTCAAGCCCAACAAAAGAAAGGCGCCGTAGATGAGTGGCGGCGGGGCCACGACGCCCGGAGAATCGCCGGGCGTCGTCACTCATCGCCCATCTTGAGCGCCGCCAGGAAGGCCGACTGGGGAATATCCACATTGCCGATCTGGCGCATGCGTTTTTTGCCCTTCTTTTGCTTTTCCAGCAGCTTTTTCTTGCGCGTGATATCGCCGCCGTAACACTTGGCGGTCACGTCCTTGCGCATGGCGCTGACGGTTTCGCGCGCGATGACCTTACCGCCGATGGCGGCCTGTATGGCGATCTTGAACAGCTGGCGCGGGATCAAATCCTTCAAGCGCTCGCACAACATGCGGCCCCGGGATTCGGAACGGCCCCGGTGAACGATAATCGACAGGGAATCGACCGGCTCGCCATTGACCAGGATCGACACCTTGACCAGATCGCCCTCGCGGTATTCGCCGATCTGATAGTCGAAGCTGGCGTAACCGCGGGTTACCGACTTCAGGCGGTCGTAAAAATCGAACACCACCTCGGCCAGGGGCAATTTATATACCAGCATGGCGCGGGATCCGGCATAGGTCAGGTCGAGCTGCTCCCCGCGCCGGTCCTCGCACAGCTTCAGGACCGGGCCTAGATACTCGTCGGGCACCAGTATGGTCGCCCTGATCCAGGGTTCCTCGATGCTGGCGATGCGCACCGGGTCGGGCATGTCGGCGGGGTTGTGCAGCTCCAAGGGCGCGCCCTTGGTCAGGTTGATTTTATAGACCACGCTGGGCGCGGTCGCGACCAGGTCGAGGTCGAATTCGCGCGCCAGGCGCTCCTGCACGATCTCCAGGTGCAGCAAGCCGAGAAACCCGCAGCGGAACCCGAAGCCGAGGGCGGCCGAGGTTTCGGCCTCGTACTCGAAGCTGGAATCGTTGAGCGCCAGCTTGGACAGGGAATCGCGCAGGTGTTCGTACTCGCCGGCATCGGTCGGAAACAGGCCGCAGAAGACCACCGGCACACTGGGCTTGAAACCGGGCAGCATGTCCGTTGCCGGGCGCCGGTCTTCGGTGATGGTGTCGCCGACATTGCAATCGGCGACCGATTTTATGCTGGCGGTAATGAAGCCGATCTCACCCGGGCCCAGCACCTTCATGTCGGTCATCTTGGGCTTGAACACCCCGACCCGGTCGATGGGGTGTGCGGCGCCGGTGCCCATCATGCGCATCTTCATACCGGCACGAAGCTGACCATCGACCACGCGCACCAGGGTGATCACGCCCAGGTAGGCATCGTACCAGCTATCGACCAGCAGGGCCTTAAGCGGCGCCTCGGGATCGCCCTGGGGCGGCGGGATAGTCTTGACCAGGGCTTCCAGCACCGCCTTCACCCCCGCGCCGGTCTTGGCGGATATGGGCAGGGCCTCGCTGGCGTCGAGGCCGATGACCTCCTCGATCTGGGCCTTGATCCGTTCCGGCTCGGCGGCCGGCAGATCGACCTTGTTCAGCACCGGAATGACCTCGTGATCGGCCTCGATGGCCAGGTAGGCATTGGCCAGGGTCTGCGCCTCGACCCCCTGAGAGGCGTCGACCAGCAGGATCGAGCCCTCGCAGGCCGACAGGGAACGGCTGACCTCGTAGGAGAAATCGACGTGGCCGGGGGTGTCGATCAGGTTGAGGACATAATTCTCGCCATCCTCGGCGGTGTAGTCCAGGCGCACGGTCTGGGCCTTGATGGTGATGCCGCGCTCGCGCTCGATATCCATGGAATCGAGCACCTGCTCCTTCATCTCACGATTGCTCAGACCGCCGCACATCTGGATCATGCGGTCGGCCAGGGTCGACTTCCCGTGGTCGATATGGGCGATGATGGCGAAGTTGCGGATATGGGCGCTGTCGGTCATGGCGGGCTGGCTATAGCACCGCCCGGATGGGACGCCAAGGGGGGCACCGAAGCGGGTCAAACGACGGGACCGGCACCGCCAAAGCCCTTATACCAAGGAGCGTTGATAAAGACCCATAGAGATCGCCTAGACGGCCCGCCGGGCAGGAGGGAAGCCGCAGGCGATGCGGGGCATCGTCAAGGCTTTCCGACGCCCTCCGGTGGGCCGTCTAGGCGACCGGAACGGCGGCTTACCAAGGCTTTCGGACGGCGTCGCGCACGCCTCGCGATGCCCCGCATCGCCACGCCGCACGCTCCT
>JAJFGN010000055.1 GCA_021776115.1 Kiloniellaceae bacterium | reverse complement strand
GGCCGTCATCCTAACACCCCGGCCCGGCGGCACGCGACCCCCCCCCCCGGCCCTCCCCCACCCGGGGGGAGGGCGAAGACGGTGGCGCCTGCCCTCTAGTCCCTCCCCCTTGAGGGGGAGGGCCGGGGTGGGGAGTATCGTGCCCACGTCAGGCTTCATGCCTAGACTTTAGGGCCAGGCATGGCGATGGCCCGCCCGGCACCCTCTGGCACCGGCAGCGCGGCGTGCGCGCGCGCGATCGGTTGCAGCTTGGCCAGAACCTCCGGCGCCGCCGGGCAGGCGCGGCCCGCGCCGGTGTCGACGTGAAGCTGCATGTTTTCCGAGATCGCCAATAAAGTCCCGCTCTTGGTCTCAACGAGCGAATGAAACATGTGCAGGCGCTTTTCGTCAGCGCCCAATACCTGTGTCTCAATGTGTAACGGCGCGTCGACACCGACTTCGCGCAGATGGCGGATATGGGTTTCCACCGTGTAGTAGCTGAAGCCCCGCGCATGATAATCGGCGTCTGCGCCGATGTGGCGTAACAGGGCGTCGGTGCCGTCGCCGAAGACTTGCAGGTAGCGGCTTTCGGTCATGTGACCGTTGTAGTCGATCCACTCCGGCTGCACCCGCGTTGTGTGCAGGCGCAACGGCTTGCCAATATCGACGGCGACCGCCGGCCCGGCATGCGACCGCTCGAACAGCTTGGCGTCGTAGTCTTGCAGCACCGCCCCGGCGCCAAAGCCGTGACCGCGCAAGCCCTGCATGACCGCGACCAGGCAATCGTCGCGCAGCCGTTCCCATTCGCGGATCGTCCTGCCATCGGCCTGCGCGTCCGACTGCGCGACGATCTTGTCGAGGAGCTCGTCGTTCAACTCCGGCACGTCCATCAATTTGGTCCAGGGCCATTTCAGGCTGGGGCCGAACTGATCCATGAAGTGGCGCATGCCAAGTTCCCCACCGGCGATGCGGTAGGTCAGAAAGGTACCCATGAAGGACCAACGCAGGCCGGGCCCAAAGCGCATGGCGTCGTCGATCTCCGCCGCCGTCGCGATATCGTCGTTGACCAGCCAAAGCGCTTCGCGCCACAGCGCCTCCATCAGACGATCGGCAATGAAACCGTCTATCTCCTTACGCACAACCAGCGGGCGCATACCGATCGAGGCATAGAAGGCGGTGGCCCGCTCCTTGGTTTCATCGCTCGTCTTGTCGCCGCCGCAAACCTCGACCAGGGGCATGAGGTAGACAGGATTGAAGGGATGGCCGACCAGGAAGCGCGCCGGATGCGCCATCTCGGCCTGCAGGCGCGACGGCAAAAGGCCGGAAGTCGAGGACCCAATGACGACGTCCGGCCGCGCCGCCTTGGCCGCGCGGTTCAGGAGCGGGATTTTGACATCCTCGCGCTCCGGCAAGTTTTCCTGAATGAAGTCGGCCCCGGCCGCCGCGTCCTCAAGCTCGCGGGTCACACGCAGGCGGCCAGGCCCGCCGAGCGGCGCCAAGGTCATCTTACGGTACGCGCGCTCGGCGTTCGCCACCACCTCGCCCAGTTTGCGCTCAGCCTCGGGATCGAGGTCGCACACGATAACATCGAGACCGTTAAGCACGCAGCGCGCGGCCCAGCCGGCTCCAATCACGCCACCGCCCAAGAGACCGACCGTTTTGATCGCGTTCATTCTTGTGTTTCCAATTGCTCGCTCGCCGTCTTACGCCGTTCACCCCCACCCTAACCCTCCCCCCTCAAGGGGGAGGGTTAGGGTGGGGGGAGGCCGGTCAACGCAGGCTCCAAAATATTAGCCCCGCTTGGTCAGCTTCAACTTCGCGCGCACATCGCCCGGACCCAGAAGCCTTACGTTCATCGCCGTCAGGATGGCCACGGCGCGTTCGACCAACTGACCGTTGGTCGCCATGACGCCGCGTTGCAGATAGATGTTGTCCTCGAGTCCGACGCGCACGTTACCGCCGGCCAAGGCCGCCATGGCGACGAAGGGCAATTGCATGCGCCCGATCGAGAACGCGGAGAAGAAAGCGCCGGGCGGCAAGGCCTGGACCATGGCCATGAAGGTGCCGGGGTCGTCCGGCGCGCCATAGGGAATGCCCATGCACAATTGGATCGCGACCGGATCGTCGATCAAGCCTTCGGCGATCAGGTCCTTGACCATGACCAGATGGCCGCTGTCGAAGACCTCCAGCTCCGGCCGCACGCCCAAGTCGCGCACCCGCTTGGCCATGGCGCGCAGCATGTCGGGGGTATTGACCATGACGTAATCGCCGCCGGCCACGAAGTTCATGGAGCCGCAATCCAGCGTGCAGATTTCCGGCAGGCAATCCTCGACATGGGCCAGGCGTTCCAGCGCGCCCGCCATGTCGGTGCCCGGCGCGTCCAGGGGCAAGGGCGCGTCGGTGCCGCCCAGGACCAGATCGCCGCCCATCCCGGCGGTTAGGTTCAGGACCACATCGGTATCCGAATCGCGGACCCGGTCCACGACCTCGCGATACAGCCTGGGATCGCGCGAGCCCTTGCCCGTCTCGGGATCGCGGACATGGATATGGGCGACCGCCGCGCCGGCCTTGGCAGCTTCCAGAGCCGAGTCGGCGATTTGCTTCGGGGTTACCGGGACCTTGCCGCTCTTGCCCGTGGTGTCGCCTGCACCGGTAATGGCGCAGGTGATAAAGACCTCCCAGTTCATCGCTTAACCTCCCTCTCCGCTCGGCTTGGCCCCTTACCTTAAAGGCAGGGTAGCGTATCGCGAGCGGCGCCCGGTCGGCGACAGAAATGCAGCGCCGCGCCATGCTTTTTTTCAGGAACGTGAGGCGGGGGGTCTTGGCCCTGGCGCCTTCACTCGTTGTCGCTGGACCCCGGCCCGGCGCCGCGCGCGCGCGATTCGGCACTGGCGGGGACTAAAGTGCGGCGCGCGTAGCGGCTCACCTTGTTCCAGAGCGCGTCTTCGACCGCGAGGCCGGTCGACAGGCTTGCCGCGCGGCGCGCTCCTAGTTCGGTCGCGCCGCACGCAACTGGAAGCCTGCTGTCAAAAGGCGCCTGCCCGGCTTCTTGGCAATGAACCACGACCTCGGCTGGGCCGGCGGGCACCCTGGACCAATCGCCGAGCAAGGTGACGCCCGCCGTAGAGTCAAGCTGTGCGCCCGTGCCGGAGGCTTGGCCGCCAGCGGTCCACGCGATGTCGAAAGACCATCCCAAGCCGCACAGGGACTCGGCCAGCGGGATGAGGAACTGCGGTTCGGTGAGGGCCCTAATGTCCAGGCGCGATGACTTTTGGGATGTGGCCGAGGAGACCACGGCATCGATCAGGCCGGGACCAAGAAAAACGGCGGAGCGGCCGCCGGCATCGAACATGCCCGCCGCCGTCCCGCCGATAACCGCCGCGCCGGGGTCGCCGGCCCAACGCTCGAGCGCCGCCACGACTCCGCCCAGGGCCGCCAGGCCGCGCGATTCGAGCCAAGCCACGGCGGCCCCCGCATCGTCATCGATACCGGGCGGCGCACCGGCCCCGCTTAGCGCCTTTTGACAGCTTCGTTGAATTTCGTTCAGGGTGACGATCATGGATGCACGCCTAGGTCGCTAACCGAGAAACGCCGGAAAGGCCCAGTCGTCCGCGCTATCTTGGGTCAGCTCGCCGAAGCCGGGCGCGCCCTGGTACATCGTGATACGGGTCCAGCGGTCCGATTTGGGATCGAACTTGGCGGCCCCGAACATCGACAGCTTGCAGCGCAAGAGATCAACGGCAACCAGGTCGCGCGCCAAGAGGTTATCGCGGATTTCGCCGTAGGGATGCGCAGCGAGCCCCTGCACCCGCCGCACAAGCCGCCGAAACTCTGGGTGGCCTATAAGAAACTCGGCCGTGGTCATGGCGGGCGTCAGGTCCCTCAGCGCGGTGTGCAGCCGCTTGACGTCGCGCGCGACGCCGATGGGCATCTCCTTGTCCGCACCCGGCTCGGCAAAGCGCTCGCCCAGGCGGGGCTCCAGTTTTTCCTCCGAGACGTACCAGAAAAAGTGTTGCCGCGCCGGGTCTTCGTAATCGACGTCCAACGCCCAGGCGTAGTTGGCGCGAATCAGGTTTTCGAGTGCGCGCAACGGCATCGCTGGGTCGAAGGCCAGATGCTCCGCCGCCGACATCGTATCCTCCAGGTCATCGACCAGATCGCCGTGCGGTTCCAGGATCAGAGAGTTGATCAACTCCTGCCCCTCGATCGACAAGCGGGCCCCGGCGGCTTCAGCAATCGCGTTCCAGGGCCCAAGGTCATCGAGCACGGCCGCGCCCTCACCCGCGAACCAATCGCGGAAGTCCGGTAGCTCTCGGCGCAGGGTCTCGATGCGCGCCATCTGCCGCGTGTCGTCGGTGCGCCACTCGGCCAGATGGGCGATGGCAAGGTCCAACACCTCGCGAAAGCGCGCGACGCGCCTGGCATCGCTTCGCTCGATCGCACGGACCCTGGCGATGGCGGTTTCGCGCGCCGTCATCCAATGATCGAACAATATCGGGTGGCCGGTCAGAAACGGCGCCATACCCAGCCCGGTCGCGTTACCGATGCCGAACATCCGCTTCGACGCCGGGGACAGAGTAACCGCCGCCTCCGGCGCCCGGACACGGGCCAGGTGCGCCACCAGATCGAAGGTGAACTCACGGATCAGATAGACGGTCAGCATCTCGGCCTCGAAGGGGCGCGAGAAGAGCCCCCTGCCGAAGGTGTTATCCAGATCCGAAAGGCCGAACTTCCCATTGCCGTACACGGCCGTCGTGCGCATGAGGTAGCCGGTGCCGGTGACCTCGGCGGCCTGGGGTTGACGCCCCTGGGCCAAGCCCGCGACCACCGATTCGAACATCCGCACAGACTTGTTCGCACGGCAAAGCACATACTCCGAGGGGCTGCACCGCCCGGCTTCCTGCAAGGGCACGTTGGCGCCCAGGCGGGCAATAGTGTCGACGTCGGCCAGCGCCGTGGTGAGCGCGAAGGTTGCGTCCCAGCGCTCCGCGATCACACGGTCGGTGCGGTCCTCCGGCGCCAGCTCATGACTGAAGGCGACAAGCCGGACGGGTCCGCGCGGCGTGGCCAGCGCATAAACAGCGACCCCGACACCGCGCGGGTCGAGGTCGAAGCGCTCGCGCGTCAAGCTCCATCGCTCGCGCGCGATCCGGCGCAGGAGCGAGCGCATGAAGCTAAGCCGGGTCTGGTAGAAACTGCCCAAGCGCTCCAGGCGCATGACGGCATCCGGTGGGCGCAGCTTAAGGGTGGGCGTTTGCGCCGCCGCGGGCTTTCCCGTCACGGGGCCGGCCCGAAAGAACGCTCGAAAAAATCGAGCCAGTTCTCGCCCATGATCTTGCGAACGTCTGCCTCGCCGAAACCGGCATCGCGAAAACCTTGCGCCAGCGCGCCGAGATCGCGGTTGCCCTGAAACCATGCCGGCTGAGGCGGAAACCCCGCCTGTTTGGCGGAGCCTTCGCCGTAGTCCCTGGCCTTGGTCCAGGTGCCGTTGCGCATCCACTCGACCACGGAATCGGGCTGGTCCTGGCACAGGTCCGACCCGATGCCGATGCTCTCGACGCCCATAAGCTCGGCGGTGCGCGCCGCCATCTCGCAAAACGCGCGCAGCGTGCAATCCGTACCGTCTTTCAAGTGGTGCGGATAGAGGCTGAGGCCCAACATGCCGCCGCTTTCGCCCAGCGCGCGCAGCACGTCGTCGGACTTATTGCGCCGGGCGGCGTGCCAGGCATGAGGGTTGGCATGGGTGATCGCGATGGGACGCTGCGAAAGCTCGATCGCCTCCAGGGTCGAGCGCTCGGCGCTGTGCGACATGTCGATGACCAGACCGACCCGGTTCATTTCGCGAATCGCCTCGCGGCCCATGCGCGTGATGCCGGGATCTTCGCGCTCGTAGCAACCGGTCGCCAGCAGGCTTTGGTTGTTGTAGCTGAGCTGCATGAAGCGAAGACCCAGATCGTGCAGGACCTCGATCAGGCCGATATCGTCTTCGATGGGCGAGCAGTTCTGGGCCCCGAAGATAATGGCGGTCCGGCCTTGCTCCCGCGCACGGCGGACATCGGCCGCACTCCGTCCCGGGACGATCAGATCGGAAAAGCTCTCGAAGCGCCGGTCCCATTCCGCGATGCGCGCCAGCGTCTCGTCGTAATCCTCCCAATACGAGATCGTGACGTGCACGGCGGTCACGCCGCCCTCGCGCATCTCCCGGAATATCTTTTCGGACCACTTGGCGTATTGCAGGCCATCGATGACTAGGAGGGGGCGTTCGCTCACGGTGCGTCCTCGACAGCTTGCAGGCGGTGCTACTTCCGGCGGGCGATGATTTGTACCGGCGCGATGCGGCCGTTCTGAACGTTGTCCATCGTGTTTTTGAATTTCTCCGGGGCGCTGGGGCCGATCACTAAGTGTACGCCGAGCGGCGGCGGGCCTTCCTCGCTAGAGGCCAGCCGCTGCTGGAAGAACGCGATCGCGATGTCTGTCCGATCCTCGACTTCTTGAACCTCAAAACCGGCGTCGTCCAGAAGCGCGCGCATCTGGTCGGGGGTCGTCAGGTGGCTGGTCTCCGCCGACTGCGCCCAGGGTACCGGAAAGGCGAGATCTTCGCCGTTCTTCCTCATGACATCGTAAGCGCAGAAAGCCGCGCCCGGTTTCAGGACCCGGGCGATCTCCCGATAAAGCTCCGCCCGCTTGGCGATATTCATGGCGACGTGGATGGTGATCGCGGCGTCGAAAGCCTCGCCGTCGAAGGGCATATCCAGCGCGCTGGCGACCTCGAAGCTGACCTTGCCGGCCAAGCCGGTCATATCGGTCAGGGTCTTCGCGGTCGAAATATACTCTGGCGTCAGATCGATGCCCGCAACCTCGCACCCGATTTGCGTGGCGATATACCGGGCGGCGCCGCCAATGCCGCAGCCGACATCGAGAACCCGATGATCCTGGCGCAGGGGTAACTTCGAGACCGCGTGCGCCGTCGCCTCACGGCCGCCAATATGGAATTCGTCAACCGGCGCCAGATCGTCCGGGCGCAAAGTCTTCTCATCGATCCCGGCGGCTTTGAGCCCGCCCCGAATTCGGGTCAGGAGATCCGCGTCCCCATAATGAGTCGCGACCGCGCTTTCGTCGAGTGTCACTGATTTTTCTCCCTAAGATCGCTTAAAGTTACCCGATGATACTTGGCACTGGAACGGACGACAAACCAGGGCCGCTCAGGTCAGGATTTGATAGGCCAGGACCAGGCACGCGCCGACCCCGGTGAACCAGGCGATCGTACGTACGAAAGGCAGCTTCACGGTGTAGAACACGCCGTGCACGAAGCGGGCCCAGAAATAGATCGCGCAGGCCGCCGCCGTGACCTCGTTGCCCGACCCGGTCGCGGTGACCGCCAGGGTCAGCGGGGCGAAGACGACCAGGTTCTCGACCGCGTTCATGTGCGCGCGATAGGCCCGGTGCGCCCAGTCGTCGTCGAAGGGGTCGTCGCCCGGCAGCGGGTCGGCGGCGAGGCGCAGGAAACCGATCTTGGGGACGGCTCTTGAAATTCGGTAGTAGGCGTAAGGCAGCCACATGAGCACCGTGAAGGCCGCGGTCAGGGTCAGCCAGAAAATCTCGCTCGGTATTGGGCTTGGCATGCATCGGTCTCCGTTAGCGCTGGCTGCGGTCCCGCCGGGGCGGCGGGAATCGCGGTTTCGGATCGCGTCGAATAACTTGTCTTTCGCAAGTGATGCTAAATTAGCGTCTCCGATTGCTTTTTGCAAGCGAATAATTTAAACTCCCCCCATGCCCAAACCGGAAAAGATGCGCGACACCGGATGCCCGGTTTCCTTCGCCCTCGACACCTTCGGCGACCGCTGGTCGCTCCTGGTCGTGCGCGACATCGTGCTCAAAGGGCATAAGACCTTCGGTCAGTTCCTGGCCTCGAACAAAGGCTTCGCGACCAACGTCCTGGCCGACCGGCTGAAGCAACTGGAGGCGGCCGGAATCCTGCGCAAGTCGCGCGATCCGGAAAACCGCCGCAAGGTCAACTACGCCCTGACCGAGAAGGGCCGCGATCTGCTGCCGGTGATCCTGGAGATGATCCGTTGGAGCGCCAAGTACGATCCCAACAC
>JAJFGN010000054.1 GCA_021776115.1 Kiloniellaceae bacterium | reverse complement strand
AACGGCAGCGCTCACACTAAACGGAATCCCACGCAACCAAAGAGCGAAGACTCCCCCGACTGCGGCAAAGGGAATGCCCGTGTAAATCAGCAGCACCTCACGCAAGTTCTTCAGGCTGAAGAACAGAAGGAAGAAGACAAGCAGAAGCGTTACCGGGACCACAACGAGAAAACGAGTCTTGGCCTTGGCCAGGTTCTCGAACTGCCCGCCCCACTCGATGACGTAGCCCTCCGGAAGTTTGAGCTGCTCGTCGATACGCCGCTGCGCCTCTTCGACAAACGAGGAAACGTCTCTACCCGCCACGTTGCACTGAACGCGGATGAGCCTGCGTCCCCACTCGCGGTTGATAGTCGAGATGCCCTCCTCCTCCGAGATGTCGGCCACACTGCGAAGTGGCAGCCGTAAGCCGGACTCGGTTGGAATCAGCGTCGAGCGAATCGTTTCGACATCGGAGCGATGCCGGTCTGGAAGTCTCACCGCCAAAGGGAAGCGCCTCTGGCCCTCGAAGACCTGGCCGACTCGACGGGCGCCAATCACTTCGACGAAGTCAAGCACCTCCTGGCCCGAGACCCCGAAGCGAGCAATCGCATCAGGGTCGACCTTGATGCGAAGCGTGGGTTGCCCCGTAACCTGGTCGACAGCGATGTCCGATTGTCCGGGAATCTCAACAAGGATGCGCTGCACTTCATCGCTCACGCGAACGAGCTCATCGAAGTTATCCCCGTAGATCTTGATGCCGATGTCAGAACGAATCCCTGAGGCCATCTCGTTGAGCCGCATCTCGATAGGCTGCGTGGCAACGATGTTGAGCCCCGGCAGGTCGTCGACCACAGCCTGCATGGCGGCGACAAGCTCCGCTTGAGTGCTAGCTTTTACCCACTGCTCGCGCGGCGTCAGGGACAAGAAGATGTCGGTGAGCTCAAGCCCCATGGGGTCCGTCGCGATCTCGGCGGTGCCGATACGACTCCAAACGTGGCGAACCTCGTCGGGGAACTCCTCGAGCAAGAGACTCTCGATGCGCGAGTTGTAGCGCACCGATTCATCAAGAGACACGCCCGCTAGACGGATGGTGTTGAGAACCACGGCCCCTTCGCTCAGCCGCGGGATGAACTCACCACCAAGCTGCGTCGAGGTCCAGCCTGCACCAACAACGAGCAAGAGTGCTCCGGTGAGCACAAGCCACCGAAGCCGAAGCGCCGCGCCCAACAACCACCCGAACGTTGCGTTCATTGCGCGCGCCAAAAGACCTTCGCGCTCGCTGACCCGTTTCGGGAGAAAGTAGTAGCCGAGAACTGGCGAGAGCGTGAGCGCGATGAGTAGCGCACCACCCAAAGCGAAGATGAAAGTCCACGCCATGGGGCGGAACATCTTCCCTTCGATGCCGTCAAGCGCGAGCACAGGTAGGAAGACGACCATGATGATGGCCATGCCGAACACAATCGGACGGGCCACCTGTTTGGCGGAGGATGCAACGACCTCGAGGCGCTCACTCGCGGTAAGGGAGCGACCGAGGTGGCGCGCCCTCTCGGCGAGATTGCGCATGTTGGCTTCGGTCATCACCACAGAGCCGTCCACGATGATGCCGAAGTCGATGGCACCAAGACTTAGAAGGCTCGCTGCGATGGCGAACTGGTACATGCCAATGATGGCAAAGAGCATGGCGAGAGGAATCGCCACGGCCACCAGCAGCCCACCACGGAGGTTTCCGAGCAGAGCGAAGAGCACGAGGATGACAAGCAGCGCTCCAGCGAGCAGGTTGTGCTCAACCGTGCCAATGACCTCGGTCGTCAGCTCCGTGCGGTCGTAGACCACCTCGACGATGACATCGTCGGGCAGAGACTTGCGAACACTCGCGAGTCGGTCCTTGAGATTCTCGGTGACCCTTTGAGCGTTCTCCCCCATGAGCATGAAGGCAAGTCCTAGGACCACCTCCCCTCGCCCATCCGCAGTCACTGCTCCGCGGCGAATCTCGTGGTCGACTTTCACATCCGCAGCAATGTCGCGAATGCGCACGGGTGCTCCGTCGAAAGCCGCAATGACCACATTCTCTATCTGCGGAATCGTAGTCACGCGGCCGAGGCCGTGCACAAGCAGCGCTTGACCGCCGGACTCGAGCACTCCACCACCGACGTTCTGGTTGTTGCGCTCGAGGGCCTCGAACACCTCGGAGAGCGTGAGGCCGTACTTGAGCAGCGCCTCGGGCGATACAACGACGTGGTACTGCTTCTCGTAGCCGCCCCACGAGTTGACCTCGGCAACTCCGGCAACCTTCCTCAGCTCCGGCTTGACCACCCAGTCGTGAAGAGTGCGAAGCTCAACGCGCCCGCGGTCCGGATTCTCGGAGCGAAGCACGTAGTGGAATATTTCGCCAAGGCCGGTGGCGATGGGACCAAGCTGCGGGCGCTCGATGCCCACCGGCAGCTCGACTGTCGAGAGGCGCTCAGCGACGTACTGGCGAGCGTCCGTGATGTCCGTGTCGTCGTCGAAGGTGGCGACAACTTGCGAGAGCCCAAACTTGGAGACCGAACGAACGTTCGAGAGTCCGGGGAGGCCACCGATGGCGAGCTCGACCGGAAGAGTGATCTGCTGCTCGATTTCCTCGGGGTTCAGCGCCGGGTCGACGGTGTTTATCTGAACCTGGACGGGAGTCGTGTCAGGGAAGGCATCAACGGGAGTGCGAACGAGCGTGTACGACCCTGCACCGATGAGAATCGCGCCCAGCAGCAGCACGAGAAGCCGGTTGTGAAGGGAGAAGACAATAAGCTTATCGAGCATGGGGCGGCCTTGCGCTATCAGTCGTCAACGCAACCGGCGCCGAGCCTCGACTTGAGGAACTCCGACATGACCGTGAACGCGCCCTCAGTTACAACGGGCTCATCTGGCGCAAGGCCAGCGAGCACCGCTTCGAATTCCTCTGACGGACTTCCCTCGACAAGCGCAACCCTGCGCAGCGAATAGAGGTCGTCTTCAAGCTTGACGAACACATACGGCTGCTGCTCGTAGCGTTGGATAGAACCCCTGGGCACGGCGATAGCGCCCGCGGCTTCTCCCAGAAGCAGCCGAGCGTCACCGAACATTCCAGCCTTGAGCGCGCGCGCAGAGTTGTCCACTACTGCCCGGGCCTTGAGCATGCGAGTCCGCTCATCAATGGCCGTGTTGACCCAAGTCAGTGTGCCGCGAACATCGAGGCTCGCGTAGCCATCGAACGCGGCCGAAACCTGCATGCCCTTCCCTACAAGGTGGGTGCGGTCGGCTGGCACGGACAGCGACAGCCACATCGTGTCGAGGTTGGCCAGGGTGAGAAGGTCATCGCCGGGCTCCACGGCTTCGCCCACGACGGCAAGCCGCTCAACGATTGTCCCGCTGTAGGGCGCCCGAACAAACAAGGTGGCCGAGCTGTCTTGCTCGGTAGAGATAGTCTCGACCTCGTCAGGAGTGAAGCCGTAGTTGAGGAGCCTCTGTCTGGTAGTGCTGAG
>JAJFGN010000053.1 GCA_021776115.1 Kiloniellaceae bacterium | reverse complement strand
AATAAGCTGCTGCTGCGCCTCGCTAGTCAGCTCTTCCTGTTTCTCGCGCTCGGTTTCCGATAGCGTCAGCTTCGCCATCATTTCGTCGCGTAAGGACTGCAGGATCGCGATGTCCTGTAGCTGCGTGCGGATCTTTTCCTTGTCCGCGTCGATCACCTTAAAGGCGTCTTCCAACTCCTTGCCGACACGTTGGGTCTCGGCTTCGCTCACGCGCAGGCGCTCCGTCATTTCGTCGCGCAGTCTTTGCAGCAATGCGAGTTGCGCCAATTGCGCTTCGACTTTTTCCTTATCGGCCTCGATGGTTTTGTAGGCGTCCTCAAGTTCCTTGGCGACCAGGGCGCTCTTGGCTTCGGCGGCGCCTAGCCGGGTCTCGAGGTCTTCGTTCGCGGTGGTTAGAGCGGCCAATTGATCGGCTAGGGACTCACGTACCCCGAGCGAGCTTTGCAGTTCCGACGACAACTGCGACACGTCGATACGCAGGTCGGCGTTGGCGGCCCGCTCGAGCGCCAACAAATTCGCCAGGTCGTTGATTTCGCTCTGCAGACGGGTCAGCGCCTGGTCGCGGCCGGTCAGGGCGACCGCCAGGAAATACTGCGCCACCATGAAGACCATGAGAACGAAGACGACGACCAGCAGGAGGGTCGCCAGGCCGTCGACGAACCCGGGCCAGATGTTGACCGTACGGCGTTGCGCGCTGCGGCCGAGGACGAACATTTCCGTTTATTCGGTTTCTTCGGCCATTGCCGCGATGGTGCGCGTGAGCAAACGAATTTCGCCGCGGATTTCCTGCACGGCGTAATCGCGTCCGTTGTTCAACTCGTTGAGCAGATGCTCCATGCGCATATCCAGATTACGGATGTGGCCTCGCGTTGCTTCGTCCAGCCCGTTCGGGCGATGCTCCTGTTCCGCCATCTGGCTGAAAACGGCTCGCATCTGAGTCTGGGTCTCAAGCAGGCGCTTCATGACGCCCTGTTCGCCGCGCATCTGATCGGTCATTACGCTCAGTTGTTCGGTCAAGGTGCCCAGGTTCTGATTGACCACGCTGCGCTCGCCCTCGCCGCGCGCGATGGTCGTTTGAAGCTGATCGAGACTGTCCGCGGTTTTTTCCAGGAGCGCTTGGATGAAGGCGGGAACGCTTTGTTCGCCGTCGCCGACCGACCCCCCGCCGCCGCCGAGACGGGTGACGCCCGACAGCCACTCTTCCAGGTCGTTCACGAAGCGATTGTGGGCTTGGCCGGCCTGTAGCTCCAGGAATCCCAAAACCAGGGACCCGGCAAGGCCGAACAGGGACGACGAGAAGGCCGTGCCCATGCCGGACAAGGGCGTGGTCAAGCCCTTCTGCAGGTCCGCGAACACGCGCGCCGGATCGTCTACCGAGCCGCTGAGGCTTCCGATCGTTTCGCCGACCGCGCTGACCGTGCCCAGCAGGCCCCAGAAGGTGCCGAGCAGGCCGAGGAAAACCAGGAGGCTGATCAAATAGCGGGAGATCTCGTGCGATTCCTCGATCCGGCTTTGGATACTGTCGAGCAGGGTGCGCATCGACATGGTGGACAGCGAGATGCGGCCGCGCTTTTCGCCCAGCATCGTCGCCATTGGACCGAGAAGCCGGGGTGCGGCCTGCCCGGACAAGCTGCCCGCAAAGACAACGCCGCCTTGAGTTTCGCGGCGCAGATGCTCCAGCCAATTGACCTCCGGGCGCAAGACCAGGACCTGCCGGAAGATGTAAACCACGCCCAGCAACAGGACGCCCAAAATCATTCCGTTCAAGACGGCGTTGGCGATGAAGGCGTCCTTCAACTGCGGCGCCAGGGCCGCGCAAGCGGCCGAGACGATGACCAGGAAGACGCTCATCCGGAAGATGTAGCGTTGTGGGCGCGTGATACCGCGCAGGTTCGTTTCTGTTTTGCTCAAGTCTGCCGCTCTATCGCGGGTCTCCGTGCCCGGAGATCCCCCCCAAAAAATCAGGCCCTGTTAGCCCGGCATTGCGGCAACACTATGACACGGACTCGATCCAAGTGTCCCGCCTACTGTGGCAGGATATCGACTCGATCCGCCGGTCCGTCTCCCGCTTTGCTCCCCAGCGCCCGCACGTCCATACGTGTCGAGCGCACCCCTTGGTCGATCAGAAACGCGCGAACCGCCAGCGCCCGCGAAAGCGAAAGCCGGCGCGCCCGGCTCGCCCCGCCGCCGCTGTCCGCTGCGAAGGCGAGCAGCTGGACCCGCTCGGACGACTTCAGCGACAGGTCTTGCGCCAGGTCTTTTAGTAGTTTCTTGGCGGCGTCCGAAAGTTCCGCCGAACCGGAATCGAAGGCTAGGCGAAGATCGCCATCGGGGGTGGCTGCCGTCACGCTGGGCGCCGCCCGGTCTTTGGTCTGCGGAATGGCGGCTATCGTTGTTTCCGCCGCCTTTTCGGTGGGCGCGCTCGGGGCTGCCGGGGCCGTGACCTTGGGGGCCGTGACCTTGGGTGCCGAGACAGTAGGCGCCGAGACTGCGGGCACCTTGGGTGCGGCCGGCGGCGCGCTGGGGGCCTGGACACTGGGGGCGGGCGCGATCGAGGTTGCGGCGGCCGGCGGGGACTTGGCGGCGATCTGGCTCGGCGGGGCCGGCACGCTTGGCTTGGCCGGGGCCGTGGTGGGAAGAGCTGTTTTGGCCGAGGACGCGGGCACTTCCGGCGTGCCCGCCGTTTTGGCCGGTTTGGTAACCGCGGGTTTCGCGGGGGCCGGCGTTTTCGAGGCGACCTTGGGCACAGCGGGCGCCGCCGGGCGCTTCTTGGGCGGTGCCGCGATCAAGCGCGAGGTCAACTTACCGCCCGTCGAGGAAGCCGCCGTGCCGGCCCGATCGGGCTGGGCCGGCTTATCAACCGCCGCGCTACGCGCCGGTGGCACGGCCAAACGGCTTTTCGGGGCCTGCATAGGGGGATAAAGCAGAGTAGACGGCCGGGTCACCACCAATTGACCCGTGCCGGGCGCGCGGTAGGCCCCACTCGTTTCCGGCGTGAAATAGGACCCGGAGCCTGGGGAAACCGGGGTCGCAATGCCGGTTCCATAAACGGGCGTTTGGGGCGCCGGCACCGGCAAACCGGCCGCCGGGACGCCTGGCCCAAGCGAGTCGAGCACGGAATCGTTCACAACGATTCCGCTGCCGCCGCGTCCCACGGTACTGGCGGCCGGGCCGCTGGTCACAGGGCTAGCGGCTGGACCGCCGCCGATAATCACCGTTTGTTGGGCGAGCGCACCCGTTGAGGCGAGAATACAGGCAGCCGCCAAAGCAAGGCCCAGCGGCGCGGACCTGGCGGGCCGGGCCGTGAGGCTTGATTCCGCGAATCCCAGACGCTTAGGGATGGCGTCGAACGGCATGGGACCTCCGTGTCGCGAACCGCCAAGAGAATCGACGGTTAAGACTAGGCATTGCCTCGCCAAACGACAACCGCTTTGCGGTCTGGGTGCGGGCGAGCCAGGGTTCAAGCCGACTTTGGCGCAGGTACAGGTAACAAACGGTTAAGGGACCTGTGCAAGGTCTCGTTTGTGGCCAGGATACTGGCGCTGTCGCGCCGAAATGCCTTGCCGCCGATTTCGCTGACCTGGCCTCCCGCTTCACGCACCAGGACGATCCCGGCCGAGACATCCCAGCTCGACAAGCCGCGCTCCCAAAAGCCGTCGAAGCGCCCGGCGGCGACATAGGCCAGGTCGAGCGATGCCGTGCCCCAACGCCTCACGCCGGCCACCGCACCGCTCACCGCGTCCAATTCCGCCAGAAATGTCGGCCGGTCGCCATGTCCCAAGAAGGGGATGCCCGTGGCGATCACGGAGTCGTCCAGGCGTTCGCGCGAGGAAACCCGGATACGCCGGTCGTTGAGATAGGCGCCCTGGCCTTTTTCGGCGTAGTACAGCTCATTCTTGATCGGATCGAAGACGACCCCGGCAATCAACTCGCCCCGTTCCTCCAACGCGATCGAGATCGCGAAATGGGGCAGGCCGTGCAGAAAATTAGTGGTGCCGTCCAGGGGGTCGACGATCCAGCATCGCTCCGCGGTCGCGTGATTCGCGCTGGCGCCCGACTCTTCCATGAGCAGGGCGTAGTCGGGCCGGGCGCGGCTCAATTCTTCGCGCAGCGTCTTCTCCGCTTTCAAGTCGGCGGCGGTGACGAAATCGGCCGGACCTTTGCGCGAAACCTGCAGGTTCGCGACCTCGCCGTAGTCGCGGCGCAAGGTGCGCGCGGCCTTGTCCGCGGCCCGGATCATGACGTTGATGTGGGCCGATCTCGTGGCCATGAAAGTAAGGTTCCTTTATGGCGCGGTGCGGCCAGTTTCGCGGTTTGGTCTTAGTCCTTGGCGCGCTCGACGTAGGTTGAATCGGCCGTGTTGATGACGATGCGCGTGCCCGATTCGATGTGCGGCGGCACCATGACGCGCATGCCGTTTTCCAGGACCGCCGGCTTGTACGACGACGACGCGGTCTGCCCCTTCACCACCGGGTCGGCCTCGACAATCGTCACAACCACGGTATCCGGCAGCGTGACCCCGATCGCCGATCCTTCGTAGGATTCGATGGTTACGTTCATGTTCTCCTGAAGGAAGGCGGCCTGCTCGCCCAGGAACTCCGCCGGCAGGGTGATCTGCTCGAAGTTCTCATTGTCCATGAAGGTGTAGCTATCCGTGCCCTCGGCATAAAGAAACTGATAGTCGCGCTGGTCCAGGCGGACCCGCTCGACATCCTCGCCGGAGCGGAAGCGCTCGTTCAGCTTGGTGCCGTCGCGGATGTCCTTTAGTTCCACTTGCAGATAGGCGCCGCCCTTGCCGGGCTGCGTATGCTGGATCTTGACCGCGCGCCAAAGGCGATTCTTGTGTTCGATGATGTTGCCGGGACGAATGGCGTTGCCTTGAATTTTCATACGTCGCTTCTGGGATCTGGGATGGGGGCCGGGAAAAGCGCGCGGAAGCTAGCAGCTAGGCCCCGCGGGCGCAATTGCGGGCTTGATACGGAAGATCAAGCCTGGGCGAAGGCCGCTACCGCTGCCCGCAGCGCCGCCGGACCGGCTTCGCCCTGGTCCCAAATCTCCGGGCCGAGGGCGACGAAATCCGCGCCGGCCCTGGCCAGGTCGCCCGCCTCCTCCGGCGTCTGCGCCCCAAAGGCGACGCTAGGCACGGTCGTCAGGGCCTGCCACCAGCCGACCAGATCGGCCTCCGGCGCTTGGGGCGGGTCGAGCCCGCCGAAGGCGACATAGTCGGCGCCGTTCTCGCCCGCCACCATGGCGTCATGGTGCGAGCCGCCACAGGCCACGCCGACAATGGCGTCCGGCCCCAGGACTTGGCGCGCCGTTTTATAGGCGGCCGGATCGCTCACATGAACTCCGTCGCAGCCCAGGGCCGCCGCCAAGGCAGCCTCGTCTTCCAGCAAGACCGCGACGCCGCGCGCCTGCGCCACCGGGCATAGACCCTGAACCTGAGTCCGCAGGGCGGCCGGGTCGAGCCCGCCGCGCCGGATCAAGACACAGGCAACGGCCGCCGAATCGAGCAGGCCCGCGAGGGTCTCCGGCGCGGTCTCCGGCGGCACCACAAGGTAGGCCTGGCAGGGGGGCGGTTCGGGGCTGGCCATGAAGGCGGTTATCGCCTCGCGAGCCAGCGCCGGCAAGCCGCGACTGGATCGGGTTCCTCCAGCAGATCGAGCGCCCGCAGCCATCCGGTGACGATCTCGCCGCCCTGGGCCGCCGCGATCTCGGCCAGCTTGGCGGCGACCGCCTTGCGCCCGGTAAAGCGGACCTTGGCTACGCCGGCGCCTAGCGCCGCCATCGCGTGCCCCGCCTTGTCGCCACAATCGAGCACGGCCGCGATCGGCGCCCCCGGATACTCCCGCGCGATAATCGCCGTCATCTCGCGAAACCAGCCCGGCCCCAGGTAAGCCGCCGCCCCGGGCGCGGAGGCCAGGATCACGGGCACGCCAAGCGCCGCCGCGGCGGCGGCGGCGATCCGGGCGTCTTCCAAGGAATGCACGAGTATCGCGCGCGTCTTCATGGCGCCATCATAGGCGTGGGCGCGCGGGGTAAAAGTGTTCTTGAAGGTCTTGACCTCTTGTCCGGCGTCCAGTCCCCTATGGCACCGATTGAAAGCAACGATTTTGATGGGGGTAAAGCATGGCCGGCCACGACTTATGACCGAGCATGGTGGCACCGGGCTGATTGTCGGCGCCGATGGGCGGACGCGCTGTTGGTGGCATGGCGGGGCCGAGGATTACCAAGCCTACCACGACACCGAGTGGGGCTGGCCGGTCGATGACGACCGGCGCTTGCTCGAGAAGATCTGCCTGGAGGGCTTTCAGTCCGGCCTCTCCTGGCTCACCATCCTGCGCAAGCGGGAGAACTTCCGCGCCGCCTTCGCCGGTTTCGAGTTCGAGAAGGTCGCCCGCTTCGGCGACAAGGATGTCGAGCGCTTGTTACAGGATGCGGGAATCGTCCGCCATCGCGGCAAGATCGAGGCCAGCATCAACAACGCCAAGCGGGCGATCGAGACGGTTGGGGAATTCGGTTCGCTGGCGGCCTATTTCTGGCAATTCGAGCCGGTCCCGGACGCTAGGCCCAAGCGCCTCGACTACGCGAGCTTGAGCAAGCTGGCCACGACTCCCGAATCGATTACGATTTCCAAGGACCTGAAAAAACGCGGCTGGAAGTTCGTCGGCCCGACCACGGTCTACGCTTTCATGCAGGCCATGGGTCTGGTCAACGATCACCTCGAAGGCTGCACCTGCCGCCCCGAAGCCGAAGCCGCGCGGGCAAGCTTCAAGCGGCCGGGGTAGGGTGGAGTTCCCAGTCTAGCATGCCGATGGGCCCTCAGGTCAGGCCCGAGGGTGACAAGAAAAAGAGTGGGGGGCTAGATTGGGCCCTGGCCTGGCGGAAGTGAAGCTTCAACACGAAGACACAAAGAACACGAAGAGTCTCTCGATTTTTATCTCTTCGTGCTCTTTGTGTCTTAGTGGTAGAATACCATTCTTCGATTGCATCCCACGGATGGCGATAAGAACTTCTCCCTAAAGCAACTTCCCCATCGCCACCGCGGTGTCGCTCATGCGGTTGGAGAAGCCCCATTCGTTGTCGTACCAGGCCAGGACGCGCACGCAGGTGTTGTCGAGCACCTGGGTCTGGCCCAGGTCGAAGGTCGCGCTGGCCGGGTTGTGGTTGAAGTCGACCGAAACCAGGGGGGCCTTGTTGAGCGCCAGAACGCCCTTCAACGCTTTTTCCTTGGAGGCCTGGGTCATGGCCGCGTTGATCTCCTCCACGCTGGTCTTGCGCTTGGCTTCGATGGTCAGGTCGATCAGGCTGACGTTGGGTGTCGGCACGCGGATCGAGGTGCCGTCGAGCTTGCCTTTGAGGTGGGGCAGGACCAGGCCGACCGCGCGCGCGGCGCCGGTCGAGGTCGGGATCATGGAGACCGAGGCCGCCCGCGCCCGGTGCAAATCCTTGTGCAGGGTATCGACCGTGCGCTGGTCGCCGGTGAAGGAGTGGATCGTGGTCATGAAGCCGTGCTTGATGCCGACGGTCTGCTCCAGGATATGCGCGACCGGCACCAGGCAGTTGGTGGTGCAGGAGGCGTTGGACACCACCTTATGACTTTTCTTCAGCTTGTCGCTGTTGATGCCGTAAACCACGGTCAGGTCGGCGTCCGTGCAGGGCGCTGAGACCAGCACTTTCTTCGCGCCGCCGTCCAGGTGCTTGGCCGCGGTCTCTTTCTTCGTGAACAGGCCGGTGCATTCCAGCACGATGTCGACGCCCAGATCGCCCCAGGGCAACTGGCCCGGATCGCGCTCCGAGAGGACCTGCACCTTCTTCGCGCCGACCTTGATCGCGTTCTTGGTCGCGCCGACGGCGCCGGGGTAAACGCCGTGCACCGAATCGTATTTCAGCAGGTGCGCGTTGGCTTCGGCCGAGCCCAGGTCGTTAATCGCCACGAACTCGATGTCCTTGCGCCCCGATTCCATCGCCGCGCGAAAGACCAGGCGCCCGATCCGCCCAAACCCATTAATCCCGACCCGAACCGCCATCGTCGCCTCCGTTTCCGTCTATGATCCCTTCTCCGTGTCGTCATTGCCGGGCTTGCCCCGGCACTCCATCGAGGTCGGAGCCTCGCTCGCCGATGGACCCTCGGGTCAAGCCCGCGGGTGACAAAGAAAATGCGTGTTTCTCAAGCGTAGGCGCCCGTGGTGGCCAGACCATTGGCCTTGGCGCGTTCGAAGAAGGCATCCTGGCCGGCCTTCCGGTTCGCGGCCTTGCCGCCCCAAGCCTTGAGCGGCGCGGCCTGCAAGGCCCGGCCGTAGGAGAAGCTCAGCTTCCAGGGCCGCGGCTCGTCCAGCTTGTTCATGGCGTTCAAGTGCAGGGTCGCCTGCTCGTCGCTTTGCCCACCGGACAGGAACACGATGCCGGGCACCGCCGAAGGCACCGTGCGTTTTAGACACCGGACGGTGCGCCGCGCGACCTCATCGACACTGGCCTGTTCGGCGCAGTCCTTGCCGGATAGCACCATGTTCGGTTTCAGCAGCGACCCTTCCAGGCTCACGTTCTGAATCGCGAGTTCACCATAGACCGAGCGTAGCACCGTCTCGGTCACCTCGTCGCAACGCTCGATGGTGTGAGAGCCATCCATCAGCACCTCGGGCTCGACGATCGGCACGATGCCCGCCTCCTGCGCCAAGGCCGCATAGCGCGCCAGGGCGTGCGCGTTGACCGCGATGCAGGCCGGGCTCGGCAAGGTATCGGTGATCTGGTAGACCGCGCGCCACTTGGCGAAGCGTGCGCCCAGCTTGGCGTAGTCGGCGAAGCGCTCGCGCAGGCCGTCCAGGCCCTCGGTCACCTTCTCGCCCGGATGGCCCGCCAGGTCCTTGGCGCCCATGTCGACCTTGATACCGGGAATGATGCCGACCGACTCCAGCACCTTGACCAGCGGCGTGCCGTCGGCGGCCTTCTGCCGGATCGTCTCGTCGAAAAGAATGACGCCGCTGATGTACTGCGGCGCGTTGGGGGTGGTGAACAGCATTTCGCGATAGTCGCGCCGGTTGTCTTCCGTCGACTCGGCCTTGATGATGTCGAAGCGTTTCTTGATGGTCGGCGCGCTTTCGTCGGCGGCCAGGATGCCCTTGCCGTCCTGAACCAGCGCTCGCGCCGTCGCGTGAAGTTTATTTTCGCTCATCGCCAGGGTTCCCTCGATTTTCCCACGTCAGGTCGATTAATCCGCAATGTCTCGCCGCCGCGTACGGCGTTCTCGCCTAGAGTCGCGCCTTGACCGCGCTGACGACGGCTTCGGGCGTGATCCCGAAGTGCGGGTACAAGTCCTCATAGGGGGCCGAGGCGCCAAAACCGCTCATGCCGAGGAAGGCGCCTTCCGAGCCGATCCAGCGGTCCCAGCCCATTTGAACCCCGGCCTCGATCGCGATGCGTAAGGAACCGGGGCCCAGGACTTCCTCGCGGTAATGCGGGGCTTGGTCCTCGAACAGTTTCCAACACGGCATCGAGACCACCGCCGCGGCGATTCCGATCTCGTCGAGTTGCTTTTGCGCGGCCAGTGCAATCTGGACTTCCGAGCCGGTGGCGATCAGCGTGACCTCACGGGTGCGCGGCGCGGGCGCCAGGATATAGGCGCCGTAGGCCGAATAGTTCTCGCTGCACTCAGTACGCACCGCCGGCAGGCCTTGGCGGGTCAGCGCCAGGACCGAGGGTGTGGTCTCGCTTCGCAGGGCCAATTCCCAGCACTCGGCGGTCTCGATCACGTCGGCCGGGCGAAACACCTGCAAGTTGGGAATCGCGCGCAGCGCGGCCAGGTGTTCGACCGGCTGATGGGTTGGGCCGTCTTCGCCCAGACCGATCGAATCGTGCGTGAAAACATAAACCGCGCGCTGGCGCATCAAGGCCGCCAAGCGAATCGATGGCCGGCAATAATCCGAAAAGACCAGGAACGTGCCGCCATAGGGGATCAGGCCGCCGTGCAGGGCCAACCCGTTCATGGCGGCGGCCATGGCGTGCTCGCGCACGCCGTAATAGATGTAGCGCCCGCCGAACTCGCCCGGCCCGACGGCGCCCAGGTCGCCGGTCTTGGTGTTGTTGGACCCGGTCAGGTCGGCCGAGCCGCCGATCATCTCCGGGATGGCCGCGTTCAAGACCTCCAGCGCCTTTTGCGAGGCCACGCGGGTGGCCAGGTTTGGCTTTTCCGCCGCAGCCTCTTGCTTGAAGCTGGCCAGCTTATCGTCCCAGCCGTCCGGTAGACGCCCGGCAATTCGCCGCCCGAATTCTTTGCGCGTCGCCGGGTCGAGCCCGGCCAGCCGCTCCGTCCAGCTCTTCGAGAGGGGGGCGCCTTGCGCGCCGGCGTCATGCCACGCCGCCAACACCTCGGCAGGTATCTCGAAGGCGGCGTGGGGCCAGTTCAAGCGCGCGCGCGTGCCCTCGATCTCCGCTTCGCCCAAAGGGGCGCCGTGGGTCTTGGCGGTGCCGGCCAAGGTCGGCGCGCCATAGCCGATCACGGTCCGGCAGGCGATCAGGGAAGGGCGATCCTCACCCTTCGCCGCTTCCAATGCGGCCGCAATGGCCTCCGGGTCGTGGCCGTCGATTCGCTGGACCGCCCAGCCGTAGGACTCGAAACGGCGCAGCGCATCGTCCGACAGGGCGAGCGAGGTCGGGCCATCGATCGAAATTTGGTTGTCGTCGTAAAGCACGATGAGTTTGCCCAGGCGCAGATGCCCGGCCAGAGAGGCGGCCTCGTGGCTGATACCCTCCATGAGGCAGCCGTCGCCGGCGATCGCATAAGTCGTGTGATCGACCAGCGCGTCGCCGAAGCGGGCGTTCATCAGGCGCTCCGCCAGCGCCATGCCGACCGCGTTGCCAAGCCCTTGGCCCAGCGGGCCGGTCGTTGTTTCCACACCGGGCGTGCCGCCAAACTCGGGGTGACCGGGGGTCTTACTGCCGAGTTGCCGGAAGTTCTTCAGTTCCTCCAGGCTCATGCCCGGATAGCCGGTCAGGTACAGCAAGGCGTAGAGAAGCATCGAGCCGTGCCCGGCCGAGAGGATAAAACGGTCCCGATCCGGCCAATCCGGTTGTGCCGGATCGTATTTCAGGAACCGCGTGAACAGGACCGTGGCCACGTCCGCCATGCCCATGGGCATGCCGGGGTGGCCGGATTTCGCCCTTTGCACGGCGTCCATGGCCAAGGCCCGAATGGCATTGGCCATGTCGCTGGGAGCGATCGCGGGTTCCGAGCGCTCGGCGGGGGACGGTGCGGCGACCATCGAAAAATTCACCTGTTCAAAGCTTGTGGCAACATCGCTCATTCGGCCACCCGGGCCGGCGGGCGCAACATGCCGCCGCCGGGCATGGCCGTCAAGGATGTCCAGGTTTGCTGGCGCCTTGTGGCAGATCGGTTTGGACGCGGGTTGCAAGGGCGCATCACAATGCCGCCGTTTCTCGTCGAGCAGTTGACCGCTGTGCTTGGCCTTGCGTATTGTAAACAGCGCAACCCGTTGCGGTTTAGGCAACAGATAATTAAGGGCGCTGGTTCGATACCGGCGACCGGTGCCTGGGGAAAGCGAAGATGGCGGACCTGCGTCAAGCGACTGAGCGTTTACAAGCGGCATTGGACCGAATCGAGCAAGCGGTCGAGCGAAATGGGCCTGCCCGCGGGGCGGATCTGCAGGCCGCGCTCAGTTCGGCCCAGCACGAAAACACGGCGCTGCAAGAGGTGGCGCGTACGGTCGCGGATCGTCTCGATGGCACAATCGCCCGCTTGAAGAGCGGCTTACGGACCTGATTGGGGGAGCACCCGGCGCCATGACCCTGATTACCCTAAATGTGAACGGTCGCGGCTATGAGATGGCGTGCGACGACGGCCAGGAGGCACACCTTACGAAGCTGGCCGAATACATCGACGATAAGGTCCAGGGACTGGTGCAATCGGCCGGCCAAGCCGGCGAAAATCGGGTTCTGGTCATGGCTAGTCTCTTGATCGCGGACGAGTTGTTCGAGGCTTACCGGCAAATTCATAACCTTGGCGCTCAGCAGGGCGATGGCCAAGATGCCGCGATGGCGTTGAACGCCTGTGCGGAGCGGCTGGAGGCCATTGCCGTCAGGCTCGCGGATGCTTAGATACTTTTAAGGCCGCGTGGCCCATTGTTACGCGGGCGGTGCTGCGTGGCGCGTCAGGTCCTTCATTCCCTGGGGCCAATATCTACCTCTAGGGAGCTGTCCCTGCCGGGGCCGTGGTCTCGGTATATGGCGCCCACCTGCTGAAGCAGGCCACAGAGGAATATATGTGACCAACGGCCAACGCGGCACCGTCCACTCTTCTGCTTTGCCCCCAAACCCAGGCGCCGCCACGATAGACAGGCAAAAGAACGAGGCGCGGGCCGAAGCCAAGCGTCAGCGCGATGCGCTGGCGCGGAGCGATTCCTCGGGCTCGGCCGGTACCGCCCTGCGCGGCCGCGTGCTCGGTTCCGTCGCTTTTCCCGCCGGCTGCGCGGTTTCAGCCTATTGGCCCATGGGCAGCGAAATCGACACCCGCCCTTTGATCGAAGCGCTCTACCTGCGTGGCCATGCCATAGGCCTGCCGGTCACGCTTCGGCGGGGCGAGCCCCTGGTCTTTCGAAGCTGGACCCCGCGGGTATCTCTCGTGCCGGGCGGTTTCGGCACCCGGATTCCCGGCCCGGACCGTCCAGAGCTTCGGCCCGAGGTATTGCTGGTGCCGCTGCTGGCCTTCGACCGGCGCGGGTTCCGGCTTGGCTATGGCGGCGGGTTTTATGACCGCACCCTGGCGCAGTTGCGGGCGGCAAGCCCTGTTTGCGCAATTGGCCTTTCCTATGCCGGACAGGAGGTACCGAAAGTGCCCTGCGACGAACACGACCAACGCCTCGACTGGATCGTGACCGAGGCCGAGACGATAGAAATCAGGCGGCACGACCAGGCGAGGGGCCATCCGGCATGAAGTTGTTGTTTTGCGGCGATATCGTCGGCCGCTCCGGGCGCGACGTGGTGACATCCAACCTGCCGCGTCTGCGTAGCGAGCTCGATCTGGACTTCGTCGTGGTCAACGGCGAGAACGCGGCTGGTGGTTTCGGCATCACCGAGAAGATCTGCAAGGAATTGTTCGAGGTCGGTGTCGACGCGATCAGCGGCGGCAATCATTCCTGGGACCAGCGCGAGGCGCTGAGCGTGATCGAGCGGGAACCGCGCCTCCTGCGCCCGCAGAACTACCCGGCCGGCACGCCCGGCCGGGGCGCGGCCGTGTTCCCGGCGCGTGGCGGTCGCAAGGTCATGGTCCTCAACGTCATGGGCCGCTTGTTCATGGACCCGCTCGACGATCCCTTCGCCTGCGTGGAGCGGGAGTTGTCAAAGCAGCGCATGGGCGGCACCGTCGATGCCATCATCCTCGATGTGCATGCCGAAACCACGAGCGAGAAGATGGCCATGGGCCATTTCGCGGATGGCCGCGTCTCCTTATGTGTTGGGACCCACACCCACGTGCCCACCGCCGATACCATGATCCTGCCCGGCGGCACGGCGTATCAGAGCGACGCCGGCATGTGCGGCGACTACGATTCGGTCATCGGTATGGATAAGACCGTGCCGATCCAGCGCTTCACCCGCAAGCTGCCGACCGAGCGCCTGAGCGCGGCAAGCGGGGAAGGCACGCTATGCGCGGTCTTCGTGGAAACGGACGATAAGACGGGATTGGCGCGCCGAGCGGCGCCTTTGCGCCTGGGCGGGCGGCTTAGCCCGGCGGCGCTGGTTTAGGTCACCGACTCATAAACGAAAAATCGACATCCCGGACGTTAGGCGAGCCCGAAAATCCTAGAATTTTCGGGGGGCGAGCCTTACGATCCGGGATCTTCCGGTGGTCCGAGCCCGGACCCCACCGAAGATCCCGGATCACGGACTTTCCTGGCCAAGCCAAAGGCTTGGAGGAAAGTCGAGTCCGGGATGACGCCGTAATGGGTATGTGGCTTAGCCTAGTTACTGGGCCGTCGTTGAGTCAGGGCAAGAAAGCGATCGACCTCGTCGAGCAGGGTTTCGGCTTGCGAAGCGGCGGCCTCCGCGGCCGCGCGGGCCATCTCGACTGCTTGGCCGGGGGTAGTGGCGGCGCCCGCCGCGAGGATGGCGTCGAGCGAGGTGGGGGCGCATTTTTGCGCGAAGCTCTCGACCAGCTTGGCGGCGTTCGACAGGCATTTGGCCTGCTCCACGGCGCTGGCGGGTCCGTCCTGGGGAACCTCAAGCTGGGGTAACTTATGGCTGCGCGACATCTTCAATCCGCCTCGGGGAGGGTTCTGGATGCCGGATTTTGCGACCATTTGCCTTAAGTCCGAGTTAAGGCAAGGTCGGGTGAAGACATGCCTCCGGGGCTTTTGAAGCTGGGCGATTCCTGCTAGAAGGCGCCGCATTATCGCCATATTGGACGATTATCACGGGCGCGGTCTTCCGCCTTGACACGCGGCCGATTAGGGCGCGCTGCACCACAAAATGTGGTAGAAGTTTCGTATACACCGACAGAATATGGGGACGCTTGGTCATGGCGGGCCACTCTCAATTCAAGAACATCATGCACCGGAAGGGCGCGCAGGATAAGAAGCGCGCCAAGGTTTTCGGCAAGCTGATCCGTGAAATCGTGGTCGCCGCCCGCACCGGTCTGCCCGAGGCGGATAAGAACCCGCGTCTGCGCGCGGCGATCGCCGCAGCCCGGCAAGCGAACATGCCCAAGGACAATGTCGACCGCGCCATAAAGCGCGCCAGCGGCGGCGACGACGACACCAATTACGAAGAGATCCGCTACGAGGGCTATGGTCCCGGCGGGGTCGCGATCATCGTTGAGGCCCTGACCGACAATCGGAACCGGACGGCCTCGGAGGTACGTTCCGCCTTCAGTAAGCTCGGCGGCGCCCTGGGGGAGACCAACTCTGTCTCCTTCATGTTCGACCGGGTCGGGCTCTTGTCCTACCCGGCCGAGGCGGCGACCGCCGAGGTCATGTTCGAGGCCGCGGTCGAGGCCGGCGCCGACAATGTGGAAACGACGCCCGAGGGACACGAGATCACCTGTGCGCCGGACAATTTCTCGACCGTGCGCGACGCCTTGGCGGAGCGCTTAGGCGACCCGGAGGATGCGTCCTTGGGCTGGAAGCCGCAGACGACGGTCCCGATCGACGAGGACCAAGCCGGGACCTTGTTCAAATTGCTCGACCTCTTGGACGACAGTGACGACGTTCAGCGGGTCGCCGCCAACTACGATATCTCTGACGAGATCATGACTCGCCTGACGGCCTAGGAAAGGCACGAGCGAGCGCAGGGGGAACATGCGCGTTATAGGACTCGATCCCGGATTGCGCCGGACCGGTTGGGGGATCGTCGAGATCGAGGATAATCGCCTGCGCCATATCGCCAACGGCGTCGTCGCGAGCGTGTCGGATGCCGATATCGCGGTGCGCCTGTTGCAGCTGCACGAGGGCCTCTCGGCGGTACTAAGCGACTTCGCGCCGGACGAGGTGGCGGTCGAGGAAACCTTGGCCAACCGCAACGCGTCTTCGACCCTGAAGCTCGGCATGGCGCGGGGGACCGCGCTCTTGGCCGCCGCGCTGGCCGGTCTGCCGGCCGTCGAATACCTGCCCACCAGGGTCAAGAAGGCCGTGGTCGGGACGGGCAACGCGAAAAAGGAACAGGTCGCCATGATGGTCGGTCATCTCTTGCCGGGCTGCGCCATCGCGGGCCCCGATGCCGCCGACGCCCTGGCGGTCGCGATCTGCCACGCCCATAGCCGGCAAAGTACGCGGCGCTGGGATGCCGGCGCGGCCAAGGCCGCTGTGGCGGGGACCGCGCGATGATTGCAAAGCTGAGCGGCCGGTTGGATTCGGCGGGCGATGATTGGGCCATCGTCGATGTCGCCGGGGTCGGCTATCTGGTGTTCTGTTCGGCGCGCACACTGACCAATTTGCCGGACCCTGGCGAGTTGGTCCGCATGCTGATCGAAACCCATGTCCGGGAAGATCACATTCACCTGTTCGGTTTCCTCGACGCGGCGGAGCGCGATTGGTTCCGCCTGCTGACCACCGTTCAGGGTGTCGGCGCCCGTATGGCTCTGGCGATCCTCTCCGTCTTATCGCCGGCGCAACTGGTTCAGGCCATCGCGGCGCAAGACAAGGCCGCCTTGACGCGGGCCAACGGGGTCGGCCCCAAACTGGCTGGGCGGGTCGTCTCGGAATTGAAGGAAAAGGCAGGCCGCATTGTGCTAGGCGAGGCCGCGCATATCGCGGCCCTGGAAGGCGGCGGCGCGGCGCCCGCCGAGGCGGTGCCGGAGGACGCGGTTTCCGCCCTGGTCAACCTCGGTTATGGCCGGGGCGAGGCGTTCGGCGCGGTCGCGCAGGCCGCTCGCCAACTCGGGGGTGATGCGCCGATCGAGGCCGTCATTCACGCCGGGTTGCGGAAGCTGGCGTCATGAGCGAGGCCCGGGTCGTGACCCCCGATTTTACCGGCGGCGACGGCGCCGATCAGGCCATACGTCCGGGTAACCTGCAGGAATTCATCGGCCAGCGCGCCTTGCGCGAGAACTTGCGCGTCTTTGTCGAGGCGGCCAAGGCGCGGGGCGAGGCCCTGGACCATGTTCTGTTTCACGGTCCGCCCGGCCTGGGCAAGACCACACTGGCGCAGATCGTGGCGCGCGAGATGGGGGTTGGGTTTCGCGCGACCTCCGGGCCGGTGCTGGCGCGCGCCGGCGACCTGGCCGCTATTCTGACCAATCTCCAAGCCCGCGATGTGCTCTTCATCGATGAAATTCACCGCCTGTCGCCGGTGGTGGAAGAAATCTTGTATCCCGCGATGGAGGACTTTCAGCTCGACCTTATCATTGGCGAGGGACCGGCCGCGCGCTCGGTCCGGATCGATCTGCCGCCTTTTACCCTGGTCGGCGCAACCACACGCTCGGGCTTGATTACGACGCCGCTGCGCGAACGCTTCGGGATTCCCTTGCGCCTCCTGTTCTACGAAGCCGATGAGTTGCAGGAGATCGTCGCACGCGGCGCCCGGGTTCTGAATATCGAGGTGACGCCCGAGGGCGCCCGCGAGGTTGCGCGGCGCGCCCGAGGCACGCCCCGTGTCGCCGGCCGCCTGTTGCGCCGGGTGCGCGATTTTGCCGCCGTCGCCGGGCAGGGTGCGATCGATGCCGCCGCCGCCGATCTCGCGCTGCGCCGCCTCGACGTGGACGAACGGGGTCTGGACGCCATGGACCGGCGCTACCTTCGCGCCATCGCGGACAACTACGGCGGGGGGCCGGTCGGCGCCGATACCCTGGCCGCCGCCTTGTCGGAACAGCGCGATGTGATCGAAGACGTGATCGAGCCCTATCTCATGCAGCAGGGCCTCCTGCAGCGCACGCCGCGCGGCCGGGTCCTGACCCGGGCGGCCTACGGCTATCTGGGGCTGGAGACGCCGCGCAATATCACCCAGCTCGATCTTTTGGCGCCCGATAGCGGCGATGCCGGGGAGGGGGCTGAGTGAGCGCCGCGAGCCTTGAGTTAAGCGGGCGAATCGAGGGGGCGACCCATATCTTTCCGGTTCGCGTCTACTACGAGGACACGGACTCCGGCGGGCTGGTCTACCACGCCAACTATCTGAAATACGCCGAGCGGGGCCGGACCGAAATGCTGCGCTTGCTGGATGTTAATCATACCGAAACGGCGAAAAGGTATGGCTTGGCCTTTGCTGTGCGCGACTGCGCGATCGACTACCGGCGCGCGGCGCGGCTCGACGACGTGCTTGAGGTGCGCTCCCAGCTTTTCGATCTGCGCGGCGCGACGATCGGGGTCGACCAGGGTATCTGGCGCGACTCCGATCTGGTGGCGCACCTGCGCTTGCGTATCGTGTGCCTAAACCGGCAGGGGCGGCCGGCGCGACTTCCCGACCCTATCCGCACCACCATGCAACCCTATGCCAAAACGCGGGAGCAAATTTAAGCGATGCAAAACGACGCGGTCGATTCCCTCGCCCTTGGCGGCTCGCTCAATTACGACCTATCGATTTGGGGTCTGTTCTTCGAGGCCGATCCCATTGTCAAAATCGTTCTTTTGATCCTGGTGCTGGCCTCGTTCTGGACCTGGGCGATCATCTTCGAAAAAGTTTTTCGCATGCGCCGCCTGCGCACCCGGGCGGTCGACTTCGAGGAGGCGTTTTGGTCCGGCGGCTCGCTCGAAGATCTGTACGAGCGCATGGACCGGGTGCCGCCGGATCCCATGGCCTCGCTATTCGTGTCCGCGATGCGCGAATGGCGGCGTTCCGCCTCGCGTGGCGCCGACGGCAACGATCATGCCAAGGCCAGTTTGAAGCAGCGCATCGACCGCGTCATGCAAGTGACCCTGGGACGGGAAATGGATCGCCTGGAGCGGCACATGGTGTTTCTGGCCTCGGTCGGCTCCGCCGCGCCTTTCATCGGTTTGTTCGGTACGGTGTGGGGGATCATGAACGCCTTCACCTCGATTGCCGCCTCGGAGAGTACCAGCTTGGCCGTGGTCGCGCCGGGCATCGCCGAGGCCCTGTTCGCGACCGCGCTGGGCTTGGTCGCGGCGATACCGGCGGTCATCGGCTTTAACAAGCTGGCCAATGACCTCGGTCGCTATGCCGGGCGGCTGGAAGCCTTCGCCGGCGAATTCGGCGCCATACTTTCGCGACAATTGGACGAAAAATAAGAACCATGTCGAGTGAATTCATGAGTCGCGCCAGTGGCCCTGGCCATCGGCGCCGGACCTACAAGCCGCTGAGCGAGATCAACGTGACGCCTTTTGTCGATGTCATGCTGGTTCTCTTGATCGTGTTTATGGTGACCGCGCCCTTGCTGACCGTGGGCGTCCCGGTCGATTTGCCGAAGGCCCAGGCCAAGGCGATCGCGGAGGCGGAGGAACCCCTGGTCATCTCGGTCAACGCGCAGGGACAGGTTTTCGTTCAGGACACGGAAGTTCAAATCGAAAACCTCGTGCCGCGCCTGCGCGCGATCACGGAGAACAAGGCCGACACCCGGATTTACCTGCGCGGCGATCAAAGCGTCAACTACGGCCGAATCATGGAAGTCATGGGCACTGTTAACGTCGCGGGCTTCAAAAGGGTCGCAATGGTGACCGAATTGCCGAAGCGCGGTGCCGGTGGCGCCAAGGACAAGAACTAGAGCTGAAACCCAGAGCCCAATCCTGGGGCGGAGCATCGAATTGTCGGTCATGCGCAGCGGAGCGTTCTATTCAGGTATCATGCATGCGGTGATCCTGGCGGTCCTGGTGTTCGGCCTGCCGTCGTTCAATGCACCGCTGAACGAAACGGTTATCCCGGTCGAGTTCGTCGTGCTCGAAGACGTCGACGACGAGGCGGTAAAAAAACCACCGACCCCCGAGCCGCCACCCGAACCCAAGGCAGAGGAAAAGGCGCCCGAGCCCGAACCGCCGCAACAGCAAGCGAAGCTGGAGCCGGAACCGGCTCCGCCCGAACCCAAACCGGAGCCCGAGCCGGTCCAGGCCGAACCCGAACCGGAACCGGTGGCGCCGCCGGCGCCAGAGGTGAAGCCCGAGCCGAAAAAGGAGGTGGCCGAGCCGCCGCCTGTGCCTAAGCGCCGACCCATCGTCAAGACGGAGGCGCCGACAAAGAAAGATCCGCCGAAACCGAAGCCGGACCAGTTGACGTCGATCCTGCGCAATGTCGAAAAGTTGAAAGATCATCCTCGGCCCGCGCCGAAGGACGAGACCGCCAAGGGGCCCGAAAAAGGTCCGGTCCAGCCGCGCGTTAGTGTGTTCGAACAGAACCAGATGGTCCAGGCCATCCAGCAGCAACTGCGCGCGTGCTGGCGGCTCGATCCCGGCGCCAGGGAGGCCGAGGACCTGGTGGTCGAGATCCGGGTCAAGCTTAACCCGGACGGTTCGGTGCGTCAGGCCGACGTGGTCGATGTGGTGCGCATGGTCCAAGACGCTTATTTTCGCAGCGCGGCCGAAAACGCCAAGCGCGCGATCGATGTGTGCAGTCCCTTTAGGTTGCCGATTAAAAAGTACGATGTTTGGCGTGAGCTTACCCTGCGATTTAACCCGCGAGAGATGTTTGGAACATGATGCTTAGATTTTTTGTTGGACCGGCGTCCCGTCTATTCGCCCTTACGCTGACTCTGGTCGTGGTCGCCGGGACGAGCGGCACTGCGCGTGCCGAACTGGTTGTGGATATTACCCGCGGTTTCGTGCAGCCCTTGCCGATCGCCGTCACTGACTTCGATGGCTCGGTGCCGGAGGAGACCAACTTCGGAAAAGACATCGCCAGGGTGATCGCGGCCGACCTGGAGCGTAGCGGCCTGTTCCGCCCGATCGAACAGGGCGCCTTTATTCAAGACCCGGCGACGCTCCGAATCGCTCCCAAGTTTGGCGACTGGCGGCTGATCAACGCGCAGGCCCTGATCAGCGGCGCGACCCAGCTCCAAGCCGACGGCCGCTTGCGGGTCGAATTTCGCCTTTGGGATGTTTTCGCGGAGACGCAGATCACCGGCCTGGCCTATTTCACGACTCCAGCCAACTGGCGCCGCGTGGCCCACATTATCGCGGACGCGATCTACAAGCGGCTGACCGGTGAAGAAGGCTATTTCGATACCCGGATCGTCTATATTGCCGAAAGCGGGCCGCAGAACCGGCGCGTGAAGCGCCTGTCGATCATGGACCAGGACGGCGAGAACCACCGTTTCCTGACCGACGGCAGCGTATTGGTGCTCACGCCGCGATTTTCGCCGACCACGCAAGAAATCACATATTTGTCATACGTCGGCGAATCGCCCCGGGTTTTTCTTTTCAATCTGAATACCGGCCAGCAGGAGGTTCTGGGCAACTTTCCGGGCATGACTTTTGCGCCCCGATTCTCGCCCGACGGAAACCGCGTGATCATGAGCCTGGCGCGCCAAGGTAACTCCGAAATTTACGATATGGACCTGAGGACGCGGAAAATTACGCGCCTGACCGATCACTCGGCGATCGACACCTCGCCGAGTTACTCGCCCGATGGGCGCGAGGTTGTGTTCAATTCGGACCGCGGCGGCACGCAACAGATCTATGTAATGTCCTCTAATGGCAGCAATGTACGGCGGATTACCTTCAGTGCCGGCCGCTATGCGACGCCCGTGTGGTCGCCTCGCGGAGATTTGATTGCCTTCACGCGTATATATCAGAGCGAGTTCTATATCGGTGTCATGCGCCCCGACGGCAGCGGAGAGCGAATGCTGGCCAAGGGGTTTCTGGTCGAAGGGCCGACCTGGGCGCCGAATGGGCGTGTACTGTCGTTTTATCGGCAGACCCCGGCCGACGCACGCGGTGGCGTGGCCTCCAAGCTCTATACGATAGACTTAACGGGATTTAACGAACGGGAGATTGTAACCCCGGTCGACGGCTCCGACCCGGCGTGGTCCCCCTTGATTCCCTAGGGACCGTCGGATAAATTGCCCGCCTCACCCGCGTGATGCTGGTGGGTTGGGTGTTATCCTTGCCTTAAGGGTCGGCTGCCATATTTGCGGGCCTGAGGCGATACGGCATAACACCCTATTCCGGGGGGAATTCTCGAGAGGTTTCCACATGCGTTCAAAGTTATTCACGTTCATCGCGGCTGCCTTTTTCCTGGCCGCATGCGGTACCTCGGCTGAAGATTCGGGGGCTGGTACTGGGTCCGGCACGGCAACGACAACTCAACCCTCTACCTCCAGCGCACCCACTGTTGCTGCGATTCCGGGGCCGACGCCCGGAAGCCAAGAGCATCTGGTGGTCAACGTTGGGGACCGGGTCTTTTTCGATTTCGATAAGAGCGATCTAATGCCGGCGGGCCGACGTACGGCAGAAGCCTTGGCTGCTTGGATGAATAATTTCCCGGCGGCGACGATCACGATCGAAGGTCACGCCGATGAGCGCGGGACGCGGGAATATAACCTGGCGCTTGGCGAGCGGCGTGCGAATGCGGTGCACGACTACTTGCAGGCGCTTGGAGTCCAGTCGAATCGGTTGCGGACCATCAGCTATGGCAAGGAACGACCGGCGGTTCTCGGGTCGAACGAAGAGGCTTGGGCCCAAAACCGGCGCGGCGTCTTCGTCGTTAACTGAGCCGTCAGTTAAGTCTTGGGAGCCCGTTCGATTCGCGAATGGGCGGCCCGGGGACATGGCCGGCTTTTCCCAAGCGGTGAAGAGTCGGCGTCTTCCGGGCGCAACTGTCCAGCTGTCCGCAGGTAACCGAACGGCGGCTTTGAGTAGGCGAGGGCGGACGGCGCGGACCGTTCGTTTCGCCGGTCCCGGCGCCATAATTCCGTCAAGAAGTTCAGTCAAGGAAGAGGCGTTCCTCAACCCGTGAGGAGACCCGGAATCGCAAATATGACCGGACAGATGATCGCGCCGACTTTCCCCCCGATTCGCCGCTTAGAACGCACGCCTGGCGTCCGACCCCGGGGTTTGGCCTGGGGTTTGGCCTGGATCTTGGCGGGGGCGCTCGCGTGGATCGCTCCGGCCAGCGCATTTGCCCAAGATTCGCAGGTTCAAGGCCTGGTGGACCGGGTCGAACGATTGCAACGCGAGTTGCAAACGCTCCAGCGTGAAGTCTACCGCGGTGAAACGCCGCCGGCCGCAGACAGCGCGCTTGGCGCGGCGAGATCTGGGACCGCGGGTCTGAATACCACGGTCGCCGCGCGAATCGAGCTGCGCCTGTCTCAGCTCGAGGCGCAATTGCGAGAACTGACCGGCCAGATCGAGGAGGCGTCGTATAGGCAGACGCAGCTACGGGGCTTGATCGATAAACTGGCGGCGGACACGGATCTGCGTTTGCAACAGATTGAACAAGGTGGCGCGGGCATGGCGTCGGGCGCCGCTGCCGGACGGCTAGCCGGTCAGGGCCAGGATCCGGAAACCATGTTGGGGCAGCCCCTGACCGGGGGTGGCGCGGCGCGCACGTTAGGTACAGTGCCCGCCGAGGACCTGAAAGCCTTGCAGGCGACGCGGGTCGAACCGGCGTCGCCAGCCGACTCTGGCTCGGTCGCGGAGAGTCAAAGTACCGGGTCCTATGTCCTGCAGGGCGGGACCGCGGAGGAGCAATACAAGAGCGCCTTCGGACTTTTGAGCCAGGCCAATTACGGCGAGGCTGAATTGGCGCTGCGCACCTTTGTCGAGCAGTATCCCGAGGATCCGCTGGCCGGGAATGCAAAGTACTGGCTGGGCGAGACATACTACGTGCGCCAGGATTATCAGCAGGCCGCCATTACCTTCGCCGAGGCGTATCAGCGGTATCCCGATAACTCGAAGGCGCCCGACAATTTGCTGAAACTGGGCATGTCGCTGTCCTCTCTGGGCAGTAAGACCGATGCTTGCGGTACCTTTGCGGAACTCCTCAAACGTTACCCGAACGCTGCCGTGACGATCCAGCAGCGCGCCAAACAGGAGCGCCAGCGCCTGGGTTGCAGGTGAATTCGGCGCCGCACGCGTCGGATTCCGCACTTGGCGCGGCCGAATTCGACGCGCTCATGGATCGGCTCGGACCGTTCGAATCCAATCCCCATATCGCGGCCGGTGTTTCCGGCGGTGCCGACAGCATGGCGCTTGCGGCGCTGCTGCACCGCTGGACCGAAGCGGGCGGCGGGCGGCTGACGGCCTTGATCGTGGATCACGGCCTGCGCGCCGAGGCTGCAGCCGAAGCCAGGTCCGTTGGCCGGTCTCTCCGGTCACTAGGGATCGCGCACCGCATCTTGCGGTGGGATGGCGATGTCCCAAAGGCCAATGTGCAGGCCGAAGCGAGACGTATTCGGCACGACCTGCTGGCGGCGTGGTGTGCGCGTCACGGTATTCTCCATCTGGCGCTGGGCCATCACCGTGAAGACCAGGCGGAGACGTTTCTGCTGCGCTTGGGCCGGGGCAGTGGACTTGACGGTCTAGCTGCCATGGCTGGGGTAAGCGCGGGCGCTCAAATCCGCTTGGTCCGGCCCTTGCTGGATGTGCCCAAGGCGCGACTGGTTTCCACTCTGCGTGCCTCGAATATCGGCTGGGTCGAGGATCCGACAAACCAGGACACCCGCCATGCCCGTATCCGCTTGCGGGACTTGGCGCCCAGACTCGCGGCCGAAGGCCTGAGCGCCGAACGCCTGGCCGCGACGGCGGCGCGTCTGAGCCGCGCGCGCCGGGCGCTCGAAACCTCCGTGGCCGAACTGTTAGTGCGCGCGGTGCGGATTCATCCGGCTGGGTTTGCCCGCCTCGACGCGGCCCTATTGACGGCGGCGCCGGACGAGGTCGCCTTACGGGCCCTGGCACGTATTTTGATGACAGTGGGCGGGCTCGCCTATGTCCCCCGGCTGGATCGCTTGGAGCGCCTGCTGGCCCGCCTGCGCACAGGCCTCGCAAAAGGGCTTACGCTCGGCCGGTGCCGGGTCTTGCCGCGTACGACGCCGTCGCCGCATCTCCTCGTCGTGCGCGAGGAGCGGGCGGTGCCGGAAATGCGGGTGCCTTTGGGTAAATCCCTTCTCTGGGACGACCGCTTCGAAATCGATATTAAATCTCAAGGTCGTACGCGATCCGTTTCCGTCGCGGCGCTGGGCAGGGCCGGTTGGGCCGCGCTGCGACCCAAGCTCGCGGACCCGCATGCGGCGGCGATTCCGGCGGCCGCCCGGCCGTCGCTTCCGGCCATCAGCGACCCCTCGGGAGTGGTGGTCGTGCCCCATTTGGGCTACCGGCGGCCTGGATCGCGGGGTTTAATTGTATCCAAATGCCGATTTGCGCCTAAAAACAGCCTAACGGCGGGTGCCTTTACAGTTGCTTAGGCGGCAAGGCGCATTATGTTAATGAACAGAGTAGGCAGGTTTGCCTCGGTTCTTCGCCTGCCCCATGGATATTGGGGCGGAGTGGTAAAGGAAGGGATTTCAGCTTGAATTTCAGTCGCAATGCAGCGCTTTGGCTGGTCATCGTGCTGCTGCTCTTCGCGCTGTTCAATTTGTTCCAAGGCACCGCCACACGGGGCCCGCAGGCGCCGCTGGCCTATTCCGAGTTCATCAATCACGTCGAAAACGGCCGGGTCCTGAAAGTCACGATCCAAGGTCAGGAGATCAACGGCCAGTTCCGCGATGGCAGCGAATTCCAAACCTTCGCGCCGGAAGATCCAGGCCTGGTCCAGCGTTTGAGCGACAATGGCATCGGCATCACCGCGGCACCGCCGGAGGAGACCAGCCCGCTACTCTCGATCCTGATCTCCTGGTTCCCGATGCTGCTCTTGATCGGCGTGTGGATTTTCTTCATGCGCCAGATGCAGTCGGGCGGCGGCAAGGCGATGGGTTTCGGCAAGAGCAAGGCGCGCATGCTGACCGAGAAGGGTGGGCGCGTTACCTTCGACGACGTCGCCGGAATCGACGAAGCGAAGCAGGAGCTTGAAGAGGTCGTCGATTTCCTGCGCGATCCGCAAAAATTTCAACGTCTGGGCGGCAAGATCCCGAAGGGGTGTCTGCTCGTCGGCCCGCCCGGTACCGGCAAGACCTTGTTGGCGCGCGCCATCGCGGGCGAGGCGAACGTGCCGTTCTTCACGATATCGGGGTCCGATTTTGTCGAGATGTTTGTGGGTGTCGGCGCCAGCCGCGTGCGCGACATGTTCGAGCAAGGCAAGAAGAACGCGCCCTGCATTATCTTCATCGACGAAATCGATGCGGTTGGCCGTCATCGCGGCGCCGGCTTGGGTGGCGGCAACGATGAGCGCGAACAGACCTTGAATCAGTTGCTGGTCGAGATGGACGGCTTCGAGGCGAACGAGGGCGTTATCCTGATCGCGGCGACCAACCGGCCCGACGTGCTCGATCCCGCGCTGCTGCGGCCCGGTCGCTTCGACCGCCAGATCGTGGTCTCGAATCCGGATATTCTCGGCCGCGAAAAAATCCTCAAGGTTCACATGCGCAAGGTGCCCTTGGCGCCGGATGTGGACCCGCGGACTGTCGCGCGCGGCACGCCGGGTTTCTCAGGCGCCGATTTGGCCAACCTGGTCAACGAGGCCGCGCTGATCGCGGCGCGCAGCGGTAAGCGCGTCGTGACCATGGCCGACTTCGAATACGCCAAGGACAAGGTCATGATGGGTGCCGAGCGGCGCTCGATGGTCATGAGCGAACAGGACAAGGAAGAGACGGCCTATCATGAGGCTGGGCACGCTCTGGTCGGTATCTTCGTGCCCGGCAACGATCCCCTGCACAAGGTCACGATCATTCCGCGTGGCCGCGCGCTAGGGCTCACGATGAACCTGCCGGAGGCTGACCGCTACAGCTTCAAATTCAAGGAGATCAAGGCGCGCCTGGCCATGATGTATGGGGGCCGGGTGGCGGAAGAGATCATCTATGGCGTGGAGAATGTTTCGACCGGCGCCAGCAACGATATCCAGCAGGCGACCAACCTGGCGCGCCGCATGGTTGCCGAATGGGGCATGAGTGACAAGCTGGGCCGTCTACGCTACGTCGATAACCAGGAAGAGGTCTTCCTCGGCCATTCGGTGGCGCGCACCCAGACCATTTCCAACGACACCGCGAAACTGATCGATCAGGAGATTCGCCGGATCATCGAGGAAGCGGAAGCCACGGCTCGCAAGATACTGGAAGACCATCTCGACGATCTGCACGCGGTTACCAAGGCGCTGCTCGAATACGAAACTCTTTCGGGCGATGAGGTCCAGGCCATCCTACGCGGCGAAACGATCGAACGAAGCGAAGCGGACAGCAGTAGCGATAAGGGACAAAGCGGCCGGCGCACCTCGGTGCCCTCCAGCGGCAAACCCGCCAAGGGCAAGGATGCGCCGGGCGGTCTGGAACCGGAGCCGCAGCCGGGCGGGTAATCCGCCATCCAGCGCCATGGCCCATCCCGCACTGTAGACTGAAGCCGATGAGCCCCGCTTTACGCGGGGCTTTTCGCATGATGATATCCCGGCCATGACAACCCGCATCACGCTCAGGCCCCTGGCGCTGGAAGCCGCGCCACCGCCCAGGGTTACGCCGCCGGGGGATACGCCATCCGGGGACGCTCTTCGCCTGGCCGGCGGGCCGCTCCGCTTCGCGGCCTGCGAGGCCGTGGCCCGAGAACTGGCTCCGGAGGGAATCCGCGAACTTGCCCGCGCCCGTCTCGCGCCAAAAGATGCGTCCGATTGGGCGGCGCGCTACACATCAGACGGAGCGGAGCAGGTGCGGCGCCAAATCGCGGCGCTGAGCGCACCGCGCGCGCCCTTCGCCGGACTTTCGCTCACGCGCCCACGTCTCATGGGCATCCTCAACGTCACGCCGGATAGCTTTTCCGACGGCGGCGACCGGTTCGATGCCGGCCGGGCCGTGGCCGATGGTTTCGCCATGATCGAAGCCGGCGCCGGTATCCTGGATGTCGGTGGCGAATCGACCCGGCCCAGGGCCGAACCCGTCGAGGAGGTGGAGGAAATACGTCGCATTCTGCCGGTGGTGCGCGCCCTGGCCGGGGGTGGGGCCTTGGTGTCGATCGACACCCGCCGGGCGCGCGTCATGGCCGCGGCCCTGGAAGCCGGCGCCAGGATCGTGAACGACGTGACCGCCCTGACCGGCGATCCGCACGGCCTGTCCCTGATCGCCGAGGCCGGGGCCTCGGTCGTGCTCATGCACATGCAGGGCGAGCCGCGAACCATGCAGATCGACCCAATCTACGCCGATGTACCGCTAGACATTTACGACTACCTTTCGGAGCGGGTCGCGGCTTGCGAGGCCGCTGGCATTCCGCGCGACCGGATCGCGATCGACCCCGGTATCGGCTTTGGCAAGGCCCTGGCGCACAATCTGCGGGTCTTGGACCACCTCGCGGTGCTGCACGGGATTGGCTGTCCGCTCGTACTGGGGGTCAGCCGCAAGAGCTTCCTCGCCAAAATCGTGCCTGGGGTGCCGCCCAAGGCCCGCTTGCCTGGTTCCTTGGCCGCGAACCTGGCCGGGCTGGCTCGCGGGGTCCAGATCCTAAGGGTTCACGACGTGCCGGAAACGGCGCAGGCCGTGACCGTTTGGGAGGCAATCCAGGGCTACCCAGAGGGGTGACTCTTGTGTTGTTAATACGGGGCAAAGACCTCATACCCTAAGCTGGCAAGCCGACTTCTCGACTGCCAGCCCTAGTCACAGGCCCGGGGGACATCGGAATTGCGAAAACTATTCGGGACCGACGGGATCCGCGGAACCGCCAACAGCGAACCGATCACGGCCGAGACCGCTCTGGCGGTCGCCAAGGCCGCCGGCGCTGAATTTCGCCGCGGCGAGCACCGCCACCGTGTGGTGATCGGCAAGGACACGCGCTTGTCCGGGTATATGCTGGAGCCGGCCCTGACCGCCGGGTTTGTTTCGGTCGGCATGGACGTTGTGCTGCTTGGGCCTTTGCCGACTCCGGCCGTCGCCATGTTGACGCGCTCACTGCGGGCCGATCTCGGGGTTATGATTTCCGCGTCGCACAATCCCTACCAGGACAACGGAATCAAGTTGTTCGGCCCGGACGGTTACAAACTGTCCGACGAGGTCGAGCATGCGATCGAACGGCGTATGGGTGGAGGCCGGACGGACGGATTAGCGCCGCCCGAACACCTGGGCGGGGCGGAGCGTCTCGACGACGCGGTCGGACGCTATATCGAATTCGTCAAGTACACCTTTCCCAAGGGTCTGCGCCTCGACGGCTTGAAGATCGTCGTCGATTGCGCCCACGGCGCCGCCTACCGGGTCGCACCCAAGGTGCTCTACGAGCTTGGCGCCGAGGTCGTCACCTTGGGCGTTGCCCCGAATGGCGCCAACATCAATCGCGAGCTTGGCGCGACCTCCCCCGGCGCGATGCAGGCCGCGGTGGTCGCGACCGGCGCTAACTTTGGGCTGGCGCTCGACGGTGACGCCGACCGCGTGGTCGTATCCGACGAGAACGGTAAACTGGTCGACGGCGACCAACTGATCGGACTGGTCGCCCGCTCTTGGCAGGAATCGGGCCGCCTGCGCGGTGGCGGGGTGGTTGGCACCGTGATGGCCAACCTGGGGCTAGAGCGCTTCGTCCAGGGATTAAACCTCAACTTCGTGCGCACGCCGGTCGGCGACCGCTACGTCGTCGAGCAGATGCGCGACGGCGGCTACAATGTCGGCGGCGAGCAATCCGGTCACATCGTCCTCAGCGACTACACGACCACCGGGGACGGCCAAATCGCGGCGCTGCAAGTCCTGGCGGTTCTGGTCGATCGCGGCCGCCCGGCGAGCGAAGTATGCCATGTGTTCGATCCGTTGCCACAAGTTCTAAAGAACGTGCGTTTCAAGGGCGCGCCGCCGCTGGAGAACGAGCGCGTGCGCGAGGCGATCGACTCCAGCGAGCGTACCCTGGGAACCTCCGGCCGTGTCTTGGTTCGAAAATCCGGGACCGAGCCCGTGGTGCGGGTCATGGCCGAGGGCCAGGATGCGGCCCTCGTGGACAAGGTGGTCAAGGCCATCGTCGATACGATCGAACAGGTCTCGTGATAGGGCCTTAAGGGTAAGGGCATGAAGGGGCGGGTGCTGATCGTCGCGGGGTCCGATTCCGGGGGCGGCGCGGGCATACAAGCGGACATCAAGACGGTCACGGCGCTGGGCGGTTTCGCCGCCACGGCGGTGACCGCCCTGACCGCGCAGAACACACAGGGTGTCTTCGGCGTTCAGGGGGTTGCCCCGGATTTTATCCAGCAGCAGATGCGGGTCGTGCTCGAGGACATCGGCGCCGACGCGATCAAGACCGGCATGCTGCACACGGCCGAGGTGATCGCCGCGGTGTGCGAGGTCATCGAGGCGGAAGAGCAAGATATCCCGCTTGTGGTCGACCCGGTCATGGTCGCGACCAGCGGCGATACCCTGCTCGACGCGGGGGCGGAGCGCAGCTTGGCCGAACGTCTGATCCCGCTGGCCACGGTCCTGACCCCGAACGTGCCCGAAGCCGAGCGCCTAAGCGGCCTCGCCATCGCAAGCCCAGACGACATGCGCCGCGCCGGGGACAAGCTTCTTGCCCTCGGTCCCGATGCGGTTCTGCTTAAGGGTGGCCACCTAAGCGGCGAGACGGTGATCGATCTTCTGATCACACACGAAAGCGTGGAGACCTTTACCAGCCCCCGGATCGAAACCCGGCACACGCATGGCACGGGTTGCACCCTGGCCTCGGCGATCGCGACCGGCCT
>JAJFGN010000052.1 GCA_021776115.1 Kiloniellaceae bacterium | reverse complement strand
TGAAGCCGCCGAAGATGTTGATGCTGGCCAGAATCACGGCCAGGAAACCCACGATCTCGCTAAACCCATAGCCCCCGGTGCCGGCGGCGATCAGCGCGCCGACGATAATGACCGAGGAAATCGCGTTGGTGACGCTCATCAGAGGCGAGTGCAACGCCGGGGTAACCCGCCAGACCACGTGATAGCCGACGAACACGGCGAGCACGAAAACGGTCAGGCCCATGACCAGAACCGAAGCCCCTTCGCCCCCGCCGGCCATCTGGGCCGCGGCCTGATCGGCCGCGTCGCGGGCCAAGATCTGCAGGTCGAGCGTCAGGGATTGGGCTTCCCTCGCCAGATCGTGAACCCGGTCAGTCAGCGCCTGACTAGCCATTGCTCCGGTCCTCCTTTTCGCCGTCTTTGTCCGCTTCCGCGGTTTCCGCCGCGCCCGGGGCGACTACCGAGGCGACTGCCGGGGCTTTTTCCTCAGACTTAAAGGCGGGATGCACGATCGCGCCGTCGTGCGCGATGCACAGGCCCTTGACGATCTCGTCGTCCCAGTCGATTTTTAGCGCCTTGGTCTCTTTGTCGATGACCAGTTGCATGAGGTTCAGAACGTTCCGGGCGTAAAGCGCGCTGGCGTCCTCGGCGAGGCGGCCGGGCACATTGATATGACCGACGATCCGCACGCCGTGCTTCGTGACGACCTTGCCAGGTTGCGACAATTCGCAGTTGCCGCCGGTCTCGACCGCCAGATCGACGATCACGGCGCCGGGCTTCATGGTCTTGACCATCTCTTCCGAGATCAGACGCGGCGCCGGCCGGCCCGGAATGGCCGCTGTTGTTATGACGATATCCAGCTTCTTGATCGTATCCGCCATGAGCGCCGCTTGCTTGGCTTTGTAAGCGTCGCTCATTTCCTTGGCGTAGCCGCCGGCGGTCTCCGCCTGCTTGAATTCGTCATCCTCGACCGCGACAAACTTGGCGCCCAGGCTCTCGACCTGCTCCTTGGCCGCCGGGCGCACATCGGTGGCGAAGACCACCGCGCCCAAACGCCGCGCGGTCGCAATTGCCTGCAAGCCGGCGACTCCGGCGCCCATGACCAAGACATTGGCCGGATTGATCCGACCCGCCGCGGTCATCATCATGGGAATCGCGCGGCCGTATTCCGCCGCCGCGTCGAGCACCGCCTTATACCCCGCCAGGTTGGCCTGGGACGACAGCACGTCCATCGACTGCGCCCGGGTGATGCGCGGCACCATCTCCATCGCGAAGACCGTCACGCCGGCCTTGGCCAAGGCTTCCATATCCGATCGCGTGCGGTAGGGGTCCATGTTCGCGACCACCAGCATGCCCTTGGCCAGGTCCTTGAGCTCGTCGTCCTTGCCGCCCACGATCGGACGCTGCACTTTCAGCACGACTTGGGCGCCGGACAGGGCCGTGGCCGCTTCCTTGGCAATCTCCGCGCCGGCCTCCTTGAAGGCTGCGTCGCTATACGACGCGCCGGCCCCGGCGCCTTTCTCGACCGCGACCTCGCAGCCCAGCGCGGCCAGCTTCTTGACCGTTTCCGGAGACGCCGCGACGCGGCTCTCGTGCGCCCGCCGCTCCTTCAGGATGGCGATCTTCATGAGTGGATTCCCCGATGATGAGATTGTCTCTGCACGTTTCCGGCGGCACCCCACGCCAGCGGCCTTTGAGCCCCTTGCAACGCCCCATGCGTGTTTAACCGGATTTTCGCCGGCTTCGCAACGTATAGCTACCCAAGGAATGTCGAAGTGTGCTTGATCTATATCAAGGTGACGGTCGTCATGGTTATTTTAATATTAGATAATTCTGATATTACGATAGGAGAGACATACGATGAACCGCCGCCAATCGATCCGTCTGTTGCTCGGCGCGGGCGCGCTCGCCCTCATGCCGATGCGAGTTAACGCTCAACAGGCAGGCAATCGTCCGTTATGGGGTCAAGAGATGTTGACCGAAGAGGAACGCAACCGCTTCCACCTCGAGATGCGCAACGCGAAAACGGAAGAGGAGCGCTTACGCGTTCGCAATCAACATCAAGAAACGATAAAGCAGCGCGCCCAGGAACGCGGCCTCCAAATCCCACCCGCGGCCGGCCAGGGCCAGGGAATGGGTCAAGGCCAGGGAATGGGTCGAAGCCAGGGAATGGGTGCGACGGGCGGTCAGGGTAAGAAGGGTAAGAAGAACTGACCCCCATCGAACCGATCGACTATCGTCCGGCACAAGCGGCGGGCGCAACCGATACCGTGCCTCGGCGCTCAGGCCGGCGGCGGCAGTCCGGCGGCCTTGAGGGCCTTGGCCTGACGCTTGGCAAGCCTATCCACGTCGAAGCCGTCGATCAGCTCGTGAAACATGCGGTGCCAGTTGATTTCCGCTTTGAGGTGCATGAAGACCGAGCCCAAGCCGATGGCGGCGCGATCCATCAGCACAAACTCGCGCGGCGGCCGGACGCCGCCCAGACGGCGCATCGCGGCGTGGGTTCGATGCGCGACCTTGGCGCCGTAGACACCGCTGTCGCTCTCCATAATGCGTTGCGGCTTATCTTCCAGCAGCGGCGCATAGAGGAAACGCGCCCAAATGTTGAGCGCCTCCAACATCTCCGAGGAGAGATTCTGGAAGCCCCAGGATTCATAGGCCGATACCGCCAAGTCCCGGTCGCCGTCGCGCAGCGCCATGTAGAGGTCGATCACGCCCTTGACGAAGCTGGGTGGAAACACCCGGATGCAGCCGAAATCCAGCAGGTTCACCGTCCCGTCTTCGCGAATCGTGTAGTTGCCAAGGTGCGGATCCCCGTGGATCACCCCGAAGTTGTAGAACGGCACGTACCAGGCGCGAAACATGTTCATGGCGACCCGATTGCGCAGCTCGACATCCCCAGCGCCGGCGATAAAATCCAGAAGCGGCCGGCCCTCCAGCCAGGTCATGGTCAGCAGGCGCGCGGTCGACAGCTCGGGCAAGACCTCGGGCACCCGCACACCGGGCTCGTTCTTCAGCATGCTCCGGTAAAGCCCTATGTGCCGCGCCTCGCGCGCGTAGTCGAGTTCCTCGCGTAGACGCTCGGACAGTTCCTTGTAGATCTCGGAGGGATCGATGGCGCCGTCGGCGCGCCGGTAAATCGAAAGCACGAGCCTGAGCTGTTGCAGGTCGGCCTCGATGGTCGACGCCATGTCGGGATATTGCAGCTTGCACGCCAGGGCGCGGCCGTCGGGCGCGGTGGCCCGGTGAACCTGGCCGAGCGAGGCCGCCGCCGCCGCCTCGTGTTCGAAGTTGGCGAACCGCCCTTGCCAACCCGGTCCCAGCTCGCCGCGCATGCGCCGGCGCACGAAGTGCCAGCCCATGGCGGGCGCATTGGATTGAAGTTGGCGCAGTTCCTCGGCGTACTCGGGCGGCAGGGCGTCGGGGATGGTGGCCAATATCTGCGCCGATTTCATGAGTGGGCCCTTGAGCCCGCCCAGCGCCGCCTTGAGCTCGGTGGAGTGCCGGCCCCGATCGAGTTTGATCCCGAATACCCGCGCGCCGACAACCTGCGCCGCCAGGCCGCCGACGCTGGCGCCGACCCTGGCAAAGCGCCGCACCTGGCCGCTCAGCCGGGCAGTCTCATCCCCATAGTCCCTATCGCTCATGGACCCAAGGTGGGGCGGCGCGCCCGGGAAGTCCAGCGGCGGGCGCGAACGTCAAGGATCAACGCCCTCGACTGATCCCAAGTTACGGCAGTCACAAATTTGTGAGTGACGCTTATCGACTACCAACCCGACACATCTCAGACTAACATTAATAGCATTCAATACTCTCACTGGTTGCTGTTCTCAATTGAGCCAATAAATTTGGGGAGGTAGCTATGTATCGAGTTCTAATGCTCGTCGGTTTATTTCTGTTGGCAGGTTGTGGAAACGCTAACTGGACATCTGTTTATCGCGAATATCCTGCCGTCAAGATTGGATCTCAAACGGATACGAAAAGCGTCTTAATTGACGCAAAACAGAGAGCTATCATTACCGTACCGAGTGTTAAGACCAAGCCAGACCCAAACGATCCTTTTTCAGAAAGCAGTTCACGTAATGCATATGTTTGTGCTGAACCTAGCCCCGACGCCGTCGCTGCAGTCAGTGCGGCTATTGCGGCTTCATTAAGTGCGGATGTTGCTGGTAAAGGGGGCGGGAGTGCCGCTCTTGGTATCGCGCTAAAAGAATCGGTGGCGCAGTTAGGCCGACGTAACGCTACGATTCAATTACTAAGAGATGGCCTATACCGGCAATGTGAAGCCTACTTGAACGGCCTAATAGATCAGAGAGGCTATAAATCTCTGTCCAATCGATACGTTGACGCAACCGTTACCTTACTTGCGATCGAACAGCTTACAGCTAGCGGTACGCAGCAAACACCCGTTTCCGTCACAAACCTTAGCGGTGACAACTCACCATCACGCGTCAATGCTGAAACTAATATTATCGTAGAAGGCAAGCCAAACGTTGCAGCCGGACAAGGCGCAACGAATAAGTCCGACAAGGATCAAGTTGATAAAGACAAGGTTACTCAATCAAAGGCTGATGACAATAGCAAGCAAAAGAAATCTGAAGATGGCAGTGCTAATAATGCCCCTCCAGATGAGAAAAAAGAACAAGATAAACAGACACAGCGAGCTGCCAGCGAAGCACACGCCGGGACACCGGAAATAATCGTGAACGTGCCTGATGCCAGTGCGAATACGGCAGCGCCCAAGGAGATCGCAAACGTCGTTCAAGCTATCACAAAGGAGTATCTAACGAAAAACCTAAGAGATCAGTGCCTCGAACAAATCACACGAGCCGTTGAGAATGCATACTTTGGAGAAGGTAGTGTCAATATTCACCAGCAGCCCCAGACAGGATCTGTGTTGGATCTATGGTTGGAGGCTTGTGGACTGGTATTTGCCAGTCTCATAGATGGAGCTAACGTTAGAGCCGATATCAAAGATAGCAATGACGCTAGTATTTCTTTAAAAACGCCGTCGGCTGCGCCCTCAACATCTGTCGAGGGGCCTTTCGAACCGTCTACTCAATTCCGAACAATACGAAGAGTGACCCCGGCGATCGACCCAAAGACAGTCCAGGACTTGGAAAAAAAGGTTGATACTCTCAATAAGGAAATACAAAAATTACGGGATGAATCAAAAAAGAAAGAGGAATAATTTCAGTAGGCAACGATAGTGACACATCGGTCATACAGATAAGAAAATCGACTGGCGCGTGAGATACTCGACCGAGCGCCAACTTCGCTAACATGATGCTGTAAGGCTGTATAGATAGGGTGATTGCCTAACAGGTGCCGTTCAGCCGGGCGTTCTCGTCCCCGTAATCCCGGTCTGTACAGAGATGGTAATGACCTGACACATGCCGCTCCCGGCCGGGGATAGTTTAGGCGGCATTTTTCGATTTTTCCTCCTTTGTGTTTTTTGGACTTGGCAGGCCGTTGCGGAAGACTTTTTCCGGGGTCCGGCCGTTCAT
>JAJFGN010000051.1 GCA_021776115.1 Kiloniellaceae bacterium | reverse complement strand
CCCCCGGCGACCACGAACGGAAGTATCCGGCCGCCCCGGTTAACGATCCGTTCCCGATGCTACCCACCCACTAGCCCGAGTTTCTCCGCCAGGAGTTGGTCGCGGCGATAGACGTCCTCGCGAAACTGCAACCTACCGGACCCGTCAACCCAGGCCGTCATGTAAGTAATGTGAACCGGCAGGGGCTTGGCCAGCTTTACGACCTGTGTGCGCCCACTTTCCATGGCTTCCCTCAGCCGCGTTTCGGGCCAGCTCGGGTCGCCGTCCAAGGCGAAGAGCGCCAGCGCCATGACTTCCTGCACGCGAATGCAGCCCGAACTGAAGCTTCGCTTCGAGCGGCTGAACAGGTTTCGGTCCGGCGTGTCGTGAAGATAGATATTGAAGTCGTTGGTTAGTGAAAAACGAACCCCGCCCAAGGCGTTGAGCGGTCCAGGATCCTGCCTGAACTTGAAGCCCAGGCCCTGAGGCGAGATCGCGGTCCAGTCGATCGATTGCGGGTCGAGCTCGGTGGCCGCGGGACCCCAGCCGCTATAGACGCGAAAGCCCTTCTGTCGAAGAAATTCCGGTTCGCCCTTGACCTTGGGCAGGAGGTCGAGGCGCGCGATGCGAGGCGGAACGGTCCAGGTCGGCGAGAGTACGAGATTGATCATGCGGTCGCTGAACACCGGCGTGCGGCGGTAATCCCGCCCCACCACGACCGGCGTGCTGAACAGGCTCCGTCCCTCGGCGACGGCGGTCAGGCGGAAATCGGCGATGTTCACCAGGACGTGCCGCTCGCCCAGGTTCTCCGCCAACCAGCGCAGCCGCTCCATGTTCAGTTCGATCTGCAGGGCCCAGTCCGCCGGCGAACGATTGACAGCCCGACGCGTCGCGGGACCAACCACGCCATCGGAATCGAGGCCGTGACGGTCCTGAAACGCCTGCACCGCCGCCTCTAGGGCCTTGTCGAAGGTGTCGTCCGAGGAGGGCCCCGCCGCCAAATCGCCGAGCAACGCGAGCTGACGCCGGAGCGTAACGACTCGCGGGTCGCGGGTGCCCAGCTCGAGCTTCGGCCCATCGGCCAGCACAGGCCAAGCCGTGCCCGCGGCCAATGACCGGTATCGCGCCAGCGCGTCCCTCAACGCGAGGTATTCCGGGCCGGCCGGCGGCAGCGCCGCCAGCCAGGCTGGGAAGTCCGACTCCGCGAGGCCGGCAGACAGGACCAACACCGCATCGACCTGCCGGGGCGACACCCGGAGGTCCGGGTCGATGTCGCCCGGCGCGCGCCGTCCCATCTGGACATCGGCGACATAGCGCAGCAGGGAAACCGAAAGAAGCAGCTCCGCCCGAGCGAGCAGCGCCGGTTGCGTGACCGGGCCCGGCAGAGGCTGAAGAGCGGCCGGATAGTCGCGCGGCCTCAGCCCGTCCCGTCCCGCTGCCCGGAGCCACTCCACGGCCATGCCGGCACGCTCCGACCAGCCTTGCGGCGTCAACCAAGCGGGCGCGCCACCACGCGCCTCGTAGAACCGCCGGGCCTGGTCGAGAGGAACCGTCCCGTCGTCGAGTTCCAGCGGACCGGATTCGGAGATCAGGCGCGTCAACTCCCGCTCGAACGGCGTCTGCATGGCGGCGGTCGCGCGCGGGCCGAGGCCAAGCGCGGCCACGACCGTCAGGAAAACCAAAAACGTCCGAGCCATGGATCCGCAGCCTTACCTATTCGCACTAGGTAGATCGCATTTCGGCCATTGGGCCGCAAGCCTGACCAGTTTACCCCAGGCCCAGGAAGGTCCACGCGGCGAGAGACCGGAGAACGGCGATAGAGACGATGGTCGCGGTCACGCCACTGGTCCAATACCAGGTCTTCCCCGTGAATCTCGTCATGGTCGTGACCTTCAATATCAATCACATCAACCTGTCCCATAGGCGCTGATGCCAGACAAAATGACCACGAAAAAATGCTCAAAGCACCGGACGCCATCCTTTCCTGACACTGTCTGCAACACTAGCCTAATGTCAGTACGTCACATCAAACTTACGAGGCTCCCCCATGGCATACTTGCTCTCGCTGTTGACTGACCCCGCCGCATGGGTAGCTCTTGCCGCCTTGGTGGCGATGGAAGTCGTGCTTGGGATCGACAATCTGATTTTCATCTCGATCCTGACTAACAAGTTGCCGACTGAACGGCGTTCGGCAGCGCGTCGAATGGGCATCGGGGGGGCCCTCGTTCTTCGGCTGGCGTTGCTCGGAACAGTAGCGTTCGTCGTAAAACTCACAGCGCCGGTGCTTGTCATTTTCGAAGCCGGCCTTTCTTGGCGTGACCTCATCCTGATCGCCGGAGGGCTGTTTCTCGTCTGGAAGGCAACTCGTGAGATTCACCACCGAGTCGATCCCGATCCGGGCCCAGACGCCATAAATCCTGCTGTTCCCGCGACGAGCGTATTCACGGTAATCAGCCAAATTCTGGTCCTGGATCTCGTATTCTCTGTAGACAGTATCATCACGGCCGTCGGGATGACCGAGCACCTTCCGATCATGGTGATAGCGGTCCTTGTCGCGGTTGCGACCATGCTGTTCGCTGCCGACCCGCTCGCAAATTTCATCGATGCAAACCCGACGATCGTCATGCTGGCGCTGGGGTTCCTGCTTCTTATTGGCACCACCCTGATCGCGGACGGTTTCGGCGTGCACGTGCCGAAGGGGTATATCTACGCGGCCATGGCTTTCTCGGCTTTGATCGAGGCCCTCAACATGCTGTCGCGCCGGACGCGTCAAAGGCGGGTGCAAGTGAGACAGGATTAGTGAGATGATTCATAAACCCGAATATCCGCGTCGGCTATGACACAGGAGGCCGATCGACCACGGACGGAGACGACCTCGACGCTATAGCGGCGGTTCGTCTCCGAGTTGCCCGGTGAGCACGTCGCCGTAGATCACATCGTGCGGCAACTCCGCCGTCGCTCCTTCGGGGGCCTGTTTATCCTGCTAGCCGGTGTGGGTCTGCTGCCGGGGCTGTCGTTCTTCGCCGGTCTCGCCATGCTCGTGCCTGCCATTCAAATGGCAATAGGCTTTCGCGCGCCGGTGTTGCCGGGCTTCATACGCAGGCGTCGGCTCGACGTTTCGACGGTCACGACTTTCGGTAACAAGGTCATTCCGTGGATCGAGCGGCTCGAGCGTTTCGTCAGGCCGCAATGGCTAGTGCTGACGCGCCTGCCCATGCCGAGCCTGATCGGCATTGCAGTAATTGGACTGGCGTTTGTAATCACGTTGCCGCTGCCCTTCAGCAACCTTCCGCCGGCAGTGGCGATGTTCTGCCTGTCGTTGGGGTTGCTGGAACGGGATGGGTTGATGATCGCGCTCGGGCTGCTCGCGGCGCTGGCGGCGCTCGCTGTAGGGGTGGTTGTGGCCGCCTTGGCGGTCGTGGCCCTGACACCCGTCCTGCGCGGCTACATAGGCTGACCGACGGCGCCGTCACCGCTAGTCGCCACGTTCCGGGGCGGCGATGCGTTTTTCCAGCGGCGGATGGCTGGAGAAAAGCGCTTGCACGCGCTCGGCGCTAATTGCGAAGGCAGCCATCTCGTCCGGCAGCCGAGGTGTGTCCTGGGCCGCCTTAAGTTGGCGCAACGCGTTGATCATGTTGCGCCGGCCGGCGAGGGTGGCGCCGCCTTGGTCCGCGCGGTATTCCCGCCCGCGCGAGAACCACATGACAATCGTCATCGCAACGATGCCGAAGACCAGTTCGGCGATCATCGATACGATCCAGAAGGCCGGCCCGTGCCCCCGCTCGACCCGGAACACTAAGCGGTCGACAAGGAAGCCAACAACGCGAGACAAGAAGATCACAAAGGTGTTCACGACGCCCTGGATCAGGGCCAGGGTCACCATGTCTCCGTTCGCCGCGTGACTGACCTCATGGCCGAGAACTGCTTCGACCTCGCCGCGGTCCATGTGGCGCAAGAGCCCAGAACTGACGGCAACGAAGGCTGAATTACGGTTCCAGCCCGTTGCGAAAGCGTTGGGCGAGGGGTGATCGAAAATGCCGACGTCGGGCTTCTCGATCCCCGCCGTTTTTTGCTTGGCTGTGGACTGTGGACACCAGCCAACGCTCGACGTCGCTGCGAGGCTCGTCAATCACGCGAACCCTCATGGTCGCTTTGGCCAGCGATTTGGAGAGAAACAGTGAGATCAGGGAACCCGCAAAGCCCACAATAGCGGAATAGAGAATTAATGCATTAATATCGAGGTTCACGGCATTTTGCTGTAAAAGGCCTTCAAGGCCCAGAAACCGGAAGGTCAGGCTGATCAACGCCACAATTGCGAGGTTGGTGCCCAGGAACAAGGCTAATCGAAGCATCGTTTCAACCTTTTTTGCTATTCTTCGCCAAGTATAAGCATTGGTGTGGCAGATGCCATTTTGGAGCGGTTCCGGTTGACTGAGAAACGCTATTTTTGTTTACGCAGTAAGCACCCGCTATCCCAACCAAGCATCACGATCGCCTCGTGACCTGCAAGGTCGGTCAGACCGGGCGCTTACAGACTGACGGTTATGACGTGACAGAATCTCGCGTCTTACCCGCCAAAAGAGAATCACAGAACGATGTATGGTTTTGACGGCTAGCAGGAAATGAGGAGGTTAGCCTGGGGTGCAGATCGTGGACACATCCAATTATTTGGATGATCAAGTCATAGATGGGGCGCCTGGCTTGTGCCAGGCGCCCCCCGTCTCCCAGTAACCTCCCTTGGGGGCCCGTGGTCACTCGGCGATCACGAAGCGGCCGTCCTCGATATAGACATTCTCGTCGCCTTCGAAGCTTTCCTGAGCACCGCTCTCCAGTGTGACGGTGCAGGCCTCCTTGCATAGCTCGTCGAGGATCTGATTTGCTGCGATAACGACGTCGTGGGTCACCGCCTCATCGCCACCTTCGGTGATTTGCACGCGCTGTTCGACCGTGTCGCGATTGGTCAAGGTCAAGGCTTGGGCTTGGCCGGCTAAAAACAGAGCCAGAGTGCCCGCGGTCAGCGCGATCATGGTATTCTTGATCATTGGTACGTTGCTCCTATCCTCCAACTGTCGCCGGCTTTTCCGCACAATCACTTGTTGGCGCCAGAAGGCTTGCCACCCGAGGCGGGCTTCACTGACGAAGCCTGCTGGGGAGCCGCTTTGATCTGGGACGCGGCGTGCTGCTGCGGGCCGGGTTTCACATGGCTCGACGGTTTGGTGGTCTTGCTGGGTTTCATCTTCGTTGCTCCACAGGTCAGCGATGATTCGCTGAACGACCATTATGTGTAGCCTCCAATAACATTTCACAAACGAATTTTATTGGTATTTGTAATTCGAAAACACAATAGATAATTTAATTCATCCCCGTCGCGTCGAAGACCTCACCGGGTCGAGGCTGGAGGGCTCACACTGTTTTCGATCAGGCTCTTTCGTTGGCCGAAGTGGAAATGCGCCGTCGGGAAAGGGACCGGCAGGTTTGGCTTGCCCTCACTCTCCGGAGCGAGGTGCTGGGTGGGGGCAGCACCCGTCTAGCTGCCGGTTCCCGATCGTCATCACGCTTTCGGATTTGAACGACGACGTCGATCAGGAAAACGATGCGCTCCTTGAGGAGCCGCAAATAGCTGTCATAGGCGCGTTTCTTGCGGGCCGTGTGCTCAATGACTATGGAAGTCAAAATTTTGGGGCCAGAGCGGCTGATTCGCTTCGAACATTCCGCCGATTTCCGACGCGGCTGCCGGTATGAAGTTGGCATCCAGGTCTACGGGTAAAACCTGGCCGTCCCACCTCATCTGCCAGTCAGGCATTTCAAAGGTGGTTTCTGGCAACACGGTTCCTGTTATTCGCGCCGGCCAAACCGGTGCCAAGATTCTCGGGATGCCCCTGGGCGAGGGGCGCCGGGAGCGCGTCCCTATCGCCTTTCGAGTGCCCGGCGTCATGCACGGCCTGTCGATTCCAATGGGCCAAGGCGCCGACGGTATTTCTCCGCCGGCTTCGTTGCCGTGTCGCATGGACGAGCAAATCACTCGCCATCCAAACGGCCTTGTGGAACAACGAGGCGTTCCTTCGCTTAGGCGTTTCGCGGACAGCGAACAGCAGGTCATCGACCAAGCGGTCGATTTCCATTCGCTCCAAGCGCATGCTTCGAGGCAGATGCTCGTTGAGCAACCTGAGCTCCGAGAGGGTCCGCGCGTGGAGACGCCCCACCACTTGTTCGATGCTCAGGCGTTTCTCTTCGGTGGGACAATTCATTGCGCTGCATCCAATGTCTGCGAGGCTTCGGACAAGAAGAGGTCACCCCTCGGCGCCCCGCGGTTTTCCTCAATGAACGGACGGATCGCCGGACGGTCTGGCGCAAAGGCGGCTTGCCATGGGATCAGACCATGGTGCGCCAAATGATGCTGAAGGCGGGCATTGTTCCATCCTCTCTCGGAAAATTGTTGAGCACATTTTCCGCTCCAATTATCAAGGGGATCGTACTTGTCTGCCATGCGACCTCCGTAGCCCCCTGATCGGATCGGTTCGGCATGGAGCCGAAGCCGGAACAAGGCCGCGCCGCCTCCTAGGGGGTTGAGAAGGGGCGCGGCCCCGTGTCGCGGTGACGGCATCTACCGTGGTCGGCTCTGCTGAGACCTTCCGGGTCTTCGGTTGAAGGGCGCTTCGGGCTTTCGGTGCCCGATGCAAGGCCCACTTCACTGATTTGCTAGCTTTCGATCACTGGCAAGGCTGCCGTCAGGTCCTACCTGGACAGTTGGACTGTCTGTCCGTGCTGTTCGTATTTTGGTAACCGTTCCGCATTTGACAAACGAATTTTTATAACGGTTAATATTCGATAATCGAATTTGTGCTCAAATGGGACGCGAACGCGCCATGGACGTGACTTTGGCCCGGACTTTCCTTGCCGTCGTGGAAACTGGCAGCTTCGTCGAAGCGGCGAAACGCGTCTTCGTGACCCAATCCACGGTCTCAATGCGGATCAAGGCGCTTGAGGAGCAGTTGGGCAAGACGCTGTTCGAACGCAGCAAAGCGGGGGCGACGTTGACGCCCGCCGGCGCCCAGTTTCACAAACACGCCCTGGCGATGGTTCGGGTTTGGGAGCAGGCGCGCCTCGAGGTGGCCCTGCCCCCGGGATACCGGGCAGCCTTCACCGTTGGCGGCCAGTACAGTCTGTGGGACGGATTCCTCCTGGAATGGCTGGCTCGGATGCGATCTAAGGCGCCTGACATTGCATTCCGGACACAGGCTGGGTTTTCCAATGTGCTGATGCAACGTCTTGTCGACGGGACACTCGACATCGGCGTGATGTACACGCCGCAAAGCCGGCCGGGCTTCGAGGTGGAGATGTTGTTCGAGGAGGAGTTGGTGCTCGTCTCCAGCGAGACTCGGCCGCCTAGCAAGCCGGGTAAGGACTACATCTACATGGATTGGGGTCCCGAGTTTCAGGCCGACCATAGCCTGAACTTTCCTAATCTTTCGACGCCCGGCCTTTACATGGAACTCGGTTCGCTCAGCCTGAAATATCTTCTTGAGAACCAAGCATCGGGCTATTTCCCGAAGCGGCTGGTAGCACCTCATTTGGAGGCGGGGAGGCTGAAACTGATAACGCGATCGCCGGCCTTCCACTATCCAGCTTATGTGGTCTATTCCTCGAGCGGGGATCTGCACCTGTTGGACCTGGGTCTAAAGATCATGAGGAAAGTGGCGGCAGAGCACGCCGCCGTCTAACAAGCAGAGGCTTTTCAAGTACTCCGGCCGCGAGAGGCTTGAAGCTCGGCGCGGCCGGAGTCGTTGCGCCGTTACTGGACCGCGGTTGGCGCTCTCCACTTTTCCGAGGCAAATCCAGTCCCGCGTTTCTTCGTAACGCGGCCGGCTCAGAGCGTCGCCAGGAAGCGCCATACACCCAAGGAGCCAAGGCCCGCAACCAACGCCCCAACAACTAGCATCAAGGGCTTTCGCGGCACGATTCGCACCAGCCAAGCCGACAGGGGTGCCGCGGGCAATCCACCGAGCACCAAGGCCAGGGCTGTTGTTCCGAAGGTTTGCAGATCAAGATGCGCCGCAAAGGTCACCGTCACAGCTACTGTCACAAAGAACTCGGCAGCGATAGAAGAACCGATCATTCGGTTCGGCGCATTGCCCGACAGCAGAAGGGTGCTGGATACGATCGGCCCCCATCCGCCGCCGCCGACGGCGTCGAGAAAGCCACCGCAAATCCCCAAGAGCCCCAGGCGCCGAAACGGCTTCGGTGGTTGGACCGTCCTGAGCGCTTTGGCGATGATCAGCAGTCCCATAACGGCCAGATAGGCCGAAACGATGGGCCTCAAGGTGTCCCCCACGCCGGAGGCGAGAAGGTAGGCTCCAAGGACGCCGCCAGCGACCCCTGCGATTGCGAGTCGGCACATCAGCACGCGATCGACGTTTCCGGCAAGATAATGCGAAAGACCCGAGACGCCCGAAGTTGCTACTTCGGCAGTGTGTACCGTGGCGCTAGCCATCGCCGGTGAATAGCCGAAGCTCAGCAGGAGCGAGGTAGCCGTGATGCCGTAGGCCATACCCAAGGCGCCGTCAACAAGCTGTGCTGCGAACCCGAAGGCCATGATCCAAAGGAATGAGTCGTCCATTCACAGTCCCTGCAGCACATTTGAAAGAGACAAGACCAAGCCCATTCTCCGCCGTGCCAGCCGGTTTCCCAGGGAGTAGTGAGACGAAACCTCTGGAGGTATCGGTGAATCACGACCAAGACCGGCATCTGCTTGATGAACGAAAGCGTCCAAGCGGGCCCGACAAGCGATCTGTCTATGTCAATCTGAATCAAAGAACGTTCGCCCCCAAAGCGCCAGTAGCGCGTCCGCCATGCTGAGGTATGTCGCCTGCCGCTCCGCACCCCTGACAGAGCGCTCAATAAATCCTGTCCATAGAGGCGGCTTCCTGGCTCGCGCGACAGAGACCCTCAGGCGGTAGGTATCTTGGTCGCTTTTAGAGAGAGCGACTAGGCTGGCAAATGCAACGGGATAAAGTTCTGCACGGTATCCGTCAGCCCGCGTCTTGCCGGCTGCCGGGCTTGCGTGGCGGGAGCGATCGCCCTTTTGGGCGTAGGTCGGTTCCTCGGCGGCAAAGCGGAATACCAATTCGCCGTCGCCCTCGACCATCGTATACCCCAGCTCCGTCAGCAAGGCGGAGAAGTGGTCTGCCAGGGTTACGGCAAGCCTCAGATCGTCGGAGCCATCTTCGACCGGGAGGCGGATTTCGATCGTGGTGGCCTCGGGTAGGGGAGCGAGCGACAAAGTCCTGATCTTTGTCTCGGCAGCCCCGGCGTCACCGAGAATGGCTCCAGAAATGACGATACAAAGTAGAGCGATTGCGAGGCGCAAGCCAATACGGCCCGAGCCCGATCTGAGCGGGCGAGCTTCGTCGGGAGATCTACGAAGGCGAAGCATCATTTGTCTCCTTCCATACCTGAGCTGGGTTAGTTCGGTCGTCGAAGAGCAAGAAAGTTTGCCGGTACGGGCCGCACGGTGACTACTGCGAGCGCAGTCGAGCATCGCCCACATCCCACGCGAAGCCGTCAGTAGCGGTCGAGAGGCTTCCGAATGCATCAGCGGGCCAAGGATAGCCGAGGCCCGAACAATGGGCTCAATGGGTTTCATTGCCACGAACTCCCTATCTATCGCTCCACAAGTCGTCCGGCTACTGCCTCAACCCGTGATATACGCGCGCATGGCGTCGGCTTCGGCCTGGACTTCGTCGAGCCGCAGCTTGACGATGTCACGGATGCTGACGATACCAGCGAGCTTGCCGTCGTCGATGACGGGGACGTGCCGAATTTTCCGGGCGTCCATCAACGCCATCACGCCGGCGACGCGATCATCGGCCGTGCAGGTGACCACATCGGCGGTCATCATGTCGCGGGCCGGGTGCCCGAGAACTTCTGGCCCGAAGCGCTGCAATCCGCGAACCACGTCCCGCTCGGAGATGATTCCCTCAATGCGCTGTCCGTCACCGCTCACGACGACGGCACCGACGTCCTCCGCTTCGAGGGCCGCGATGACATCAGCGATCCGTGCCTCGGGCACCACTGTCGGCACATGCGAGCCCTTTTCTTTCAATATCCGTTCGACAGTCATTTTCGTCTTCCTACTTGCTGTCCCAGCCAATGCCGGGATTGAGGGTTGTTTTCGGGCCGCCATTGGTCGGGTGAAGATTGCGGTCCCGTACTGGATCGCCATCGGTCGTGATTTGTGCCACATATCGCAGCGGGCGGGTCGCCGCATGGAAAGGACTCATCGAGCCCCTAGTCCACTTCGTCATACGAACTCGAAGGCCGTTCCTTGAGTTGGGATCCGCACCTATTGGACCTGGGTCTAAAGACCATGGGGAATGTGGCGGCAGAACACGCCACCATCTGATAATCAGCGCCTAACAAGCAGGGGCTTTTCAAGCACTCCGGCCGCGAGAGCCTTGAAGCTCGGCGCGGCCGGAGTCGTTACGCCGTTATTGGGCCACGGTTGGCGCCTGTAATGCTCCCGCGAACCAAAGCACGATCACGATCGCGACGATTGCCGCGGTTACGCCGCCGGTCCAGTACCAGGTCTTCCTCGTGTCTTCCGTCATGGCCGTGAACCTCAAAAGCAACCCCACGGTTGGAGGTGCACGATGAATCTGGTCATGCCAAACCTCACTTCAAGAGATCTCCCGAGGGCCGGTCGGAGGGCCGTCCCGCGAAAGTGGCGGGTTGCTTCAACTATTCGAATACCAAATAGAAAAAGTCAAAAAAATTCATCTTGCGAATTGATTGAACCGGTTCCGAAGGCCCCCATCTCCGAAGCGGTTAGCACTCTGAATAGTTGAGTGCTAACCCGGAACATTTCATGCGCACAACGTCGAAAAATGGAGGAAGTTTATGAAATTCAGGCCTTTGCATGACCGGGTCGTGGTCCGCCGCATCGACGAGGACGAAAAGACGGCTGGCGGCATCATCATCCCAGACACGGCTAAGGAAAAGCCCATGGAGGGCGAGGTTGTGGCCGTCGGGCCGGGCGCCCGAAACGAGCAGGGCGAGATCGTTGTTCTGGACGTCAAGGCCGGCGACCGGGTGCTGTTCGGAAAGTGGTCCGGCACCGAGGTCAAGATCGACGGCGAGGAACTCCTGATCATGAAGGAGTCCGACATCATGGGCGTCATCGAAGGCGCCAAGAGGGCCAAGAGGGCCGCTTAGTTCAAGGAGTAAACAGAAATGCCCGCGAAAGAAGTCCGCTTCCATGCCGATGCCCGGCATCGGATGCTTAAAGGCGTCAATGTCCTGGCCGATGCCGTCAAGGTGACGCTCGGCCCCAAAGGCCGCAACGTGCTGCTCGACAGAGCCTTCGGCGCGCCGCGCATTTCCAAGGACGGCGTGACGGTCGCCAAAGAGATCGAACTCGCGGACAAGTTCGAGAACATGGGCGCCCAGATGGTCAAAGAGGTCGCCTCCAAGACCAGCGACATCGTCGGCGACGGCACCACGACGGCGACCGTTCTGGCCCAGGTCATCGTGCGCGAGGGCGCCAAAGCCGTCGCCGCCGGCATGAACCCCATGGACTTGAAGCGCGGCGTCGACATGGCGGTCCAGGCCGTGGTCATGGAGCTCAAGGCACGTTCCAAGAAGGTCGAAACCAACGCGCAAATCGCCCAGGTCGGTGCCATCTCGGCCAACGGTGACCGCGAGATCGGTGACTTCCTTGCCCAGGCCATGGAGAAGGTCGGCCGCGAGGGTGTCATCACGATCGAAGAGGCCAAGAGCCTCCAGACCGAACTCGAGGTCGTGGAGGGCATGCAGTTCGACCGCGGCTATCTCTCCCCCTACTTCGTCTCCAATGCGGAGAAGATGCAAGTCGAGTTGGAGAATCCGTACATCCTCCTGCACGAAAAGAAACTTTCCGGTATCCAGGCCATGTTGCCGCTGCTCGAGAAGATCGTCCAGGCGAACAAGCCGTTGGTCATCGTGGCCGAGGACGTCGAAGGCGAGGCCCTGGCCACTCTCGTCGTGAACAAGCTGCGCGGCGGGCTGAAATGCGCCGCCGTGAAGGCGCCCGGTTTCGGTGATCGGCGCAAGGCCATGTTGCAGGACATGGCGATCCTAACCGGCGGCCAAGTGCTGTCCGAAGACCTCGGCATGAAGCTGGAGAACGTCACCATCGACATGCTGGGCCGCGCCAAGAAAGTGATGATCACCAAGGAGGAGACCACTATCATCGCCGGCGCCGGCAAGAAGGCCGAGATCGAAGGCCGCTGCGCGCAAATCCGGGCGCAGATCGAGGAGACGACGTCGAACTACGACCGAGAGAAGCTGCAGGAGCGCCTTGCCAAGCTGGCCGGCGGCGTGGCGGTGATCCGCGTCGGCGGTGCCACCGAGGTCGAGGTCAAGGAGCGCAAGGACCGGGTCGACGATGCCATGCACGCGACCCGCGCCGCGGTCGAGGAAGGCATCTTGCCCGGCGGCGGCGTGGCGTTGCTTTGCGCCGCGAAAGCCCTCGATGGGCTGAAGCCCGAGAACGACGACCAGAAGGCCGGAATCGCGATCGTGCGCAAGGCCCTCGCGTGGCCGGCACGTCAGATCGTCGAGAACGCGGGTAAGGACGGCTCGGTGATCGTTGGCAAGCTGCTGGAACGCAACGACGGCACCTGGGGCTACGATGCCCAGGAGGACCGCTACGTCGACATGATCAAGGCCGGGATCATCGATCCGACCAAGGTGGTACGCACGGCGTTACAGGATGCCGCTTCTGTTGCCGGACTAATGATCACCACGGAAGCCATGGTGGCGGAAAAGCCAGAGAAGAAAAGCAGCAGGTTCGGCGGCGCTCCGGACATGGGCGGCATGGAAGACATGGACTTCTGAGCCGTCGGGTCAGTAAGATCAGACCTCCAACGTAGCCAGGCGGCCCGGTTTCGTGGCACGGTACCGGGCTGGTTGGCCCCTATTGACGAGTGAGAACGCACCTTCAATCGATCGGGAAAGCGGGTCCGCCTATGCGTCTATCGGGATTCGGGTTTGCGCGGCCTTTCTGACCCATCTAAGGCTTGTTCGGTATAGGTGGTTGCGGGCCCCCACAACCATTCAGACCTGAAAAATCCCGTAATCTCAAAAGGTTACGGGGTTACTGATTCTGAATGAGCTTTATACCCTAACAAAATGAATGCCTCAGTGAATGACCTGGACTGCGGCTTTACGATTGACACGGCTTGTTCATGGTGATCGCTGGGGGCGTAGTAGTTATCGAGAGGGATCGGTAAACCGGGTAATGGCGCAGGTTAAATTTGTGCTGGCTTGAAAATGTGTCATTGAAGGAACTTGAGAAATGTTGAAGACAAAACTTCCTCAGTACAAAGGGGCGCTAAATGCTGGTCAAATCGCCCATGGCATGAATGCAACGGTTCGTAATGGATGTCGCTTGGCTGCTGACGCTCGACTGCTGCTAGACGCAGGTTGTTTTCCCACGGCGGCCTCTATTGCAGCATTATCCATTGAGGAGAGTGGAAAGCTGAAATGTACAGAGATGGTAATGACCTGACACATGCCGCTCCCGGCCGGGGATAGTTTAGGCGGCATTTTTCGATTTTTCCTCCTTTGTGTTTTTTGGACTTGGCAGGCCGTTGCGGAAGACTTTTTCCGGGGTCCGGCCGTTCAT
>JAJFGN010000006.1 GCA_021776115.1 Kiloniellaceae bacterium | reverse complement strand
GGAGCGGATGGAGTTTCCCGACCCGGTCATCGAAATCGCGGTCGAGCCGAAAACCAAAAGCGATCAAGAAAAAATGGGTGTCGCGCTCAGCCGCCTGGCCCAAGAAGACCCCTCGTTCCGCGTGTCGTCCGACATGGAAAGCGGCCAGACCATCATCAAGGGTATGGGCGAGCTGCACCTCGACATTATCGTCGATCGCAAGTAGCGCGAGTTCAAGGTCGAAGCAACTGTGGGAGAGCCGCAGGTCGCGTACCGGGAAACGATCAACCAGAGCTACGAGATCGACTACACGCATAAGAAACAGACCGGCGGTTCCGGTCAATTCGCCCGGGTCAAGATTGTCTTCGAGCCGCAAGAGGCGGGAGCTGGATACGAATTCAGCAACTCGATTCACGGCGGCTCGGTGCCCCGTGAATACATCCCTGGTGTCGAGAAGGGTCTGAATAGTTCGCGCGAAACCGGCGTGCTGGCGGGTTTCCCGATGATCGACTTCAAGGCGACCTTGATTGACGGCGCCAGTCACGATGTCGATTCGAGTGTACTTGCCTTCGAGATCGCCGCCCGCGCCGCCTTCCGCGAGGGCATCGCCAAGGCGAAGCCGGTCCTGCTGGAGCCGGTCATGCGGGTCGAGGTAGTGACGCCGGAGGAATACATGGGCGACATTATCGGCGACTTGAACAGCCGGCGCGGGAGCATTGGTGGTATGGACTCGCGTGGCAACGCCCAGGTGATCAATGCCATGGTGCCGCTCGCCAACATGTTTGGTTATGTCAGTAACCTGCGCTCGATGAGCCAGGGCCGGGCCCAGTACACCATGCATTTCGACCACTACGAGAAAGTGCCGCAGGCGGTGGCCGACGAAGTCGTCGCCAAGCTGGCTTAATCGACCGAGAACGTTAGCGAAACTTACCGAGATACGGAGACTTACGACCGATGGCGAAGGCGAAGTTTGAGCGGACGAAGCCGCACTGCAATGTTGGCACGATAGGTCACGTTGACCACGGTAAGACGACGCTGACGGCGGCGATCACGAAGGTATTGGCTGAGACGACTGGGGGTGCGACGTTTACGGCGTACGACCAGATTGACAAGGCGCCGGAGGAGAAGGCGCGGGGGATCACGATTTCGACGGCGCATGTTGAGTACGAGACGGAGAACCGTCACTACGCGCATGTGGACTGTCCGGGTCATGCCGATTATGTGAAGAACATGATCACGGGCGCGGCGCAGATGGACGGGGCGATCCTTGTGGTTTCGGCGGCGGACGGTCCGATGCCGCAGACGCGCGAGCATATCCTTCTGGCCCGTCAAGTGGGCGTGCCGGCGATTGTGGTCTACATGAACAAGGTGGATCAGGTTGACGACCCTGAGCTGCTGGAGCTGGTTGAGCTTGAGGTTCGGGAGCTTTTGTCGAGCTACGATTTTCCGGGCGACGACATCCCGATCGTTATGGGTTCGGCGCTGCAGGCGCTAGAGGGCAAGAGCGACGAGACGGGCAAGAACACGATCATAGAGTTGATGGCGGAAGTGGATAAGTACATCCCGCAGCCGGACCGCCCGAAGGATCGCCCGTTTTTGATGCCGATCGAGGATGTGTTCTCGATTTCGGGGCGGGGCACGGTTGTGACCGGCCGAGTTGAGCGCGGGATTGTGAATGTCGGCGACGAGGTTGAGATCGTGGGGATCCGCGACACGCGCAAGACGACGGTTACGGGGGTTGAGATGTTCCGCAAGCTGCTGGATAGCGGCGAGGCGGGGGACAACATCGGGGCGCTGTTGCGCGGCGTGGGTCGCGAGGATGTTGAGCGGGGTCAGGTTTTGGCGAAGCCGGGATCGATCACGCCGCACACGAGGTTCAAGGCGGAGGCCTATATCCTGACCAAGGAAGAGGGCGGGCGTCACACGCCGTTTTTCACGAACTATCGTCCGCAGTTTTACTTCCGGACCACGGATGTGACCGGGGTTGTGCACCTTCCGGAAGGGACGGAGATGGTGATGCCGGGCGACAACGTGTCGATGGAGGTTGAGCTTATCGCGCCGATCGCCATGGACGAAGGCTTACGCTTTGCGATCCGCGAGGGCGGCCGCACGGTCGGCGCCGGCGTCGTCGCAAGTATCGTTCAGTAATTTAGGAAAGGGCGCCGCGCCGTTACCACGGCCGGACGTGACCAGGCTCGACGATGGATAGCCAAAACATACGCATCCGCCTTAAGGCGTTCGATCATCGGATCCTCGACCAGTCGACGGCCGAGATCGTGGTCACGGCCAAGCGGACCGGCGCGCAGGTTTGCGGACCGATTCCCCTGCCGACCCGGATCGAAAAGTTTACCGTGCTGCGCGGGCCGCACATCGACAAGAAGAGCCGTGAGCAATTCGAAATTCGGACCCACAAGCGGTTGTTGGACATTGTCGATCCGACGCCCCAGACGGTTGACGCCCTGATGAAGCTCGACCTGGCGGCGGGTGTCGACGTCGAGATCAAGCTTAAGGGCTAAGATGATGCGCACTGGAATCATAGCGCAAAAGCTGGGCATGACGCGGATCTTCACGGATTCCGGCGAGCATATTCCGGTGACCGTGCTGAAAGTCGATAACTGCCAGGTTGTTGCCGTGCGCAGGCAGGATACCGACGGTTACGACTCGGTTCAGCTTGGCGTCGGCTCGGTAAAGGTCAAGAACCTGGGCCAAGCCCAGCGCGGCCATTTCGCCAAGGCGAAGGTCGAACCCAAGCGCCGGGTCGGCGAGTTTCGGGTGTCGGGCGATGCCTTGCTTGAACCCGGCCAGGAACTCTCGGTCGAGCATTTCGTGCCGGGTCAGTATATCGACGTAACGGGCACCTCGATCGGTAAGGGTTTTGCCGGGGCCATGAAGCGCCATAACTTCAGCGGGTTGCGTGCCTCGCACGGTGTGTCGATCTCGCACCGGTCCCATGGTTCGACCGGTAACAGCCAGGACCCGGGTAAGGTCTTCAAAGGCAAGAAGATGGCCGGTCATATGGGCGACCGCCGGGTTACCGTGCTCAACCTCAGGGTCGTCTCCACCGATGCCGATGAGGGCCTGATCATGGTGCGTGGCGCGGTGCCGGGCGCCGAAGGCGGCTGGGTCCGGGTCAGAGACGCGGCCAAGCGGGCTCTGCCGAAAGAAGCGCCGTTTCCCGCCGGCCTGCGGGCGACTGGCGCGCCAGCGCCTGCCGAAACCGCGCCTGCCGAGGCCGCGCCGGCCGAAGCGGTGGAAAGCGATGCCGGCGGCGACGCTGCGCAGAAAGAGGACTGAGGCCTATGAAGTGCGCGGTCACAACGCTGGATAATAAGGCGGCCGGAGAGATCGATCTGGATGAGTCGATCTTCGGCTTACCGGCTCGTGCCGATCTTTTGACCCGCATGGTCAACTGGCAACTCGCCAAACGGCGCGCCGGAACCCATAAGGTCAAGGGGCGCAGCGAGATCAAGATGACCACGGCCAAATTTGGCCGCCAAAAGGGCGGCGGTACGGCCCGTCATGGCGCGCGTTCGGCGAATATCTTCCGGGGCGGCGGCAATGCCTTCGGCCCGAAGGTGCGCGATCACGGTCACGGCCTGCCCAAGAAAGTACGCAAGCTCGCGCTCAAGACGGCGCTTTCGGCCAAGGCGGCGGACGGTAAGTTGGTCGTTCTCGACTCGGCCAAGGACAAGGCCAGCAAGACCGCGGAATTATCGAAGAAGTTCGGGGCTCTGGGCTGGGCCTCGGTGCTGGTCATCGACGGGCCCGAGGTCGATCAGGCTTTCGCGCGCGCGGCCCGGAATCTGCGCGGCGTTGACGTGCTGCCGCAGATTGGCGCCAACGTCTATGACATCCTGCGCCGGGATACCCTGGTGCTGACCAAGGACGCGGTAATAGCGCTGGAGGCGCGGTTGAAATGAGCAGGGCGCGCGCGTTCAAGAAATCCAACGTCACTTTGTCGAGCGAGCGGGCCTTCGAGGTCGTGCGCCGGCCGCTGGTGACGGAGAAATCCACGCTCGGGTCCGAGCACGGGCAGGTGGCGTTCGAGGTGGCGATCGACGCGACCAAGCCTGAAATCAAGGCGGCGATCGAGAACCTTTTCAAGGTCAAGGTTACGGCCGTGAACACCCTGCGCCAGAAGGGCAAGACCAAGCGGTTCAAGGGTCGCCTGGGGCGGCGCGGCGACGTGAAGAAGGCATATGTGACCCTGGAAGAAGGTCACAGCATCGACGTGACCACGGGAATCTAGATCCATGGCGTTGAAGAAATTTAATCCGACCACACCAAGCCAGCGTGAGCTGGTGCTGGTCGACCGCAGCTCCCTGCACAAGGGTGAGCCGGTGAAGTCTTTGACCGAGGGCCTCTCCAAGAAGGGGGGGCGCAACAATCACGGGCGAATCACGGCCCGGCGACGCGGCGGCGGCCACAAGCGGCTGTACCGTATGGTCGACTTCAAGCGGCGTAAGTTCGACGTCGCGGCCAAGGTCGTGCGTCTGGAGTACGATCCGAACCGCACCGCCTTCATAGCCTTGATCGAGTATGAGGACGGGGAGCTAAGCTACATTCTGGCGCCCCAGCGTCTGAGCCCGGGCGATATGGTCATCGCCGGTCAGCGGGCCGACATCAAGCCGGGCAATGCGATGCCGCTGTCGTCGATTCCGGTTGGAACGATTGTCCACAATGTCGAACTCAAGGCGGGCAAGGGCGGTCAGATCGCGCGTTCGGCCGGCACCTACGTGCAGTTGGTCGGTCGCGATGCCGGATATGCTTTGCTGCGCCTAGGCTCGGGCGAAGCGCGGATGGTCCGCTCGGAGTGCATGGCGACCATTGGCGCCGTGTCGAACCAGGATCAGTCGAACATCAATCTCGGCAAGGCGGGCCGGAAGCGCTGGCTCGGCAAGCGCCCGGCCGTGCGCGGCGTGGCCATGAACCCGGTCGATCACCCCCATGGCGGTGGCGAGGGCCGGACTTCGGGCGGACGACATCCGGTAACCCCCTGGGGTAAGCCGACCAAGGGCGCCAAGACGCGCCGCAACAAGCAGACCAGCCGGCTCATCGTGCGCCGGCGGCACAAGAAGTCGTAAAGGAGGGCGATCGTGGCTCGCTCGGTTTGGAAAGGCCCATTTGTCGACGGCTTCATGCTCAAGAAGGCGGATACCGTGCGCGCGTCGGGTCGAAATGAAATCATCAAGACCTGGTCGCGACGCTCGACCATCATGCCGCACTTCGTCGGCCTGACTTTTGGCGTTTACAACGGCCGGAAGTTTCTGCCGGTGCTGGTGACGGAGAACATGGTTGGGCACAAGTTCGGTGAGTTCTCGCCGACCCGTACCTTCCACGGCCACACGGCCGACAAGAAGGCAAAGAGGGCTTAATCGATGGGCAAGCCAACGCATTCCCGCCGCTTGAGCGAGTCTGAAGCCATGGCGGTCGCGCGCAACCTGCGCGGTAGCCCGCGCAAGCTGAACCTGGTTGCGCAGAGCATCAGGGGCAAAAGCGCGGAGGCTGCCCTGGCGGAGCTGACGTTCTCCAAGCGCCGTATCGCGCACGACGTTAAGAAAGTCGTGCAATCTGCTGTAGCAAATGCAGAAAACAACCACCAGTTGGATGTGGATCGGCTTTTTGTCGCCGAGGCCTCGGTGGGAAAAGGGTTTGTCATGAAACGTTGGCGCGCACGGGCGCGCGGCCGCGTGGGCCGGATCCAGAAACCCTGGAGTTCGATCACCGTCATCGTCCGCGAACGCGAGGAAACAGCGTAATGGGTCAAAAAGTCAATCCGATCGGGCTGCGGCTCGGGATCAACCGGACCTGGGATTCGCGTTGGTACGCGGACAGCGAGTACGCAAACTTGCTGCATGAGGATTTGGGAATTCGGAAGTTTCTCTACGGCCGGCTACAGCAGTCGGGCGTCTCGCGCATCGTGATTGAGCGGCCGAGCAAGAAGGCGCGGATCACCATCCATACAGCGCGTCCGGGCGTGGTCATCGGCAAAAAAGGCGCCGATATCGACAAGCTGCGTGGCGAGCTACAGAAAATGACCGGCAGCGAGGTTCACCTCAATATTGTCGAAATTCGCAAGCCCGAGATCGACGCCAAACTGGTGGCTGAGAACATCGCCAACCAGCTTGAACGCCGGGTCGCGTTTCGCCGGGCCATGAAGCGGGCGGTGCAGTCGGCCATGCGTCTAGGCGCGCAAGGAATCCGGATCAACTGCGGCGGCCGCCTAGGTGGCGCCGAGATCGCCCGGACCGAGTGGTACCGCGAGGGCCGGGTGCCGCTGCACACGTTGCGCGCCGATATCGACTACGGCGAAGCGACGGCCCTGACGACCTATGGCACTTGTGGGATCAAGGTTTGGGTCTTTAAGGGCGAGATCATGGCGCACGACCCGATGGCCCAGGAAAAACGCATGCAGGAGGCGCATCCCGGGCGCTGAGCCGAGAGGCCGGAAGCCAAGGACGCGTGAAGGAGTAAGACGATGTTGCAGCCGAAGCGGACCAAGTACCGCAAAGCTCATAAGGGCCGTATCCACGGCGTGGCGAAGGGCGGTTATACGTTGAGCTTTGGCGCCTATGGCCTCAAGGCGACGACGCCGGGCCGCCTCTCGTCGCGGCAGATCGAGGCCGCGCGCCGGACCATCACCCGGCACATGAAGCGCGTCGGAAAGCTCTGGATTCGGATTTTTCCAGACGTGCCGGTGTCGAAGAAGCCGGCCGAGGTACGCCAGGGTAAGGGTAAAGGCTCGCCGGAATGGTGGGCCGCGCGGGTTAAGCCGGGCCGCATCATGTTCGAGCTTGACGGGGTGCCACAGGATTTGGCGCGCGAGGCGTTCATTCTGGCCGCCGCCAAGTTGCCGGTGCAGACCAAGTTCATCGCGCGTCTGGGCGAGGAAAGTTAAATGAAAGCCGCCGATCTGAAGACCAAGTCGCCCGACGAGCTGAAAGAATCGCTGCTGGAGTTGCGTAAAGAGCAATTCAATCTCCGCTTCCAGAAGGCGAGCGGGCAGCTTGAGAACACGGCGCGGGTGCGCCAGGTCCGCCGCGGTATCGCGTGCATCAAGACCCTGCTGCAGACGAAGCAGCAGAGCGTAGCTTAGGAGAATTTGGACCCATGCCGCGTCGGGAATTGCAAGGGGTCGTGGTTAGCGACAAAGCCGACAAGACGATTACCGTCTTGGTCGAGCGGCGCGTCATGCACCCGGTCTACAAGAAGATCATCAGGCGCTCCAAGAAGTACAGTGCGCACGATGAAGCTAATCAACATAAGGTTGGCGACAAGGTCAGAATCGAGGAGTGCCGCCCGATTTCGAAGTCGAAGTCGTGGCGGGTTGTAACCGAGGGCGCGGAAACCGCTTAAGGCCCCGGAAGGAAATAGACCGATGATTCAAATGCAGAGCCAACTCGAAGTCGCCGACAATTCCGGCGCACGGCGAGTCCAATGTATCAAGGTTTTGGGCGGCTCTAAGCGCAGGACGGCGGGTGTCGGCGACGTCATCGTGGTCAGCGTGAAGGAGGCGATCCCGCGCGGCCGCGTCAAAAAGGGCGATGTGCATCGCGCGGTGATTGTGCGCACGGCAAAGGAAATCCGGCGTGAAGATGGTACCGCCATCCGTTTCGACAAAAACGCAGCGGTCTTGATCAGCAAGCAGGGCGAGCCGATCGGCACCAGAATTTTTGGCCCGGTAACGCGAGAGCTACGCGCCCGCCGGTTCATGAAAATAATCTCCCTGGCGCCGGAGGTCCTTTAGAGGGCGAAGACGTTCTAGATCAAGAAGGGCGACCGGGTGATCGTTATTACTGGGCGCGACAAGGGCAAGAAGGGCGATGTGCTGAAGGTTCTGCGAAAGGAAAATCGCGTCCTGGTTCAGGGTGTGAATATGGTCAAGCGCCATCAGGGCCCAACGCAGGCGAGCGCCGGCGGAATCATCGAGAAAGAGGCAGCGCTGCATATCTCGAATGTCGCGCTGATCGATCCGAAAAGCGACGGACCGACCCGTGTCGGGTATCGCCTGGAGTCTGGTGGACGCAAAGTACGCGTCTCCAAGCGCTCCGGCGAGACAATTGATCTCTAGGCGAAGTGGGTTCGAACGATGGCTACGCGCTTTAAGGAACATTACGACAAGGTGGTTCGGTCCTCTCTTATGGAGGAGTTCAAGTATGGGAACTCCATGGAAGTGCCGAAGGTCGACAAGATTGTCGTGAATATGGGTGTGGGCGAGGGCTCGCAGGATCAGAAGAAGGTTCATGCGGCGGCCAACGAAATGACTTTGATTACGGGCCAGAAGCCGGTGATCACCAAGGCGCGTCTTTCGATCGCTGCCTATAAGTTGCGCGAGGGGATGCCGGTTGGATGCAAGGTGACCCTGCGGCGTGACCGCATGTACGAGTTCTTGGATCGCTTGATCACGATCGCTCTGCCGCGAGTCCGCGATTTTCGCGGCGTTTCGCCCAAGAGTTTCGATGGCCGAGGCAACTTCTCGATGGGTCTTAAGGAGCAGATCGTGTTTCCGGAGATCGATTACGACCAGGTCGGCGAAATTCGCGGCATGGATATCGTGATCTGTACCACCGCCAAGACGGACAATGAGGCGCGGTCCCTGCTACGCGGGTTCCAGATGCCGTTCACGAGTTAGACTGGAAGAGGATTAAACAGGAATGGCGAAGAAAAGCGCCGTTAACAAGAACGCTAAGCGGCGGTTGTTGTCGCAGAAGTTCGCTGGCAAGCGCGAGAGCTTGCGGGCGGTCGCGCGCGATCGATCTCTGGCGCCGGAAGAGCGCTTTCAGGCGTTCGTGAAGCTGGCGAAATTGCCGCGCAATGGGGCGCCGGTCCGGATTCGGAATCGGTGCGAGTTGACCGGCCGGCCGCGCGGGTTTTATCGCAAGCTTCGGCTGTCGCGAATCGCGCTGCGCGAGCTGGCCTCGACAGGCCAGATCCCCGGTATGGTCAAGTCGAGCTGGTAAGAGTTGGTAGGAAGAGAGGGTACGCGCGATGGCGATGAGCGATCCTTTGGGCGATATGTTGACCCGCATTCGTAATGGACAGCGAATCGGTAAGTCTGTCGTCCAGGCGCCTGCGTCGAAGCTGCGCTCGAACGTTCTCGAAGTACTGAAGCGGGAGGGTTACATCCGCGACTTCAGGACGGAGGATGAACGCAAGGGTGTGTCTGAGTTGCAGATTGAGTTGAAGTATACCGATGGTCTGCCCGTGATTCAGGAGATATCGCGGGTATCGAAACCAGGCCGCCGCGTCTACTCCAAGATCAAGGAGTTGCCGCGGTATTACAACGGTTTGGGCATTACCATCTTGTCTACGCCGCGCGGCGTTATGTCGGATCAAGAAGCACGCGCGGCGAACGTCGGCGGCGAGATCCTGTGCCGCGTATTCTAAGGAACTGAGGGCCGGTAAATGTCACGTGTAGGCAAACATCCCGTCGAAGTGCCGAGCGGCGTCGAGGTGGCGGTCGAGGGTATTGTCGTCCGCGCCAAGGGCAAGATGGGACAGCTCATGTTCAAGGCCACCGACGACGTCCGGATCTCGCTCGACGACGGAAAGGTCGTTGTCAAGCCTGTGAACGATAGCAAGGCCGCGCGCGCCATGTGGGGTACCGCACGGGCACGCGTTCAGGCCATGGTGACCGGCGTCTCGGAAGGCTTCACCAAGGAACTGGAAATTAGCGGCGTCGGATACAGGGCCGCGGTTCAAGGTAGCAGTCTCAGCCTGCAACTAGGCTTTAGCCACGACGTGAACTACCCGATCCCGGAAGGTATTGACATCAAGTGCGCGAAGCCAACAAGCATCACGATCTCTGGCACCGACAAGCAGAAGGTCGGCCAGGTAGCTGCGGAAATTCGCGCGTTCCGTCCGCCGGAACCTTATAAAGGCAAGGGCGTCAAGTACGTGGGCGAGTATATCCTACGCAAGGAAGGCAAGAAGAAGTAAAGCCATGCTAACCGTCAGACAAACCAGCGTGCGCCGCGGTAAGCGTGTGCGCAACCAAATCGCACGCAAATCGAAGGGGCGGCCCCGGTTGTCGGTTTTCCGCTCCGGCCGGCATATCTATGCTCAGGTGATCGACGATACGCGCCAGTTAACCGTGGCCGCGGCGTCCAGCATGGACAAGGGCTTGAAGGGCAATTTGAAGAACGGCGCCGACAAGGCGGCCGCGGTTGAGGTTGGCAAGCTTGTCGCCGAGCGCGCCGTTGCCGCTGGCGTCAAAGAGGTCGTATTCGATCGCGGCCAATATCTGTATCACGGCCGGGTCAAGGCTCTGGCCGACGCGGCTCGTGAAGGCGGCCTTTCGTTCTAAGATTATCGATCGTGGTTCACGATCCGAAGGAATTTTGAGGTATGGCACAGCAGCGAAGAGACTCCCGGCGCAGGCGCGACGACCGCTCCTCCCGCGAGGAAAGCGATCTGGTTGAAAAGCTGGTTGGCATCAACCGGGTCGCCAAAGTGGTCAAAGGCGGTCGGCGGTTCGGTTTTGCGGCGCTGGTCGTGGTTGGCGATGGCCGCGGCCGGGTCGGTGTGGGGCACGGCAAGGCTCGCGAGGTCCCCGAGGCGATCCGCAAGGCGACGGAGCAGGCCAAACGCGGCATGATCCGTGTTCCTCTGCGCGAAGGGCGCACCCTGCATCACGATGTGAAGGGACATTATGGCGCCGGCCTGGTCGTCATGCGGGCTGCGGAGCAGGGCACCGGGATTATCGCGGGCGGCCCAATGCGCGCGATTTTCGAGGCGCTGGGCGTACAGGACGTGGTTGCCAAGTCGGTTGGAACCTCGAATCCGCACAACATGATCAAGGCCACTTTCGACGGCCTGAAAAACAGCCAGAGCCCCCGAATGGTGGCCCAGCGCCGCAGCAAGAAAGTGGGCGATATCTTGGGCGACCGGCGCGGCGCCATGGCCGAGGCAGTGGAGTAAACAGCTATGAGCGCGGCGCGTAAGACGGTCACGGTTACTCAGATCGGAAGCCCGACCGGTCGCCGGGCGGATCAGCGTGCGACGCTGATAGGCCTGGGATTGAATAAGATGAATCGGACGCGGGAGTTGGAAGATACCCCCTCCGTGCGTGGCATGATCACCAAGGTGAAGCACCTTGTACGGGTAGTGGGCGAAGCCTAGTCGCCGACTCTGCGGGACCCCGGACTAAATACAGCCGCTGTTATTTGTAGGGACGAAGAAAAATGAAGCTCAATGAATTGGCGGATCGGCCAGGTGCCCGCAAGGACGGCAAACGCCGGGGGCGCGGTATGGGCTCCGGTCTGGGCAAGACCTCCGGCCGGGGACACAAGGGCCAGAAATCGCGCCGTGGTGTGGCCATTAAGGGCTTCGAGGGCGGGCAGATGCCTTTGCATCGCCGCATGCCCAAGCGTGGATTCAAGAACATTTTCCGCAAAAATTACGTGGTTGTGAACTTGGGCCGCCTGCAGGCCGCGATCGACGCTGGCAAGCTGGACGCCAAGAAGCCGATCGACGCGGCGGCCTTGGTCGATGCCGGATTGGTCACGAATCCGCGCGATGGCGTACGCCTGCTTGCAAAAGGCGACTTGAAAGCCAAAGTAAGTATTTCTGTGGCGGGTGCCTCCAAGACTGCGGCTGCGGCGGTGGAAAAGGTCGGCGGCACGCTTACGGTTACGTCACCGTCTTCCGGGCCTGGGGAGGCCCAGGTCGGGGACGCGAGTTAACGCCTTTTCGAAAGCTGGATCGAAGTCGGAAAGACATCGCATAACCCTTTATCCGATCTCATATAATGGCGGATGCGGCTGTCTTTAGCCGCGGCAGGGACCGCCTGGGGGCGGGGATCGGCTTAACGACCGGGAAAGTGAGCTTTAGATGGCCTCCGCCGCCGAACAACTAGCCTCCACGATCAACTTCGGCGCCCTTTCCAAGGCGACCGAGCTGAAAAAGCGCATTTGGTTTACCCTGGGCGCCCTGGTGATCTATCGCCTCGGGACCTATATCCCCTCGCCGGGTATCGATCCGGCCATAATGGAGCAGATATTTCAACAGCAGGCTGGCGGTATCCTGGGCATGTTCAACATGTTCGCGGGTGGCGCCTTGGGTCGCATGACGATCTTTGCCTTGAATATCATGCCTTACATTTCCGCCTCCATTATCATGCAGCTTATGACGGCGGTTTCGCCGACTCTGGAAGCGCTGAAAAAGGAAGGCGAGTCGGGCCGCAAGAAGATCAATCAGTACACCCGCTATGGCACCGTGGCGCTGGCGTCGGTCCAGGCTTATGGCATTGCCGTCGGCCTGGAGGGAATGAGCGGTCCGGGAGGCGGCGCGGTGCTGGATCCTGGCTCCTTCTTCCGTCTCACCACCGTGATCACTCTTACCGGAGGGACCATGTTCCTACTGTGGCTGGGTGAGCAGATCACGCAACGCGGCATCGGCAACGGCATCTCCCTGATTATCTTCTCCGGCATTGTCGCCAATCTGCCCAGCGCCCTGGCCAGCACGCTGGAACTGGGACGCACCGGGGCGCTGTCCGCCGTCTTTATTGTCTTCCTGCTGATCATGGCCGTGGCCGTCATTACCTTCATCGTGTTCATGGAGCGTGCCCAGCGCCGGATCCCGATCCAGTATCCCAAGCGCCAGGTCGGCAACAAGATGTTCGGCGGCGAAAGCTCGCACTTGCCGATGAAGCTTAATCCTTCCGGCGTGATTCCGCCGATTTTCGCGTCGTCTCTGCTGCTGATGCCGCTGACCGTGGCCGGCTTCGCCGGCGGCGGCGGGCCGGAGTGGGTGACCTGGATGACCACATTTCTGGGCCGCGGCGATGTCGGGTATCTGATGCTCTATATCGGCTTGATCGTGTTCTTCACCTTTTTCTACACGACCATTGTCTTCAACCCGGAAGACACGGCCGATAATTTAAAGAAGCATGGCGGCTTCGTTCAAGGCATCCGGCCCGGCAAGAACACTTCGGAGTATCTGAACCATATTCTGCAACGGCTGACGGCGGTCGGCGCGCTCTATCTGTCGATCGTCTGTATTATTCCGGAGATTCTGATCTCCCGCTTCGCGGTTCCCTTCTATTTTGGCGGTACCAGCTTGTTGATCGTGGTGTCGGTGACCATGGATACGGTTGGACAGATTCACTCCCACCTTTTGGCGCACCAATACGAGGGCCTGATTAAGAAATCCAAGTTGCGGGGCCGGCGCGGGTGAACATCATACTTCTCGGTGCGCCGGGCGCGGGAAAGGGGACCCAAGCCAAGCGCTTGGAAGAAAGCCGCAAACTGGTTCAGCTTTCCACCGGCGATATGTTGCGTGCGGCGGTGGCCTCGGGCAGCGATCTGGGACTCCAGGCCAAGGAGGTGATGGACGCCGGACGGCTGATGCCCGACGACTTAATGGTCCAGATGATTTCGGAGCGGATAGAGCAGGACGATTGCCGGGCTGGTTTCATCCTGGATGGGTTTCCCCGTACCACACCTCAAGCTGAGGCCTTGGATGAAATGCTCACCGGCAAGGGCTTGCGGCTTGACGCCGTGATTGAGATGACGGTCGACGAGGAGGTCCTGGTTGAGCGAATTACAGGAAGATATTCCTGCAGCACCTGTGGGGCCGGCTATCACGACAAGTTCCAGGTCCCGGCCAAGGCCGGGGTCTGCGACCAGTGCGGCGGGACGGAGTTCAAGCGCCGTGCCGACGACACGGAGGCGACCGTGCGGACCCGGCTTGATGCCTACCGCGAACAGACGGCGCCGATTCTGCCCTACTACCGGAACAAAGGGATCCTCAAAACGGTCGACGGCATGGCTGCGATCGACGAGGTTACCCGGCAGATCGAGGCGAGTTTGGCGGCATGACGGCTGCTGACTTGAGGCCCGTTGACTTGAGGCCCGTTGACTTGAGGCGGGGGAGCCCTATAATCCGCGCGCCCTCGGCGCAGCTGCGACCGGGCTGTTTAGCGTGTGCCGAGTCGGGACCTGGGACCGACACTAATTTCGACATAGTTAGAATGATTTAGGAGACTTCGACGTGGCTCGTATCGCTGGCGTCAACATTCCCACGCAAAAGCGCGTTGAGATCGCACTGACCTACATTCATGGGATCGGCACGACCAAGGCCCGGGAAATCTGCAGCAGTGTTGGTATTCCGACCGAACGTCGGGTTAACCAACTGACCGACGACGAGGTGGTGCGGATGCGCGAAGCCATCGATCGTAACTACGTGGTCGAGGGCGATCTGCGACGCGGGGTCGCGATGAATATCAAGCGCCTGATGGATCTGGGTTGCCTCCGTGGCTTGCGGCATCGCAAGGGCTTGCCGGTGCGCGGCCAGCGGACCCATACCAATGCCCGGACGCGCAAGGGGCCTGCCCGGCCGATCGCGGGTAAGAAAAAGGTCGCTAAGTAGCGGCAACCGCGCGACCGGATATCAACGACGACTAGCATTTAGAAACGGATCGAAACCGCCATGGCAAAACCTCAAGCTCGATTGCGCCGCCGGGAGAAAAAGAACATCACCTCCGGCATCGCGCACGTGAGTGCGACCTTCAACAATACGAAGATCACGATCACGGATGTTCAGGGCAATACGATCGCTTGGGCTTCGGCCGGTGGCCAGGGCTTCAAGGGCTCGCGCAAATCCACCCCCTACGCGGCTCAGTTGGCGGCGGAGTCGGCGGGCCGTAAGGCGCAGGAGCATGGTGTCCAGACCTTGGACGTTAACGTCAAGGGACCGGGGTCGGGCCGCGAATCGGCGCTGCGGGCGCTTCAGGCGGTAGGCTTCAATATAACGGCGATACGCGATGTGACGCCGATCCCGCATAACGGTTGCCGGCCGCCGAAACGGCGCCGGGTCTAGGCCTTCCGGCGCCGCTTTAGCGCGCTGCCGGATGGGTTATCCTCCTTTCGAGTGGGGACAAACGAATGACGGGAGCTGAAACGGCCCCGTTGCCGAACAGCAGAATGAATTGATTCACAAAGGTCCCAAATGGCGCGCGGTCTGGTCCGGCGCGCCGGGTCCGAATACTAGAAGGTGGTGAGGGCGTGGTCGTACTGCAGAAAAATTGGACGGAAATGATAAAGCCCAACAAGCTGGACATCCAGCCGGGTTTCGATTCAAAACGGATAGCCAAGGTCGTGGCCGAGCCGCTGGAGCGTGGCTTCGGGATGACGCTGGGCAACGCCCTGCGCCGGGTTTTGCTGTCGTCCCTGCAGGGCGCCGCGGTGACCAGTATTCAGATAGATAGCGTGCTGCATGAGTTTTCGTCTCTGCCGGGCGTGCGCGAGGATGTTACCGACATCGTCTTGAACGTGAAGAGCATCGGCCTGCGGATGCATGGCGATGGGCCGAAACGGATGCGCCTGCGCGCCGAGGGGCCGGGCGAGGTGACCGCGGGTCAGATCGAAACCGGTCACGATATCGAGGTCATGAACCCTGATTTGGTTCTCTGCACACTGGACGACGGTGCGCGTATCGACATGGAGTTGACGGTCGAAACCGGTAAGGGCTACATCCCCGGCACGCAGAACCGGCCGGAGGATGCGCCGATCGGCTTGATCCCGATCGACGCCATGTTCACGCCGGTGCGCAAGGTCGCTTACAAGGTTGAGAATACCCGCGTCGGCCAAGTCACCGACTGTGACAAGCTGACCATGGAGATCGAAACCAACGGTGCGGTCACACCGGACGATTCGGTTGCGCTGGCTGCACGCATTCTCCAGGACCAGTTGCAACTCTTCGTGAATTTCGAGGAGCCGCAGTCCCGCAAGCATGAGGAACACGCAGTCGAGCCGCCGTTCAATCGCAACTTGCTGCGCAAGGTTGACGAGCTCGAACTTTCGGTTCGCTCGGCGAACTGCCTGAAGAACGACAACATCGTTTACATTGGCGACTTGGTTCAGAAAACCGAAGCGGAAATGCTGCGCACGCCGAATTTCGGGCGCAAGTCGCTGAACGAGATCAAGGAGGTCCTGACCAACATGGGCCTTCACCTGGGCATGGAAATTCCAAATTGGCCGCCGGAGAATATCGAAGACCTGGCCAAGAAATTGGAAGAGCCCTTCTAAGTCACAACGCTTTTCGAGGCCGCGCTCGGCGCGGCCTCGGCACGTGATCTTGGGGTCAGGGGGCCCCATCCCGTCGTACCGGAATTGGCGAAACGCCAACCGCGGCGGTGGGAAGTTGAAATCGGTTTCGCGCGCGAAGCCAAGACCGAGGAGGACGCAAGATGCGCCACGGATTTTCCGGCCGGAAGCTCAACCGCACCAGCAGTCACCGCAAGGCGATGTTCGCCAATATGGCGGTTGCTCTGTTGAAGCATGAGCAGATCAAGACCACCTTGCCCAAGGCCAAGGACCTGCGCCGGGTCGTGGACCGTCTGATCACCCTGGGCAAGCGCGGCGACCTGCATGCCCGGCGCCAGGCTTTCTCGGTACTGCGCGACGATGCCACGACGGCCAAGCTGTTCGATGCGCTGGCCGAGCGCTACAAGGAGCGTCCCGGCGGCTATACCCGGGTTCTGAAGGCCGGATTTCGCTATGGCGACATGGCGCCGATGGGTGTGATCGAACTGGTCGAGCGGGACACGGATGCCAAGGGCCAAGATTCCGGCCCAACGATGTACGACGACGAGGACGCGGCCGCGGCCGGGGAAGACCAGGACTGATCGCGGCTTTGTGTCCGGAATGAGAGTCAGGGGGCAGCCGGCCAAAAGCCGCGCTGCCCCTCGCCATTTCAGGGCTTGTACGGCGATACCGGGACCGAAGGCCTATCGGGCTCGGGGCCGTGTCCCTAGCGAAGCTCAAGGCGCGACCTTAGATATTGGATTAGCGCTTAAACTTGCGCCGTAAGGTGGATAAGGAGGTTTCGTTCGTTGCTATGCGCTGGATGATATTCGCCCTATGTGTTGGCCTGGCCGCGTTCGGCACGGGGATTGGCGCCGTTCAGGCACAGGGTAAGCAGGTCCCGGACTCGCGGGACGAAATCACTCTGTCTTTTGCGCCCGTGGTCAAGAAAGTGGCGCCGACGGTCGTGAACATCTTTTCCGAGCGAGTGGTGCAGCAACGCCCGGTGTCGCCGTTATTCAGCGACCCCTTTTTCCGCCGTTTTTTTGGCGACAACTTTGCGATGCAGGGAGTCCCGCGCAAACGCATGGAAAGCTCCCTGGGTTCGGGCGTGATTGTTTCCGAAGACGGTCTGATCGTCACCAACCACCATGTGATTGGCGATGCGACCGAGATTACCGTGGTGCTGGCCGACCGGCGCGAATTCTCGGCGGAGCTTGTGCTGGCCGACAAGGGAACCGATCTCGCGGTCCTGCGTATCGATCCCGGCGATCAGGCCCTGCCGTATGTGGAATTTCGCGATTCCAACGACGTGGAAGTCGGCGATCTGGTCCTGGCGATCGGCAATCCTTTTGGCGTTGGCCAAACCGTGACCAGCGGCATCGTTTCCGCGACCGCGCGCACACAGGTCGGTATTTCCGACTACAGCTTCTTCATCCAGACCGACGCGGCGATCAATCCGGGTAACTCGGGCGGTGCGCTGGTCACGCTTGACGGCAAACTCTTGGGCATCAACACGGCGATATTCTCGCGCGGCGGCGGTTCGGTCGGTATTGGCTTCGCCATTCCCGCGAACATGGTCCGCACCGTGGTGAACAGCGCCATAGATGGCGAGCCGGTGCGGCGTGCCTGGAGCGGCCTAATCGGACAAAGTCTCACCAAGGATCTGGCGGAAGGTTTTGGGCTCGACCGGCCGGGCGGCGTGATCGTCAACAAGGTCTTCCCAGGCGGGCCGGCGGATGTCGCTGGCATCAAGTCCGGAGACATCGTCCTGGCGGTCGACGGGCAGCCGGTGCAGGATCTCGAATCCTTGAGGTTTCGTATTGCTACCGGCGAACTGGGGCGCCGGGTCAAGACCACGCTTTGGCGCGATAGACGTAAGCACGATGTAAGCCTGCCGTTGACGACGGCGCCGGAAACCCCGGCCCGAGAAGAAACCCGCCTTGACGGCAAGCATCCGCTCGTAGGGTCGATCGTGGCCAATCTCTCGCCTGCTCTGGCGGAGGAACTCGACATCCCTGGGCCTTGGCAGGGCGTCATCATTACCCGGATCCAGCGCCGCAGCCCGGCGCACCGCCTAGGTTTTCGTCCCGGTGATATCCTGCTGGCCATTAACGAGAGCGAGATCGAAAACGTCGGCGCCCTGGTGTCCGCCCTCAAGCAGCCCCTGGATCATTGGCGCGTTTCGTTCGCGCGCGAAGGCCACGTCCGTAGGCTCGAGTTCGGGACCTAGGGAGGGCCGCGGCCATGACCTCCAACAGATCTTCATGAGTGGTCTTTTCGAATCTCAGGCTCCCCGGCCGCTCGCCGACCGCTTGCGGCCCGCGGTCCTGAATGACGTTGTCGGCCAGGACCACTTGATCGGGCCGGAAGGGCCGATCGGCCGTATGCTATCCGGTAGCCGCCTGGCCTCAATGATCCTCTGGGGCCCGCCCGGCACGGGTAAGACCACCATCGCCCGGCTTCTGGCCGACACCTCCGATTTGGAATTCGAGCCGCTGTCGGCCGTTTTTTCCGGCGTTGCCGACTTACGAAAGGTGTTCGAGCGCGCCAAGCAAACCCGCCAGGCTGGGCGCGGCACCTTGCTGTTCATCGACGAAATCCACCGCTTCAACCGCGCTCAACAGGATGGGTTCCTGCCCTATGTCGAGAATGGCACCGTCATACTCGTTGGCGCCACAACGGAGAATCCCTCGTTCGAGCTCAACGCCGCGCTGCTATCGAGGAGTCAGGTTTTTGTCCTGAAGCGCCTGGACGACAATGCGCTCGAGGAGCTTCTGAGCCGTGCCGAGGCGCAGACGGGGCGCCGTTTGCCGCTTAAGGCAGAGGCGCGCGTGGCCCTGATCGCCATGGCCGATGGCGACGGGCGCTACCTGCTCAATTTGGCCGAGGAGGTCTTCGCGTTAACGCCCGGCGACGATCTGGACACGGCGGGCTTGACCCAGGTGGTACAGCGGCGCGCGCCGCTTTATGACAAGGCGCAGGAAGGGCACTACAACCTGATTAGCGCCCTGCACAAATCGCTGCGCGGGTCGGACGCCGACGCGGCGCTGTATTGGCTGGCGCGGATGCTGGCCGGCGGGGAGGCGCCGATCTATATCGCGCGCCGCTTGGTGCGCTTCGCCTCCGAGGATATCGGCCTGGCCGATCCGCAGGCCCTGGTACAAGCCCTCGCGGCCTGGGATGCCTACGACCGCTTAGGCTCGCCCGAAGGCGAGCTGGCCGTGGCGCAGGCGGTGCTCTATCTGGCTACCGCGCCGAAATCGAACGCGGCCTACAGCGCCTTTAAGGGCGCGCAGCGGGCGGCGCGCGAGACCGGGTCCCTTGCGCCCCCGGCTCATATCCTTAATGCCCCGACTGGCCTCATGCGCGATCTGGGATACGGCAAGGGCTATGAGTACGACCACGACACGTCGGACGGGTTTTCCGGCCAGAATTATATCCCCGAAGGGATGGCCCGGCCCAACTTTTACGATCCAGCCGAGCGGGGCTTCGAGCGGGACATTCGCAAGCGTCTGGAATATTGGGCGCGCCTTCGGCGAGAGCGCCAAGGCGAGTCTGGCTAGGCGGACCGTGCGGCTGAGCCTTGAAGATTCTGCGGGCCAGCCATTCGGCCTTGCGGGTTGTGCCCATCCCCTACCGGCATAATTTATGCCCTGCGGAAGTGAGCCCCTAACTCGATGTTTCTCAAGGGCCAGAAACTGAATGGCTAATTACTGCGTGCCGGAGCGCAAGGGCGCTGCCCTACTGACGCTGTCCGCCCAGCGGGACTTCATGGCGCCCGGTTCGCCGGTCAAGGCTCATGGCGGAGAGCGTGCGAGGCCCGCCATACGGAGGCTCGTTGAAGGTTTCCGCTCTCGGCATGCGCCGATATTTCATGCGGTACGCCTCTATCGGCCCGATGGCTCCAATGTCGATGCCTGTCGGCGCCAAGCGGTAGAAGAGGGCATGCGGTTCCTCATGCCAGGCTCCCTGGGCTCAGAGATCCTTGACGATTTGAAACCGGATCCGGCCGTCAGGCTCAACCCCGAACGGCTGATGAGCGGGCGCATGCAGGAATTGGGCCCATGCGAATGGGCATTCTACCGGCCGCGCTGGGGCGCCTTCCATGACACGCCCCTGGAAAGTCATTTGCGCAAGCTAAACATCACGACGCTGGTGATCTGCGGGCTGAGCTTCGCGACCGGAACCCGGGCAACCATCTATGAATCGAGCGCGCGCGACTTTCGCACCGTGGTGGTGACCGATGCCTTGGCCAGCGCCACGGAGGACGGCGTCCGGGAAATGGGCCGCATGGGAGTCTATCTGATGACGTCCGACAGTTGCCTTACCTGGCTGGCCAGCAGCATGTCGCCGAGCGCAGTCGCCTAGCGGCAATCCATTTCGGGCCCGCATTTGTCAGCTAATTTGCAAAGCTGGGCATCCTTGCCCATCATCCGCCCATGAGTGGCGTCATCACAATCTTGGTGGAATCGGACGAGGAGGATCTGCGTTTGGACCGTTGGTTCAAGCAGCGCTTCCCGGCGCTTGGCCACGGCCATTTGGAACGCTTGCTGCGCACCGGCCAGATCCGCCTCGACGGACGGCGCGCCAAGTCCGGCACACGCCTGGCGCCGGGGCAGGCGGTCCGCGTGCCGCCGCTAGGCGAACTGGATTCCTCCGACGGCAAACGAGCGGCTCGTTCGGCCTCCCCGGTCAGCAATTCAGACGTCCGCGCCCTGCGCGAGGCCATCCTGCACGAAGACGATTGGGTCATCGCGATAAACAAGCCCACCGGCCTGGCCGTGCAGGGCGGTACCGGCCAGACGCGTTACCTGGATGGCATGTTGAGCGCCTTGGGGGGCGAGCCGCGGCTGGTCCATCGCCTCGACAAGGATACCAGCGGTGTCCTCCTGCTCGCCAAGAGCGCCGCCTCCGCGCGGGCCCTGACCGCCAGCTTTAAGGGCCGGCGGGCGCAGAAGGTCTATTGGGCCCTGGTTGTCGGCGAACCCGAGGCGTCCCGTGGCATGATCGACCTGGCGCTTGCCAAGCAACCCGGGCCTGGTGGGGAGAAGGTTGGCGCTGTCGAGGACGATGACGATGATGGTAAGCCCGCGCAAACCCTGTTCCGTGTGGTCGAGAAGCGCCGGGCCTCGCCGCGCGGCCCAACGCTGACCTGGCTGGTGCTGATGCCACTGACCGGCCGGACGCATCAACTCCGGGCGCACTGCGCGGCCATGGGGACACCGATCCTCGGCGACGGCAAGTATGGCGGCCGGCAAGCCATTCCCGACGGCTTTGCTGCCGAGCTTATGTTGCATGCGCGCGAGATCGCCTTGCCCCATCCCGATGATGGCACGACCCTGCGGGTGACCGCACCCCTCGCGCCGCATATGGAGGCCGCGTGGCGGAAGCTGAACTTCGATACCCGTAAATCGGAGCGAGTGCTCGCCGAGTTACTCGATTATGCCGAGGGTCTGACCCATTCTCCGCCGGGAACCAAACCCAAGCCCAAAAAAGCGGACCGGCGGACGGGCACCAAACCGGCCCGTAACCGGGCGCGGAGATCCTTAGGTAAGGCGCCCAAGAAATCGGCTAAACCCGCGAGTAAACCGTCGAGCGAGACACCGCGTAAACCGGCCGGCAAACCCTCGGGTAAGCCGGCGCGAAAGCAAACAAGAAAACCTCTCCGAGGAGCAAAGCGAAGACCATGAGATTGGCCGACCTCGATACGCCCACTTTGATCCTCGACCGCCGGCGCTTACAAGCCAACATCGCGCGCATTAGCGCGCGCGCTCACGCCTTGGGTGTCGAGCTGCGTCCGCACATGAAAACAGCCAAGTGCGCCGAGGTCGCACGGCTGGCGACCGAAGGACATTCGGGTGGTATTACCGTCTCCACGCTAAAGGAAGCCGAGTACTTCTCCGAGCACGGCTTCAACGACATTACCTATGCGGTCGGTATTGCGCCGGCCAAGCTGGCCAGGGTTGCCGCCTTGCAGGCGCGCGGCGCGCGGGTCTCGGTGATTACCGACAACGTCAAAGTTGCCCGCGAGATCGGCGCGCGGGCGCGGGCATTGGACGCCCGCTTCGAGGTCATGATCGAGGTCGATACCGGTGACGGTCGCGCCGGCGTTGGGTTCGAGTCCGATGAGGTCACTGCCATCGGCCAAGCTTTACACGAGGCGCCGGGCGTAGCGCTGCGCGGGATCTTGACCCACGCGGGCCAGACCTACGGTTGCCAGGGCGTGGACGGGATCGCGGCGGTCGCCGAGGCCGAGCGCGCGGGTGCGGTGCATGCGGCGGAACGGCTGCGCACGGCCGGGTTGCCGTGCCAAGTCGTGAGCGTCGGCTCGACGCCGGCCGCGACCCACGCCCGAAACTTGGAAGGCGTGAGCGAACTGCGCGCCGGCGTCTACGTGTTCCAGGACGTCTTTCAGGCTGAGATCGGGTCCTGCGCGCTATCGGATATCGCGGTATCGGTCCTCGCCACCGTTACCGGCCACCATCCCGAACGCGGCGAGATCGTCATCGATGCGGGTGGACTTGCGCTCTCGAAGGATCGCAGCACGGCCAGCGCGCCGCGCGATGTCGGTTATGGCTTGGTCGTCGACTCAGGCTGCGGCGACACCCTGCCGGAGATGCATGTGGCCCGGGTGTCGCAGGAGCACGGGATCGTCAAGGCCGCGTCCGGCGCCTTGCCCTTCGATCGTCTGAAGCCCGGCACCAGGGTGCGTATCTTGCCAAACCATGCTTGCTTCACCGCCGCCGCTTACGACGGCTACCATGTTGTCGATGGTGCAACGGACGATGTCATCGACACTTGGGCCCGGGTGAACGGTTGGTAGGCCGAGTGAGCCATCGCTTTAACCTGATCGTCTTCGACTACGACGGCACCTTGGCCGACAGCCAGCATATGATCGTGCGCGCCATGGAGGAAGGGTTTAGGGCCCACGGCATGACCCCGCCGGACGCGGAAGATGTAAGGCGCGTGGTCGGCCTGACTTTGGAGCGGGCGGTCGCCGACCTGCTGCCCGACCCGCAGGATGAGGCGGCCGTGGCCCGCATCGCGGAGTCCTACCGCCAAGCCTTCCTCGCGCTACGCACGCAACAGGACTATCATGAGCCCCTATTTCCAGGGGTGCGAGAGGTGCTGACGGAGCTTCATTGCGGGCCGGTTCGGCTGGGTATCGCGACCGGGAAGTCCCGCCGGGGCTTGGTGGCGAGCCTTGAACGCCACGGTCTTGAGGATCGCTTCATGACCTTGCAAACGGCGGACACCGCAGCCGGAAAGCCGAACCCCGATATGTTGATCCGGGCCATGAACGAGGCGGGCGCGGACCCGGACGAAACCGTTCTGATCGGAGATACGACTTTCGACATGGAAATGGCCGGAAACGCCCGCGTCACCGCGATTGGCGTGGCTTGGGGTTACCACGATCCGGAGGAGCTAAGTGCCTCCGGCGCGGCGGCCATTGTCGAGGCTGCCGAAGACCTCCCCGCTGCCCTTTCAACCCTTTCAACCAAGTAAGTCGGGCGGTGAAGATTAGAGCCAAGTGGGTACTGACGGCGCTGGCGGCGGTCCTGGCAGGCGCCAGCGTGACCGGCTATGCCGTCCTGGCGTCGCTCGATATTGACGACCTGCGCGGCGTAATCGACACGCAAGCGAAGGCGGCGACCGGACGAAGCCTCGCGATCGCGGGGCCGATGGATCTTGAAATCTCCCTGTCGCCGACCCTTACGATCGAGAACGTCACTTTTGGAAATGCCTCCTGGGGGGCTTGGCCCGAGCTGTTTTCGGTTCGTCGCCTTGAGGTCGAGGTCGAGCTCCTGCCCTTGCTTTCGGGGACTATCCAGGTGCGCCGCTTGGTCGCGATAGAGCCGGTGATCCTCTTGGAAACGAATGCGGAGGGGCAGGGGAACTGGGTCATCGGAGACGCTGGGGCGGAGTCCTCTGAATCCGAGGGGTTGGGTACGATTCCCGCCTTTCACCGGATCGAAGTTCGCGATGGCCGCGCTATTTATCGCGATGGGCCCGGTGGTCAAGAGTATCTCGTCAGTCTCCAGAGCCTGGACGCCCGCGCCGATACGCCCGCCAGTCCGTCCGAAGTGTCCCTAACGGGAATTTATAACGGTATTGGTTTCGACGCTGACGGGACACTGGGGTCGAGAGACGAGCTCCTGAGCGGCAAGCGCTTTCCCGTCGATCTCAAGATCGAGGCGGGGGAAACATCGCTGAAGGCCGATGGGTCGATCGGCAAGCTAGCGGCGGCCGAGGGCGTGGACCTGCAAGTGAAATTGAGTGGGCGGCTTCTTTCTAACCTTGGCGCCCTGATCGGTGAGGATTTGCCGTCTCTGGGGCCTTACGACCTCGCGGGCCGCTTGGGCGATACAGAGGAGGGTATCCGGATCGATGAGCTTTCCCTCGTCATTGGCGACAGCAATCTGACGGGCGATGCCGCCATTGCCTTCGCTGGAGACCGGCCGGCGATAACGGCGACCTTGAGTGCCGGCGCTCTAGACCTAAAGGATTTCCTTGGGTCGGGCGGCGAGGAAGGACAAGAGGTGGGCGGAACCGAGACCGGCCGCTTATTCTCCGGCGAACCCTTGCCCGTGTCGGCTCTGCAAGTGCTGGACGCGCTCATATTTCTAAACGCCGACCAGGCACGGTTTGACGAAAAGACGATGGCGTCGGACGTGTCCCTTGTTCTCGTGTTGGAGAACGGGCGCCTGGAGCTGCAAGATATCGAGGCTGGGTTTTCGGGCGGCGTCGTGAGCGGCACGATGACGCTTGATGCCGCCCTTGCCGAGCCGCCCTTGAGTCTCGACCTCCGCGCCAAGGATTTCGATTACGGGCACTTTCTGCAGGGCAGAGATGTAACCGACGGGGTTGACGGAAAACTGGATGCGGAAGCCAATCTGAGCGCCACCGGCAAGTCGATGCGCGCCTGGGCTCGTAGCCTGAACGGCCGGATCGATATTGTCGGCGGCGAGGGACGAGTCCGCAGCGATCTCCTGAGCGCAAGCGGCGCCGGCTTGGTCGATGTGGTTTCGGGCTGGCGCGAGGGTGAGGACGACTTGAACCTGAACTGTGTGGTGATGCGCCTTCCGGTCGAGGCGGGTGTGATGCAAGCCGAAGCCGTGCTCATCGACACCGCCGCGGTTACCGTTGGTGTAAGCGGTGAGGTAAACCTTGGGGACGAGTCGCTCGATCTGAAGATCACGCCGCAGGCCAAGCACACAAGCCTCATGAGCCTGGCTGTACCGGTCCGGGTCGGTGGCACGATCCTTGAGCCTAGTGCTGGACCCGACGCCCTGGGCACCGCTTTGGGGGCGGCCAAAATCGCCGGTATGTTCATCAATCCTCTGATCGCGGGCGCCGTCATTATTTTGGGGTCGGAGGTTTCCGACAAGAATCCCTGCGTCGCGGCGATCGACCCCGAAGCGGCGCCTAAAGAGAGTGACGCGGACAAGAAGGACGATCCCGCGCGAAACACCTTCAACGATTGACTTATACCAAGGGTCGTTGATATTGGCCCATTTCATGGGAGCGGATCGGGTTGCCCGGGCAGGCGCGGTGCGCGGCGCGATGCCCCCGCATCGGGCAAGCGCCGCAACGCCCCCGGCGCCCCGATCCGCCCCACCGGAGGCCGGGCGCTTTTGGCCGCCCGCCGCGTTGCACACTGCTTGTCGTACCGGTACGACGGCACAGCGCGCGCCTAACTGGCGGCCAAAAGCGCTCCGGTGAAATGGCTCAATATCAACGACCCTTGGTATTAGGCGCGCGACTTTGACCCAAACGAAGATGAAGCGCTTCTACAGCACCGTCGCTGTCCAACGCGATACCGATCGTGGTGGGTTTGGCGTGACCCTCGACGGCCGGCCGGTTCGCACACCTGCCAAGGCCGCCCTTTGCGCGCCCAGCCACGGTTTCGCCGAAGCTGTCGCCGCCGAATGGTCGGAACAGGACGATGAAATCGACCTGAGCGCCATGCCGCTGACCACCTTGGCCTGCACCGCCATCGATCTCGTGACCGTCAAGCGCGTCCAGGTTGTGCAGGAAGTCGCGGCGTTCGGTGGGCACGATCTTTTGTGCTACCGGGCCGAGACCCCGGCCGACCTCGCGGCCCGCCAGAACGCGATCTGGCAACCGCTCCTCGACTGGGCGGCGCTGAGTCTGGATGCGCCCCTGAAAATTACCTCAGGCATCGTTTCGATAGCCCAGCCGCCCGCGGCCTTGGACAGTCTGCACGGCGCGGTCGATAACCTGGCGCATTTCGAGCTTGCGGCCTTGAGCTGCGCGGTGAATGCGGGCGGCTCGCTGGTGATTGGGCTTGCCCTGCATGCCGGTCATATCGATACCGCCCAGGCTTTGGCGGCCGCGCAACTCGACGAAATCTATCAGGCGGAGCGCTGGGGCGAAGATTCCGACGCCACGCGACGGCGCGATAGCGTCGCGGCCGACCTAGTTGCTGCCGCCCGTGCGTTCGAGTTGCTGCGCGCCTAGAGCCCTTTCCGACCTTATTGGCCCATCAAATGGCTCAATAAGGTTGGAAAGGGCTCTAGCGTGCGATCATCGGTCCGAGCGGTTCACGCCGCCGCGGCTCTTCCACGGCGGTACATGACGTAGGCGCTGGCAAGGGCGAGAATCAGAAGCAAGCCGATCATCGTGCGCTGAGATTCCAGTGACTCAACTGTCGCCCGCTGCGCCTCTAGATCGGCTTTCAACGACCCGATCTCGCTCTGCGCTTCGTCCTGAGCGGTTTTCAGAGTTGCCTCGAGACCCGAAAGGGTCTCGGTTTTGCCGGCGACCTCGGTCTCTAGCGCCGCGATTTTGGTTTCGTTTTCCTTGGTTTGGCTGGCGAGGCTAGCCAAAGTATTATCTTTCTTCGCGACATCGGCCTCGAGGGAGGCGATGCGCGTCCGCGATATCCCGAGTTCGCTTTCCAAACCACCGATCGCTTCACCCTTGCCGCGCAGGTCGCTCGTCAAGGCCGCGAGCGCCGCCTCTTTTTGGGCGACGTTTGTCTTGAGTGACGCCGCCAAGCTGCTGGCTTGCGATAACTTTCCCTCCAAATCCCCAAGCAGGTTGCTTCTGCCGTCGAGTTGAGACTGGAGGTTGGCGAGGAGGCTATCCTTTTCTCCGAGTTGATTTTGGAGACCCGACAGCAATCCGTCCTTCTCGCTCAGTTGGCTCTGAAGCCCGCTAAGGAGGCCGTCTTTTTCGCTGAGTTGGCTTTGGAGGCCCGACAGCAATCCGTCCTTCTCGCTCAGTTGGCTCTGGAGCCCGCTAAGGAGGCCGTCTTTTTCGCTGAGTTGGCTTTGGAGACCCGACAACAAGCCATCCTTCTCGCTCAGTTGGCTCTGGAGCCCGCTAAGAAGGCCGTCCTTTTCACTGAGTTGGCCTTGGAGGCCCGACAACATCCCGTCTTTCTCGGCTAGCTGGCCCTGCAGGGAGCCGATCAAGCCCTCCTGCTGACCCAACTGGCCTTCCAGGCCCGAGATCGTGGTGTCTTTTTGGCCTAGTTGATCTTGCAGTCCCTGAATGTCGATCCCACCGGTGGTCGGTAAGCTGGAACCGGCCGATGGCGTCCCCGGCGGCGCGATGGCAGAGGCAGCCGGCGGCGTTTCAATTGCGCTCGGGACCGGCGCCGCAAGCGCGGGCGCCTTCTCCTCGCTTCCACTTTCGGGCGTCAGCAGTTTCAATAGATTGCTCTGCGCGGACGCGTCCGTCGCAACGCAAGCGGTGAAGGCCGCCGCGACGATCGTGGCAAGCGCCGGGGCAGCTTTGCGTCTCAGCATGATCTCGTCCTCCCTGTCCCGCGGGTCCGGTTATCCCTGACCTTGAACGGCGTGGCTTGATGCTTTCAAGAGTAAGTGCATCGCGCGCCGAAATATATAGCACGTTCTTCGGTCAAGGCCGATACGGGCCTTGGCCGAATCTTTCGTGTAGCGCAGGAGCGGGTGGGCGGTGGAGGAGCGGAGGAGGCCGGGTTAGCCGTAAGACAAGCTCGGATTCCAGGTACCGCGTCCTTGCGGCGTTAGGTCCAGCAGGTGCCACAAGGGCATGAGCAGGTCCATCCCCCGGTACTGGTCCGGCCCCAAGACCGCCGATCCCGAATAGGCATACCGAAGGGTCCCGTCATCGGCGCGCACGACGACCGTGGCACCGGGCATTTGATCGCCGGATTCGGTTTGAAACCCGAGATCGCTCTTGAAACTAGTACCGGCGCTCGAAAGGAAGCGCAGACCGTGCCAGCCCCGTGCGCGGGCCACGGCGCGCAGGTCTCTGACATCGCCTGCCGCGACGACCGCGAAGTTCATGGTCTGGTCGATGTGATGTGCGATCCCCGCGAGGCTGTCCACGATGAGGGAGCACATGGGGCAGGGGGTGGTTTGGCCTTCCCCGAGCATGTACTGGTAGATGACGACCGACGCCTCCGGCCGCGCGAATAACTCCGACAGCCGCACCTTCGTTGCGGGTCCGTCGGCCGATAGGTCGCGGGGGCCTTCGGTGAAAAGGTAGTCGTCGATCTTTGTGTCCAGCGGTAGCTGGCGGCGCAACGACGCGACCTTCTCTCTCTGGTCGCGGAGTTCGATCTCCGCTTTGAGAAGCTGATCGCGCGCTTGGCGATGGGCCTCGCTCTCGCCGGTCAGGCGGCCAATGTTCATAGTCGATCTCCTTGCTTCGGGGTCAGGCTGCGTGCAGCTCGTGCATCGGTGGCACGGTTGCTTGGACGCTCGGGCGGGCAGACATGTCTTTGTGCCAGCGGCGCAGATGTGGGACCGGCGCGAGCAGGTCCGCCGTCTCCGGCGTCTCGGTGAGATAAAAGACGTGCGGTACGTACATCAGGTCCGCGAGGCTGAGCGTGTCGCCCGCTATGAACGGATGTTTGGCAAGAAACCCGTCGAGGATGCTCAACTGCTGCCGGGCTTCCGGCAGGGCCGCGTCGATCGTGGCTTGGTTCGCGGGCCGGTTAAAGACCAGCGGCGCGTAGTATTCGCCTAAAACGCGGCGGCCGATGATGGCCACGACATAGTCGCTAAAGGCGCTGATCCACTGCATCATGCGGGCCCGCTCTTGGACGTCGGCGGGCTGTAACGGCGGGCCGTCGAACGCCTCGTCCAGGTAACGCATAATGGCGATCGACTCGCCAAGCCGGAACTCGCCGTGGCGAAGAGCGGGCATATGCGCGAAGGGATGCAGGAGCCGGTATTCGGGCTCTTTGACGTTCGCCGGCTCAAGGGTGTAGCCGACGCCCTTTTCCTCGAACGCCAGGCGGGCCGAGCGCACGAAATTCGAAAACGGCGATCCGTATAAGATGATGTCTGACAAGTTTTTCTTCTCCTGATATTTACGTCTCTTCGGGCGCCAGGCTCCAGAATTTTGGGTTTATCCAAACGGTCAGCTCGAAAGAAAACGGTCCAAGCGCTTGAAGGAACCTTCCCAGCCCTCGGTGTGACGCTCGCGCGCGGTCTGCGTCGGCACGTGCTCCTGCACCATCGTCATCAAGGTGCTGCCGTTCTCCTCGGTGAAGTCCAAGGAGATCAGCATTTCGATGTCCTTCAGGTCGCCGAACCCCCATACGAAGGTGAAGACCAGCCGGGACGGCGCCACGACTTCCTTGTAGGTGCCCGAAAGGGGATGGTCGTTGCCGTCCGCGTCGCACAGCGCCACGCTGTATTTTCCTCCGGGCCGTGGGTCGAGCGAGACATTGCTGGCCGTTACCCCCTCCGGGCCCATCCATTGGGCGAAGGCCTTGGGGTCGGTCCAGGCGCGGAACACCGCTTCGCGCGGCGCCTTGAATCGGCGCATGAGTTTCAGAACGAAAGTTTCCTCCGTCTTCGCGGCGGTCTTACTTTGCGCCATCGTCGCCCTCTCCCTTTTTTGGTTCGTTCTGGCCCACGGTTTGCTCCAGGTAGCGGGCCAGAGAATCGAAACGCGTTTCCCAGAATTCGCTGTAGCGCGAGATCCAATCCGAGGCTTCTTTCATGGGCGCGGCCTTCAGGTGGCAGCGGCGCAAGCGGCCCAGCTTCTCCCGCTCGATCAGGCCGGCCGATTCCAGCACGCTCAGGTGCTTGGAGACGGCAGGCAGGGACATCTCGAAGGGCTCGGCCAGCTCACCCACCGTGATCTCGCCCTGGCTCAAACGGGCCAAAATGGCCCGCCGGGTCGGGTCGGCCAGGGCGGAGAAAACCTCACTCAGCGGATCGGTTTGATATTTAACCATCTAGTTAAATGTATAGACAGCCGATGCCGATGTCAAGCCGTTCCGAGCGCCCGATATTCTCTATCCCAATGGGGCAGGCTCAGCGGCCGCTGGCCCCCAGGATGCCCGCGTGTTATCTGCATATCCGCCGAATCGAAAGACGGGGAGCCGCGATGTACGAGATCGTCCGACAGCTTGAGGAGAAGCGGGCAGGCGCGCGCGGTGGCGGCGGGCCCAAGCGGGTCGAGGCCCAGCACGGCAAGGGCAAGCTGACCGCGCGCGAGCGGATCGAGGTTCTGCTGGACGAGGGCTCGTTCGAGGAATGGGACATGTTCGTGGAGCATCGCTGCAACGATTTCAGCATGGCCGAACAAAAAGTTCCCGGCGACGGTGTGGTGACCGGGCACGGCACCGTAAATGGCCGCACGGTTTTCGTGTTCAGTCAGGACTTCACGGTCTTCGGCGGTTCGCTGTCCGAGCCGCATGCCGAGAAGATCTGCAAGATCATGGATAAGGCGATGCAGGTCGGGGCGCCGGTCATCGGCCTGAACGATTCCGGCGGCGCGCGCATTCAGGAAGGCGTCGCCTCGCTCGCCGGCTATGCCGAGGTGTTCCAGCGCAATGTCATGGCCTCTGGCGTGGTGCCGCAGATCTCACTGATCATGGGGCCTTGCGCGGGCGGCGCGGTCTATTCCCCGGCCATGACCGACTACATCTTCATGGTCAAGGACAGCTCCTACATGTTCGTGACCGGCCCGGACGTGGTGAAGACCGTCACCCACGAGACCGTCACGCAGGAGGAACTGGGCGGCGCGGTCACCCACACCACCAAGTCCGGGGTGGCGGATCTGGCGTTTGAGAACGACGTCGAGGCGTTAGTGGAACTGCGCCGCTTCATCGATTTCCTGCCCGGCTCGAACCGCGAGGCGCCGCCGGTGCGCCCCAGCGAGGACCCGGCCGAGCGCGAGGAAATGTCGCTCGATACCCTGATCCCCTCGGACCCGACCAAGCCCTACGACATGCGGGAGCTGATCGAAAAGGTCGTCGACGAGGGCGAGTTCTTCGAGGTCCAACCCGCTTACGCCGGCAACATCATCACCGGCTACGGGCGGATGGAGGGGCACACCGTCGGCATCGTCGCCAATCAGCCGATGGTGCTGGCCGGGTGCCTGGATATTGCGTCCTCGATCAAGGCGGCGCGCTTTGTCCGCTTTTGCGATTGCTTCAATATTCCGATTGTGACCTTCGTGGATGTGCCCGGTTTCCTGCCCGGCACCGCGCAGGAATTTGGCGGCATCATCAAGCACGGGGCCAAGCTGCTGTTCGCCTTTGCCGAGGCGACGGTACCCAAGGTGACCGTCATTACCCGTAAGGCCTATGGCGGGGCATACGACGTCATGTCATCCAAGCACATTCGCGGCGACGTGAACTACGCCTGGCCGACCGCCGAGATCGCGGTCATGGGCCCCAAGGGCGCGGTCGAGATCATCTTCCGCAAGGATATCGGCGACGCCGCCAAAATCGAGGCGCGGACCGAGGAATACCGCCAGACCTTCGCCAACCCCTTCGTCGCGGCCAGCCGCGGCTTCGTCGACGACGTCATCATGCCGCATCGCACCCGCTGGCGGATCTGCCACTCCTTGCGCATGCTGCGTAACAAGAAGCTCGAGAACCCCTGGAAGAAGCACGACAACCTGCCGCTGTGAGGAAGTTCGTCATGCTCCGACTCTACGACAACAAGGAATCGCGCAACGGCTACAAGGCGGTGCTGCTGCTGAGCCACCTCGGCACGCCCTATGAGCGGGTCGAGGTCGATATCTTCAAGGGCGCCTCGCGCACACCGGAATACCTGGCTAAGAATCCGGCGGGCAAGATCCCGGCGCTGGAGTTGGAAGACGGCACGATGCTGGCGGAGTCGGGGGCGATTCTGTGGTACCTGGCCGAAGGCTCGCCTTACCTGCCGGACGAGAGGGTCGCGCGCGCGCAGGTGCTGCGCTGGATATGCTACGAGCAGAACGCGCACGAGACCAGCATCGCCGAGTCCCGTTTTATCCGGAGGCACCCAGAGCTCTGCGAGGGCCGCACGGGCAATATTTTTGTCGAGAAACAAAAGCGCGGGAATGCCGTACTCAAACTGATGGACGGGCACCTGGCGAAGAATGACTTCTTCGCCGCCGGGCGTTACACCATCGCCGACATGGCGCTTTATGGCTACACCAGCGTGGCGGACGAAGGCGATTTCGATTTGTCGAAATACCCTGCCGTGCAAGCCTGGATGAAACGGATCGAGGCCCAGCCGGGCTACGTCGCGGCGAACCAAGTTTATGGGGGAGCCTAGCCGCCCCGTTGGACGATCTGAAGCCCGACCCTGGCCAGGCCCTTGCTTCGGAACCCAAGGACCTCCGCGGCCCGGCGAGAGACATCGATGATGCGCCCGCGCACGAAGGGGCCGCGATCGTTGATCCGCAACACGGTCGCGCGCCCGTTCTCTAAATTCACAACCCGCACGCGGGTGCCGAAGGGCAGCGTCTTATGCGCGGCCGTCTGCCCGTTCTGGTCGTAGATTTCGCCGTTGGCGGTGCGCCGGCCGTGAAACTTGCCGCCATACCACGAGGCGACACCAACCGCCTGGTATCCTTGTGCCGGCGGCCGTGTCGGCGAGGCGCAGGCGGCGGGCAGGAACAAGACCAGCAGCAGGGCGCCGAGCCATCGTAACCCTGCGCCGCTAGGCCGGTTCTTTATATGCGTGAGATGAGCCGTCATGGCACCGATCGCATCTACTGTTGGGTATGGGAATTTCGGTCGTGGCGCTATGATAGACTAGTTTCGGCTAACGCATTCTTGCCGCCGGGCGATTTCCACAAGATTGCCCTAATTGCTGGAGGCTCCGGGGCGCATAATGACAGCTTAACGATCGGGGAGGGGTGTCATGTTCGAGGTCTTTTTCGCGACCAATCGCGGCATTCTGGCGGAAGGCAAGAAGCCCAAGTTCAGTAAGCGCTTCAACGAGAAGGGACCGCACGAACTGCGCTACGGCTCGGCCATGGTCAAGAAGGTGAAGAAGGGCTACGAAGTCGATCGGATTTCCCTGGCCCCGGAGAAGTTGGAAGGCCGGGACGAACAGGTTCTGGGCAGCAAGTATATCTACGAGACGCTGCGTGCGCGCATGACCGCGGACAAGGTCGATGTGATTTGCCTGATTCACGGCTACGCGGCGGATATTGAAACGGCCCTGGAACGGGCCGCGGAGCTTAAGGACAAATACAAGGTCGCCGGCCGGACTCCCCACGTTTTCTTGTTTTCTTGGCCGGCGGACGGGGAGATGAAGCCCTTGCTGTCCTATTACAGCGACCGCGACGACGCGCGGGCCTCCGGTGTCGCCATCGCGCGCGCCTTTTTGAAACTGCGCCAATTCTTGATCGACCTGGGCCGCGACCGGCATTGTCAGCAGTCGCTGCACCTGGTCGCCCACTCCATGGGCAATTATGCGCTGCGCTGGGCCATGCAGGGGATACGCGGCGAGTTGGGTCAAAATCTGCCCCGGCTTTTCGACAATATATTCCTTATGGCGGCGGATGAGGACGACGACGCCTTCGAGCACGATCACAAGTTACGCTTGCTGCCGGATCTGGCCCGCGCCGTGCACGTTTATTTCAGCCCGGGCGACCGCGCGCTCATGATCAGCGACACGACCAAGCGGAACCCGGACCGCCTGGGCGCGAACGGCCCCCGGATACGCGGCGGCCTGCCACGCAAGGTCGCTCTGGTCGATTGCCGCGATGTCGACGATTCGCCGGGCGACTTGTCCAAGCACCAATACTATCGCTTGCGCCCCGAGGTGGTGGCGGACGTGAACCTGGTCCTGAAGAGCACGGCTCCGGAGGACATGAGAACCCGCAGCTACGTGCCCGAGGACCAAAGCTGGCGGGTTAAGGCCGCGGCCAAGCGCCGGTCCCGGACTGGGAAAGCCGGGGTGGCGCGCGACGCCAATCGCGGCCGATAACCTAGGCCTGATGGGAGGAGAACCGCGCTAAACCCTGGAAATTCCGCGTAAAACATGTACAACAGCGGTCTTCGTGTCGCGCGTATAAGAATTTCCGGGGGCAGGTGGTGTTCGACAAGATTCTGATCGCCAACCGGGGCGAGATCGCCTGCCGGATCGCGCGCTCTGCCCGCAAGATGGGCATCGAGACCGTGGCCGTGTTCTCCGAGGCGGATCGCGGCGCGCTGCATGTCGAGATGGCCGACGAGGCCGTTTGTATCGGACCCGCCGCCTCCAGCGAGTCTTACCTCGTCATCGACAAGATCGTCGCGGCCTGCAAGGAAACGGGCGCGCAGGCGGTTCATCCAGGCTTCGGCTTCCTGGCCGAGAACGGCGCTTTCGTAGAGGCGCTGGAGGCGGCGGGTATCGTCTTCATCGGGCCCCCGGCCGGGGCGCTGCGGGCCATGGGCGACAAGATCGAGTCCAAGAGGCTTGCCGCCGAGGCCAAGGTCACCACCGTGCCTGGCCATATGGACCTGATCGCGGACGAGGGCGAGGCGGCCAAGATCGCCGCGCAAATCGGCTACCCGGTCATGATCAAGGCGTCGGCCGGCGGTGGCGGCAAGGGCATGCGCATCGCCCGCGACGATGCCGAGGCCCGGGACGGCTTCCGCTCCGCCCGCAACGAGGCGCGCGTAAGCTTCGGCGACGAGCGGATTTTCATCGAAAAATTTATCGAGCAGCCGCGCCACATCGAAATCCAGGTGCTGGCCGACGGGCATGGCAACATCATTCACCTGGGCGAGCGGGAATGCTCGATCCAGCGCCGCCATCAGAAGGTGATCGAGGAGGCGCCCTCGCCCTTGCTCGATGCCAAGACCCGGGCGGCGATGGGCGCGCAGGCGGTGGCGCTGGCCCGCGCGGTCGATTATCGCTCCGCCGGCACCGTCGAGTTCATCGCCGACAATAAGAAAAACTTCTATTTTCTTGAAATGAATACACGTATTCAGGTCGAACATCCGGTGACGGAGTTGGTGACCGGCCTGGATATCGTGGAATGGATGATCCGCGTCGCGGCGGGCGAGAAGCTGCCGCTCCGGCAGAAAGACGTCAAGCAAACCGGCTGGGCGCTGGAGGCGCGGGTTTACGCCGAGGATCCTTTACGAAACTTCATGCCCTCGATCGGGCGCCTGGTGCGCTACCGCGAGCCGGCCGCCGGCCCCGGCCTGCGCATCGACAGCGGCGTGACCGAGGGGTCGGAAATCACCATGTACTACGACCCGATGATCGCCAAGGTCGTCACCCATGGCGAAACCCGCGACGCGGCGATCCGCCAGATGCAAACCGCGCTGGATACCTTTTACATCCGGGGCATCAACCACAACATGAGCTTCCTGGCCGCGGTTATCGGCAAGGACCGCTTCCGTGACGGGCGTCTGACCACGGATTTCATTGCCGAGGAATTTCCCGACGGCTTTCACGAGGCCGAGGTTCCGGCGATGGCGCGCGAGGCCATGATCGTCGTCGCGGCTTTCCTTCAGCGCCGTGTCGCGGAACGCACCGCGACGAGCGCAAGCGACCCAAGGCTCAATGCCTGGGTTGTGCGCCTAGACGGCGATTCCCATGCGCTTGAGGTGCGGCCCGAGGAGGGCGGCTACCAGGTGACCGGCGCGGTTGAGGACTGCGTGGTACAGGGCGACTGGCGGCCCGGCGATCCGCTGTTTCGAGGCCGCATCGATGGCCGCGATCTGTGCGTTCAAGTCGAGAGGCGCGGTTCGGGGTTCCTGTTGCGGCATGGTGGCGCGGAAATCGCGGTCCAGGTCCTGCGGCCACGGGTCGCGGAGTTGGCAGCGCGGATGCCGGAAAAGATACCGCCGGACTTGTCGCGCTTCCTGCTGTCGCCCATGCCCGGTCTCTTGGCTAAGCTCGCGGTCGAGACCGGCCAAGAGGTCGAGGCCGGCGAGGAACTGGCCGTTGTCGAAGCGATGAAGATGGAGAACATCCTGCGGGCCGAGCGCGACGGCACCGTCGTCAAGCTCCATGCCAAGGCCGGCGACAGCCTGGCGGTCGATCAGATAATTCTGGAATTTAGTTAGACTGTTCTTTGTGACTCTGCGGGCCGGACTAGGGGAGGCGTTCGATGGAGCAAGTCGAGTTCCCGAACGAAGTCATCTGGGAAGCGCGCCGGCAGTGGTTCGAAGATCGCGAAGCGGAACGCAGCCGCGCCGGAGCGCCCGCGCCCAGCGAACAAGCCTGCGCCCTGATGATCGATCTGCAGGCGGCCTTTTGCACCGGAGCTTGGGCGGCAGCGGTGATTCTGGCGGCCGTCATCGTCGATTCCCAGGCCCGCGAGGCGCGCTCGCGCGATCCCGAGGCGGCGGAGGCGGGCCGCCGGGGCGAGGTGCCCGGCCTGGATCGCGGCGAGTTGCGTTGGCTGCGCGACCTGCGCAACCGCCTGATTCATGAAGACCGGGAGAACCCGGTCATATCTATTGAGGATCAGTGGACCCGGCGCAAATCCTGGGAGCGTCATGCCAGGCGCGCGGTCGAGGCCGCTTTCGCGGCGCTGTATCCGAGTTCGGGGTGAGACGATGGCTTGTGTGCGTGTGGTCATTCACGGCCGGGTGCAAGGCGTCTGGTTTCGCGGCTGGACTGTGGAGGAGGCGCGCGCCCGGGGCCTGAACGGCTGGGTGCGCAATCGGCGCGACGGTACGGTCGAGGCGCTATTTCAGGGCGCGGACCCGGCGGTTGCCTCGATGATCGAAGCCTGCCGCCAGGGCCCGCCCGCGGCGCGTGTGATCGAGCTCGAAGAGTTTCCGGGCGAGGAAACGCCTAGCGCCGGTTTCCATCAGCGGCCCAGCACCTCGTCGAAAACCCACATCTAAACCTCACCGCTGCGGGGCGCCGACGATGATGGCCGTGATGGTTTCTTCGCCGAGCGACCGGCAGGCTTCCAGGCGCTGTAGGCCCGAAACCAGGACGTAGCGGTCCTTGTCGCGGCGCACGCTGATCGGCACCTTAAGGCCCTCTTCCATGATGCTTTCGGCGAGGGCTTCCACGACCTCGTCCTTTACCTCCGCGCGGCGCCTAGTCGCGACATAGATTTCCGCGATCGGAATCTGGACTTCTTTCATGGTCATGGCCGGCAGGATAGGGAAGCGATGGACCGAAGTCCAATTCCCTGCGGGGCTCAAACCGCAACCCGCCTTTGACGTTTCGGCGATCCCTTGCCAAGCTGGCGGCCGGTTGTCGCGTTCAACGAAGGAAGGGACCCAGTGGCCCAGATCAACATTCAATTCACCCGCTTTTCCGCGTTCTACAGCCCCCTCATCCTGACCATTGCGGGCGGCTACCTAAAGGATCAGGGGCTGGAGCCCAAACACAGTATCGCGGCGCCGGGTGTGTCCGCCATCGCGGCCTTGCACGCCGGCTCGGCCCATGTCGTGCAGTCGGCGCCCTCGCAGGGCATTACGGCGCTGGAGCGCGGCAAGGACCCCGGCGCGCTGCACTTCGCGCAAATCAACGAGAAGGATGGCTTCTTCCTGACCGGCCGCGCGCCGGACCCGGATTTCACCTGGGCCAAGCTGGCCGGCAAGCGGGTCCTGGTCGATCATGGCGGGCAGCCGCTCGCCATGTTCAAATACGCCTGCCACAAGATGGGCCTGAACTACGGCGACATCGTCGCGATCGAGATCGCCGGCCCGGAGATGGACCCGGCCTTCAGGGCCGGAGAGGGCGACTACATCCATCAGCAGGGACCGGCGCCGCAGCAACTTGAACACGATGGGGTCGGCCATGTGGTCGCCTCGCTGGGCGATGCGATCGGCCCGTGCGCGTTTTCAAGTCTGGCGGCGACCCGCGAATGGCTGGATGGCGATATGGCGCGGGCCTTCATGCGGGCCTATCGTAAGGCGCGCGCCGACTTGCTCTCGACCCCAGCGGCCGAGGTCGCCGCAATCGAGCAATCCTTCTTTCCCGAGATCGACCCGGCGGTTCTCGGCACCACCGTCGCCGCCTATCAAAAGCTCGGCAACTGGTCGCCGCACGTCGAGATCACGAGGGCCGCCTTCGAGGCGACGCTGGACATCTTCCTGCACGCCGGACGGATCACCAAGCGCCACCCCTACGAGCGGGTGATCGCGCCGCCGCCGGACTAGGCGGGATCAAGTTCGATTGATGGAGACGCCCCCTTCCACCTGGAGTGCGCTGCCGGTCGTGAAGCTTGAGGCGTCGGAGGCGAGGTACAAGACCGAATTCGCGATCTCCTCGGGGCTAGCGATTCTACGGAACGGATAGAGGCTAACGATAAAGTCGCGTGCCTCCTGTGTGGTGTTCATCTCGCGGTACATTTCCGTGTCGGTTCCGCCCGGGAGGATGGCGTTCACGCGCACGCCCTGTTGGCCGAATTCGACGGCCAGGGCTTGGGTCAAGCCGATCAAGCCCGATTTGCTGGCCGCGTAAGTGGCGAGGCCCGGAAACCCGACCGTGTGGCCAACGAAAGTGGAGGTGAAGATGAGTGAGCCGCCGCCGCGCGCGACCATGGCGGGGACCTGGTACTTCGCCCCCAAAAACGCGCTGGTTAGATTGGTGTCGACCGCGTTCCGCCAGTCCGATAGCGACACCTCTGTCGTGGACCCCATCGGCCCCAGGATGCCAACGTTGTTGAAGGCCACGTCGAGGCCGCCGAAGCGTTCCGTGGCGGTGTCCACAAGGGCTTTGGCGTAGTCCTCCTCGGTCACGTCGCCTGCCAGGGCAACCGCTTCGCCGCCGGCCGCTGCAATCTCCGCCACCAGGGCGTTGAGCTTCGCGTGCCGGCGGGCGCCCACGACCACCTTGGCGCCCTCGCGCGCGAAGAGCTTGGCCGTCGCGTAGCCGATGCCGGAGCTCGCGCCCGCGACGATTGCGACTTTGTTGGTAAGCGCCGTCATCTGTTTCTTTTCCCACCTGGTTTGAACATGGGCGCAGAATGGTGAGATCCGGCATGGGCTTCACTCCGAATGTTGCTCAAGCCTTCTTTTCTTTATGGATCAGGCATCAGCGGTTATCGGTGGTGGGTCAGTTTCAAAGGGGATGCTTGTGACCTGCGCGGCCATTTCTCGGCAACACATCCGCCGGACGGCACTACGATATCCCCGCTGTCTAGGAACTTCTTGGCCATAGCGACCTAAAGACGACCATGGTTTGTATCCATGTCCTGAGCCTCGGCCCGACCGGGTGACACAGCCCACATGATGGGCCATGATGGTCTTCGTGGAGGTTCTTTTGCGGATCCGCATAAGGCGCTGTGACAGCAAAGCCCAAGAGGCACAACCACCTGATTCTCAAGCGGTTATCGTCGCCCTATGTGCCGTTTGAACGGCAGGTTATATGGACTGCAAACCGGTTTTCCGCATCTTATGCGAGTCCATCTAATCATTGTTGGGTGTCTTGTGAATTCTTCAAAGAATCTTGATCGATGACTCGGCGTCAAATAGCGTTTCTTTGGGCGGCATTTGGATTTGCTGGGGTCGCGGCAGTATTTTTTGCTTCCATATTCAGGTCCACTTCATCCACGGCGGCGATCGGAATCATTTTTATCCCTTTATACGCCGCCCCGTTCGCGGTGTTGTTTTTTATCTTCGGCTATTGCCTTCCGGATCTAGTCAATTGGCTGAAAGGAAAAACCACTGAACTTTCCGTTTTACTGAAGCTGCGTGCAGTGGTTGCGGTAATCTTGCTGATTTCCGGAATCTCATACGCAATTTATGGCGTCCTTCTCACCATTACGGTTAACCAGGTTCGGGCATTTGACGAGTCGGGACTCAACAAGTTTCTCGAGCGCTCAATGTTCAGGAACAATAAATATGCGCTGGGTGCTCTTGCGCAGAACCCGAATGCGCTGACCCCAGTCCTCGATCGGGTCGCGCTGATGCCGAATCCGGAACTGCATCGCCGGATGGGGTCCGTATGGCCCGTGATGGGAGAAAATGGAAAGGGGCTGGCCGTCATGCGCCTCGTTGCTATGCACAAGAATGTTTCTGAGGCAACGCTGGTCAGTCTATCAAGAAGCCCAGATGATTACGTACGCAGCGCGGTAGCCGCAAATCCGAAGACCCCAGTCTCGATCATCCGCGAGCTCTTTGATAAAGGCGACTATCTCGCGCAGTGGGGCCTCGCAGTCAATCCTAACGCACCTGCCGATATCCTCAAGAAACTGGCGGAAACTGGCGACCAGTATGCTCGATCATCCGTTGCTCGCAACAGCGGCACGCCAGTCGAAACATTAGTGCGCCTAGCCAAAGACCCTGTCTGGCACGTCAGGCGTGACGTCGTCTCAAATCCACGTACCCCTAGCGGAACAATAGAAAGTCTCGGTGACGATCCTGACGAACGTGTTCGGTCTCTCGTCGAATACAAACTCAGTGAGAGGAATCCTTCTAACCGTTGAACGGCGCTCATGACCTGAGCCCCGAGAACTCCTCCATTTTTAAGATAGAGTCCGGCCACCGGAAGGGGGGACAATAGGCTGAAGTTCCGCCCCGGACTCGATAACTCGCGGCACTTCCGATTGTGGCACTTAGCGGCCCTTAACCAAACTGACCCATCGCCCGGCAATCGGGGGTCTGTAATCGATGCCGGGGCTCGGCTAGAGTGGGGCCCTGCCGTGCCCTCTTGTGCTCGAAGGTGGCCCCATGATCATCGAACCCGCCTTGGCCGAGACGACTCCGCTGCGCAAGGCCATCCGCGACAATATCCGCCGCGACGAGACCCAGGTCGTGCGCTGGCTCGCCGACCAGGCGCACCTGCCGAGCGAGACTCTGGACCGTATCGCGGCCCGGGCCCGCGAGCTTGTGCTTCAGGTCCGTAAGGCACGCCTCGGGACCGGCGGTATCGACGCCTTTCTGAATGAGTTCGGACTCTCGACCAAAGAGGGTGTCGTCTTGATGTGCCTGGCCGAGGCGTTGTTGCGTGTGCCCGACGCCGACACCGTGGACAAGCTGATCAAGGACAAGATCGCGACCGCCGACTGGCAGGCGCACCTGGGCCACAGCGAGTCTCTTTTCGTGAACGCCTCGACCTGGGCCTTGATGCTCACCGGCCGCGTGGTCCGCCTGGACGAGGGGATGACGGGCGACCTGGCGGGGGCGCTGCGCCGCTTGGTGCAGGGCAGCGGCGAGCCCGTGATCCGCGCCGCGATCACGCAGGCCATGCGGATTCTGGGTCGCCAGTTCGTCATGGGCCGAACCATCGCGGAAGCGCTTGAGCGCGCGAAGCCCGAGGAGAAGCGCGGCTACCGCTATTCCTACGACATGCTGGGCGAGGCGGCGCATACCATGGAGGACGCGAAGCGCTACTTCGAGGCTTACCGCGGCGCCATATCGGCCTTGGGCAAATCCGCCGCCGGGTGCGGCCCGATTGAGGCGCCGGGGATCTCGATCAAGCTATCCGCGCTGCACCCGCGTTACGAATTCGCGCAAGCGCGGCGGGTGCTGGACGAATTGGCGCCCCGGCTCAAGGTCCTTGCGCTCGATGCCAAGGCGGCGGACATCGGCCTAACCGTGGACGCGGAGGAAGCCGACCGCCTCGACCTCTCGCTCGACGTGATCGAGCAGGTTTCCGGCGACGCGGACCTCAAGGGTTGGAACGGCTTTGGGCTCGCGGTTCAAGCCTACCTGAAGCGCGCGCCCTTCGTCATCGACTGGCTGGCCGACATGGCCCGGCGCCACGACCGGCGCCTGATGGTGCGCCTGACCAAGGGCGCCTATTGGGACACCGAGGTCAAGCTGGCCCAGGTCAACGGCCACTCCGGCTACCCTGTGTTTACCCGCAAGGTTTCGACCGACGTGTGTTACATCGCCTGCGCCAAGCGGTTGCTCGCCAATCCCGATGCCTTCTATCCGCAGTTTGCCACCCATAACGCGCATACCTTGGCGGCGGTCCTGGAAATCGCGGGCGATCGCGGCGATTTCGAATTCCAGCGATTGCACGGCATGGGGGAGGCGCTCTACGAGCAAATCGTGGGCAAGGACAAGATGGGTCTGCCGGTGCGCGTTTACGCCCCGGTCGGCAGCCACGAAGATTTGCTCGCCTACCTGGTGCGCCGGCTTTTGGAAAATGGCGCCAACACCTCGTTCGTGAACCGCATTGTCGACGAAGACCTGCCGGTCGCGGAGATCGTCGCCGATCCTGTCGCCAAGGCCCGCTCGCTGGACCCGGTCCCGCACCCCAGCATTCCCTTGCCGCGCGATCTATACGGAACAGAGCGGCACAACTCGGCAGGGATCGACCTGAGCGATCCCCAGACGCTGGCGCCCTTGGGTTGGAAGATGGCCGACGCGGCCGCGGTGGGCTGGAAGGGCGGGCCCATCGTCGGCGGGGAGGATCTCGCCGGTCCGGAGCGCGAGGTTGCCGATCCCGCGGATCGGCGGCGGGTGATCGGCGAGGTCGTGGAGGCGGGGCCGGAGCATGTCGATCGGGCGCTGACGCGCGCCTTGCGGGCCGCACCGGACTGGGACGCGACCCCAGCCGACGCGCGCGCGGCGTGTCTGGAGCGCACCGCCAACCTGATGGAGGCACAGACCGCCGAGCTGATGGCCCTGTGTGTGCGCGAGGCCGGTAAGACCTTGACGGATGCGATCGCGGAGGTGCGTGAGGCGGTCGATTTCTGCCGCTACTACGCGGCGCGGGCGCGCGAGGATTTCGGCGCGCCCAAACTCATGCCCGGCCCGACCGGCGAGCGCAACGAGTTCTCCCTGCACGGGCGCGGGGTCTTCGTGTGCATCTCTCCCTGGAATTTCCCGCTGGCGATCTTCATGGGGCAGGTCACGGCGGCCTTGGCCGCCGGCAACGCCGTGATCGCCAAGCCGGCGGAGCAGACGCCGCTAATCGCCGCCGCCGCGGTGCGGTTGTTGCACCAGACCGGGGTGCCGGGCGATGCGCTGCACCTCCTGCCCGGCGATGGGCCCAGCGTGGGCGGGCCGCTGGTCGCCGATCCGCGTGTCGCCGGCGTCGCCTTCACCGGCTCGACCGAGGTTGCCAAGCTCATCAACGAGACCCTCGCCAAGCGTCCTGGACCCATCGTGCCGTTGATCGCGGAAACCGGCGGTCAGAACGCCATGATCGTCGATTCCACCGCCCTGCCGGAACAGGTGGTGCGGGACGCGATCGTCTCGGCCTATCACAGCGCGGGCCAGCGCTGCTCGGCGCTGCGCGTTCTGTTCCTGCAACAGGACGTGGCCGACAAGATGCTGAAGATGCTCTCGGGCGCGATGGAGGAACTGGCGGTCGGCGATCCGGCGCGGCTTTCGACCGACATCGGCCCGGTCATCGATGCGGAAGCCTTAAGTATGCTAGAGGCTCACGCCGCGCGCATGACCGCCGAGGCCATCTTGATCCACCGCGCCAAGTTGGCGCCGGGCACCGAGCACGGCAGCTTTTTCGCGCCGGTGGCTTTCGAGATCGACGATCTGAACCGCCTGCAGCGCGAAGTCTTCGGCCCGGTCCTGCACGTCGTTCGCTATGACGCCAGCCGGTTGGACAACGTGCTCGACGCCATCAACGGCACCGGCTATGGCCTGACGCTCGGCATTCACAGCCGGATAGATTCCACGGTCGAGCACATCCACCGCCGTCTCAAGGTCGGCAACACCTATGTCAACCGCAGCACCACCGGCGCGGTCGTCGGCGTCCAGCCCTTCGGCGGCGAAGGCCTCTCGGGCACCGGCCCCAAGGCCGGCGGCCCGCACACTCTGCACCGCTACGCCACCGAGCGCACCCTGACCATCGACACCACGGCAGCCGGCGGCAACGCCTCGCTCATGTCCATGGACGACGAGATGCCGGTTTAAGTTTAGGCGCGCAGGGTTTACGCTCACTGATAGTAGTACTATCTTTGGCGACAATTAGGAATAGAACACGCGAGACTGTCTGCGAGACCGAGTGATTACATTATCAGCTTCGCACGTCGCAAGTATCGACATAACCAAAGGTGGCCACGAGCGTACTGAAGGCAGGCAGCATTTCTCGGGGTAAGAATATTCGGCGATAGGGTGGGCTTTATGACTCCGCTAGGGACGTGAAAATCATGTGGAAAATATTTCACTCATGCTTGGCTGCTGTACTGATTGTGAATTTCGGACATGCATTCGCGCAGGAAGGCGATGACAGAGTTCAGCAGGCAGTAAATGTCATTAAGAGCCTTTGTCTTGCTGGTAAAGAATACGACATTTCCGCTGATGTGGATGGGAATATAACAATTAAGAGCTTTCTGCCGGGGGCCTCTGGACGCTTGTCTGTCAACATAAAAGAGGCCGACGGGGCCGTGGTACTCCGGGATGAGTTACGAATAATTGGTGATCGAGAGGTGCGTGATTGCACCAAGCGTCATATTGGGAGGGTAATCGATGCAATTTTTGAAATCTCACCGCCGAGCGAAAGGAGTGGTGAAGTATCCAAAGATTATACAAATGTAAATAGAGCAAAATTTATTGGAGCATTGCCTGGAAATTTATCTATTTTTGGTTTTGTTGATAAAGGCGAAATATTTTTCTATAGATTCTCTGTGTCGGAGCCAATTTATCTATCTATCAGCCACGATAAAATTGCAAATAATGTACGTATTTATGTGCAGACTAAAAAAAGTAATATTACGCAGGCTGTTATGCGGGGAGAAGGCAAAGAATTGGATGGAATTTTTCTAACCCCAAGGGATTATTACATCTCTGTAACGCCCAATAATGCAGCTGCGACACCTTATCAATTGAAAATACAGGGTTATAAGGCCGAGTAGTTATATGATTATTGTGCGCCTAGTTATCTTAGGTGTCTGGGATTTCATTAATCGGTTTAGGGCCTAGTGTCCTGATCGCGAAATTTGTTAGATCATGTTTGGCAGGCTTTGGAGGACATGATCGATGGGCAAGCCAGCGGTGGCAATCGAATTGTGTACAGAGATGGTAATGACCTGACACATGCCGCTCCCGGCCGGGGATAGTTTAGGCGGCATTTTTCGATTTTTCCTCCTTTGTGTTTTTTGGACTTGGCAGGCCGTTGCGGAAGACTTTTTCCGGGGTCCGGCCGTTC
>JAJFGN010000050.1 GCA_021776115.1 Kiloniellaceae bacterium | reverse complement strand
CGCCATGGAACGGCTCGACGCGCGCGAGCGTCACATCTTGACCGAGCGCCGCCTGCGTGACGATCCGATCACCCTCGAAGTCCTGAGTCAGGGATATAACATCAGCCGCGAGCGGATTCGGCAGCTCGAGGTTCGCGCCTTTGAAAAGGTTCAGAGGGTCATGCGGAGAGATGCCTTAAGGCATCCCGAGGCTCGCCCGGACGAATCGAAACGGCCCGAGGCACTCTTGGCCGCGGCCTGACACACACATCGAAAAAACACTGCCGTGGGGCGGTTCGAGGGGTAACTACCTCGGCCCGCCCTTTTTCTTGGCCGGTTTGCGCCATATCGGCAGGGCGGCGCCCGCCCGGACGAAAGTCCCGGCCCCGGCCGGCAGCCGCTCGTGCGCACCGAGCACCAGGAGACCGCCCGGCCGCAAGCGGTGCGCAATCGCGGCGAGGGTCCGGCGCTGGAGATCGCCCGCAAAATAGGTAAAAGCAAGGTTGCGGCAAAGCACGAGGTCGAACGGTCCCTCGGGCTGTTGCGTACGAATATCCTCGTGCCGGAAGACGATGTCCCGCCGGAACTCCAGGCGTAGGCACAGCATATCGTTCTCGCGCGCGAAGGCGCGCTCGGGCCAATCGGTCGGCGCATCTTTGAACGAACCGCGCGGGTAGCAGGCCGCAGCGGCCCGCCTCAACATGACCTCCTCGGCGTCGGTGCCGAGGATCGTCAGGCGCATGTTGGGATCGCTCGGTTGCGGCACGAGGTCCCAGAGCAGGCGTAGGGTATAGACCTCCTCTCCCGACGCGCAGCCAGCGCTCCAGCAACGCACTTCCCGGTCGCCGCGCATAGCGGCGCGCTCGGCCAAATCCGGCAGGAGTGTGCGGCCGAGGGCATCGAACACGGCCCGGTCCCGGTAGAAACGCGAGATCGGAATCCGGCAGAACGCGTCAAGCCGCGCCAGTTCCTCCGAATTCCGCTCCAGAAGCCGGCCATAGGCGGCGAGGTCGGAGAGGCCGAGCTCACGCATGCGTCGGCCGATGCGTTTGCAGACCGTGCGCCGCACCTTGCGATAACCCGCCCAATTCAGATCGAGGCGCGGCAAATAGGCCTGTAGAAAACGGACGCAGTCTTGATCGCGCATCACCCGCTCGACGGGCTAGGGTCTGGGCCTTGACGTGGATCAGTGTCGCGCGCGCGCATAATTCGGATCATGCGGGGCCGTATTCGATACCGAGGCATGCCAGACAATAAAAGGAGGCGGCCATGTTCAAGACTATTCTCGTCGCGGCGGATGGATCGCACTATGCGGAACGAGCCGTCGAGGCGGCCAGCCGCTTGGCGCAGTCGTGCGGGGCGCGCTTGATCGTAGTGCATGCGCTTTTCGCTCGCTTGCCGGAGGAACTCCTGCATATGGCCGAGGCCGAGCATCTGGTGCAGCCGGGGCCTTCCAATGTCGGCGTTCTGGCCGGCGGTCCCGCCGCGACGGCTGCGCTTGGCGCCCGCCCGATGGCCGAGGCCAGGGAGGTCCGGAAGGCGATCGACGCAATCGGCCAGCGGGTCGTGGCGGGTGCCGAAGAGGTCGCAAGGCGTGTCGGAGTTAAAGACGTGCGTACGCGCGTTGAAGAAGGGGACCCCGCCCGAAGGATCCTGGCGGTCGCCAAGGAAGAAAACGCGGACCTGATCGTCATGGGACGGCGCGGTCTTGGCAGGCTCCAGGGTCTCTTGATGGGCAGTGTCTCGAGCAAGGTATGCAGCCTCGCCGAGTGTGCGTGCTTGACCATGAAGTAAGGCGCGCAGGCGCTTCCGCGTATAGGCGCTGGGAGCGTCCGCGATGGCCTGGAGCGATGGCGCCACCACCCTCGGCCGGCCTTGAGCCCTGTAGCCCGGCACCTATATGGAGCACCGATCCGATTCATACTGACCGGGTCGTGCTCGAAGAGACGCTTTGGCGCCAAGGCGGCGGCGCGGGCCCCGCCTTTCCCGCGAACGCCTCGGTTGTCTCGCGCCGGAGACGTGCCTCCTCACCCTTGTAGCGGGGCGAAAAGTGAAACGGGACCATGCGCCGCACACCGGCTTGGCGGGCCAGGTGGCCGGCCTGTGCCGTGGTCAGATGGTAGCGCAAGGCGGCGCGCTCGACATCCTCCTGTGCGAAGCAGGCCTCGATGAAGAGCGTGTCCGCACCGTGCGCAAGTTCAACGATCCGGCGCGCGTTCTCTTCGGTGAAGGCGGCATCGACTACATAGGCGATCTTTTGCCCGGGAACGATGCGCAGGACCTTCGTCTTGAGCCGTCCGAGCGGGAGGAAGAGGTCCTTGTTCGTGCCGTCTCGCTTCGACCAAACGCGGATCTTGGTCTCGTCCGGATCGCCCCGCAGAACTGCATTCTTGAGTTCGCGCAGCCAAGGGCCAACCGGCAGGCCCATCTCCAGAAGTCGAGTCTTCCATACATTGACATGCGCCGTTTCCTCGACCGCGTAGGCAAGACATGGAATCCCGTGGTCGAGCACGGCCGCGCGCACGCGGATTGTGCTGTCGTCCAGAACCATCCCGTCGACCAAGAAATGCTCTCCGGCCCCTTCTCTGCGAAAGCGGTTCTGCAGACGGAAGACGGCCGAGCGTGCCTCACTCGCCGAACGAACCTCGGTCGCTAAGAACTTGAGGTCGCTAACATAGCGCTCAACCAGGTTCCAGGCGTAGCTTCCCAGTCGATGCTCAACCGCGTCCAGGAACCCGGCCGGGCCGTAGAGGCGGACCTCCTGGTCGCGGCCGAGCAGGATCCGCAGAACCTGATCGAAGCCGATAAAGTGATCTACGTGTATGTGTGAGACGAAGATGTCGGACAAGCGCAGGATCTTCCGGGCGTTCAGGGCATGCAGGTCGCCCAGGTCGAACAGCACGGCGCGCTTGGCAAACTTGAACTCGACGTAGACCGCCGGGTCCCCAAAGGGTTGGTTCACCAGGAATGGGTGCAGAAGGGGAGTCATCTTCGGCCTATGAAAGCCCTCTGCCTGGCCCGATGCAAGCCAAGGGACCGGGACGTGCTGGCCCTGCCCATGGCGTTCAGGGCTCTTGGGATAGCGGATCGACCGTGATCAAGCCGGTCCCGGCGCCCGTTTGTTCGAGATGGACACGAGCCAGTCCGAAGCGCTCGACGACCCAGGCATTGGTCTCCAGATGCCGGCTGATTCGCTCGACCGAGACCTTCGAGCGCCCGGCCGCGAGGGCGAGCGGCACGATGATCTGATCGGCCAGATGTAGGGCCAGCGTCCGGTGGGCGAGTGGCGCATGGACAGCACCCTCGGCTACCTCCTCCGCCGGCTTTCCACGGACGCCAAGGGCGCTGAAGCCGCAACGGACATGCTCGTACTCGACTGTCATTGCGGCAAGACTTGATCACCTGGTCTCGGGTTCCAAAACGATGCCGCCGCGATCCAGTAAAGCACCACCGCAACCATGACGACCACCGTGAAGCCGAAATGGATGGCAAAGATCATGGCCAAAACGGCGCTCAGCACCGAGGCACAGCCGTTTACACCCCAGGCCCAGGGTACGAGGGAGGGAACCCGTTCCGATACGCGCGTAAGACCAAGCGGAAACGGCATGCCCATGAAGAAGGCAAGCGGGGCGATTATGAGCAGCGAAATACCGATCTTCCCGAGATCGGGCCAGGCGAGCATGCGTGCGAACAGGGGTGGCAGGACAACTAGATATAGCATCGCAAAGATCGAGATGGCTGCAACCGAGACGGCGATTCCCGAGACCCGGAGTCCAGACTTGGCGATTTTCGTGGTGTGCATGGTCACCAGCGCGGCAAGGCGCGGCGCGGCGCCGCTGCCCAAACCGGCAAAGACCAGGAATCCGGAGAGCACCACCGCGGCTGCATAAAGCGGATGACCGAGGAAGACGATGAAGCGCTGAATAAAGGCAATCTCCACAAATAGGAAAGCAAGACCCAGCGCGAAAAAATAGGCCGCGATGTGGGCTCGGTCCGAGCGGCGGACCGGTTGGTTCTGACCGAACTGCAAGGGCAGAAGGATAAGAACAAGGCTGAGAGCGACGGCCTGGATCAGTATCGCGACGAGGATCAAATAGCCGAGTTCGAGCAATGCCGCGCCGCCTTTGGCATGCAAATCGAGAAGCTCCGGTAGGGACCGCCATTTGAAAAAATCGAAGTAATAGGGCCGGTCGTCACTGGCCGGCGTGAGATCGAATTTGTAGCGCGCGATAAATCGATCGCGTTCGGCCCCGGTGAGCCGACTTGTCCCGTCGAAGAAATAAGGTACAGGCAGCACGTTGAATCGATTGGCATCGCTGGCGGTTACGCCGGGGTAATAAGCAAGATCGAAGGACCGCAGCTCGGTGAATTCACGTATCCTCCCAATGGTCGTGCTATCGATCTCAGCGTTTCTTATAAGAAGCGTGGTCGTGTTCCAGCTGCGAATGAGAGCAAGGTGCCGCGCCGGGTCTTTGACACCCTCTCGTTCTAGCGCGACCAGCGCGGTCGTAAATAGCTTCAGGCTGTCGCGTGGTGGCAGTTTGAGCCAACGCGTGACGGCAAGGATGCCATCCGGCGCTAGGTGTCGAAGGTAGGCTTGAAAGGCCTCGACCGTGTAGACGTAGCTTTCGCTGAGGCTCTGCACTCCTGCGGCCGAGGCGCCAAAAGCATCGAGCAGCGGAATCTGAATGAGGTCCCAGCGTTCCGCGCTGCGGGAGACGAAGCTTCGTGCCTCCGCCACATGGAGCCGCACGTCCGGTCGAGAGTAAATCGCGCCGGCGAAGTTGCGGTGGTCCTCTTGAACCAGGCGGACGATTTGCGGATTGAGCTCCACGGCGTCGATCCGATTCGCATTGTGATAAACTGCCTGCAACACGTCGGCACCGCCGCCGGCGCCCAGGATCAACACGCTGGGGTCTTCGAGCAGGTGATAGGGCAGGGCCGAGGTCGTAAAGTCGAGATAGGATAGCGTGTCACGGCGGCCGTCATATCCCGTGATAACGCTCAAGGAATCCCCATCGGTGAACACGCCCAGCTGAGTGGGCGGCTCTGCAGTGCTGTTTAGGCTCAGACCGGGCACGTACCGGAAGGGTATCCCCTCGCTTCGCACAACGGTGAGCAAACCGAGCGGACTGGAGTACTCCCCGATAACCTCCGTAGCCGGCACATCCAGCGCCATGCGCAGGCCTTTGAATTCGGAGATCCGTAGCGCGACCCATGAGGCGGGCAGCACCAGCGGCAGCAGCGCGGCTGTAACGAGGAATCCCGCGGCGAGATGCGCCCGGCCGCCGTGGCGGCTCAATTGGACAAATCCCGCGGCAGCGATCCCCAAGCCCATGATCAGGCGCAGGCTCTCTGACGGCGTCAGCGCGAACAGTACCGCGACAATCCCGAGGGCGCCGGCGCCGGCGCCAACGAGATCGGCGCGATAGATCGCGCCAATCTGCCGGCCGAAGGTCGCGAAGGCGAGGCAGACGCAGTTGGCGCCGCAAAAGAACGGCACCACGAAAATCGTATAAAGCACCAGCAGATAGAGCAGCTGGCGTGGGTCCCAGAGGACTTCCAGAGCGTTGAAGGGCAGACGTTCGCCAAGCGCGAATCCCAGCAAGGCGGTAATCCCAAAAAGAATGGCGTTCACGGAGAATGCGGCGGCAAAGCGCGGCTTGAGCCAGCCTTGCGCCAACGCTAGGAAAGTACCGCTCGCGCCATAGCCGAGAAGCGCGATGCTGATCACCATGTACGCGAAATGATGCCACTGCACGATCGCGAAAAGCCGAATCAGAAGGACCTCGTACGCCAGTACAGCCCCGGAGATGACCGATATCGCAATCAGGATCGGGTTCATTGCCGGGTGAACGGGACAAAGCGGACCGGCAGCATCTGGCGCGTAAGAACGCTTTCGTCCGGGCGCTTCTCGATGAGCATCAGGTGTTGCAGCGCGAACGGCCCGCCGACCGGGATGACCATGCGGCCGCCCGGTTTGAGTTGCGCGATGAGCGGCGGCGGCACCTGGCTTGCGGCGGCCGTGACCACGATTCCATCGAAAGGCCCGCAATCGGGCCAGCCGTAGTAGCCATCGCCGATCAGGGTGCGGACATTGTCGTAACCAAGCCGTTCGAGCAGCTTAGTGGCGGACTCCCCAAGAGCTGGAATGATTTCGATGGTGCAAACCCGATCCACAAGATGGGCGAGAACGGCGGCCTGATAGCCGGAGCCGGAGCCGATCTCGAGCACCGCGTCCTCGGGTTCGACGTCCAGGAGGTCCGTCATCAGCGCGACGATGAAGGGCTGGGAGATTGTCTGACCATATCCGATCGGCAGTGGCCGGTCATCGTAGGCGCGGTCCTGCAATCGATCGGAAACGAACCGGTGTCTCGGGACGGTGTTCATTACGCCAAGGACCCGGGCGTCGATGTTATTGCGCCCGAGTTCCGGCGCGACGCTACGCCCGTGCGCCTCAATGACCCTGATCATCTGGGCGCGTTGGGACACAAAGTCCTCAGCGGCCCCCGCTTGGGTCATCCCCAAGGCGAGAACCGCGGCGGCAAGGAACGGCTTCAATGCCGCCCGACCGCCTCCGTTTTTCTGGATCGCCTCTGCATTCAATGCGGTACTCATAGCGACGCGACACGCAAGATCTCAATGTCATCTGAGGGCGGGGCGCGTTACCCGGCTCAACATGGAAGGCTCACGCAAACGCAGCCAAACCGCAATGAGCCAGGTCAATTCTCCCGGGGTGGGCCCATGCGAACTTATGAGATCGTAGCTTATCGTGTGATTCTTGGCGATTGTCGATTCAGTCGCACCAGCGGAATCGCGGTTGCGCTTTATGTTTTGCGGGGTTGATCTCACGCACCCGGCCGGATGTGTCGGTCGGACGGGCAATCATTATCCGGTGAGATAACCGCTGAAGAACAGGAAAAGGACGACGGCGAGCACGGCCAAGAATATCGCCAGAGCGTATTTGCGTACGAACTCCCGACCCTTCTCGCTCAGCATTTCCATTCCGATCTGATCTGAGTGATCCCTAGCTCAATGCGCCTGGGTGTATGGCTCTTCTGGCCGGCAGCCGGGTGCTTCGCGGCCTGCCAAAGCATGGGCAAGGCCGGCGAAGAACTGCATGCCGGGGCCCATCTCGCACGCGAGCGGTGCCGGAGTCTGCGGCTCGTAGTCGATCTGGAGCAAGGCCGGATAAAGGACGAGCATGACGGCGAGCGTCGCCGCGACGTAGACCTTGCGGAGGCGAACCGGCGGCTCGTAGCGCGCGACTCGGTCGACCCCGAAATCCGCCGAGTCGAGGCGCCCCTCTTCCTCCTGCGCCAAAACGTCGCGGCAGAAGTGGCGTACCCAGGGTGGAGCAACCTGCTGGAACATGTAAGCGACGAAGGGTCTTTCCAGCGTTTTCTCGTCGGGTTCCCCGCCCCACCAGCGACGCCAAGCGAGACGAAACAACTCGAATTCGCGGACGCCCAGAACGGCTGCGGCATCCATGACTAGCCGCATGTCGTCCGCTTGCCCGTGCCAGCGGTGACATATCGGTGTTTCCATAATTTTAGGATACTAGGCATTTCGATCCGCGGCTAGCACGACTGGCACTACGATGAGACACGAATCGGGCATTGGAGCCCGGCCAGAGCGATCCCGGGCCGGTTTACTCGCGGAGGTGCCGGGTCAGGAAACCGTCCAGGCCGTCGATGTAGCTTCGGCCGCTTACCAGAAAGCCCTCGTTGTGGCTGCCTCGTATCTCCAGCAGTTCCTTGGGTTCATTGGCGGCGGCGAAGAGGTCGCGTCCGTGTTGGACCGGAATGATTTCATCGTCCAGGCTGTGCACGATCAGCACGGGACAACGCACGGACTTGAGATAGTCCTTGGCATTGTATCGGTACCGCGCCAGCCAGTGCACCGGGAAGATCCGATAGTAGCGGGCGGCAAGGTCGGGCGCGGAGGTGAAGGCCGACTCCATGATCAATGTGCCCGGCTTGTGCCGGGCGGCAAGGTGCGCGGCGACCGCCGCGCCAAGCGAGCGGCCGAAGAGGACAATGTCCTTCTCCGGGACGCGCCGGTCATCGGTCAAGTAGCGCCAGGCCGCCTCCGCGTCGAGATAGGTGCCCTGCTCCGAGACCTCTCCCTCGCTGCGGCCATAGCCTCGGTAATCGAATATGAGAACGTCCAGGCCGAGATCAGTAAAGATCTTCAGCGAGTCGAGACGGTGAGAGATATTGCCGGCGTTGCCGTGAAAAAAGAGAAGAACACCTCGGGCGTCTCCGTCCACGGGGAGATACCAGCCATCAAGGCGGACACCGTCTTCGGTCAGAATCTCAACGGACTCATACGCGAGACCGGCGCGCTCTGGTGTGGCCACAATGGCACGCGAGGGGATGTTGGGGTAGTAGAGGAGGCGCGATTGAGAAAGGAAGAGGAACAGGCACAGGGCCAGGTAAACGACGAGGATCAGAGCAAGGAGCGACAAAATGCCATTCAGGGTCATCGTTACGCCGCGCCCTTTCCTATAGACGGCGTAGATCCAACATGCCCCGTTGCCAACTCGACAGAAACCCTGCCTGTGCGGCTGCAGCAGCCGGGTCATCGATACGGACCGCGGATGAGACAGAGCCGGGACAGTGTGACAGGGCCCTTCGGACTGGTCCAGGATGACCGGGATCGGATTTCACGATCAGGGGTCATAAGGCCCGTTATGAGACCAACAGGGAGATCACCGCCCCTCGAGCCTCAGCGCAAACTATTTAGTAGCACGCCATTACTCTACTCATGCTCTAACTGACAGAGCCTCCTATCGGTACTGGGGTTTGAGCATCTGGATGCGGCGTCCCGATGCCGGTCGGGAGTTCCTAACTAATTGAATTCGCAGCAGAGAAGGTTTGATCCCAGTTCCCTTCCCTCCGCCACGACTTAAGTCATTGATATTAATTGATATTTTGATGATTCAGAGAGTCGAAATTGTTGACTCTTTTCCGCAGGTTACGCCCTCGATTAGCGTCGTCGTGGGCGGTGTCAGAGTAAATTGGCTTGAGCCTCCTAGCGGGGTTCCGTAGCTTTCTGCAATGCAAAACTCCTTCCGTTATTTCAACAGTTCACCGGAGGTAATTCGCCTCACGGTGATGATGTACACCCGGTATCCGCTCTCACTGCGGCAGGTCGAAGATATGCTGTTTGAGCGTGGCATTGATATTTGCCACGAAACAGTGCGTTTCTGGTGGAACCGGTTCGGTCCGATGTTTGCCACGGAGATCAGGAAACGACGCATTCATCATCGGTCATATTCGTAATGGCGTTGGCATCTGGATGAAGTGTTCGTCCGAATCAATGGTGAAACGCACTACCTCTGGCGCGCCGTCGATCATGAAGGCGAGGTACTCGAAGTTTTTGCCACAAAACGCCGGGATCGCAAGGCTGCGCTGAAGTTTATTAAGCGGGCGATGAAACGCTACGGCCGGCCTTGGACCATTGTAACGGACCGGCTCCGGTCTTACGGCGCCGCGATGAAGGTGATTGGAATCGTGGATCGCCAGGAATGTGGACGTTGGCTCAACAATCGAGCCGAAAACTCACACCAGCCGTTCCGACGACGAGAAGGAGCGATGGCCAGGTTCAGGGACATCAAGACCCTGCAGAAGTTCGCTTCCGCTCACGCCTCGATCCACAATCTTTTCAACCAGGAACGTTATCTAAACCGCCGCGATATCTTTAAGCAAAACAGATCAGCTGCTCTGGCCGAATGGCGTCAGCTGGCGGCCTAAGGACCCTGACCTCGCGAGCTTTGGAGGCTGGTTCGCATTAGACTGACACCACCTCATTGTATCATCGCCTTCTCAGAACAGCTCACTTTCATCTGACAACGCCTCACTCCTGTATAGTCTGATTTCTGACAGCGACAAGGGCGACGCCGCTGAGGATCACGATCGCTGCACCAATTAAAGTGAAAGCGTCGGGAATATCGGCGAAGACGACATAGCCAATCAGCGCGGCCCAAACGATCTGGGTGTAAGTTAAGGGAGACAGGAGCGAGGCTGGCGCCAGGGCGAAGGCGTAGATAACGGCAAACTGGCTCAAGAACCCGATTGCTCCCATCCAGGCCATGCCCAGCCAGCCCAGAAGATCCGGCGGGCGCCAAGCAGCGGCAGCGAAGATGCTCGCACCAAGGGTGCCTATCAAAGCCGTATAGAATAGTGTCACGACCGGCCGGTCGCTTGCCCCGAGAACCCTGGTGATCACTTGATTGGCGGCCCAGAAGGCCGCCATCGCCAAGGGAAAAACCACGTGCCAGGTGAAGGCGCCGCTACCCGGCCGGATAACCACCAAGACGCCGGCGAAGCCGCCGAGGATCGCAAGCCAGCGGCGCCAATCCACGCGCTCGCCGAGCAGCAGGCCGGCCGCTATGGCGACCATGAAAGGCGAGACGAAGGTGATCGCATAGGTTTCGGCCAGCGGCAGGTACTTGACCGCCAGGAACAGTGACCCGGTCGCACCGAGTAGCGTGGCGCCGCGCAGGAACTGTTGCAACGGGCGCCGGGTCCGGCACAGGCCCTGCAGGCCGAGCCACGGCAGGAAGGCGAGCGTCAGCAGCAGCGTGAAAAAAAAGCGGCCCCAAACCAGCTGCGCGACCGGCAAGGAAGACGATAGGTACTTGGCCGTGCTGTCGAGAACCGTGAATGACAGGACCGCAAGCAGCATCAAGGCGACACCGAGAAGTGGGCGCGAACTCCGCTCGGCCGGGTTTCCCGTCATTGCAGTGTGAGCAGTCGGCGCGGCGTCGCGACGAGAATCGTTTCGATCTCATCCTCGGAATAGCCGCGCCGCCGCATCATGGGAACGACGTGCTCGAAGATGTAGCCATAGCCGTGGCCCCCGAAACGGCTGAGCCGGGTCTTGGTGCAGATATCTTGCGAGACCGCAATCTGCTCGAGATGCCCCCGCTCGATCAGGCGCCGTAGAGCGGCCAGACGCCCGCCGTCGTTCGGCAGGTCGATATCCTGAAAGGGGTAGTAGGCGGACTCGATGCCGAAGAAGTCGTACTCGATCACGCAGCCGGTATCGGCCAGCCGGAACAAGGTATCGTCGTCGAAAATCGTGCGGTCGATGTGGCCGACGATGCAGCGCGCCGGGTCGCCGCCGCTCTCGCGCACGACCGCGAGCGCCTGTTCGGGCGCCTCGGGCCGCCGGCCAGGATGGATGGTGATGCTCGACCCGGTTTCCCGCTGGGCAAGGGCGGCGGCTTGGAGAACCCGGCGCTCCAATCCGGTTAAGGGGTCGGAGCACCCGATCTCGCCGATGATTCCCGCTTTCACGTCGCTGCCCATCAGGCCCTGGGTGAGACCGGTCGTCATGGTCTCGGCCAGCGCCTCGACGCTTCGCGCCGCCAGATCCTCGGGCAGGAATTCCTCGACATAGTAGCCGCAACCGGCGACGACGGTGACCCCGCTCAACTCGGAAATCCGGCGCAGGCCCACAGGATCCGGCTTAATGCCGTGAGTTGTCACCTCGACCAGGGCGCTGCCGCCCGCGCGCTTGACCCGGGCCAACTCGTCCACGGCCACGGCAATGTCCGTGAGGCGATTGTTGCCCTGGTGCCGGCACCAGTGGCGGTGGATATCCCAGCAGTTTTCCAAGGTAATCGGGACATCTGGCCTGCCCCGCGCGGCCAAATCCGGTGGTGTGATATCGCAGAGCAAATGCTCGTGCATCAGGGTCGGGCCCAGGACCTCGGGCGCGATCGGCCCGGTGACGGTCTGAATGAAGCCTCGGGCCGTGCCGCTCATCACGTTTGGTCTTTCGAGACCTTGAATAACATGCCCGGATTCACCCGCGCCATGCGGTCCAGCGCGGGCCGATCGAAGCCCGCGCTTTCGATCATCAAGAGGAACTCGCGCAGACCCTCGGCCGGGGGTGGCAGGACATAGACGCCGCAATCGCTGGAAAGGACGGTGTTCTCGGGGCCCGCGGCACGGATGAGTTCGGCCATTTGTCCCAAGGATACGGGCGGGACCGTGTGCCGCTCGGCATCGACATGGGTGAGTCCGACTTGCGTGGCATGGCTGAGGAAGAAGAAGGAAAATTCGGCATAGCCGCCCTGGGATGCGACGGCGCGCGCCTCCTCGGCGCTATAGTGCGAGCAGGGGGCCAAGATGCGCCCAATGCCGCGCTGCTTCGCGATCTCGACCAGGCGCACGGCCTCCGGCCCGGAAATGTGGCCGGTGTTGAGCACAACATCGTGCTCCGCGATGAGGTCCAGGATTTCGGGCAGAGGATCGGGCGGTTCGCCGCGCTCGGGAATCGCGAGGCATGTCTCGAGGTAGGCCGGGCTACGGCCCTCGATGCGGGCGATATTTTGCGTATGATGGGTCGGCAAGGAGATAAAGCGGGCGCCGTCTTCGGGTCCGTAGCCGCAGCCCAGCGATGCGCGCACGGCGTCGGCGCTGATCCCGCCGCTTTGCGGCTCCATGATCAGGCCGCCGAAGACATCGACGCCCAGCTCGCCGAGTTCCCGGCGCGCCAGCGCGGCATAGCCGGCGCTGCTGGCGAAGTTGTCCATCAGGCCGATGCCGCGCATGCCGCAGGCCGCGGCTTCGCGGACCGCCTGAAACACATCGACGCTGCGCCCGTTCAAGTGCGGGCAGGCATGGATGTGGCAATCGACCGCGCCTTTCAGAAGCGCCGCGCCCGGCCGATCGCCCGGCATCGCTTCAAGCGGAATGGCGTTGTTCATCCCGGCACCTCCTTATTCAGTGGCGCAAGATCTTGCTCACGAAGTCGCGCGTCCTATCCTTTTCAGGCTGGTCGAAGATCCGCGCCGGGGCGCCGATTTCCACGATGTGACCATCTGCCATGAAGGCGACCTTGGAGGAAAGCTCGCGCACGAAACCCATCTCGTGCGAAACGATGAACATGGTCATGCCCTCGGCCGCGAGCAGGCGGATGGAGTCGAGAACCTCATTGACCAGTTCCGGGTCGAGAGCCGAGGTCACTTCATCGAGCAGAAGAACCTCCGGCTTCAAGGCCAGGGCCCGGGCAATGGCCACGCGCTGTTGCTGGCCGCCGGAAAGCTCGTCCGGGTAGGCGTCGAACTTGTCCCCAAGTCCCACCTTGCTCAAGAGAGTCTTGGCCTCCTCTTCGACCTCGCGCGCCGGGCGCTTCTTAACCTTGGTCGGCGCTATGGTGACGTTCTGCAGCGCGGTCATGTTCTGGAATAAATTGTACTGCTGAAAAACGATCGCGAGGCGGTCGCGCAAGGATCGCAGCGTGCGCTTGTCTCCATAGTCGATCCGCTCGCCGTCGAGATGCACCTCTCCCGCGATCGGCGGCAACAGGCCGATCAAGACCCTAAGCAAGGTGCTCTTGCCGGAGCCCGAGGGGCCGATCAGGCTAACGATCTCCCCCTTCTCGACCGAAAGGGTGATGTTTTCCAGGACCGGCTCTTGGCCGTAGGCGGCCTTGAGGTCAAGAATTTCGAGCTGCGGCAAGCTTCTGCTCCAGGCGCGCCCCGAACTTGGCGAGCGGATAGGACAGGATGAAATACAAAATCAGGATCGAACCGAACACCAAAGCGGCCGAGAACCCCTTGTTGTTCAGCACCTTTCCGGCATACGTCAGCTCCACGACACCGATCTGCGAAGCCAGCGCCGTATCCTTGATGAACAAGATAAAAAAGCTGAACACCGGCGGCAGGATGATCTTCCAAGCCTGCGGCATGATGACGTAGCGCAGGGTCTGGATCAGGTTCATGTTCATCGCCGCCGCGGTATCCCATTGCGTGCGGTGAACCGACTCCAAGCCGGCGCGGATGATCTCGGCGATGAAGGCGGTGGCGATCAGACACACGCTGATCAGCGCCACGGAAAACATGGAGATATCCAAACCAAGGACCTGGAAAACGAAAAACACCATCATCAGGGTGACCAGGAAGGGGATGCGGCGAAACATCTCGATGAAGGCGGCGGTCAATGCGCGAAGCGGTAGTAGAAGGACGGAGATAGTGCGTCGCGAGACCGCAAGGAAGAAACCCGCCGCGAAACCGATGACGCAGCCGACCGCCGACAACGCGAAGGTCGCCAGCATCGCCTCCAGCAGGAAGACGATATTGTAGTAGCTGAAAAACTCCGGCGCTTCGGCGACGATACGCGCAAGCATCAGTAGAGCCTCATCTTGGCGCGGAACATGAAGCGGCCAAACAGGCCGAGGAGCAGTGTCGCGGCCAGGGTGACGACGATGTAGAGGCCGGCGGTGAGCGAAAAGACCTCGATCGAGCGGAAGGTTTCCGCGTTGACGTTGAACGCGCGGCCGGTCAATTCCTCGACGCCGAAGATGGCCGCCATGGAGGTGCCCAGCGTCATGAGGATGTACTGGTTCGAAAGCGGCGGGAACAGGACCCGGGCGATGTGCGGGAGCACCACATAGCGGACGCGCTGCATCAGGGTCATACCCAGGGTCTCCGCCGCCTCCATCTCGTTACGATGCACCGATTCGAAACCGGCGCGCTGAATCTCGGTCAGGTAAGCGCCGGCGTTGAGGGTCATGCCGATCAGCACCGCCTCATAGGATGTGAGCAGAATCCCGGCGTCGGGCAAGGCGAAATAGATAAAGTAGATCTGCACCAACTGCGGCGTATTCATGAAAAACGTGACGTAGCCGCCGACCAGATGGTTCAACGCCCGGCCGCCGAAGGTCTTGGCCATGGCGCCGAACAGGCCGATGACCATGCCGCCGCAAAAGGCGAGAAAGGCGATCTGCAGGCTGATCCAGGCACCGCCGGCCAAATACGGCAGATAGCCGGTGACTTGCCCGAATTGCAGGGTATAGCTCACGCCCGGGCGCGCCTTTTGGAGATCGAATGAAACGGTATCAAGTGTCGCCGCCCCGGCAGGTTAAGGGTGCCGGGGCGGCGTAGGCTGTCGCTCCCAAACCTCAGAAGTAGGGCGACGCGCTGACACTGAAAAGCATGTCGATCCCGAACCACTTCTTCCAGGTCTCGTCGATAAAGCCTTCGCGGTGGAGCTCGAACAACGCGACGTTTAGCCAATTGCGCAGGCTGTCGTTGCCCTTGGCCACGCCCAGCGTGCAGAAGTAGACATTGACCGGCGTTTCGACGACCTTCCATTTGACGTCGTACTTGTTCATGTGCTCGCCGACAAAATCCACCACGTCGACCATAGCATCCCCGCGGCCTTGTGCCAGCGCGCGAATCACGTCCGGGTAGTTGTCCAGCAGGAGGACTTCCGCCTTCGGCAGGTTTTTCTCGATGAACTTGACCGGAGTCGTTCCGCGCACCTGGACCAGCTTGACGCTGGAATCGTTTAGTTCCTTCCAGTGCTTGTAGGGCTTGCCTTCGGTGGTCAGGACGCCGAAGACCTCGGTATGGACCGGCACCGAGAAGTCGATGATCTTGGCGCGCTGCGGGTTGCGGGTCATTGCGCCCATGACGTAATCGATCTTGCCGCTGGCCACGAAAGGAATTCTGTCGGGCGAGCCAACCTTGACGATCTCGAGCTCGACGCCGAGCATCTCGGCGATCCGCTGGGAGACGTCTACGTCGAAGCCGACAATCTCGTTCTTGTCGTTATATTTGCCGAGCGGTGGCAGGGTCGGGTTTACGCCAACGACCAGCTTCTTCGATGACAAGATTTCATCGAGCGTTCTTGCTTCGCCGCCAACCGGAGCCAAAAGCGCGATCGCGATGGCTGCGCCGGCTAGGTGTCTTAGGATTGATCCCAGCATTTCTTCTGCCTCCTCTGTCCCAATTTTGGCAAATCAAAACCCTCGCTCGGGCGTTTGCCATTCCCTCGCTTCGTCGCCGAACTCTTGTTCGGTCAGATCATATACATATTATATACGATCTTGTTGCCATCCGACCATCGCGGCATAAGAATGTCAACACAAAGCTTGCCGCGCGGCGGCACACACGCGGGCCCGCGTTCCGGACGCGAGCCGAATCGCCGCACCGAAGAGGAGACCGCCTTCAGGCCCACCATGCCGCTTCGCATCGCAAATCAGGTTCGCCGGGGCCCGGCCGTTACCCTGTGGGTCGATGGCCAGGCCCTCGACGCCTTTGCCGGGGAGAGCCTGGCCGCCGCCTTGCTGGCCGCCGGCCGTCGCGCGCTGCGCCAAAGCTCGCGGGCCGGAACCCCGCGCGGCGTGTTTTGCATGATGGGCGCCTGCCAGGAATGCCTGGTGCGGGTTGACGGTAAGCGGGCGCTCGCGTGCCAGGTCGCGGTTTGCGACGGCATGCGGGTCGAGACCGGGGCCGCGGGGTGACCCGCGATCCCGAAATCCTGATCCTGGGCGCGGGCCCGGCGGGCCTGGGCGCAGCGCTGGCGCTGGCCACCTGCGGGGTCGAGGCGTTGATCGTGGACTCAGGGTCCGCCGCCGGCGGCCAGGTGTATCGGCCCCTGCCGGGCGCTTTCGAGCCGGGCGACGCGAGCGGCCTCGGCCCGGACTACCGGGAAGGTGAGCGGCAGCGCCGTCTTCTCGCGGACTCCGGCGCCGGCACCGCCTTTGGCCGCCTGGTGTGGTCGATTGGAACCGACCTGAGAGTCGATGCCTTGGGCCCGGAGGGCCCGGAATCCTGGCGGCCCAAGGGCATCGTGGCGGCGGCCGGCGCGACCGAGCGGGTCGTGCCGTTTCCGGGCTGGACCCTGCCCGGCGTCATGGGCCTGGCCGCCGCGACCATACTGCTGAAGTCGCAGTGCGTGCTGCCGGGCGAGCGGGTATTGGTCGCCGGCTGCGGTCCGCTGCTGTTCGCGGTTGCCAACGCTATCCGGAAGGGCGGCGGGCAGGTCGTGGCGGTCGCCGATCTGGCCGGGCCGGGCGCCTGGTTGCATGCCCTGCCGGCCCTGCTTGGGCAACCGCGCGATCTTCTGCGGGGCGCATCCTGGATGGCACGACTTCGCGCCCAGGGCGTGCCCTTGCTGTTCCGTCATGGCGTGCGCGAGGCGCGCGCGGCGGGCGCCGGGCTGGAGGTCTCGCTCGGCGCCGTGGATGCTGCGGGCCGCCCCATCCCATCGGCAAGCGAAAAGACGCTGGAGGCGGACAGCCTGGTCGTCGGCCATGGGTTGATTCCGGCGACGGAGGCGGTGCGCTTGCTCGGGGCCGAGGTGGTTTTCGATGCCGATGCGGGCGGATGGGTGCCCCGGCTCGACCGCGATCAGCGCAGCAGCCGCGCTGGGCTCTATGCCGCCGGCGACGGCGCCGGGGTGCGCGGGGCGGCGGCCGCGTTCCTGGCCGGCCGGATCGCCGGGATGACGGCGGCGCTCGATCTCGGCCGGATCGATGCCGGGCACCACGCGCGCGCGACGGCGCCCTTGCGGCGGCGGCTCGCACGCGCCCGGCGCTTCGGCCGGGCCATGGCCCGCTTGATGGCCCAGCGCCCGGGACAAGTCGATGGCATCGCCGGCGACACGGTGGTGTGTCGTTGCGAGGATGTGACCCGCGCCGAGGTGGAAGCGGCGCTCGAGCGCGGGGCTGCCGATGTGAACCAGCTCAAGTCCTGGACCCGTTGCGGCATGGGGCCATGCCAGGGTCGCATGTGCGGCGACACGGTCGGCCAAATCGTGGCGGCGCGCACCGGGTCCCGCGAGGCCGCCGGCGCCTGGACCGCGCGGGCTCCGCTGCGGCCGCTGGGCGTGGATGCCTTGGCCGGCGATTTCGACTATGCCGACATTCCGCTACCGGCCGCGGCCCCATTGTAGAGCGCACGGGCGAGGCAAGCTTGGGCAAGATGGCACAAATACCCGTTGGCGAGCCCTATGACGCGGCGGTGGTGGGCGCCGGTGTCATGGGCGCGACCACGGCCTTGTTCCTGGCGCGCGGCGGCATGCGCTGCGCCCTGATCGATGCCGGCGGGGTGTGCCGGGAGGCATCGGGCGTGAATGCCGGCACGCTGACCCTGCATATGACCCGCGCCGCGCTGATTCCCTATGCCATGCGCGGCTGGGAAATGTGGAAGGCCGCGCCGGATTGGCTGGGCGGCGATCCGGGCGTTACCGTGACCGACGGTCTTTCTCTCGCCTTCACGGCGCAAGAGGCGGCGCTGCTCGAGGCGCGGGTCGAGGCCCGGCGCGCGCAAGGCGCGCCGATCGAGATAATCGCCACCTCGCGCGCGCGCGCGATCGAGCCGGGTCTCACCGACAGGTTCCGGCTCGCCGCCCACTGCCCGATGGACGGCTATGTCACCGCCAACCTGACCGGCATGGCGTATCGGCGCGCCCTGGTCGAAGCCGGCGTGCGGCTGTACGAGAATGCGCCGGTCACCGGCATCGAAGCCGGCGACGGCGGCTTCCGTTTGGCCATGGCAGGGGCGGCACCGCGCGCGCGCCGCCTGGTGCTGGCAAGCGGCGTCTGGCTGGAGGAGATGCTGGCTTGGTTCGGATTGCGGATTCGCATCAAGGCTTTGGTAAACCAGCTCATCGTTACGGAACGCTTGCGCCCGGTCATGCGCAGTGTCCTCGGCGTCGCCAGCGGCCTCCTGTCCTTAAAGCAGTTCGCCAACGGCACCGTGCTGATCGGCGGCGGCTGGCAGGGCAAAGGCGATCGCGCCCGGCGCACCACCGAAATCGTTCCCGACAATCTGATCGGCAATCTGCGCCTGGCCCGCTACGTCGTGCCGGCGCTGGCCGAGACCCGGATCGTGCGGTCCTGGCTCGGGTTCGAGGCCGAAACCGACGACGCCCTGCCCATCGCCGGGCCCTTGGGCGGGATTCCGGAGGCCTATGTCATCGGGTGCGTGCATTCCGGCTATATGAGCGGACCGTATTTCGGGCGGCTTCTCGCGCAGAACATTCTCGGCCAGGCGCCCGAGCTGCCGCTGTTCGACGCCGACCGGCTCTTGGTCGCGCCGTCATGCACGTGAGCGGCAAAACAATACCTAGCGGAGACTGGAGGCCGGCCTGACATGAGCAAGCAACCACGCCATCCCTTCGGCGGGATCTACGCCGCCACTCTCTGTCCCATGGCCGAGGATTTCCAAGTGGACGAGACCGCCTTGGCGGGCCACGTCGCGGCCGTGAGCGCGGTGCCTGGCATCCGGGGTTTGCTCGCCAACGGCCATGCCGGGGAGAACTTCGTGCTGAGCCGCGCGGAGAAGCGCCGCGTGATCGAGGTCGCGCGCGCGGCCGCCGGTCCTGACATCCCGATCGTCGCCGGGGTCAACCAGGAATCGAGCGCGGAGCTGGCCATCGAGGCGCGCGAGGCGGCGGCGGCCGGGGCCGATGCGGTCATGGTGTTTCCGCCCAATTCCTGGGCGCTGTCCCTGGACCGGCGCGCCGTGCTCCACCATCACCGCGCGGTCCTGGAGGCGACCGATCTGCCGATCATGCTCTATCAGGCCCCGGTCGGCGCCGGCGCCATGGCCTATCCGCCCGCGGTCTTGCGCGACCTGGTGGTCCTGCCGCGCGTGGCCGCCATCAAGGAAGGCAGTTGGGAGACCGCGGCCTACGAGGCCAACCGGCGCTTGGTCAAATCCGTGGCGCCCGAGGTGGCGGTGCTGGCCTCGGGCGACGAGCATCTCCTGTCCTGCTTTGTCCTGGGCAGCGACGGCAGTCAAGTGAGCCTCGCGGTCATCGTGCCCGAGGCCATCGTTGCCCTCGACGCCGCCGTGCGCGACGGCGACCTGGCCGCCGCCCGGGCCGCGCACGAGATCGTCTATCCCCTCGCCAAGGCGATCTACGGCACCGCCCCGGGCGGCCTGGCGACCGCGCGCCTCAAGGCCTGCTTGAAACTCCTGGGCCGCCTAGACTGCGCCGCCGCCCGCCCGCCGACGCCGGCGCTCTCGGAGCCGGAAATCGCGGTGTTGCGGGGGGTCTTGCATGGGGTGGGGTTGTTGTAGGGCACGGGCGCGTAGGCGGGCGGCGGGGTGGCGATGTGGGTGTTATGCCAGATACCGATCGCAAAGTCCCGTATTTAGGTCCTTCCGCTTAGTGCCACTCGTGGGATTCGTTGCGCTTGACCGTTGCGCATCTGTGAGTGGACACCGCCGCCCGCGACTACCCGCCCCGTGATCCGCGCTAATCCGGTCGATGCAGCACGGCTTCGGGGCAGGAGAAGCTGCGCCGGCCGCGCTTGAAGCCGAACAGGGGCGCGGCGAGTTCGCGCACGGCCTCAGCCGGGGTCTCGCAGTCGAGGACGACCAGGTCGGCCGGCTTGCCGGGCGCGATCCCGTAGTCCTCCAGGCGCCCCGCGCGCCTGCTTCTCTTCGAAAATGAAGCCGAGCAGGTTCATCAGGAACTGGGCGGCGAGGAAGGCGGTAATCCCGGAGCGATCGTAATCCGGCGCCACCTCGACAAAGTCGATCCCGACAATGTCGCCCTTCTTGACCAGGCCCTGGAAGATCTCCAGCACCTCGTAATAGAGGAAGCCGCCGTGGCTGGGGGTGCCGGTGCCCGGGGCGATCGAAGGGTCGAAGCCGTCGACGTCGACGGTGGCATAGTAGCGCACGCCGTCGGGGATCCGCTCGAGCACCCCTTGGGTGCCGAGCCGTCGGACGTCGCGCACCGAGAGAATGTCGGAGCCCGCCGCCCGCGCCGCCTCGTAATCGCGCCGGTTGGAGGAGGAGACGTTGCGGATGCCCATCTGGGTCATGCCGGTGACGTGTTGCATCTCCGAGGCGCGCCGGAGAGGATTGCCGTGGCCGTAGCGCACGCCGTGGCGCTCGTCGACGAAATCCAGATGCGCGTTGATGTGGATCAGGTGCACCGGCGGCTCCTCGGCGAAGGCCCGGATGCAGGGAATATGGACCGCGTGGTCGCCCCCCAATACCACCGGCAGCGCGCCCGATTTCAGGATCTTGCGCACCGCGAACTCGGCGTTGTCGTGACTCTTGCCGGTATCGGTGTGGATCATGTCGGCATCGCCGATATCGACGATCCTGACCTTGTCGACCGGCAGATAGACGACATCGTCCTCGAAGTCGTAAGCGCCGCCGTGGCCGAAGGAAAACAGGGTCGAGGCCTCGCGAATCGCCCGCGGACCGAAGCGCGCGCCGGCCCGGTACTGGGTCCCCATGTCGAAGGGGACACCAAGGACGGCGACATCGGCGTCGATATGGTCCCAGTCCAGGCAAACGGGCTGCTTGGCGAAGGTGCAAAGCCCGACGAAGGGGAGGTTCAACCGACCCGTTTCATACTCGTGTTTCGCCATTCCCCAATCCTCCGCGTTAAGATTTTACCCCGCGCCACGGCCTTGGGTTCGTTTAATGACTGCTGACAATTCGTAAAACGTCCGCCTCGATGTTATGCAAATGTTGCACAATCTTATGCCGCGCGGCCGCCGAATCGCCCTGTTCCAGGGCCCGCAATATGGCCAGGTGTTCGGCCGCGTCGGCCTGGACCCGGTCGAAAGGCTGGCCGATCTCGAATAATTGGGTGGTGATCCGCAGCTTTCGCACGACTTGAGCCAAGACCGCGTTGCCGCTCGACTGGGCGAGCCAGTTGTGCAGATCGTTGTCCAACTTCCAATGCTCCGGGCTTTGCGCCTCTATCTTTGCCAGATGGGCGATTCGGTTGCGCAATACTTCGATATCCACTGGCGCGGCGCGCGTCGCGGCGAGCGCGGCGGCGTGGCTCTCCAAATACTCACGCACCCGCAGACTTTGAAAGAATTCAGAGACTTGCACGGCGCGCACGGCGAAGGAGCGGTTTGCCTGCTTGACCAGAAGCCCTTCGCCCTCCAAGCGCACCAGCGCTTCGCGCAACGGCGTGCGGGTCAGGCCAAGCGCCCCGGCGAGGCGGCTTTCGACCAAGACCTCGCCGCCGGAAAGCTGGCGATGAACGATCATATCCAACAACTTTTGATAGGCGTGGTCCGAGAGCGAGCGGCCCGCGGCCGGGGGCGCGCCAGGGTCGCTTGTGGTCGCAGTAGACCGGCTCTTGGTCTCTGGTATCGCGTTCGCCACTGTTATAGGCTCCCGATTGTCACTGCCGCTTCGTTTGGCCCAACGTCCCGCCGCGCCCGGGAACAAGCCGCAGCATCGCGATGGGGCCAAAGCCGCATATTATATACATTTCGTATATAACGCACCTTGCTAAGACATGTAATTGGCTCGATCGCCGTTGGCGTGGCAGTTATTGAGCCCAAGCGCTGCCTTTCAAAGGCCGGACCGGTCATATTCACAGTTGCGCTGGCACCTGGACGAGGTGTTCGTGCGCACCAATGGCGAGGCCCACTACCTTTGGCGGGCCGTTGATCACGAAGGCGAGGTGCTCGAGGTCTTTGCCACGAAACGCCGGGATCGCAAGGCTGCGCTGAAGTTTCTGAAGCGTGCGATGAAACGCTACGGCCGGCCGCGCTCGATCGTCACGGATCGTCTTCGGTCATACCGGGCTGCGATGAAGGTGATCGGCAATGCCGCCGATCAGATCTGTGGTCGGTGGCTCAACAATCGGGCGGAAAATTCCCATCAGCCGTTTCGACGACGGGAGGGAGCGATGGCGAAAATCAGGGGTATCAAGACCCTACAGAAATTCGCTGCCGATCACGCCTCGATCCACAACCATTTTAATCAGGACTGTCACCTCAACCGCCGAGACATCTTCAAGCAGAACCGCTCCGCCGCTCTGGCTGAGTAGCGTCAACTGGCGACATGAAAACCCCGATGTCTGGTGCCTTGGAGACTGGTTCGCGTTAGACTGACATCACCAATTTTCGGTAGGGACAGGCACGGTGCCGTCGCAATCCGATCTGCTCTTGATCTCTGAATGCTTCGTGCGGCTGCACAAGTTAACGCGTCAGTGCCACTAGGCCGCATCTCTCTCTCATCGGCGTGACTTGAGACGCACAATTTCGCCTATACCAACCAGGGTGATATTTGCCAAAACAATCAAGAACGCGAGCGCATCCAGTGTTGGAGAAATGTTGAACCGGAAGTCCGATGCTACCAGGATTGAAAGCGGTTGCTTTCGTCCACTCACAAATGACGTCAGGACATATTCCGATGAAGACAAGACGAAGGCGATGAAAGATGCCGCCATCAAGCCGTTTTTCGTCAATGGCAAGGTCACACGACGGAAGATGCTGATGCGATTGGCGCCAAGATCAGCCGCAGCCTCCTCGATTCGACGGTCGATACGTATTAGCACTGAAGCAATGATCAGTGACGTGAAAGGCAGGATAATAATCGTCTGGGCAGCGATGATCGTCAGGAGGCTTCGCTCTATTCCGAGTTCCGAAAGCAAAATCAGGTGGGAAACCGCAAGAATGACCTTAGGAATCAGGAAGGGCACAAACAGCATCACCAGGAATGCGGCCCGGAACCTCAATTTGTAGCGGGTTAGGGCCAAGGCAGCCATCGCGCCGAGGATAGTGGACAAAATGGAGACGGGAATCGAAACCAGAAACGTTATACCAAGCCCGCCCGTTAGTCGGGTATCGGTAAAGACCGTACCGAACCAATGTGTCGTAAATCCCTGCAAGGGGAACGCGATAATTTCCGATGCATTGAAGGAAAAAATAAGAATGACGGCGATCGGCAGGTACATGAATCCATAGACCAGAACCACCCAAAGATCGACCAGAATCGTCGCACGCTTCATGGACTCACTCACCCCCCATGAGCGCGCGACCCCAGGTAGAACGGCTTATGACAAGAGCCGCAAGTGTGAAGAAAAGGCATAGGATCGCAAGCATGGTCCAGGCAATGGCCGATCCGAGCGGCCAGTCGAATGCGGTGCCGAATAGATCGTTGATGGCGCTTACAATGGTAATGCCGGACACACCGCCGACCAGCTGCGGCGTCAAATAGTCCCCGACCACCATGACGAAGACCATCATGCCGCCGGCGATTAGACCGGGCAGGGTCAAGGGAAACGTAATGCGGAGAAACGAGGAAACGCGGCCAGCCCCCAGGTCCGAGGCGGCCTCCACCAACCTGTCATCGAGGCTTTCGTATGCCAACCAAAGACCGAGCACCATGAAGGGCAGAAAATTATAGGTCAGCACGATATGGGTTGCCAGCGAACTGAAAAGCAAGGCGCCTATCGGTTCCGTTATAACGCCGGCCCAGATCAGAAAACTGTTCAGCACGCCTTCCGCACCGAGAAGGACGCGCCAAGCGAAAATCCGCACCAGGTCGCCGGTGTAAAGCGGTACAAGCAGTAGGATTAACAGTGCGGATTTATAATGCGTAACCCGTTTGGCTATATGATAGGCGATCGGATGCCCGATGACGGCGGTTATCGCCGCAACCAACCCACCGGATACAAAGGCTTTTGTGATTAGGTTGCGATAGGTATCGCTGGCGGCAAGTCGGGCATAGTTTTCCAGGGTCGGATCTTTGAGGATAAAAACAAAATTGACTTGAAAGAAGCTGTAAACCAGCAAGATAGCCAAGGGCGCAATGCAAAGTGCGGTTACGGCGCCTACAACGGGTAAGGCCAGCCAGGTACCAAGATACGAACGTTCCATGGCCTATTTTTCCGCGCTGTCGTCGGCCGCAATCCACGCATTTTCCGGATTGAATGAGAGCTGTATCCGTGCACCGATTTCGGGCACCGCGTCCTCACGCACCACGAAGCTCAATGTCGTATCATCCTGCGCCTTGGCTTCGATCAACCATTCGGCGCCGCGAAAGACGTGGTGTGTAACAGTCACCTCGATTGCGCCGCCGCGCGCCGGATGAAGCTGTTCAGGTCGCCAACAGATCACGGCACCCGAGTCGGGCGTAAGGCCGGAAACCGAAGACGCCTGGAATTGACCGAGCGCGGTTTCGATTGTCGATAACCGGTTGTCGGATTCCAGAATTCTGCCAGGAAGCCTATTTGCTCCGCCGATGAAATCGGCAACATAGGAGGTTGCGGGACATTGATAAATTTCCTGCGGCGTTCCCTGCTGTTCAATCCGCCCATTGTTCATCACAATCAGCCAGTCGGAGAGCGCGAAAGCCTCTTCCTGATCGTGGGTGACGTGCAGGAAGGTCATTTTGAGGCGGCGCTGCAGATCCTTCAGTTCTATCTGCATGTCTTTGCGCATCCGCCGGTCGAGCGCGGACAACGGTTCATCGAGAAGTAAGAGCTTCGGCTCATTGACGATGGCGCGCGCGAGAGCAACCCGCTGCTCCTGACCACCGGAAAGCTGGCGGGGACGGCGTTTCGCCATCTCGCTCATTTGCATGATGGTGAGCGCGCTTGCCACTTTCCGGTTTATGGTGGCCCGGTCTAGGTTCTTGTAAGCCAATCCGAAAGCGACATTGTCCTCGACACTCAGATGCGGAAAGAGCGCATAGCTCTGGAAAACCGTGTTAACGGGTCTCTGGTTGGCGGGTATATTCACCAGCGAGTCGCCGTTCAGTTCCAGATGGCCCGACGACACGTCCTCAAACCCACCAATCATCCGCAGGATGGACGTCTTGCCGCAGCCGGACGGCCCGAGCAAAGTCACATAGCTGTTTGCTTCGAGATGAAAATCCACGCCGCGCACCGCATGAACGGAGCCATAATTCTTATGCAGGCCGGTAGCTGTCAGAAGGGGGCGGTGTGACCGCCCCCCTTCTGTTTCTGCATATTGCTCGGCAGGCGTCATGGATTAGCTTGCTTTCACCTCATTCCACAATGCCACCCAGTCATTGTAGCGTGGCGGATTTTCCTTCCAGACGAAGGAATCCATGATTGACAGATCCTGGATGAAGATCTTCTCGCGTTGTTCTTCGGGAAGCTTGTCTCGGATTGCGGACGTGCTCTGCGCATAGGGACCGCCGAAGGCAAGCTTTTCGCCATATTCGGGGCCGAGCAGATAGTTCACGAAATCGAAAACCACATCGCGCATTTCGCCTTCGACACTCGCCGGAACGGCGATCGTGTCACACCAGCCGATAACGCCCGCTTTCGGTTTTGCCATGCCCATGTTCAGTCCGCGGGCCCTCAGATCATAGTAAGGCGGAACCCAAGAAAAGGCGCAAACGATCTCGCCGGTGGCAAAAAGATTGGTCAGATCGCCAATGGAGTTCCAGTAAGTGCGCAGAAGTTTCTTCTGCGCCTTCAGTGCCTTTTTCACTTCCGCCAGCTCGGCGTCGTCCATGTGGAACATCCTGTCGCGCGGAATGCCAAGATACATTGCCGCGATCATGATACCTTCGAGCGCATAGTCCCGCATGGCAAGCTTGCCGGCATATTTGTCCCCTTCAAAAAATACCGACCAATCCGGTTCCGAGTCCATGAGATCGGCGCGATAAACGATGGGATTAATGCCCCAATAGAAAGGTACGCCGTAGGTCTTGCCATCCTTCTTGCCAAGATCGGTGTTCTTGAAGGTGTCATAGAGCAGCGCCGCATTGGGAACCTTGTCGAAATCGATCGGTTGAAGCAGGTTGGAGGCCACGTAGAATTCGACCTTGTCGAGGCCCGGCGTGATGAGATCGACCGAGGATGCGCCGCCTGCCCGCAACTTTGCGAACTGCTCGTCGTCGGTGCCGATGAAATTCTTGGTTATGGAAACGTCGCTTTTTTCGAGAAAGGCTGCGAGATACTCATCCTTCGCCAGATTTTCCCAGGTCATCCAAACAAGATCGTTTGCGGCGATGGCACGCTTAAATGGCGCGAACATACCAAGTGCTGCGCCGGCGGCGGCAGTCTTCAAAATGGTACGGCGACGGATACGATTGACCATAAGGTTTGCTCCTTTCTTATGCCTCCGGAATTGAGATCAATTAGAGCGTAACGTCGACCGCTCGCCAAAGGTAGTGAATTTTGCCGTCGATCCGTACCGGAATCTCGTCCAGACGCCGCCTCCATTGGGGCAAATCACGCATTGTCGCCGACCGTTTCGTTCTAACTGCCGTTGCAAACCTCGGCCCTGCAATGGCCGCTAAATCGATGATCCGTCCGATTCCACCGCATACGTGTGGCCACCACAGGTTGTGGTCCGTTAAATCACGAAAAAACCGCTTCATTCATAGGACGAGTTGACGCCATTTCTATAGCCGCGAAACCTTCAAGCAGAACTGCTCCGCGGCCTTGGCCGAATGACGTCGACTGGCGCCCTGATAGCCAGCGGCCCGGGCACTTCTGAGACTTGCTCGCATTAAACCGGCGGCGCTTCGTCGAGGCATCCAGGACCCGCGCGGATTCAGTCTGCGCGGATTCAGTCTTGACGAAAACCGGTCCCCGGGCAATCCTTTGTCGGATCGGTCAGACCGGTAGAATCGTGAAACGAACACCCGGCCACGCCGCCTCGACACGCCGCCTCGACACGCCGTCGCGGACCCGCGCCGACGATCGCGGCAATGGACCCAACGCGGAGGGTTTCGCCATGTCGCCGTGGTCGCGTCTGTTGTTGGCAACGCCGTCTCCGGTCCGGCCGGCGCCCTGGCCGCCCGCCGCGCCGGTCTGAGGCCGCCATGGCGGTCGCCAACCCCGCGCCTCTGACATGCGACGCCTTCGCGCCCTATGGCGCCGTCATTGGGCGGCCGGCATACAGGGCCGCGCGGTCAACAACGGGCGCGCGCTGCGCTTCGATCAGAGCGCCGAGCTGGCGCACCGGCGGCCGGCCGGCGACCCCACGCTCGCGCTTTATCGGATCGAGCCCAGTTGTCTGCCGCTGACGGTCGACTATCTGGAGCGCCATCCGGCAAGCTGCCAAGTCTTCGTGCCGATGAACGCGGCGCGTTATCTCGTGGTAGCAGCCGGGCAGGCGGCGGACGGCGGGCCGCGTTTGGAAACCCTGCGCGCATTCGTCGCGACCTCGGCGCAAGGCATATGCTATGGGCCCGGCGTCTGGCACTATCCGCTGGTATCGTTCGACGGGGCGGCGACTTTCGCGATGTTCATGTGGCAAGCGCCAGCGGCGGCCGAGGACTGCGAGGTGCGCCCGCTCGACGCGCCCGTCGAGGTGCGGCATTGAACCGGTCCGACCGGCCGCGCGGTAGCGGCGATTTGACCTGTTCTTGACCGTCCGATAATGTTTCCGAAAGCGATCTCTTGGTGTGATAAACACAGGGAAAGGAGAGGCAAATGGAACCCAACAAAAATTCCAAGCGTGCATCCGGACTCAGCCGGCGCAAGGTCCTCAAGGGCGCGGCCGCCACGGCGGGATTGGCCGTCGGATCGGGCGCCGTCACGGGATTCCCCACAATCTGGGCGCAGAATATCAAGGACATCACCATTCATCACGTCGGCGCCCCGTATTCCGCGATCATCGACATCGCGAACCAGGCGAACAAGGACCTGCCCTTCAAGATCGAGATGCAGGCGCTGGCGCACGACGCCTTGCGCAACCGCCTCGTGACCCAGCCGAAGACGGTGGACATCGCGGACACCGAGTACTTTTTCCTGCAGCAGCTGATCCCGCGGGGCGACATCCTGCAGCCGGTCGACCTCGACAAGTTCAAGTATTGGGATCAGGTGGTGCCGATCTTCACCAAGGGCGAGTATCCCGATGGCCGCAAGGTCTCGCGCCAAGGCGTGCTGCCCTACGAGGTTCAATATCTGGGCGGGGCGGACGCAAAATCCTTCAACGACGGCCCGACCAAATGGGCGAGCGGCATTCCGATGATCTACAACGCCGATACGCTGGGCATCCGGCCGGACCTGATCAAGCGCGAGATCAAGAATTGGCACGAGTTGCTCAACCCGGAGTTCAAGGGCAAGGCGGCCATCCTCGACGTGCCCGAGATCGGCATCATGGACGCGGCCATGGCCATCGAATCGCGCGGCGACCTGAAGTACGCCGACAAGGGCAACATGACCCGCGAGGAGATCGACAAGACCATCGCGATCCTGATCGACGCCAAGAAGTCCGGCCAGTTCCGCGCCTTCTGGTCGACCTTCGACGAATCGGTCAACCTGATGGCCTCCGGCGAGGTCGTGATCCAGTCCATGTGGTCGCCGGCGGTGACCGCGGTGCGCTCGCGCGGCATCCCGGTCTACTACGCGCCGCTCGAGGAGGGTTATCGCGCGTGGGCCAGCGCGATGAGCCTGATGAAGCACCTCGACGGCATCCGGCTCGAGGCGGCCTACGACTACCTCAACTGGTACCATTCGGGCTGGGAAGGTGCCTTCATCGCGCGCCAGGGCTATTACAGCGCGGTGCCGGAAACCGCCAAGAAGTTCATGTCGGAAGACGAGTGGGGCTACTGGTACGAGGGCAAGCCGGCCAAGGGCGATATCATCGATCCCTACGGCAACGTCATGGAGAAGGCCGGCGCGGTGCGCGACGGCGGCGCGTTCTGGGAGCGCATGGGCAACGTGGCCGCCTGGAACACGGTCATGGACGAATCCCGTTACATGACCCGGAAGTGGAACGAGTTCGTCGCCGCCTGAGCGACCGCGAACCGCTGGACGGGGCGGCCGCCGGCCGCCCCGTCGCATGCCCACCTCGTGAGCCAAGAGGCGCCCGACCATGAAAGTCCCGTCCTCGGTCGTGCCCTACATCCAGGTCGCGCCGCTTGCCCTGGTCCTCTTGGTGTTTTTCGGCATACCGCTGGTGACCGTCGTGGTCGTCAGCTTCTTCGACTATGTCAATTTTCAAACCGTCCCCGCCTTCATGTTCTACAACTACGAGGAGGTGTTTTCGTCCGGCCTCACGGTCACCCTCTACCTGACCATGCTCAAGTATTCGGTGATCGTCTGGCTGATCACGCTGATCGTCGGCTTCACGGTTTCGTACTTCCTGGTGTTCCACGTCCGGTCTCTGCTGTGGAAGATTTTCTTCTTCCTGGTCTGCACGGTGCCGTTCTGGACCTCGAACATCATCCGCATGATTTCCTGGATTCCGGTGCTAGGGCGCAACGGGTTGGTCAATCAGACCCTCATGGGCCTGGGCTTGATCGACGAGCCGCTCGATTTCCTGCTATTCTCCGATTTCTCGGTGATCGTCGCCTACGTGCATCTCTTCACGCTGTTCATGGTGGTGACCCTGTTCAATTCCATGGCCCGGATCGACCCGGCGATCCTGGAGGCGGCGGTCGACGCCGGGGCCAGCCGCTGGCAGGTGATCACCCAGGTCGTGATCCCCTTGACCAAGACCGGCATCGCGCTCGGTTCGATCTTCGTGGTCACCCTGGTCATGGGTGATTTCTTCGTGGTCAAGATCATGAGCGGCGGGCAAAGCTCCTCGGCAGTCTACGCCATGTGGAACGAGATCGCGATGCTGCAATACCCGTCCGCGGCGGCCAGCGCGGTAATCCTGCTGCTCGTCGTCGTGCTCATGGCGGCGGCGATCCTGCGGGTGGTCGACGTGCGCAAAGAGCTATCCGGCTGAGAGCGGGGAGATAGGCGCCATGGCCCAACATCGCAAACGCCCCTGGACCTTTTACGTCCTCGCGACCTTCTTCGCGCTGTTCGTGCTGTTCCTCTACGGGCCGATGCTGGCGATCTACATCCTGTCTTTTCAGGGGCCGACCGGCGGACTCACCTTCCCGATGAACGGGGTGTCGCTGCACTGGTTCCAGGCCCTGTTCGAGCAACAGCGCACCGGCGACTTTTCCGGGTCCTTCAGCCGCTCGATCCTGCTCGCCTTCTTGGTCATGATTTGCACCGTGACCTTCTCGGTCATGGCGGGCTTGGCGTTCCGGCGGCGTTTTTTCGGCGCCAGCGCGATCTTCTACATGGCGGTGGCCAGCCTGGTCATGCCCGGTCTGTTCCTCAGCCTGGGGATCGGCTTGATCTTCCGGGTCATCGACATGCCGACCAACTGGTTCTCCTCGGCGCTCGGCGCGCAGCTGACCTGGAGCCTGCCGTTCGGCTTGTTGATCATGTTCGCGGTGCTCAGCCGCTTCGACCGGTCCTACGAGGAGGCGGCGCGCGACCTTGGCGCGACCAACCGGCAGACCTTGCAGTACGTCGTGCTGCCGATCCTGTTTCCCGGCCTGATCGCGGTCGCGCTGTTCGGCTTCACCTTGTCCTACGACGAGTTCCCGCGCACCTTGCTGACCGTCGGGCCGGGCAATACCCTGCCGCTCGAGATTTACGCCATGACGACGACGGTCACGTCCCCGGCGCTCTATGCCCTGGGGACCGTCACCACGGTGGTATCGTTCGCGGCGATCATATTGTCCCTGGGCTCGATCGCGATCATCCAGTGGCGCCGCGGCGGGCGGTTTCGCAAGTAGGCGAAGCTGACAGGAAGAAGAACGGAGGTTGTCTTAGATGGCGCAGACTGGGGGCATTGAGCTCGCAAACCTCACCAAGAGATTTGGCGATACCTTGGCGATCGATAGTGTGAGCATGACCGTCCCGCCGGGCACCTACTGTTGTCTGCTGGGCCCCAGTGGCTGCGGCAAAACGACCCTGCTGCGGATGATCGCGGGGCACGACGAGCCGACCGCGGGCGACGTGCGGATCGACGGCCAATCTGTTCTCGGCCTGCCACCGGCCGAGCGCGGCACGGCGATGATGTTCCAGAGCTACGCCCTGTTTCCGCATCTGACATGCCTGGATAACGTCGCCTTCAACCTGAAGGTGCGCGGGGTGGCCAAGGCGGCGCGGCGCAAGCAGGCTCACGAGATGCTGGATCGGGTCCAGATGGACGGCTTCGCCGACCGCGTTCCGGCCGAGTTGTCCGGCGGGCAACAGCAGCGCATCGCGCTGGCGCGCTCGCTGATCACCAACCCGAAGGTCTTGCTGCTCGACGAGCCGCTGTCGGCGCTGGACGAGTTTCTGCGCCTGCAAATGCGCGGCAATCTGCGGCAGATGCAGAATGAGTTCGGCATCACCTTCGTTCACGTGACGCACACCCAGATGGAGGCGATCGCCGTCGCCGACCTGGTCGTGGTGATGGACCACGGTCAAATCGACCAGGCCGATCGTGCGCGCGCCGTCTACGACACGCCGCGCACGACCTATGTCGCCCGCTTCATCGGCGGGCAGAACGTGCTGAGCGGCAAGGTCGTGGCGGTCGAGAACGGTGCTGCGATCCTGGACGACGCGCGTGGCAACCGATTCACCGTACCGACCGGGGACACGGCGCCGGGCACGGGCGAGACGCGCTATCTCTCGATTCGGCGCGACCGGATCGAGATGGAAAAGCTCGCCGATCCGTCCGCGGCCCGCGACGGCACCGTGAATTCGGTCGTCGGCAAGGTCTGGATGACGGAATACCAGGGCACCTGGGTCAAGGTGAACATAACCCTGCCCGACGGCGAGGAGTTCGTGGCCAACATCGACGACGGCCGCTTCTTTGCCAATCCGGTGCACGAGGGCGATATGGTGCTGGCGCGCTGGCCGGCGGAGTCGGTGCATCCCCTGGAGCATCGCGAGAGCAGCTTCGATACTTCGCGGGGCGGTATGCACACGTAAGGGTCTGGAAACAGGAAGGGACGCGAACATGGTGAAGGAAATTTTCTGCGCATTCGGCGTCGACGTGGACGCCGTCGGCGGTTGGCTGGGATCCTACGGCGGCGAAGATTCGCCGCTCGACATCTCCCGCGGCATGTTTTCCGGCGAGGTCGGCACCCCGCGCCTGGTGCAGCTTTTCGATCGCTTCGGGATCAAGACCACCTGGTTCGTGCCCGGCCATTCGGCGGAGACCTTTCCCGATCAGATCAAAAAGGTGGTCGACGCGGGGCACGAACTGGGTGTGCACGGTTATTCGCACGAGAACCCGATCGCCATGACGCCGCGCCAAGAAGAGGACGTCCTCGACAAGTGCATCGAGCTTCTTGAGCGGATCTCGGGCCGCAAGCCGACCGGCTATGTCGCGCCGTGGTGGGAGTTCAGCCCGATCACCGCCGAGCTTCTGCAAAAAAAGGACTTCAAGTACGATCATAGCCTGATGCATCACGATTTCCAGCCGCACTATGTCAGGGTCGGCGATAGCTGGACCAAGATCGACTACTCGAAGTCGGCGAAGGAGTGGATGAAACCGCTGGTGCGCGGCAAGGAGATCACCGACATCGTCGAGATCCCGGCGAGCTGGTACACCGACGACCTGCCGCCCATGATGTTCATCAAGGCGGCCCCCAATAGTCACGGCTTCGTCAGTCCGCGCCACCTCGAGGAGATGTGGCGCGATCAGTTCGATTGGGTTTACCGCGAGTACGACTACGCGGTCTACACCATGACGATCCACCCCGACGTGTCGGGCCGGCCTCAGGTGTTGCTCATGCTGGAGCGCCTGTTCAATCACATGAGCCGGCATCCGGGCGTCCGTTTCACGACCTTCGACGAAATCGCGAACGATTTTCTGCGCCGCTCTCCGCCGTCGAAGAAGTAAAAGGCGCGGCGGAGGTAGCGCGCGGATCTTAAGAGGAGTCGAAAATGGCAACGGTACTAATCAAGAACGGGCGGATCGTCACCGCGGTCGACGACTACAAGGCCGACATCCTGATCCAGGACGGCCGGGTCCACACCATCGGCAAGGACATCGCGGTTAGCGGCGATGTCGAGGTGCACGACGCGGATGGCCTTCTGGCGATTCCCGGCGGCGTCGACGTGCACACACACCTGGACTGGGAGTTCGGCGTCGCGCGCACGGCCGATACCTTCGGCACCGGCACCGCGGCGGCGGCCTTCGGCGGCACCACGACGGTGGTCGATTTCTGCAATCAGACCCGGGGCGAAAGCCCGCTGAGCGGCCTGGAGGAATGGCACAAGCGCGCGGCCAGTGCGGCAGTCGACGTCAGCGCCCACATGATCATGCTCGACATCAACCCGCAATCCCTGGCCGACATGGAGACCCTGATCAAGCGCGAGGGCGTGACTAGTTTCAAGCTCTTCATGGCCTATCCGGGTGTCCTCATGCTCGACGACGGGGATCTCTTCAGGACCATGCGCGTGGCCGGTAGCAACGGCGCCATGATTTGCGTCCATGCCGAGAACGGCGGCGTCATCCAGGTCCTGGTCGAGGAGGCGGTGGCCGCCGGACGCACCGCGCCCAAGTACCACAGCCTGACCCGCCCAACTTCGATGGAGGGCGAGGCGACCCACCGGGCGATCCGCCTGGCGGAGCTCGCCGAATCGCCGCTCTACATCGTTCACCTCTCGGCGGCCGAGGCCCTGGCGGCGGTGGCCGAGGCGCGCGACCGCGACATCACGGTCCACGCCGAGACCTGCCCGCACTACCTGTTCCTGACCGACGAGGAATACGACCGGCCCGGGTTCGAGAGCGCCAAGTTCGTCATGACGCCGCCCTTGCGCACCCACACGCACCAGACGGCGCTGTGGCGCGGCCTGCGCACCGCCGACCTGCAGGTTATCTCGACCGACCACTGTCCCTTCTGCTTCAACGAGCAGCCGCTCGGCATGAAGTTCTCCAAGCAGCAGGGCAAAGACGACTTTTCCAAGATCCCGAACGGCGCGCCGGGCTTGGAGACGCGCCTGCCGCTGATCTACGACGGTGGCGTGCGTCATCACGGCATGTCGCTCAATCGCTTCGTCGAGCTGGTCTCGACCGCGCCGGCGAAGCTGTTCGGCCTGTTCCCAAAAAAGGGCACGATCGCGGTCGGCTCCGACGCCGATATCGTGCTGTTCGATCCGGAAGAGTCCTGGACCATCCGCGCCGCCGAGCACCACAGCCGGATCGACTACAGCCTGTTCGAGGGCCGCTCCGTGACCGGCCGGGTCAGCAAGGTCTTCAGCCGCGGCCGGCTGATCGTCGATGGCCGGGAATGGCTAGGCAAGGAGGGCATGGGCCAGTTCGTCAAGCGCGGCGAATGCGGCAAGATCTGACGCGGCCGGCGAGACGACGGAGGACGCGATGGGCGGAACGGTTGCGGTCCTGACCACCGGCGGCACCATCGCCTCGCTCTACGATCCCGTGACCAAGCGCCACAAGGCCGCGGCGGACGGGGAAGCGCTGCTCGCGGCCTTGCCCTGGCGCGAGCCGGACATCGATATCGCGTTGGAGAACGTCTTGCAGGTGCACAGTTTCAACCTGAGCTGCGCACAAAGCTTGGCGCTCGCCGCGTGCTTGCGCGACCGCCTTGCCGAAGTCGACGTGCTGGGCGCGGTCGTAACCCAGGGCACCGACACGCTAGAGGAGAACGCCTATCTCCTCGATCTCGTCCTGGATGCGGGCAAGCCGGTGGTCCTGACCGGCGCGCAGTTGCCGGCCGACCATCCGCAATCGGACGGTCCGCGCAACCTGGCCGATTCGATCGGCGCAGCGCGCGCGCCGGCGATGGCCGGCCAGGGGGTAACGGTCTGCTTCAACGGCCAGGTCCATGCCGCGCGCGACGTGACCAAGTTGCACGCGAGCGCGCTGGAAAGCTTCACCAGCCTCGGTCACGGCTGCCTCGCGGTGGTGGACGAGGGCAAGGTGGTGGTGTATCGGCGGATGGCGCCGCGCCCAAGCCATGCGCTCAAGGAGATCCGTGCCCGGGTGCCACTCATTCGCCTGGCCATGGACAGCGACACCCTGCTGATCGACGCGGCGCTCGAGGCCAAGGTGGACGGCCTGGTGATCGAGGGCTTCGGGCGCGGCAATGTCGTGGCCGCCTACACGCCCCCGATCGCCGAGGCGGTCGCGCGCGGCATCCCCGTCGTCGTCACCTCGCGCTGCCCAGAAGGCCGGGTCAAGCCGATCTACGGCACCGGCGGCGGTGGGCGCGAGCTGGAGGATGCGGGTGTCATCTTCGCCGGCGATCTCAAGGGCGCCAAGGCGCGCCTGCTCTTGATGGTGCTCCTCAGCGCCGGCCGGTCCGGCGACCGAGTTCGCGAGGCCTTCGCCCGGCACGCGCCCTGAAACATACTTCGCGCGGGGGCGACCCGCGCTTTCTTCTTGCCGATCCGAGGGACCAGCGCTTCGCCCTGGTGATCGAGGCGCCGCATGAGGACTTCGGGGATTTCGATTAGCCGCGATGCCCGGCCGCGGGTATTAGGATCCCGCCGGCGCGCCGAGGATGGTCTTCAGGTCGACCGGCGGCTCCACCTCGGCCGCGAAGTTCAGGTGTTCCTCGATAAAGCGCAGGTGCTGCTTCATGTGGGTTACGGCGGCCGCGGCGTCGCCATCTTGCAAGGCCCGCGCGACCGTCCAGTGGTCGTCGTGGGAACACTCCGAATCGCTCGCCATGCCATAGGTCGCGATGATCAGCGAACTGCGCGACACCAGCTCTTGCAGGAAGGAGGAGAGAACTTCGTTGCCGGCGATTTCGGCCAGGCGCAGATGGAAATCGCCGGACAGGCGGATCGCGGCCTGCCTGTCGCCGCGCTCCTGGGCCTGGTGTTCCTCGCGGAGGATCGCCGCCAGCGCCGCGAACATCTCCTCGGTCATGCGGTCGGCGGCGCGTTCGACCACGGCGGCCTCGACCGCGCGGCGGGCCTCGAAGACATGGCGCGCCTCGCGCACCGAGGGCTGCGCCACATAGGCGCCGCGGTTCGGGCGCAACTCGACCAGCTTGGCATGGGCCAGATTGAGTAGAACCCGCCGGATCTGGGCCCGGGATACCCCGAAGGCCTCGCACAGCGCCTCTTCGCCCAGCTTGGTGCCGGGCTCCAAGCGGCGCTCGACGATGGCGCCATGCACGCGGGTGAAAATCGCCTCGTCGGCGACCGGCTGGCCGCGCCCGCCACGGCCGCCGGCCAGCGATTTGGCGGAAGCCGCGGTGGCGAGCCCGGCGTCTTGATTCCGGCCCATGGCTAAGCGGTCCACGTCTTGGCTGTCGAATAGGTCATATCGGTCTCCAGCGGCAGGGATAGTATACAAGAAATTTGTACATGATCGAGATAAAAATTGTTGACAATCCTATATCGGATTGTTGAGTATGCTGAACGACGTCAGTTTTATAGCGGGTTCGCCCGCCACGGCCCGGCGGCGGGGGCAGGTCGGCCGCCAAGTTGTCAAAGCGCCGGAATCACCAAGGCCGCGGCTGAACGGCCGAAATCGACATCATAAGATCGGCTTCACATGGAGGGATGGATGAACAAGCGCAGCTTTTTGAAATCATCGGCGGGCGCGCTGGCGATTTGTGCGATATCGCTGGGCGCCGCGGGCGGCGCCTTGGCGGCGAATAAGGTCCTGAAAATCGGGTTTGTGGGCGTCACCAGCGGCCCCGCCGCGGCATGGGGAACCTCCAACGTGCGTTCCATGCAGACCCGCGCCGCCTGGATCAACGAAACCGGCGGCGTGAAGATCGGTGACGACACCTACGACATCGAAATCCTCACGTTCGACGACCAAAAGGACCCGAAGCGAGCCATCGCCGGCATGGAAAAGATGGCCCAGGAAGGCATCCACTATGTCGTCGGCCCAAACGTCGATGACGGCGCGGCGGCCGTGCGCCCGGTCGCGGAGGCCAACAACATCATGTATTTTCCCTATGCGTTCCCCAAGAGCCTTTACCAGAAACCGGCATCCAACGCCGTCTTGGGGATGATCGCCAACTATCAGTCCGGCCCGGCGATCTACAAGTTCCTGCGAGATAAAAAGGGTGTGAAGACGGTCGCCTTCATTGCCGCCAATGAGTCGGATCCCTTGAGTCAGCGCGACGGCGGGGTGGCCGCCGCCAATGCCTTGGGGCTGGAGGTCGTCGCCGACAAAGACACCTACCAGAACGACACCCGCGATTTCGTGCCGGTTCTAACGCCGGTCTTACGCTCCAAACCAGACCTTCTGGTGCTCTCGGGCGTTGCCCCGGGTAATGCGCCGCTGTTGATCCGCTCAGCCCGCGAACTTGGCTACACCGGTTTCATCTCCACCGAGACCGCTCAGGACGCGAAGGTGTTGGAAGAGGGTGCCGGCGATTTGGCCAACGGGTTCATTTCCGTTGGCGGCGCGTCGACGCCGGAAATCCGTTCGAAGGCCATGGAAGAGTTCATCGATCGCTACACAAAAATGTTCGGCGAATACAACGATGAATCCAACACCAAGGTGTATGCCCTGGAGTACATCGTCGAGACCTTGAAAATGAACCCCAAGGCCATCGACGACATCGGCGAATTCAAGAACACCATGAGTACCTTTTCGGCGCCGAACCCCTATATGAAGGGCGACGCCGCGCTGAAGTATGTCGGCATGACATCGTTCGGCCAAAAGCGGCAAGTGTCCGTACCGATGGTCGTGAACGAATATCGCGACGGCAAGTTCGAAACCTTGTTCATTGCCGAAGTCGATTGACGTCACCTCCCTGACTGACTTGTGGGGCTCAGGGCCTCGGCTCTGAGCCCCATCCTGTCTGGGAAATAAATTCCAATGGAACAGGTCCTCGCCAACGGGCTCTATCTTGGTGCTCAGTACGCTCTGATCGCGCTGGGCTTGACCCTGATCTTCGCCCTCATGAATGTTCTTAACTTCGCTCACGGTCAGCTCTACGTGCTCGGCGGGTTCGTTACCTACACGATATACGGGCAACTGAAATTACCGTTCGTCATGGCCCTGTTCGCGGCGGCGGTGACCCTAGCCATCGTCGGCGCCTTGATGGAGCGGTTCCTGTTCCGGACGGTCATCAAACGCAGCGTTCGCGAAGAAAGCACCATGCTATTGGCCGCCGGCACCGCATTTTTCCTGGATGCGGTCATTCTGTTGATTTTCGGAGAGAAGCAGCGCGGCGTGCCGAAAATCGTCAACGGCGTTTTCAATTGGGATTTCCGGCTGATC
>JAJFGN010000049.1 GCA_021776115.1 Kiloniellaceae bacterium | reverse complement strand
CTAGTGTGGTGAATCTGAAGTTCGCGTCATTAATCCCGCCCGTCATCCCGGACGTTAGAGCCTGCCCCCGACTGGATCGGGGGCGAGCCCGAAAATCCTAGGATTTTCGGGGGGCGAGACTTACGATCCGGGATCTTCCGGGGGTCGGAGCCTGGCCGTCGCCAAAGATCCCGGATCGCTGACTTTCCTTGCCAAACCAAAGGTTTGGAGGAAAGCCGCGTCCGGGATGACGGTGAAAACTTAATGCAACGAATCTCTGAACCACCACACTAGGAAAAGGCTGATCTGCTCTGTTGGGACGCGCCGCTTTCGCATCTCCCGCGCGAGGCCATGGCGGATCGAGTAGGGCGTCACCCGCTCATCCAAGCCGGCTTCAGTGCGTGTCATACGCCACATGTGCGTGGTCGAGCCTACGGGCTTTCGGCGGTAGCTAACATATCGGCCGCTCGGGCCTACCTCGTGGCGTAACCAGGGCATTAGGGTTGGCATCACCGGCACGATCGGCCGGAATTTCTTGTTCTGCCTCCGGCCCGGCGGATTGAGATCGAGCAGACCATCCGCCTTATCGAATTGTGATGGCCGGAGATCCAGTATGGCGGCCGGCCGTGCGAGCGTGTTGGAGACTATCACCAGGAAAATCAGCATGTGCCGCGAGCGCGCCGCATCAAAGAGGCGTGCTAACTCCTCCGACGAGACTGGACGCCCTTTCGGCTCACGCGCGCGTTTAGCTTCGGCAGTCATGGTGTCGAAAATGTGAGGTGCCTCGCTGACCTCTTCCCATTTGCGAGCGCGATTGAGGGCTGCACGGCCGACGGACAGGATACGGTCGATCCCGCTCGGCCCGGTTCCTCGCGCCGCCAGCCATTCTCTGAAGCGTCGCTGCTCATATGGCGTGATGCCAGCGATCGTCCGTCGAGTCCAGAACTCCTGCCAATAGGAGAGGCCGAGCCATTGGGTCTTGGCGCTAGGCAGGTGTTGGGCATGATCGTTCCAATAATTCAGCAGAACGGTTTCGATCAGGACTTGGTCGGGACTAGCCTTCCGGGACCGCTCGTTGGCGACAACCCAGGTCGCGAGGTGGAGGCTCGCCTCTTGAAAGTCCGTTGTGCCAAGGCCGACACGGCGTGTCTGTCGCGTTCGGTCGTCATACCATGTTCGGCACCACATTTCGTCGACGCGATCTCTCCGTGGCTTCTTGCTAAGCCAGTCTTCGGTCATATTGGGCGGCGACGAGCGATCAAGAACGCCATCTTTACCGCCGCGATATTTTCAAGCCGAACCTTTTCCCCGCCCTGTCCGATTGTCGGAAGCTCTGTGCGGCTTGAGACATGAGGCTTAGTGGTTTCCTGGACTCTCCCGGTTTCCTCCGACAAAGCACGAGCGAAGGCTCCATCGGGCGGCGGCCGGTGGCGAATCGCGGCTTCTGCTTGCGCTCAGGCGGGCAAGAGGGCTCGGTCTTGTGTATCTCGGCTCGCCTTCATCTCAACGTCAAAAACGGCAGGAAGCTGATATTTTAGCATATATCGCTGTTATTATATCATCTATAGAACATAAAACTTGACATATTAGGCATCACCCCCCAAATGTGGACAAGGCTGATCGAGACCGCTGGGTCTGGCTTGGGGGTTTGTCGGGAGCGTTTAGGAGGATTGCGGAACCCAATGGCGACATGTCGAAAATCCGCCGGCGCGCTGGCGACAACACTCGTGGATCTGTACGAGCTGGAGTTCGGCGGCAAGCAGAATGGACGCTACCGAATCTCCCGGAAGTTTCTTCACGAGGTCGCCGGACGCAGGAAAATTTCGGACGAGTTTCTGAGGGACGTCGCGGAAGAGATGTTCGAGGCGGGGTTTATCCTTGTCGATCTTGGGACCTATGCGGCCGTCATGAATCGGTCTCTGACGAGCAACTATCGTCACGTCACCAAGAATGCCGTGGCCGAGATTCTGGAGTCCCCGGTGGATGGAGAGGACAAGAAACCTCGGCGGACCAAACCGGTCAGCACGACCAAGCGGAAAATAGCCGGAAGGAAGAACCTGGATGCCGAGGGTGGCTGATTCAATTTGTGCGAGGGAGCGCCGACGAGCCAAGACATGGAAACCCGCGCTCGGGTGGCGGGAGTGGGCATCGCTGCCTGAACTCGGCATCGACCGGATCAAGATCAAGGTCGACACCGGCGCAAGAACCTCGGCCCTCCACGCATTCAATGTGCGCCCATTTCACAAGGACGGCGAGAATTGGATCCGCTTCGATATCCATCCGGTTCAGCGCGACGATGTCTCCCAGAAAACCTGCGCTGTTCCGGCGAGGGACTACCGTTGGGTGACCAACTCCGGGGGCAAACGCGAAAAGCGCTTCGTGATCGAAACGCCGATCCGCATCGGCGACCGGGAGTGGCCGATCGAGATCACCCTAACCGACCGCGATCAAATGGGCTTTCGCATGCTGGTTGGCCGCACCGCGATCAAAGGTGAATTCGTGGTCGACCCCGCCAGATCCTATTGCCGCAAGCTCCCTTAACGGCAGCCGGCACAAAGCCGCATTGCCGCAAATAGGTCTTGGCAAAGGCCGCAACCTAAAAGGATTGATCGATGAAGATAGCAATGATGGCTCGCAACGCGAGCCTCTATTCCCACAAACGTCTCGTCGAATCGGCGGAGGCGCGCGGGCACAGAATCGATGTCATCAACACGCTGCAATGCTACATGAATATCACCTCGCACCGCCCGGAGCTGCGCTACAAGGGCGAAAAGCTAACCGGTTACGACGCGGTCATTCCACGGATCGGCGCTTCGGTAACCTTTTACGGGCTGGCGGTGCTGCGGCAGTTCGAGGTGATGGGGGTCTACCCGGTCAACGAATCGGTCGCCATTGGCCGCTCGCGCGACAAGTTGCGCTCGCTGCAACTTCTGGCGCGCGACGGCATCGGTCTGCCGGTAACCGGCTTTGCCAACTCCGCGAAGTTCGCCGATGACGTGCTCGAGATCGCCGGCGGGGCACCAGTGGTGATCAAACTGCTGGAAGGCACGCAGGGTATCGGCGTGGTGCTCGGCGAGACCCACAACTCAGCCAAATCGGTTATCGAGGCCTTCGGCGGCGCCAAGATCAATATCCTGGTTCAGGAATTTATCAAGGAAGCGGGCGGCGAGGATATCCGGTGCCTCGTGATCGACGATAAGGTCGTCGCCGCCATGCGGCGCAAGGGCGCGGAGGGCGACTTCCGCTCAAACCTGCACCGCGGCGGCTCGGCCGATGTGATCAAGATCACGCCGGAGGAGCGCTCGACGGCGGTGCGCTCGGCCAAGGCGATGGGACTCAACGTCTGCGGCGTCGACCTTCTGCGTTCCAACCACGGGTCTGTCGTTATGGAAGTCAACTCCTCGCCCGGTTTGGAGGGCGTTGAGAAAGCCACGGGAATCGATGTCGCGGGCAAGATCATCGAGTTCATAGAGAAGAACGCAAAGCCTAGAAAGACGAAAACCCGTGGCCAAGGCTGAAGCGAAGAAATCGAAGGCGCGCGAGCCCTTCGAGATCGGCGGCCTGTCGATCCCGCCGGGAAATCGACAGACCGTCGACTTGCCGATCAGTCTGCTCTACGACCACACGCCGATGACGCTCACCGCCCACGTCGTGCACGGGCATAGGCCGGGACCCCGGCTCTTTGTCTGTGCCGCGGTCCATGGCGATGAGCTGAACGGGGTTGAGATCGTCCGCCGTCTGATCCGGCTATCGCGCTTGTCGCACCTGCACGGCACCCTTGTCGCGGTCCCGATCGTCAACGTCTACGGTTTCATCGCCAACACACGCTACCTGCCCGACCGCCGCGACCTTAACCGGTCCTTCCCGGGGTCCGCCAAGGGGTCTCTCGCTTCGCAGCTGGCGCACGTCTTCATGCGCGAAGTGGTCGGGCGCTGCAGCCACGGCATCGATCTCCACACCGGGGCGATTCACCGCACCAACTTTCCCCAAGTGCGCGGCGACCTATCGAACCCGGAGGCCGAAGATCTCGCCAAGGCCTTTTCCGCCCCAATCATCCTCAACGCGGCTTTTCGCGATGGGTCGCTGCGCAAGTCGGCGATGGAACTCGGTGTTCCAATCCTGGTCTACGAAGCGGGCGAAGCCCTGCGCCTAGACGAGGCCTCCATTCAAGTCGGCTTGAAGGGGATCGTGCGGGTCATGCAGGCGCTCGGGATGTTGGGCACCCGGCCCCTGAAGCCAAACCGGGTAGGCCCGGTCGTCGCCGCGTCAAGCTATTGGGTGCGAGCTCCAGAAGGCGGGATCCTGCGCACAGCCCTGGCTTCCGGAACGAGTATAGCAGCCGGCCAGATACTAGGCGGAATCGCCGACCCCTATGGCAGCGGCGAAGTGGAAATCGCCGCCCAAGATGCCGGTGTCCTGATCGGCAAGACCAATCTGCCGGTGGTAAACCAAGGCGACGGATTATTTCACATTGCGCGGGTCTTGGACGCGGACTCCGCTGAGAAGGCGGTTGAGCAGTTTCGCGACGAATTCGACCCGAGTGAGGACACCGACCCGCTCGATCTGGAGTGAGAGGGTAAAGCTTGCCCTCAACCAGGATCGAGTGGCGTTGCAATCGCTAAACGTATGTTTTGCTAAGAAAACTGCACTAAGGAGTCGGGAAAATGGATGGCATATCGAGCTTACTGGCTGACCTTTCGAATGCAGCAAACGACGTATTGGTCAATGTCGTCACCTACATACCAAACCTGATCGGTGCCGTCATACTCTTGCTCCTCGGGTGGATCTTCGCGCGCTTGGCGCGCGCCGGTATCGTCAAAGGCGGCGATGCCGCGAATCGGCTTCTTGATCGGTTCCTGACAGTGGGCAGCTGGGCAGGCATGCGGCTTTCATCGCGGGTCCTGGTCCTGGTTGGAAACGCGGCCTTCTGGGTGATCATTTTGTTCTTCATCACGGCTGCGACCGAGACAGCTCACCTGGACGCCTTCTCGTCTTGGCTCGATGGCATTGTTGCGTATCTGCCGACCCTTGTCGCCGGTGGGCTAATCGTCCTGGTTGGCTATCTGGTTAGCACCCTGATACGCGATCTCGTGGCGGCGACAATATCTTCCGCGGGATTGGGCCAAAGCGACCTCTTCGGCGCCATGGCGCAAGGGGTTACGTTCTTGACCGCGATCGTGATCGGCATCGACCAGATAGGTGTGGACGTCACATTTCTTGTCACGGTCGTGGCCATTGCCATCGCCGCGGTGTTGGGCAGCCTCTCTTTGGCATTCGGACTGGGGGCTCGAACCTTTGTGAGCAACCTGATCGGTGCGCACTATCTCCAACAGGAGTTGCAGCCCGGGCAAATAGCTCGTTTTGGCTCCGTAGAGGGCAAGGTACTCGAGCTGACGCCGACAAGCGTCGTCCTGGCGACACAGGAAGGGCGGATGAGTGTCCCCGCGAAGGTATTCAACGAAGAAATCACGATTGTCGTGACGCCGGGTGATGACGATGACTAATCATTCATCACTCACGATGGCATTTCTTGAAGGTCAACCGAAATCCGCGGCTCGGGCACTGGAGGACCTCGATCATGGGGACGCCGCTGCACTGATCGAGACGATACCGGCCCGCCTTTCCGCGCCCGTCCTCGGTTTCATGGCGCCTTGGGCGGCGGCCCGCTGCGTGGAGGTTCTGCCGGTCGAGAGGGCGGCCGCCATCGTCGCGGCGATGGCCTACCAAGATGCGACCAGCGTTTTACGGTTGGTCGAGCGCGAGCATCTCGACCGGCTGCTGGATGAAGTAAAGCAGGACTTGGCGAAGGATTTCCGAAATTCGCTGACCTACCCGAATGGAACGGTCGGCGCCTGGATGGATATTTCTGTGCCGGATTTTTCCGATGTGACGGAAGTCGCCGATGCAATTCGCTACATTAAGAAACGCAGAAGCCGTGCCGGCAGCCATATCTTCGTGACCGATAGTTCGGGAGCATACATCGGTTTGGTCAGTATCGGCACCCTGCTGCGAAGCAGCGCGAATACGCACCTCTCAAAAATTCTGGACTCCACGGTCACGCCCATTTCGAACCGGGCGACGCTCGTTTCCGTCGCCACGATCCCATCGTGGGACGAGCACCCCTTGCTTCCTGTCGTGGGTCGCAGGGGCAATGTCCTTGGGGGCATTTCCCGGTCTATGCTCCGTAAAGGTCTGTCCGAGGCTCCCAGGGTCTCGACCTCGGTCGCGTTCAGTTCGCTATGGGCACACCTTTTCATGAGCTTCCTCCTGGTGGCGTCCAACCTACTGCGGTTGGCCGCGCCCAGCTCTCGGCTGGTCGGTACAGAAAATGAGGAGATCTCTGGATGAACGGGAGTCCGACGAAGGCCATTATAGCACTGACGCGCCGCTACCTGTTGGATCATCCTTGGGACGCCGCTCGACAGATCGAGTCGATGGATGCGCGGCAAGCAGCCGCAAGCCTGGCCGAGCAGCCGGTCCATGTCCTCTTGCCGCTTTGGCAACGACTGGTCCCGCCCGCTGCCGCTGCGTTGTTGCTACAGCTTCCGGAAAAGCTTGCGATCGAGCTCTTATCCGAATTGCAGCCAGGAGAAGCGCTGCGTGTTCTGGCGCCTTTGGATGACGACCAAAGGGAGAGATTCCTCGATCAGTTGGCGCCGCCAATTCAAAAAGGCCTGCGGTCAATGATGGTCTACCCGAAGGACAGCGCGGGTCACCTGATGGATACCCGCATTGCCGTTTTCCGGGGAACGATGACCGTAGGGGCGACCCTTAACAAGCTGCGACAAAGTCGCGTCAAGACAACCCGCAGCCTGTTTCTGGTCGACGACGATAACCAGTTGACAGCCAAGGTCTCCATTCAAGATCTGGCACTGGCCAATCCGGAACAGACTTTGGGAGATCTCGCGCAGCCCGTCGCCGCCGTTGTGAGCCCTGTCTCGACGAGCAAGGAAGTTGCCGACACGCTTGAGCGCCATCGGTTGGTCGATCTGCCGGTTGTGGATGTCAACGGCGTCCTCCTCGGCGTGATCTATCACGCCACACTCGTCCAGACCGTTCATGAAGATGCCACCGCCGACATCCAAAAGATGGTCGGTGCGAGCAAGGACGAACGGGCGCTTTCAAAGGTGACCTTTGCGGTACGCAAACGCCTGCCGTGGTTGGAAATCAACCTCTTGACAGCGTTCATGGCCGCGGCAGTGGTCGGGCTGTTCGAGGGTACGATCGCCAAGTTCACCGCTCTGGCCGTGCTGCTCCCCGTCGTTGCCGGCCAATCTGGCAACGCGGGGGCACAGGCCCTAGCTGTAACGATGCGCGGGCTAGCACTGCGCGAGATCACGGTCCACCAATGGCTCCGCGTCACACTTAAGGAAGTCAATGCCGGGTTCATAAACGGTTTGGCCGTCGCGGTCACATGTGGGATTGGCGTCTATTTCTGGAGCGGCTCGTTTGGCCTTGTCCTGGTCATCGCAATGGCCATGGTTCTGGCGATGGTATCCGCCGGGTTTGCGGGCGCCTTGGTGCCCATCGTTCTCACAAAACTCGGCCAGGATCCGGCTCAGTCTTCCTCGATTATCTTGACCACGGTTACCGACATTGCTGGCTTCTTCTCGTTCTTGGGCCTAGCCACCATTTTCGCCGGCATGCTGTGATGAACGGGCAAGACTCGCAGTTCTGGCACCTGAAAGAACCGCAGGAAAAACGCGACTCCCGTGTCGCGGCCTGGTCAGAGAAAATCGGATTGAGAATTTACACCAGCCGTTTCAGCGACGGGAGAAGGCAATGGAAAGATTTCGAAATCCGGCCACACTTCAGCAGTTCACTTCGATCCATGCATCGGTTCACAACCATTTCGATCGGGAACGCCATCTTTACCGTCGCGATGTTTTCAAGTCGAACCGTTCCAATGCTCTATCCGAATAGCGAAGGCTCTGTGCTGCTTAAAACTTGAGGCTCAGTAGTTTCGCGGGCCCATGCGGTTTCCTCTGACAAAGCCCCACTTGATCCTGGGGTATCGTCGCATTCCGTCTTATTAATGGAAAAATCATGGCATTGCAGTCCTCCAAGAAAGTGATTTACGCCGCGCTGGCGGGCAACGGCCTCATCGCCATCACGAAGTTCGTCGCGGCGGCGGTGACCGGAAGCTCCGCGATGTTGAGCGAAGCCATTCATTCGGTCGTGGATACGGGTAATCAAGGGCTCTTGCTCTACGGCATGAAGCGCGCGAACCGGCCGGCGGACGACACGCATCCCTTCGGTTACAGCATGGAGCTCTATTTCTGGACGTTCCTTGTCGCGATTCTTATCTTCGCCATAGGCGCGGGCATTTCCATGTACGAAGGCGTGAGCAAATTGATCGCGCCGCACTCGACCTCGGACCCTTACATCAATTACATCGTTCTTGCCGTCGCCATGGTCTTTGAAGGTGCCGCGTGGTCCGTTGCCTTCAAGGAGTTTCGCAGAACCAAGGGACATTACGGATATTTCGAAGCGGTACACTTCAGCAAGGACCCCACCGTCTTTACGGTCCTGTTCGAAGACACCGCCGCCATGTTGGGCCTGATCGTCGCTTTCGTGGGCATATTTCTGGGCGAAATCTTTGCCGATCCGATCTTCGACGCTCTCGCCTCGGTCGTCATCGGCCTAATTCTGGGCGCGACCGCCGCTCTGCTGGCCTATGAATGCAAAGGCTTGCTCATCGGGGAGGGCATGCGGCCCGAAACGATCGAGAAGATAAAGGCCTCTGCAATGCGCACACCGGGCGTCGAGCGCGTCAATGAGGCGCTTACGATGTATCTAGGGCCGAAAGATGTCCTGCTGACGATTAGCCTCGACTTCGACGATAATCTTAGTGCCGGAGCCGTTGAATTCGCTATTTCGGCTCTAGAAGACCGCATACGAGCCGAATGGCCGGACATCAGAAAAATATTTGTCGAGGCGCAAAGCTGGAGCGCGCATCTACGGAGCCAGAAAAACCTTGAAATTGGCGGCGGCGAATCGCCTTGAGTTTGTCAATCGTCGCGATGCCGATTGAGAGCTCGAATAACGTGACGAGTTCATACCCGACCGAGATCAGTAATCGGTAAAAGGAAACCTTTCGTACGCTTGGAAAGCGAGGTGGCGACCAATGGACGAGAACGACGGACTGCTGTTTGCCTACGTCCTGGACGGAAAGGGCGGCGGCAAGCAAATTGACTGGAACGGTATCCAGGATTGGAAGCCGGATGACGGCGTACTATGGGTCCATCTGGATCGAACCGGTGAGCGCGCCAAGGATTGGGTTGTCACCTCCGCAGACATCGATCCGGCAACCAGCGAGACACTGTTGATGTCCCCGGCCAATCGGCCGCGCGTGCAGCGGATCGGCGATGGCTTGATGGTGATCATGCGCGGGGTAAACTTCAACCCTGGCGACCAGCCTGACGATATGGTTGGGCTGCATATGTTGATCGACGCAAACCGGATACTGACACTACGGCGGCGACGACTCATGGCCGGAACCGAGATCAAGGACTTGATCATGGCCGGTCGCGGGCCGAAGGATTCAAGCGAATTCTTGTCGGAAGTTGCCGACCGTCTTCTGCAACCGATGGTGCCGATAATTAGCGACCTCGATGACAAGGTCGACCACCTCCAGATTGAGCTTCTAAGCGGCACGAACACGGCGTTGCGCCGAAGCCTGCAGGAAATCCGGCAAAGCGCGATCAATTTCCGCCGCTACCTTGCGCCGCAGCGCGACGCGATGTCTCGTTTCTATACCGAGCAAGCGCCGTGGCTGAAGGACCTCGATAGAGCGTACCTGCGGGAAATCGCGGACCGGACACTGCGCTTCGTCGAAGACCTGGACTCGGTTCGCGAGCGGGCGGCGATCGCGCAGGATGAACTGAACAATCGGCTTAACGATCAGATGAACCGGACAATGTATTTGCTTACCGTGGTTTCGGCGATTTTGCTTCCCCCCAGCCTGCTGACGGGGCTCTTCGGAATCAATGTCGCGGGGATGCCCGGCACCGAGACGGCCTGGTCCTTCGCGGCAATCGCGATCCTAATTCCACTTTTGGGCGCCGTGGAGTTTATCGTTCTTCGGCGGTTGCGTTTGATCTGAGCCTTCGAGTAAACCCGCAACAATACAGGCGCGTTGACCCATGGAAAATCTTGTAAATCCGGATGTCTGGCAAAGTCTTTTTCAGGAGGCGGAGGGCTGGTTACGGTCACGCGTTTTCCTTTGGGCAAACCTGATACAGTTTATCATTATCCTTGCCCTGTTTTTGGTTGCCCGGTTCTCGGCACCGGCCGCGCGAGGCTATTTGGAGCGCCTCGGCCGAAAACGCTCGCTTGAACGCGTATCCCTTAAAGTCGTCAAGAATCTTGCCCCACTGACCCTACCGGCGATCTGGCTTGGACTTCAATGGATAACCTTTCTGGTCGCCAGTCAAATAGGGTGGCCGCACGATCTGATGCGGATTACGGTCAGCCTCCTGACCGCCTGGATCATTATAACATTGAGCGCCGGTCTCATACGGGACCCGGCTTGGGCAAGAGCGGTGGCAATCACCGCCTGGACGATCGCCGCGCTCAGTATTGTCGATCTCCTGGATGACACATCCGCTGTCTTAGACGGTCTTGCGATCACCCTGGGCGGTTTGCGCGTATCCGCGCTACTCGTCATTAAGGGTGTTTTATCGCTCGTTGTTCTCCTTTGGGGGGCAACGATATGCGCGCGGGTTCTGGAACGCCGTATTACCCAGGTCCCGAATTTGACCCCGGCATTCCAGGTCCTATTCGTCAAGCTGCTAAAGATCGTTCTTATTACCATCGCCATTGTCGTCTCGCTGTCCAGCGTGGGCATAGACCTGACGGCCTTCGCGGTATTCGGCGGCGCCATAGGTGTCGGAATCGGCTTCGGTCTGCAAAAAATCGTATCGAATCTAATAAGCGGCGTGATCATCTTGCTCGATAAATCGATTAAGCCCGGCGACGTGATTTCGCTTGGCGAGACCTTCGGTTGGATAAATTCGCTCGGCGCCCGCTACGCTTCCATCGTGACGCGCGACGGTACGGAGTGGCTGGTCCCGAACGAAGACCTCATTACGCAGCAGGTCGTGAACTGGTCCTATAGCAACGATCAGGTGCGCCTTAAGATTCCGATCGGCATTTCGTACAATGCCGATCCCCGCAAAGCTATCGAGCTTTGTTTCGAAGCCGCCAAGGAAGCGAAACGCATACTCAAGGAGCCAAAGTCGAACGTTCTCGTGAAAGGCTTTGGAGACAGCTCGGTTGATCTGGAGATGCGCGTATGGATCAACGATCCACAGAACGGCGTCTCGAACATAAAGAGCGAAATCCTCCTAAGCGTGTGGGAGAAGTTCCATGAACACGGCATCGAAATTCCTTACCCGCAGCGCGACCTTCATATCAAACCGCCGGCCGCTCTACATGTCGTCATCGACAAGGGCGCACCAACCTAACCGTTACCACCGGCGGGTTGGCAAAGCGAGGCAAGTGCAATGACCCTAGCGGCGTAAAATCCGACCCGGATCATTCGTAATTCGGGGGCAGGTCACAGGCATTCTTGTGGATGTACATTCGGTCCCCCCTCGAACTATGAAGCTTTGACAACTCCAGTTTTCTCGGTCAGGACCGGATGGACAACCTGTTGCAAGCTCATACCTAGAGTACCCGGCGATTGGGGATACAACGATGATTCGTCTAGATTTCTTTAGTTACCGCAGGGGGTTAGCGGCTGTTGTGCTGTTGTGCTTGCTTTTGGCCGCCCCCGTTGCCCTCGCCCAACAGGCGCCTGGCGAACTGGCAGCCCAGCAGATCAGCGTTGAGGAGCTTGAAACGCTGGTTGCCACCCTTGAGGATGAATCCGAACGGCAGAAGTTGATCGAGCAGCTGCGCGCGCTTATCGAGGCGCGCCGCGCGCAAACGGAGGCGCCCCTCGCGCGGCTGCCCGAGACACTCGGGGCCGGCCTCTTAGCGGATCTGGCTCGCCAAGTGGACCGCGTCGGCGCCCAATTCGGCGAAGCGCTCGATGTGATCCTGGACGTGCCGAACGTCGCCGCCTACGTAGCGCAGCAGGCGCAGGATCCGGCCAACAGGCAGCGCTGGCTGGAAATTTTGGGCAAGTTGGTGCTCGTCTTCGGTGCCGGTCTGCTCGGCGAGTGGCTGGTCGGACGTATGCTCAGCCGTCCCCGACAGCTATTGGAGGCGCGGGTCACGGCAGGATACGTGGCGCACTTCCTTTTTCAAGTCGGCCGTACGATGCTTGACATGGTGAGGATTGCGGCATTCGCCGCAGTCGCATATGGCGTGCTTCCGCTGACTGAACCGCGGCCGGTCACGCGCCTGGTCGCCATCGCGATCGTCAATGCGAACGTCCTCGTGCGTGTAGTCATGATGCTTGCGCGCATGCTGTTTGTGCCCGAAAGCGCGAACCTGCGCTTGGTCCGTGTCGCGGACGAGACCGCGCATTACCTAGTCATTTGGGTCCGCCGTATCGCCATTTTTACGGTCTACGGGTACTTCGTGGCCGAGGCGTCTCTCCTGCTCGGGCTTCCCACCGGTGCACACGCGACGTTCGCGAAGGCTGCCGGCCTGTTTGTCGCCGGTATGACGATCGTGTTCGTCATGCAGAACCGCGCGGTCGTCGCGGCCTGGCTGCGCGGCAAGCCGGAGGCGGCGGAAGCCGGCACGCTTCACGGCCTGCGCCGTTTGTTCGCCGAGATATGGCACGTTGTCGCCATCCTGTTCCTGGTCGCCGTCTACGGCGTCTGGGCACTAGACGTGGAGGGCGGGTTCGCATTCCTTATGCGCGCGGCGGCGATGACGTTGGCCGTCATCGTGGTCACTAGACTGATTATCGGCGGCTTACGCACGACGGTGCGGCGCGGTTTTCGCCTTCGAGAGGACCTCAAGACGCGCTTCCCCGCACTGGAACAGCGCGCCAATCGCTATCTGGCGGCATTGCAACGTTTCCTCGAGACGGTTGTTTACCTAGTCGCCGGGCTGGCGCTGCTGCATGCCTGGGGCATTCGCGTGTTCGATTGGCTGGCGAGCGATGCCGGGCGCTTCCTTACCTCCCGTCTGGCCACGGTGATTTTCATCCTCCTTGCCGCGGCGATCGTTTGGGAAGTCGTCTCCTCCATCGTGGAGCGTTACATGGAGGAGCGCGACGCCGGCGGCGACAAGGTCGAGCGCAGCGCCCGTCTGCGCACACTGTTACCGCTCATGCGCAACGCGGTGCGCATCATCCTGGCCGTCATCGTCACGCTGACCATCCTCTCCGAACTCGGCATCAACATCGCGCCGCTGCTGGCTGGCGCTGGGGTCGTCGGTCTGGCGATCGGCTTCGGTGCGCAAAGCCTGGTGAAGGACGTGATCACCGGCACATTCATTCTGCTTGAGGACGCCATCGCGGTCGGCGACGTCGTCGACCTCGGTGGCCATGCGGGGGTGGTCGAAAGCATTAGCATCCGTAGCATCCGCCTGCGCGACCTGAACGGGAACGTGCACCTGGTGCCCTTCGGCGAGGTCGCCGCGGTCCTCAACATGACCAAGGACTTCTCTTTCGCCGTGATTGACGTGGGCGTGGCCTATCGCGAGGACGTGGATGAGGTGATCGAGGTCCTGAAGGAGATCGGGGCGCAGATGCAGGCCGACGAAATCCATGGGCCGTTGATCCTGGAGCCGCTGGAGGTCCTGGGCCTCGATTCGTTCGGCGATTCCTCGGTCAACATCCGTGTGCGCTTTAAGACACAGCCGATCAAGCAGTGGGGCGTACGGCGCGAATTCCACCGCCGGATGAAGCGCGTCTTTGACGAGAAGGGGATCGAGATCCCGTTTCCGCACCAGACTATCTACTTCGGAGTGGACAAAGCGGGCAAGGCGCCGCCGGCCCATGTCCGCGTGGCGCAGGGTGATCAAGAGGATGTGGCCGGGGCCGGCGAGCCAAATTCCAGCGCCGCGGAGGGCGAGGCCCCGGCACGCGCGCCCGCCGGCAAGGACGCGCCGTCGACGCGGACGCCGTGAGCTCGGGCCTTAAAGCCAGCGAAGCTTGCGAAACAACCGGACCTGAACGCCGACCAGAGCCGCCAGCAGGGCGCAGAGGACGACTACCCTCTGGACCGGTCGTGGCCGACGCCGCGATCAAACGGGGACTTTGTTAAGGGTTGTCGGACGCCTGCCGACCAAGGCAAAGCGCCGCAACCTCCCCGCTCGGCAGGCATCCGACAACCCTTAACACTATCAGATCGGGACTGTGAGCGAATGTCGGTCCCGGTGGTTGCGGGCCCCGCAACCAATTTGCGCTAAGATAATCCAACTAAATCAAGAGCTAACCAAGGCGAACCAACGGTCCGCCTTTATCGGTTGACCAAAAATCAATGACTTAGCCCGCAGGTTCAAATCACTCCGCAACCAACCTGCATCCAGACCTGCCGATGAAGCAAAACAACGAAACAGACTGGGTCCGAACCGTTCGGACCTTCGTTTCAGAGCGTTCAACGGCTGTGTCGAGCCCAACTTGAACCTTCGCTGCATTTCAGCGAATGACCTACGCACGAGGCTTTGCCGTCGGGACCTTGCCTCGCGCTCGTGCTCACGTCATGACACGTCTCCAGGGCGCGAAGGGCGTGTTGCGGGAGCACGGCTTCCAACCGCGATGGCGAGCGCGGCGGCGATCGGAATCGCCGCGACTGCGAACGTGATCTGCATGCCGGTGGCATCGGCCTCGGGACGCGCCGCTGTGATGTCAACCGTCCCCGATGCAAGCGCGAACACAGCACCCATAACGGATGCACCGGTGATGAGCCCGAGATTGCGCGATAGATTGAGTATACCGGAAATGACGCTCCGCTGATCCTGGCAGATATTCGTCATGACGGCGGTGTTGTTGGCGGTCTGGAACAGCGCATAGCCGGCGGTGATGACGACTATCGGGGCGATGTAGCCGGGAACGCCGAAACTCGCCGGAATCACGGATTGAAGGAAGGAACCGCCCGCTATCCCGATGAGCCCAACGATGGTCATGCGTTGTGCGCCAATGCGGTCCACAATGCGACCGGCAGGCACAGCGGTCAGCGCGACGACGTTAGGACCGACCGACACGACGAGTCCAACAAGAGCCGCATCCAGCCCGAGCGAGAGAGAGATAGAATGGCCCGACCACCAGCGTCGCCATCATCACCGTCGAGACGAGCGCGCTCATGGCGAGGCCCGCACTCAGCTCTGGATCGCGGAACGTCGCCAATCGAATCAAAGGTGATGTGGCTTTCCCCTCGGCGAGCACGAAGAGGCTGACACCGAAGACAGCGGCCAACAGCAGAGCCATGTTGAGCGGGCCGAAACTGCCGCGCCCAATCGTCATGACGAGCGCATAAGCCGCAAGCGTCAGAGCAAGCAGCAGCGTGTCCACATTGTCGAAGCCGGCCCGATCATTCTGATGAACGTCTATTTTGATGGGCTCTGCTTCCGGAAAAGTCGCAGTAAGAAGAAGCCGAAGGCGAGGAACGCTCCCGTCCAAGCCAGGGCGGCCGCCTGGATCGTACTTGCTCGCAGATCCGGCAGAAACGCGATCAGCCGGAGTACGGTGGCGGCACACACGAGGCCGATCGCCACAAGAACCACTGGCGGCAACATAATTGGCCTTCGAAGCCGCTGTAAGACCACGCGCGCCATCACCGCCAACGACAGCGTGCCAAGACCGCCGACTGTCAGGACGTGGGTGGATTCGAGCACGCTCATCACACCGAGCCCCTGTGCTCCCGCTCTCACCAGGAGGCCTACCGCGAGCCACGCGTATCCCAGGTGTAGGGTGGAGACGTCGAGGATGTCAACAACCCTCCACACCCGCCACCGCAACAGCCGGAGGATCATGATAAACGCAACAACGAAAGCAAGGATTGCCGGCGCCGGCTCTCCCCACTGCAACACGTCGAGTAGCGACATAACGGCCAGAGCAACCACGCCCGTGCGTTCAAGCCGAGGCTGCGCGACGCCCTTCAGGTGCGCGCCCTTGCGCTGGATCGCGCCGGAAGTCGCGGCGGCGATGACGCGGCCGCCCATGGTGAAGAGCAGGAGTACGACCAGATCGATGGCGAGAATGATACCGCGGTCCCGTCCTGCCGGCAGAAGGTTGAAAGTGCCGAGTTGGTACAGCGCTTCCGCACCCAGGAAGGCGGCCAGCAACAGGCCGAATACAGCATTGCGCAAACTCCTGGCGGCACGCAGAAATTGAAAACCGCCAAGCACAAACAGAACGGCGGGGAAGGCCAGCGCCACGCCGGCTTCGACCGGCGCCGGCAACGGCAGGACCATGAACACGACGCGGGCCGCGAGCCATGTGCAGAAGGCCCCGAGAACGATGACAATTGAGCCCTTCGTAATCAGATAACCGGCGACCACGGCGAGGGCATAGCCGAACACCATCTCGTGGCCATGCCAGTTCGCCGCCCCTTCCGACCAAGGGGCCATGATCCCCAGGTACTGCAGGACCCAAAGAGGAACAGCCAAGCCTGCAAGGAGCGTCGCGCCTGGGAAGAACAACTGAAACGCCTGAAGCTGCCGTCGGCGCGGACTCCGATTGTTCTCGGCGTCCTCGCCGTCGCTCGCCTCACTGCCGGACGTTTGTTCAGACATCCCCGAAGGCAAAGTCATGGTGATCCGGTGTCCGCCACGGCCGGTTGGTTAGGCCGTCACGCCAGCGTCTTCTGGAAACGGCTCGAGGCGAGCCACAGCATAGCGACGCCCAGGACGGCAAGCGCCAGCATCTGAGGCCAGAGGATCTCCGGGCCGACGCCTTTGAGAAAGATCCCGCGAACCACGACCAGGAAGTAGCGGAGTGGATTGAGATAGGTGAGCCGCTGCACCACTTGGGGCATGTTGGCGATCGGGAACATGAACCCGGATAGAAGCACCGCAGGGAAGTAGAAGAAGAAGGCACTCATCATCGCCTGCTGCTGGGTGCGGCTGACGGTCGAGATCAGGAGGCCGATGCCCAACGTGGTCATAAGGTAGAGAGCGGTCGCTCCAAAGAGCAGCAGAAGACTGCCCTGGATCGGCACATCGAACCAGAACACACCCACCACCGTCACCAGAACGACATCGGCAAACCCAATCAGTGCGAAAGGCAGCGTCTTGCCGAGAATGAACTCGACCGGCGTGATTGGCGTCACCATGATTTGCTCGATCGTGCCGATTTCCTTCTCGCGCACGACGGCCATGCTGGTCAGCATTAGGGTGATCAGCATGACGACGATGGCAATCACGCCGGGGACGTAGAAGTTGCGGCTTTCCAGGTTTTCGTTGAACCAGGTGCGGGTCTCGAGTTCGACGCGGCCCGGCGTCTCGAAGGCGCCCCTCACCCGCGTGAACCGGGTGATCAGAACGTCCTGGGAGAGCTGCATCGCGATCTTGCCGCTGTAGTCGAGAACGACGCCGGCGGTATTGGAGTCCGTGCCGTCGACGATCAACTGAACTTCGGCGATCCGTCCGAGCCGGAGATCGTCCGCAAAGCCGCTGTTGATCTGGAAGGCGGCGGCGACCTCTCCCCGATCGATCAGACGTTTCAGCGCGTCCGCGCTTTGTACCCGCTGGACCACGTCAAAATAGCCCGATCGCTCAAAGCGCGCCACGAACTCGCGGCTCGCCACGCTGTTGTCGAGATCGTAAATCGCGGTCCTGATATTCTCCACGTCGAGCGTCACCGCATAGCCGAACACCAGGACCTGCAGTACGGGCATGACGAAGATGATGCCGCGCATCTTTGGGTCCCGGAAGATCTGCAGGAACTCCTTGATCAGCATGTGCTTGAGGCGCTCGAACATCACTCAAGCCTCTTTTTGAAGCGCACATTGGCGAAAAGCATGAGAGCGATGCCGAACAGAACGAGAAGGCCCGCTTCGAGCGCCAGCACCTCCAGTCCTACATCCTTGAGGTAGATGCCCTTGAGCATGGTGACGAAATAGCGCGCCGGCACCAGATAGGTGATGAGTTGGACCCCGAGCGGCATGTTGGCGATGGCGTACATGAAGCCCGAGAGCAGAAATGACGGCAGAAACGTCAGCACCATGGCGAGTTGGCTGGCGAGCAGTTGGCTTTTCGTCACAATGCTGATCACCATGCCAAGCGATAGGGCACCGGCAAGGAAGATCGCCGCCATGGAGAACAGAAGCGCTACACTGCCGCGCAAGGGCACGTCGAACATGTATTCGCCCATGAGCACGGCGAGCGCCACATCAAGCATACCTATGGCGAAATAGGGGATTAGCTTGCCGAGGATGAGCTCCGGCCCTTTGACCGGCGTTGCGATTAGCTGTTCCATCGTGCCCTGCTCCCACTCGCGCGCCACGGTGAGCGAGGTGAGTAGCGCCGCGATGACCATCATGATGACGGCGATCAGGCCAGGAATAATGTAGTTCTTGGATTCGAGGTCGGCATTGAACCAAGCCCGCGCGCGCAGGTCGACCGGCGGATGAACCACCTGGCCGGTGGTCCGCCGTATCTCGCTGAGCGCGACCTCACGCGAATAGCCAAAGGCGACCACGTCGAGGTAGCCCATCGCGATGGTCGCCGTATTCGGATCGCTGCCGTCGACGATTGCCTGCACCGGCGCACTTCGCCCAGACTCGATCCGTCCGGCGAACCTTTCGGGAATCACGACCGCGACAAGGGCGGCTCCCGAGTCGAGCGCTTCCTCGATTTCCGGGTAGCTCGTTACATAGCCCCTGACCGAGAAATAGCGCGAGCCCTGTAACCGGCTGATGAACTCGCGGCTGTCCTGCGAGTTGTTCTGGTCCCAGACGACCGTCGGCACGTTGTCCACGTCGAGCGACAGGGCATAACCGAACAGGAGCAGCAAGAGCATGGGGATGGCGATCGCCATGCCCAGGCTGCGCGGATCGCGCAGGATGTGGATGAACTCTTTGCGCGAGACAGCCCAGACGCGGAAGGGCTTTATCGTTGTCATTACGGCCGGCCTCCTGCCTCACCTGGTGCGACGACGACCGTCTGCCCTGGCTTCGGCGTTTGCGCGCCCCATCCCAACCGGCGCGTTAACTCATTCGCAAGAGCGGCGGAGGAGTGGGGCTCCCCATGCATCACGAAGGTCCGCGCAGGCGGGCGTTTGAAAGCGCCAAGCCAGTCCAGGAGCGCCGCTTGGTCCGCATGGGCGGAAAATCCACCGAGCGTATGGATGCTGGCTCGCACAGGCACGTCCTGGCCGAAAATGCGCACGCGTTCGGCGCCATCCACGAGCCTGCGTCCAAGTGTGCCCTGGGCCTGAAACCCTGTGATCAGGACCGCGTTCTCACGGCGCCCCAGATTGTGCAACAAGTGGTGCTTGATGCGCCCGGCGGTGCACATGCCGCTCGCGGCGATAATGACGGCGCCGCCATGAATGGCGTTAAGGGAACGCGATTCATCGACGCTCCCAATGAATTTGAGATTTGGAATGCCGTCTCCTGCCGCATGCCATGCGGCGAGAGCCCTGGCCTGCGCATCGAAGAGCTCGAGGTGACGCATAGTGAGCTCGGTAACGGCAGTTGCCATCGGCGAGTCGACGAAGAGGTCGAGATGCCCGAATCGTCCCTCGCGCGTTAAATGATGGAAGTAGTAGATGATCTCCTGCGTCCGGCCGACCGCGAAAGCCGGTACGATGACGTTTCCTTTCTTGGCCAACAGCGTCTCGTTCACCACCGTCACGAACTCGTCGATGGTGTCCCCAAGATTTTTGTGACGCCGGTCGCCATAGGTCGATTCGACGAACAGAATATCGGCGTCCTCGATCGGGAACGGGTCGCGGAGGATCGGTCGGCCCGGCTGGCCGAGATCCCCCGAAAACACCAGCTTGCGCTCGTGAGTGCCCTCCTTGACCCATATCTCCAGGATCGCGGAGCCAAGAATGTGACCGGCATCCCGTAACCGGGTGCGTATCGAGTCGTGCGGGCTGTAAGGCTCGTCATAATTCAAGGCGTGGAGTTGACCCAGCACAGCTTCGGCATCGGCCATGGTGTAAACCGGCTCCGCCGCCGCGCGATCGCGATTTCGGTGTCGTTTCGCCCGTTCGGCATCGGATTCTTGGATATGCGCGCTGTCGCGCAGCATGATTGTCAGAAGCTCGGCGGTCGCCGACGTCGTGTAGATCGGTCCACGGAAGCCGTCTCGCCAAAGCTTGGGCAGAAGGCCGCTATGGTCGATATGCGCATGGGTCAGAAGCACGAAGCTTATGGCGCGCGGATCGAACGCAAAGGGCGCGCGGTTGCGGTCGGCCGATTCCCGACCGCCCTGAAACATCCCGCAGTCCACCAGAAAGCGCATCTTCCCGATCTCGATCATGGTGCAGGAACCGGTGACCTCCTGCGCCGCCCCATGGAACGTGATTTTCACAAGCCGCCCCTCCTGCGCTTTCTCCAGAGGAAGCGGTACGCGATCACCGCGATGGCGATCCACACCGCGCTGCGTAGGCTCATGGCGACGATGGTGCGCGGCTCATACCCGCCGCCACCCGCAATGTGAATACCGAAAGCGACGAAGACGGCGATCGTTGCCGCCGCGACCCCGAACGCGAGCCCCACCGCCCAAAGTTGCCGAAACCAAAGGCCAAAACCGGCGATAACGTACGCAAACCCCGCCAGAAAATTGAACCAGACGACGAAGGGAACATACTGGCCGGCCGCGCGCTGTGCTGCCTCGCTCCAGAACAGGACGGCGCCACCCTCCCGGATCGTCAGCAGACCGAACAAAATGGCGACGATGCTCGCCGACCAGATCCAGACCTTTCCATCCACATGTTTCGACATCATCGTGACTCTTCTGTTCTCTGGCTCGTTGGATCGAGAAGGGAAGGCCTCATTCCGGCGGCCTCCCGCCATAGAAATCGTGGATGATCTCAATCGCCTCGTCGGCGTGGTCCACGATTTGACACAGGGCGATGTCACCCGGGTGGACGACCCCCTCCTCGACGAGGAAGTCGAAATCGATGGCGCGAGCCCAGAAATCGCGGCCGATCAGGACGACGGGGATGGGAGCGATCTTTCCGGTTTGGATCAGGGTCAAGACCTCAAAGAGCTCATCCATCGTTCCGTACCCGCCCGGAAAGGCCACCAGAGCCTTTGCGCGCAGAAGAAAGTGCATCTTGCGGATTGCGAAATACCGGAATTGAAAGGAAAGCTCAGGGCTGACGAATGGATTGGGGGCCTGCTCATGAGGCAGGGTGATGTTGAATCCGATGCTTCGCGCATCGGCCTCGCGGGCGCCCCTATTGGCGGCTTCCATGATGCCGGGTCCGCCGCCGGTGACGACGACGAAGTCCCGCCGGCCTTCCTCTTGGAAGCGGCGTGAAACGAACCCGGAGAATTGCCGGGCTTCCTCATAGTAGCGTGAGTAAGCTTGCCGTTTGCGCGCCCGCCCGAGCTCCGACTGCAACTGCGGATTGTCCGGTTTCTCTCGAACAGCCGCTTCAAGCTCCGCAACCCGCCTTCCGGCCACCTCTGGTGGCAGAATTCGGGCGCTCCCGAACACCACGATGGTCGAGCGCACCTCTTCCTGTCGCAAGTACCATTCGGGCTTCAGCAATTCCAACTGAAGGCGGAGAGGGCGGAGATCGTCTTTCGCCAGGAATTCGAGATCTTCGGAGGCCAGCCGATAGGCCGTGCTCTCAGCAGGCCGCGGGTGTTTTGCTGTTGATGTTCTCCTCTGCTTGCTCACGCCGCGACCTCCTTTGCCGACTCGTGCGCCCGGTCACGCGCCTCGACCAGGGAAACGAACACGTCCTCGAGTGACGGCGTGACCGCCTCGATCCCCTCGACCTTGTAGCCACGCTCGGTCAAGCGCTTGCCCAAGGCTCGCTCGGCGGCGTCCGCATCGGCGGCTACCGCATGGAGCCCTCTACCAAATAGCGCCACGCCCTTGATTTCTTCGAGATCCTCGACCTCGCCGATGGCATCTTGCGGCCGGTCACAGATGACTTCGACGACGGATTCTTTCATCAGATCCGTCTTGAGCTGGCGCGGCGTGCCGACGGCGATGAGTTCGCCGCGATGAATGAGGCCGATACGGTCGCAGTATTCGGCTTCTTCCATGTAGTGGGTGGTCACGAACACTGTGACGCCCTTGCCCGAAAGGTCGTAAATGAGATCCCAGAAACGGCGGCGGCTCAACGGATCGACACCCGAGGTCGGTTCGTCCAAGAAGATCACCGGTGGCTCGTGCAGCACCGAACAGCCCAGTGCGAGCCGTTGCTTCCAGCCGCCCGACAGCACGCCGGTGCGCGAGTTCCGGTGCTCGGCGAGCCCCGCCATCTCGATCACCCATTCCTTGCGCGCCTGCCGCTTGTCCCGCGCGATGCGGTAGATGCCGCCGTAGAAGTCGATATTCTCCTCGACGGTAAGGTCCTCATAGAGCGAGAACTTCTGGCTCATATAGCCGATATGCGCCTTGATCTTCTCGGCCTCGGTCGCGATGTCGTAGCCCGCGACCGTGCCGCCGCCGGAAGACGGCGCGAGGATGCCCGTCAGCATCCGAATCGTCGTCGACTTGCCCGAGCCGTTCGGACCGAGGAAGCCGAAGATCTCGCCGGTCTTAACATCGAAGCTCACGCGGTCGACGGCGACAAAATCTCCGAACCGACGTTCGAGATCTTTGACCGTCACGGCAATGTCAACCTCAGCCATGCGCGTCCTCCCCTTTCTCGGCGAGGACCGAGATGAACACATCCTCGAGCGATGGCTCGATGGTCCGCAGGCTGACTGTTTCAAAACCCGCATGCTTGAGCGCGGTCTCCGTCTCGGCGATGACCCGCTCCGCGTCCAGCGCCACGACATGGATGCGGTCGCCGAACAGGCCGACGCTTTGGGCGTCGATTTTTTCTCGCAGTACGGTCGCCGCCTTGCGCGCGTCGGGGGTTCGCACTTCGATCAGTACGCCGCGCATCAGGCCTTTGACCTCCGCCGGCGTGCCCACCGCCAGAATGCGGCCCTTGTCCATGAGAGCGACACGGGCGCAGCGCTCGGCCTCGTCGAGATAGGCGGTGGAGACAAAGATCGTTACTTTTTCGCGCAGGAGCTGATAGAGGATACGCCAGAAGTCGCGGCGGGAGACAGGGTCGACGCCATTCGTCGGTTCGTCGAGGAAGAGAACCTTCGGCGTGTGAACGAGCGCGCAGGCGAGGCCCAGCTTCTGCTTCATGCCGCCCGACAGCTTGCCGGCTTGCCGCTTCTTGAACGGCGTGAGATTGCTGAACGCGAGAAGTTCCTCCACGCGCTCCGCCCGCCCTTTGCGTGGCACGCCGTAAATGTCCGCGTAGAAGTCGATGTTTTCCATCACCGTGAGGTCGGGATAGAGGCCGAAGCGCTGGCTCATATAGGCGATATCCTCCTTCACCGCCTCTGCCTCGCGCCAGACATGATGCCCGGCGACCCAGCCGTCACCGGCGCTCGGCTCCAGGATGCCGGTCAGGAGCCGCATGGTGGTCGTCTTGCCCGCGCCATCCGGGCCCACAAGGCCGAAGATTTCACCCTCCTCGACCGCCAGGGTGAGGCCGTCGACGGCCACAAGGCCGTCGAACCGGCGGGTCAGGCCATCCGCCTCTATGGCAGACATGGCGGCGCGCCCTCGCCAAGCCAGATATCCGCGTCGGCCGGCATGCCCGGCTTGAGCTCCAAATCGGCATTGGCGATCTCGATCTTGACCCGGTAGACGAGCTTGACCCGTTCCTTGGTGGTCTGGACGTTCTTCGGCGTGAACTCGGCTTGCGACGAAATGAACGTAAGCTTCCCGGGGTAGACCTTGTCCGGATAGGTGTCGGTGATAACGCAGACCGATTGGCCGAGCTTGATCCGGCCCAAATCCGTCTCGTTGACATAGGCCCGGACCCAGGCATTCACGAGATCGCCGATCGTGACGACGGGCACGCCCGGCACCACGTACTCGCCGGGCTCGACATTTTCCGACAACACCATGCCGGATAACGGCGCTTGCAGCGTCGCGTAGCCGAGCCGCGTCCGGGCAATCGCCAGAGACTGCTTCGCCTGGTCGAGCCGCGCCTGCGCTCGGTCGATCTCCTCTTGGCGAGGTCCCTTGCGGACCAAGCCCAGTCGTTCCTCGGCCTCTGCGAGCACGGCGCGGGCGTGATCGATCTGTTCCTGCCGCGGACCTTCCTCGACAAGCTTCAGCTGTTCTTGGGCCTCTTTCAACCGGCTCTTTCCCACCTCGTGCTCGGCCTTGGCCCGATCGTACACTTGTTGCGACGCGACCTTGCGCGCAAGCAGCTCCCTTTGCCGTTCGAACTCCGCCGCCAGTCGTTCGACGTCCGCTTCGGCGAGCCGCACCCCGGCCTTTGCGGTGGCGATCTCTTGGGGCCGAGAACCGGCCAGCAGCTCGTCGAGGCGGGCGCGGGTCTGAGCCACGGTCGCTTCGGCCTGGGCGATCTCCTCGGGCCGGGATCCGGCGACCAGCGCGGCGAGCTCGGCGCCATAAGCGGCGACCTCGGCTTCCCGGAGCGCGACTTCCTGAGCAAGCTCGGTGCTATCAAGGCGCGCGACAAGATCTCCTTCCCGGATCAGTTCGCCCTCTGATGCCGGGCGCGCCTCGACCCAGCCGGGCATTCGGAAGCTCACCTCCACGTCGGTTACTTCTATATTGCCGGAGACGCGTATCAGGTTCGGATCCGCTTCTGACCGCAGCTGGAAGTAGGCGTAGGCAGCGGCCCCCGCGGCGGCGAGGAGAACCGGAATGATGAGAAGTCGTTTGTTCATGGACAAATCTCCAGCTAGCTCCTCACGTGCGGCCCTTCTCCTGGACGGTGGTCCCGCCCGGCAATGAATTGGCTGTTCGTACGTCCGAGTTTCCGGACTGCTGCGGCGATGCGCCAAAGCTGCCAAGAAGGACCGAGAGGAGGCGGCTTCCCTCGTCTGCGAGATCGAATTTTCGGCCACTCAGCGACCAGCGCAGAACGAGTCCCTGGACGAGGCCGATCACGAGGAAGGCCGCATCGCGCGGATCCAGGTTGCCCCGGAAATGACCGCTCCGCTCGCCCTCTTCGATGAGACCGGTGATCCGCCCGTGGAACCGCTCCATCATGCCGTAGAACAACTTGCGCAGCCGCTCGTTCTCGGCGTGAAGCTCCCGGGACAAGAGGATCGCCGGGATCGCAGGTGTCGACTGGATCAGCTTGAGCTGAGAGGTGATCAACGCCTGGAGCTTTTCGGGCGCCGGCACTTCCGGGTCGTCGATCGCCCGCCAGCGCTGCTGGAATTTCTCGCCGATCCGCGCCGCGACCGCCTCCCACAGATCCTGCTTGGTCGGGAAATGGCGAAAAATCGCGGCCTGCGTGAGGTGAATGGCCTTGGCGATCGTTTCCGTGCTGAGCCGGTCCGGTCCAACCTTGTCGGCCAGACGCAGGGCGGTCTCGACAATCTCCGATTTTCGTTCCTCGGCACTCTTTCGAACGCGCATCGATTTAGAACCTCCTCAGGATAGTTCGCGTCGATCACGGTCATTCGGTTCAGTATGGGAGCGTTCGGCATGCAGGAACGCGTCAAGACGCAGCCAGACCTCTTCTACCGGGTCGCCCGCCTGCTGGTTGAGCGACAAGCTGACAACCATGCCCTGGATAGCCTCCATGATGCGGTCTGCGGTCATTCCCGCGTCGATTTCCTCACAAAACTGTCCGGCGCGCTGCCCCTCCATCAAAGCCTCGACGAGGAGAGCCTTGAAGCCCCGCCTCACGTCGCAAAGCCCCTGGCGCAGGGCCCCGTTGTCCGCATGGAGGCTCCCGGATAAAAGCATCGTCCGCAGGACGGGCATGCCCGTGATCAGGCCGATCTGGACGGCAAGCAGGGAGCGCAACCGAGCGGATGGTGACGGTTCGCCTGCAGCGACTGCGGACCATGCCTGTTTCATGCGCCGTTCGATCAGGGCGGCGACGGCCAGCCAGAGATCGTTCTCGGTCGGGCAATGGCGGGCCATTGCGGCCCTGGTGATTCCCATCGTCTTGACGACATCGCTGGTGGTCACTCTGTCGGTGCCCCGATCGGCGACCAGCCGTAGGGTCGCCTTCGCGATCTGATCCTTGAATGTCTCCGCCTCTTTCATGCCGTGTCTTACCATTGACAGGGTCTCCTTACTTGTGATTGATCACTAACTAATAGCCTTGGAGCAGCTTGTCAAGCCCGTGTTGGAGAAGCTTGGTCCTTACGAAGGCCAATCGAGCAAAATTGTCTCGTGTGATATCGTTGCTATGGTTTCATGTCCCTAAGTGCGAGTCGCAACTGAGTAGGCCCTTTGGCTCGCTGTTCGGGCGGCTCCGAAAATCCGTTAGACCTCCCTTGAAATTCGTGCCTTGTATCGTTAGCTAGTGTTCAAACACTTAGTAGTAGAAACCAGTATGCATTGGATTCAAGGAGGTAGACATGCAGTTCACAATCCCCGAACCGCTCAAGATCGAGCATGACGAGTTGCACGCGGATCTCGCGAAAGCAACCAAGGCCGGCGGCCGCGTTGGAGAGGCGGCTCAGGCGGTGGCGCGGCTTCTCCATCCGCACTTCGTGCAGGAGGAAGAGTTCGCCATGCCACCGCTCGCGCTGCTGAAACCCCTTGCCGAGGGCAGGCTCTCTCCGGATATGGCGGAGGTCCTCGCGATGACCGACAGGCTCGAGACGGAACTGCCCCACATGCTTGCCGAGCACGAGGCCATTGTTACCGCGCTCGATCGGCTCGTCGAAGCGGCGAGGGAAGACGGCAAGCCGGAAGTCGCCCGCTTTGCCGAAAAGCTCATCCTCCACGCCCGGACGGAAGAGGATGTCCTGTATCCGGCGGCCTTGCTGATCGGCGAGTACGTGAAGCTTAAACTTGGGAAATAGGAGGGCAGGGCGATGCCAAAGGCAAGACGTGCGTCTCGTCCCGCTGGCCGGACCGGCAACGAGCGCCGGTCTACGAAGGCGGCTAGAGATCTGCCTGCCGCGACAGACCGTGCCGGCCATGCAAACTCACATGGGAATCAAGCCCACGGAGGTGGACTCGCCGGTACTGCGGTCCCCTACTTCTGGCCCCTGGCGCTTCGGCTCGAGCTCGCCCAGAAGCACCTCGATACGCTGAGCAAGAACCTCGCCTTCTCCGAGACGGTGCACCGAACGCAGATCCACCGGCCGGCCCCGGTCTGGTCGACACGCAACAACGTCCGGCTCGACCTCCACACGTTGATGCTGCGGGACTTCTCTCGAGGAGCCGAAGGCGCCTTCACCCTCGTCGTCGCGCCCTATGCCGGTCACAACTCGACCATCGCCGATTTCCGGAAGGGGCAAAGCCTGGTCGAGACTCTCCTGGATCACGGGCTTGCACGCCTGTGCGTCACGGACTGGAAGAGCGCCACCGAAGCGACGAAGGGCTATGACATCGATAACTACCTAGCCGAGCTCAACGTCTGCGTCGATGACTTGGGCGCACCTGTCAACCTCGTCGGCCTGTGCCAGGGCGGCTGGCTGTCCGCCATGTACGCCACGCGCTTCCCGGAGAAAGTCAGAACACTGGTCCTCGCGGGCGCCCCGATCGACACCGAGGCGGGCGAGGGGCCGGTGAAGGACTATGCCGACAGGCTGCCGGCCGCCTTCTATGACCGGCTCGTCAAGCTAGGCGGCGGTATCCTCAAGGGCGAGTTCATGCTCGCGGGCTTCAAGAGCATGCACCCCGAACAGCATTACGCCGCCAAGTTCCGCGACCTCTATCGCAACATCGGCGACCCTGGCCATCGGCGCCGCTTCGAGGAGTTCGAGCGATGGTACGAGTATACGCTCGATCTTCCCGGCACCTGGTACCTCCAGGTCATTACCCAACTCTTTAAGGAAAACCGCCTCGCGAAAGGCGAATTCGTCGGGCTCGGCCGGCGGCTGAACCTCGCAAATATCAAGGACCCAGTCTATCTGCTCGCCGGCGAGGACGACGGCGTGACCCCACGGGAGTAGGTGTTCAACGCTGAAAAATACCTCGGAACACCTAAGGCGAGCATCGTGAAAGACCTGACGCCGGGCGGTCACATCGGTCTGTTCATGGGCAAGGAGACCCTGGCAACGAAGTGGCCCGGCATCGCCGCCTGGATCCAAGAGGCGGCGTCATGAAGGGCAGCGCAGCGATGCCTGCCCGAACTTTGGACGAACGACAACTCTTTGGAGTGACGAACATGAGAAAGATCCTGTCAATCCCCGTGCTGTTACTCGGTCTCTTCCTCATTCCATCGGGCGCGGAGGCCCATTGCGATGCGGTCGATGGCCCGGTCGCCACCGCGGCGGTCAAGGCTCTCGACAGCCGCAACGTCAACCTGGTTCTCCCTTACGCTCCCGCCACGGCAGAGCGGGAACTGACCACGGCGTTCGAGCAAGCACTCGCGGTGCGTGGCAAAGGACCGGAGGCCAAGGCGCTCGCCGACCGCTATTTCTTGGAGACCGCCGTGCGCCTCCATCGCGCCGGCGAGAACGCGTCCTATACGGGCCTGCAACCGGCCGGTATCGACTTCGGCCCGGCCATTCCGGCCGCGGAGAAGGCGCTCGAATCCGGTGACCCGCGCCCGCTCATTCAGCTGATGTCGCAGGAAGTCGGCGGCGAGATCGCCGAGCGCTTCGAGAAGACGCAGGCCCGGCAAATCGCGACCGAGGGACCGACCACGCGCGAAGAGGTGCAGGCCACGCGGGAGCGTGTCAGCGTCGAGCTTGCTTTTATCGGCTTCGTCGAAGGCATCTACCTCGCAGCCAAGGCCGGTGGTCACGCCGAGGGCGGCGGCGTCTCAAACGCCGGCGTACATCGTGAGTAACGGTCCCGGTTCTTGCCACATCACCAGGCCCGGGCAGGGCGCCGACCCTGTCCGGGCGAGTGAACAATCCGGGACTCGCAGATATCGAGCTTGACTGAATAGGGGGCGTTCAAGAGTCGGGAGGCGACCGCAAACGCGATCTACCTGTTTCTAAAGCCCGAAACCTGTCGATGACGCGGGTTTGAACAGAAAGGGCCAACGGAGAAAATTCATGACCACGAAATCGATAACGACAACTGACGCAGGCGACGAAACGACGAGGGTCCGCGTGTGGGATCTGTTCGTCCGAGTGTTCCACTGGACAGTGGTCGTCGCCTTCTTCGTCGCCTTTTTCACCGAGGACGACCTTTTCACCGTGCATGTCTGGGCGGGGTACACGATCGGTGTTCTGGTCGTGATGCGTATCCTTTGGGGCTTCGTTGGACCGAAGCATGCCCGTTTCAGCGATTTCGTTTGCGGACCGCTCAAGGCCTGGAAATACCTCATCGAACTCATCACGTTTCGCGCGCGGCGTTACGTCGGCCACAGTCCCGCTGGCGGCATCATGGTGCTGCTCCTGCTGGCCGGGCTGCTCGCAACGGTCTGGACCGGCCTGGAGCTTCACGCGGTCGAGAACAACGCGGGTCCGCTCGCCGTGGTTTCAACCGAAAGCCGCACAACAGCGATAGTCGCGCCGATCCCGCTCGCTCTCGCGAGCGAAGACGGGCGCGAAGACGTCGAACGTGAAGACGGCAAGAAGGACGAATTCTGGGAGGAATTGCACGAGATTATCGCCAACCTGACGCTGTTCCTCGTGATCCTGCATGTCGGAGGCGTTGTGCTCGCCAGCCTCGCGCACCGGGAGAATCTCATTCGCTCCATGATCACGGGCGACAAGAAGGCCGGATAGCGGCGAGGGAGATTCTGACGTGCGAGCTGGGACCCCAGATCGAGCAGGAAATGCGGCAGAAGCTATCGCGCCAGGTAGACCAAGAACGCTTCACCGACCACGACCGGGAGCTGGTCCGTGATGCTGTCGATGGGATCGTCGATGCGTGCAGCGATTCCCAGCATCCGGAAGCACGCTTTCGTCATGCAATGCGGGCCGGGCGCCTGCTTGTCCTGGCAGGTCGCGGCCTCGCGGAAGAAACCGCGCCGGGTCGGTGGCGGCTATCACCTCGACTGGAGGACACGCTGCGACGAGCGGGCGAGCGAGGCGACATTATCAAGACCATGCACCGCGGATTGAGCCAGGCCGGACTTGATGCCAGCGGCGCGGAGTTCTCGATCTATAATCCCGCCAATCCACGCGCCCCGACTGTCACCGGGCGGATTATCGATCGCGGACTTCATGATGAGTTGAACGACGGCCATTACATTCTGCTCGATGCTTCAGACGGGCGCGTCAACTACGTCACACTCGATCCGCGACAGGACATGGAAGATTTGCCGCTCGGTGCCATCATCGAGGTGCATCCGGTCTCGACCGGACCCAAACCCTCTGACCGTGTCATCACCGAAGTCTCCCGACAGAATGACGGCCTCTATTCACCGGACGCCCATCACGACTCCGATCCACGCGCGTCTGCTGAATTCGTTTAGGCGCATGTCCGTAGGCTCGAAGCCTTGCCTCGCGCAAATGTCGTCCAGCGGTTTTCGGACGGGTCATGGGAAATCCCCGACGACTTCGAAGGCCGGGTAGAGGCGCTCGCCAAGAAGCAAGCGCGCTATCCGGGAAGCATCACGGCTCTATCGTTCCTGTCCCTGGAAGAACAGGTCAAGGCCGATGGGGCGGCCTGGCTTGACCGCCAACTTATGGCAAAGGAGCCGGCGCTCCTTCGCGGAAACCGGTTCGGGGCGATTGCGTCCGACGCGCTTCGTCGGCGGCAAGGTCATCTGGTGGAACAGGGGCTGTTCGAGCGAGACGGCCAGGCCGTCCGCTACCAACGAAATCTCCTTCGACTGTTGCGTCAGCGGGAACTGGCCGCTGCCGGCGACAAGTTGTCCAAGGAGATGGGCCTCGCGTTTGTCGAAACGCAGCATGGGGATCGGATCGAGGGCGTTTAGCCATTAGAGTAGATGTTTACATTAGTAGGCCAAGCCGCACTCTCCAAGCTGTCCCATGGACTAGCTTAGCCCACTATGCCGCTACTTGGAAAAGGCCCTGCTGATATCGACGGTTGCGGGCCCGGGATTTGAACCTGCGCGGCCGGGCCTAATCAGACCAGCTGCGTGTAGCGACACTTTGCGTAACCGTGTTCAGGGCCGGGCACGCAATGGGCACGCAACCGCATTTAAGCGATTGAATTTGCTTGAAGCGAGATTAAGCTCCCTAAAGCGAAAACCTAGGATTTCCGCCGTTGTCCGGGTTTCTTGCCGCCGCTCATAACGGTGTTGTCGCAGGTTCGAATCCTGCCGGGCCCACCAACGAGGCTTTGATATCTCGTATACTCAGAGACCGAGGCTTGGAAGCCCGCCGTTCCGCGGGCTTTGGTGGCCTGAGGACCCTGACCTTTGCGCATTTTGGGGACCGGTTCGCATTAAACTGACACCGCCCGCTTGTATCCGAGCGAGCTTTCTAACAAATGCCGCGTATAGGTGTGCTTTGGCTTCATGGCGCGCATGTCCTGAACCGTCATCACTTCGACGATTTCGCCGTTTTGCATGACTGCAATACGCTCGCACATATGGCCGACGACAGCGAGGTTGTGGCTGACCATGAGATAGGTGAGATTGCGTTCCGTGCGCAGGTCGGTCAGCAAGTTGAGGATCTCTGCTTGCACCGAGACATCGAGCGCGGAGGTTGGCTCGTCCAAGAGAAGAATCTCCGGTTCGGGCGCCAAGGCTCTGGCGATGGCGACCCGCTGCCGCTGACCGCCGGATAACTGGTGTGGATATCGAAAGCGGAAGGATGGGCCGAGGCCAACATTGTCGAGCAGTTCCGAAATCCGGGTTTCAATATCCCTGTACCCGTGCAAGCCGAGGGTTTCACCGAGAACCTGATCGACCGAGTGGCGCGGATGGAGCGAGGCGTAGGGGTCCTGAAATACCATCTGCACCTTTTTGTAGAAGCGGGCCGAACGCTTTTTGCCAAGCGTCTCTCCTACCGCCTCCATATGGCCATCCCACGTGGGAACGAGACCGGTCAGGGCTCGCAGGATGGTGGATTTACCGGACCCGCTTTCGCCGACGAGACCGAAACTGCTGCCTTGTCTCACCGTGAGTGCCGCGTTCTTGACGGCATCGACACGGTCGCGGCCTTCGCTGAACCATACATTCAGATTGTCTATGGCGATCCCGCTCATGCCCGGGCACTCACGCTACCGCTGACGCTGTCGGCCTCGCGCCATGCCGGGTCGCGTTTCAACACCTCCAGCCTTTTGCTTGGTTCATCGAGACGCGGCAATGAATTGAGCAGGCCACGCGTGTAGGGGTGTTGCGCCTCGTGCAACTTGTCGGCTTGACAAATCTCAACGATGCGCCCGGCATACATGATCAGGACGCGGTCACAGAAAGACGTGACGAGACTGAGATCGTGGCTGATGAAAATCAACCCCATGCCGCGTTCCTGCACGAGACGGTCTATGATACCGAGTACCTGGGTTTGCACCGAGACATCGAGCGCCGACGTGGGTTCGTCGGCGATGAGAATTTCGGGGCCCGGAATCAGCATCATGGCAATCATGATGCGCTGGCCCATGCCACCGGACATTTCGTGCGGATAGGCACGGAAAACACGCTCGGGGTCGCGAATGGAAACGGCTTCCAGCATCTCCATGGCCTTGCGCTTCGTCTCGGCTTTCGAAGCGTTCGCGTGGAGCGCATAGGCTTCCATGATCTGGTCGCCCACAGTCATCACTGGGTTCAACGAAAACTTTGGGTCCTGCATGACCATGGATATGCGCTGTCCCCGCACGTCGCGCATTTGGCGTTCGGACATCGCCATGATGTCGTTGCCCTCAAGCCGGATGTGATCCGCGGTAACGATGCCCGGTTTTCGTATAAGACGCAGGATGGCGCGACCGGTCATCGACTTGCCGGAACCAGACTCGCCGACGATACCAAGCCGTTCCTTGCCAAGCGAGAACGAGATACCGCGTACCGCGTCGAACATGCCGCTGCGCGTTGGGAATTTTACCCAGAGGTTTTCCACATCGAGAATGTTCACAACTCGCCACCGTCCTTGGGGTCGAGCACATCTCGCAGGCCGTCACCGAGCAGATTAAAGGCGAGACTGACAGTGAAAATTGCGAGGCCGGGTACGGTGGCGATCCACCAGTAATCGAGGAGGAACTTGCGCCCTTCGGAAATCATTGCCCCCCACTCCGGCGAAGGCGGCTGTGCGCCAAGGCCCAGAAAGCCAAGACCGGCGGCGGCCAGAATAATGCCAGCCATATCGAGCGTGACGCGCACGATGAGCGAGGAAATGCACAGCGGCCATATGTGCTTCGTGATGATGCGCAACGGCCCGGCGCCCTGCAGTTTCACAGCGCTTATATAGTCGGATTTACGGATGCTAAGCGTTTCGGCACGCGCAATGCGCGCGTAGGGCGGCCATGCCGTCAGCGCGATTGCGAGCACCGCATTTTCGATACCGGCGCCGAGTGCGGCCACAAATGCCAGCGCCAGAACGAGACGTGGGAAAGCGAGGAAGATATCCGTTATCCGCATCAGAATCGTGTCTGCCCAGCCGCCGACGTAACCTGCGACCGTCCCGACGAAGAGCCCGGCTATGGGCGCTATGAGGGCCACCATTAAGACGATGTAGAGCGTGATACGCGAACCGTAGATAAGGCGGCTCAGAATGTCGCGTCCAAGCGAGTCTGTGCCGAGCAGGTGCCCGTCTGTCCACAAGGGCTGGAGCCTGTAGCCAAGTTCTTGAGCAAAGGGGTCATGGGGTGCGAGAAATGGAGCAAAGAGCGCCACCAGAAAGAGAAAGACGAGGATGCCGACGCCAATCATCGTCAGCTTGTTCGATTTCAGCGTCAGCCAGCCCTGATAGAGCGACGCTGCCCGCGCGTGGCGGCGCGATGTTGGCGCTTCGGTCAGCAGCCATTCGCGCCAACCCTGTTTGTCCGGTTCTGGAATACCAACCGCTGTCATTGCGCCCTTGGATCGAAGAATTTGTAGAGCAGGTCGGAAAAAATATTCAAGCAAACGAAGACGAGGCCGACCACCACTGTGCCACCGAGCACGGCGTTCATATCGGCAGAGAGCAGCGCCGTGGTGATGTAGGAGCCGATACCGGGCCAGGAGAAGATGATCTCGGTCAGCACCGAGCCCTCAAGCAAGCCGGCATAGGAGAGCGCTATGACGGTGATCAGCTGCACCTTGATGTTGCCGAACGCGTGGCGCCAGATCACGGCCCATTCGGACATGCCTTTCACCCGAGCGGTTGTGATGTATTCCGCGCTCATCTGCTCCAGCATGAACGAGCGCGTCATGCGGCTGATATAGGCGAGGCTGTAATAACCCAGCAGCGAGGCCGGCAGGATAATGTGGCTGACCGCGTTCCAGAACACATCCCACTGACCGTCGAGAATACTGTCGACCAGAATCATGCCCGTGACAGTGGGCACCAGATCGACATAGAAGATGCCGACACGTCCCGGCCCGCCGACCCAACCCAGGATGCCATAGAAAATCAGCAAACCCACGAGTCCGAGCCAAAAGATCGGCATCGAATAGCCTATCAGCGCGACTACGCGGGCGATCTGATCGAACAAGGTGCCGCGCTTGACCGCGGCCAGGACGCCAAGCGGCACGCCTATAATCACGCCGATCAGGGTGCCGAGGGTCGCGAGTTCGAGCGTCGCCGGAAACACGCGCGCGATATCGTCCTCGACGGGCCGTGCGGTCAGCCGGGATGGGCCGAAGTCGCCTTGGATAACATCCCAAAGGTAATAGAAAAACTGAACGATATAGGGTTTGTCCAACCCCATGGCGATATAGGTTGCGTCGTAGGTTTCCTTGGTCGCCCTTTCCCCAAGCACGGCGATCACGGGGTCGATCGGCATGACCCGACCGATGACGAAGGTAACGAAGAGCAGCCCTATCATGGTGACCGCGATTGAGCCGAGCGTTTTCCCAATCTTGGTCAGGTAGGAAAGAAAGGGCGGCGGCTGCCGCCCTTTCTTCGTTTCGGCCGTGGCGCTCATGGCGCGCCTGGCTTACTTGGTGACCGGCCAGTAGGACACCGCGGTAATCGCGCCGCCGAGCGTCAGGTTCTTGACATTGTCGCGCCGGCCCGTCTGCTCGATTTTCTGGAACATGACGATGAAGGGCGATACTCTCTGGTGCTCGCGCTGGATATCCTCATACATTTTGCGGCGCACGTCCCGGTCGGGTTCGATGACGGCGGCCTCGACCGCTTGGTTCATTGCACCTGGATTCCAGGCATTGCGATAAGCCAGCAGGCCGGTCGCTTTTGCCTCGTCGGAATTGTCCGGGTTGTAGGCGAAGGTGCCGGCATTGGTTTGAGGGTCCGGATAGTCCGGTCCCCAAGCGCCCATATACATGTCCAGTTCGCGCGCCCGGTAGCGAGTCAAAATCTGTTTGGCTGTACCGACCGTAATGTTGAGCTTGATGCCAACTTGGCCAAATGTATTCTGCAGGGATTGCGCGATTTCAATGCGTTCCTGCGCTTCGCGGACACCAACCTCGATTTCGAGACCCGAAACGCCCGCTTCCTTCAAGAGGGATTTCGCCTTCTCAATGTTCAGACTGTACGGCTTGTCGTCTATCTCGCCCAAATAAGTTCGGGGTAGAAATGCCTGATGGATGGTGTACTGGCCTTTCAAAAAGCTGTCCTGCATGCCCTTGTAGTCCGCCAGATATCTGATCGCTTCGATGACTTTGGGCTTGGACAACACCGGGTGCTTTTGATTGAGCGAAATGTACATCAGGCGCCCGCGCAGCTCGCTGTCTATGGCGACACCTTTCTTCGAACCGGCCCCGGCAACGTCCTCCGGGTTCAGGTTACGGGCAACATCGATGTCGCCTTTTTCCAGCAGCAAACGCTGTGTTGCGCTTTCCTGAACGTGTCGAACGATCACGCGCTTCATGGCTGGAGCGCCCTTGTAGAAATCGTTATTTGCCTGAAGCGTGACGGAATCGTTCGGCTTCCAACTAACGACTTTGTAAGCCCCCGAACCGGCCGAGTTGGTCTTCAGCCATTCGTTGCCCATGTCCCCGTCTTTTTCGTTCGCCATGACGGTTTTCTTGTCGACGATGCCGCCGATAGTCGCTGTCAAACAGTTGAGCACGAACGACGTGGCGTATTTCTTGTCCGTCGTGATCGATAGTTTATTGCCTTCTGCCTTGATGGTCTCCTCAACATTATCGGCATTGAAGCCGAACTGGGTGAGAATGAAAGACGGTGTCTTTTTCAGCAACACTGCCCGGCGAAGCGAAAACTCCGCATCCTCCGCCGTTACCGGATTGCCGGAGTGAAACTTCACGCCGTCGCGCATGGTGAAGGTGATGGTTTTTCCATCTTCCGAAACGTCCCAGCTTGCGGCGAGATCGGGTTGGTAGCCTTTGTCCATGTTCAGCGGATCGAAATTGACCAGTTTGCCATAAACATTGCGGCTGACATCGCTACCGGCGAATTCAAACGATTCCGCGGGATCAAGCGTCGTGATATCGTCGATACGGTTGGCGATCACCAGCATGTCGCTGGGTGTTTCCGCCCTCGCCGCATTCGGCACGCTCGCTGGCGCAATGGCCATCGCAGCAACAAGACCAGCGGCGAGGAGCCGCCTTCGAGATAGTTTTATCATTTTTTCCTCCCTGGGTTGTGATAGCTGGATAGGTTTGGAGTTTGCCGATTACGCCTCACCCCAACGGCACGGTCATGTATCCGACCTCCCGGTGCAGCATACTGTTCCTGATGGGATCCGAGGATCGATGCCTCACTGGAGTAACGAGCTTAAGGCTCTGACACTACCTCGCTGATATAGCCGCTTGCACGCCCTGGTTTTGAACCTGTAGCGCGGCAACCAAATCGCTCCCTGATCTGCAGATGCGGTTCCCCGTTCGGTTACTTAGGTACTTAGGAGGTTTCAAAATTGTTGATTAATAGCAGTATGTTACCGGTAAATCTGGGTTCCGGTTGGGCTGCTTTTTGGATTGTTGTCGGAAAAATTACCTATTTTTTCCCTGTTTAACAGGGAAATCGAGCCCAGAGACGGGTTCGCTCCAGACTGCCGGGCTCACCAACGAGGCTTGAATATCTCGTATACCGGTGTTGTCAGGTTAAATCGAACGACGCTTAGCGTAAGCTCATGAACATCGTCTGCCGGCCATCCGCGGCATACGCATAGACGTCGAAGGGCTCACGCTGGTCGCTTGGCATACCCGGCGACCCGGCCGGCATGCCGGGCACGGCGATACCGATGACGTCCGGCCGATCCGCCAGCAGCTTGTCGATGGCGTCGACGGGCACGTGGCCTTCGACCGCATAACCGTCGATGAAGGCCGTGTGGCAGGTCTCCAAGTTGTCCGGCACCCGCGCCTGGCGTTTGATGGGGGCGATGTTCTCCAACTCTATCACCCGGACGCCGAAGCCCTTGCGCCGCAGCTCGGCGGACCAGAGGCCGCAGCAACCGCATTCCGGAGACTTGTAGACGACGATCTGGGGTTGGGCGGCGAAAACCGACCGGCCGGAGGTGGCTGCGGCCACAATGGCGGCGAGGCCACCGCTTGCCAGGTTCAGCACCTGCCGACGGCCTAGCGTGGCGGGAGAGTTGCCGGTCATCGAGGTTCCTCCTCGTAGGATTGGCGGCCGGACGCGACCGCGCCAGGACAGGCGTCCGACCACATCCGGCCGCAGGTACCGAGCGGCTATTTTAGGGAGGAGTAATACGCCGCCAAGTGTTCGAAGTCCTCTGCGCTAAGCTTTTTAGACAGAAGGTTCATCATCTTGTGGGTCTTTGCCCCGGACTTGTAGTCGTCCATGGCCTTGATGAAATCGGCGTTAGACATGCCGACGACCGGGGGGTTTTTCTTGACACCCTTGCCGTCTTTGCCGTGACAGGAAGAGCATTTCTTGGCCAAGGTTTCGCCCTTGGCCATATCGCCAGCGGCATAGACCGGTCCAGCCGCCGCCAAGCTCAACGCGGCCAAAGCAGAAATCAGGATTTGACGCTTCATGATGTCCTCTCCTTGAGTACAGAAATAGCGTGTGGCCGCGTCCGGTTGGCTGCGTTCGCACGCTCGTTGGGTCAGTTGTCCTTCGCGCCCTGGCTGACCCAGAAACGGAACATTAGGCGTTCGCACTTCGACAGCCGCTTGCGGTTATGCGGCATCCATATCTCCCGATCGGTCCGCTGATCGATAACCGCGATCAGGTTACTCTCGAAGGCGCTCCCCGGGGTCAGGATTGAGCCATGCTTGGTCCCTTTGATCAAGCCTTCGTAAGTCCGCATATCGAGGCCACTGGTTTCGTAACCGCTGCCGCCCGGCTGGTGACATTCCAGGCAACGTAGCTCGATGATGGGAAAGACGTCATCTTTGAAGCTGACGGCCTCCTGCGCCACTGCCTCTGGCGGGGCTGTCGCCGGCACGAACCAAAACGCGAGTGCGAAAGCGGAGAGCCAAGTCCGAAAGTGGCTTCGTAGTCTCATGGCAAGTCCCTCATTCTCTTGAGTCTATGTCGCTCGTCCGGCCAGTCTCGTGGCGCGGACTATAGCAAGGGAATTGACCAATGCATCTTGATGTATATCAATACATTGCTTCCGTCGTGTGAGTTATCAAAAGATCGCTATCCGGTCGCCGGGCGAGGGTCTATGCTCCCCATACCGGCAGGTGTGGTCAGGGAGAGGGGCATGGTCCAAGTCCACCGAATGTTCTTCCATTACAGCGAATTCCCGCTCAGCATGCGCACATTGTTCACCGGCACACTTATCGTGCTCGGCGTCGGCTACCTGTTTGGGATGCTGCACGTCTACAACTCGCACGCCGGGCGCGACGGTAAACCGGGGTTGTCCGTTGAAGACCTCGCGATCGCCTATAGCGGCAACAAAGAGGCAACGAAGCTGGAGGCGGCCTTGCTCGGACCGATGTCGAGTATGCTGTCCACCGACGAGCGCGGCAGCATTGTCGGATGGGTGCGCAGGGGCGTGGACCAGCAGGAGTACAAGTCCCGAATTGAACCGATCGTCGAGCAGCGGTGTGCGACTTGCCACGACGGCAACAATCCGCACATTCCGCCCCTGACCGACTACAAGGAGGTGGCGGCGCTTGCCGAACTGGATACGGGCATAGATATCTTCACGCTGATACGCGTCTCGCATATCCACATGTTTGGCATCACCTTCATCTTTTTCATCACGGGATTTATTTTCAGCCACGCCTTCGTCCGGCCGGTCTGGTTCAAGTCATTGGTTATTGCCGTGCCCTTCTTCGCCATTTTTTTGGATATTGGGTCCTGGTACGTGACCAAGGTCAATCCGATCTTCGCCTGGGTCGTTATCATCGGCGGCGGCTTGATGGGACTGAGCTTCGCCTTTCAGTGGGTCGTTTCGATGTATCAGATGTGGTTCTTCAAATACTCGCCGGAGAAGCACCCGCGCGAGGCGACAACCATTTGAGCGCAGGGTCGCGATGGCGACGGGCGGCGGCGCAGACCGAATCGGAGCTGCCGGTCGCGAACCGCCAGGCGGCAACGTGCAGTACACGAGGGCGCCATGAGACAAACAACACTCGGGATTGCAACGGCCGGGCTCGTCCTGTTGGGTTCGCCTGGCACCGGCATTGCCGCTGAGACGACAGCGGGCGGCGACGCTCAGGCAGGCCAGGTCGTGGCCAAGGCCTGCGTCGAATGTCACGGGATCGACGGTATAGGGACCACAGAAGGGGTACCTCATCTCGCCGGCCAGCACGCGGCCTACCTTCAGGCGGCGCTGGCCGCTTACAAGGCGGGCCAAAGACAAGGTGCGGCGATGCAGGAAGCCGCCGGTCAACTCAGCGATGCAGATTTGGCCAATGTGGCGGTCTATTTTGCCGGCCTGCCGCCGTTCCGCCAGGCTGCGGCTGCAACTCAGGATCAGGCACAGGCGGTCGCGCTCGAGGCCAATCCGTTTGCGGCGGTCAAGGCGGCGACAGCCGACTGCGCCTCATGTCACGGCGAGGACGGCAACATCGACGTCCCCGGCTTGCCCGGCTTGGCCGGCCAGCACGCACCGTATTTAATTCTGGCACTACGGGCCTATCGGGATGGCACGCGCAGCGACGACACCATGCAAGCGTTCGTCGCGGATCTGAGTGAAGCCGAAATTGAGGACATGGCCTACTACTACGCGGCGATGACTCCGCAACGGGCAGAAACGCCGGCTGCCGGCGATGCCATCGCCGGGTTAGCCGTGACGGCGCCATGTGTCGGCTGCCACGGCGGGGACGGCAACACCGAGGATCCGAAAACACCACGGCTTTCGGGTCTGGATGCCGAGTACCTAGCCACTACGATCGAGCTCTACAAGAACGGCGGCCGTACTCACGACGTGATGCGGGACGCGGTTCTGGCGCTGCGCGAAATCGATGTACGAGATTTGGCGGCTTTCTATGCCGCTCAGAAGCCGAAGGCGCTACCCATCCGTAAGCCCTTAACCACGGCGCAATGGGTGGAGCGGTGCGACCGCTGCCATGGACAGGATGGCGCCGGCGGCGATCCACGCTTCCCGATCCTGGCTGGCCAGGCCGAATCCTATCTGGTGAACGCATTGAAGTTGTATCACGCCGGCGACCGCGCCAGCTCCATCATGCAGGCGATGTCGTTCCCCATGGGCGAGTCCGACATCCAGAGGTTGGCGGCCTATTACGCGCGCAAGCGCACGCCCTAACCGGGCGGGTGGCGGCCGCAACCCTAGCGGATTCTACGGCAATGCCGGTTCCTCCCGCGCGGGGGCCACGCGGGTCCGCCGCGTGGCGGTATGGGCGCTGCGCGGCGCCGGTGTTTCCTTCTTCTCCAGGCCATTGGCCTTCTCCAGGCCATTGGTTCGCTGTGCGCCCACCCGCGCGAGATCGAGCTCGTCCCATATCTTGGACAAGGCGGTGGTAAGGCAGTCGATATCGGCATCGCTGTGTAGGGGCGAGGGCGTGAGCCGCAGCCGCTCGGTCCCACGCGCGACGGTAGGATAGTTGATCGGCTGCACATAGATGCCGTGGTGAGCGAGCAGCCGGTCTGTCACCTGGCGGCAACGCACCGGATCGCCGACCAGGACCGGGACGATATGGCTGGCCGAGGGCATGACCGGCAAGCCGGCGGCACGCAGCTTGCGCTTGGTGGCGGCGGCGCGCTCCTGATGCCGCTCGCGTTCGATGTTGCTGGCCTTCAGGTGGTGGACGCTGGCCAAGGCCCCGGCGGCAATCGCTGGCGGCAGGGCGGTTGTGAAGATGAAGGCGGAGGCATGGGAGCGGATGAAATCCACCAACGCCGTGGAGGCGGCTATATAACCGCCCATCACGCCGAAGGCCTTGGCTAAGGTGCCTTCGATGACCGTCAGGCGGTGGGTTACCCCGTCTCGCTCCGCAATGCCGCCGCCGCGCGGACCGTAGAGGCCAACAGCGTGAACCTCGTCCAGATAGGTCATGGCGCCGTGGCGCTCGGCCGCGTCGCAAATCTCGGCGATGGGGGCGATGTCGCCATCCATAGAGTAAACGGACTCGAAGGCCACGATCTTTGGTCGCGCCGGATCTATGGCTGCCAGCTGGCGCGCCAGATCCTCCGGATCGTTGTGGCGGAAGATGCGCTTCTCCGCCCGGCTGTGGCGGATGCCCTCGATCATCGAGGCGTGGTTCATGGCATCCGAGAACACCACGCATCCCGGTAGCTTGGAAGCTAAGGTTGCCAGGGTGGCTAGGTTGGAGACATAACCGGAGGTGAACAAAAGCGCCGCTTCCTTGCCGTGCAATTTTGCCAGTTCTTGCTCCAGCAACACGTGATAGTGATTGGTGCCGGCGATGTTGCGGGTACCCCCGGCGCCGGCGCCGCAAGACTCCAATGCCTCGCGCATGGCCGCCAGCACCTCCGGGTGCTGACCCATGCCTAAATAGTCGTTGCTGCACCAGACCGTAACCTCGCCAACTCCCCTGGGCCCGTGCCGCTTGGCACGTGGAAAATTACCGGCACAACGTTCCAGATCGGCGAAGGTCCGGTACCGGCCTTCCGCCTGCAACGCGTCAATCGCCTTGACGAAAACGCTTTCATAATCCATCGCTCACTCTCCCATCCGAGGTGGGGTTGAGAATTTCACCTAGTATCGAGCCTCATTCGCCAGGCGCATTTGACAGAGATCAAATTGGCGGCGTCTTTGCGCGGTATATTGCTAGACTACCGGCAAATACAGAGACCACCCAAGTTAAGGGAAGACGTACGGGTGATCTGGAATTCAGTGACGGACGGATTTGTGAATCTGCGATAAACTATGCGTGCGGGCGAAGTGCCTGCGGGCTTGCGTAAACCGAAGACGGATAACGGCTTGATCGACATGAAACGGACTCAAAGCGGCAAGAACAGCTCCAGAACCGGCCGTATGATCTTGGCCGGAGGCCTCCTGCTAACGCTCGGCAGTTGCGCCGCACCGCCGCCGCCGCCGCCGGCGGAGGTCGTTGACCTGGTATGGCCGGTACCGCCCGAGGAGCCCCGGATCAGGTACGTGCGCGACTTTAGCTCGCAGGAGGACGTTGGCGCTGATGGCGAGACCACTTCCCTGGCCGACGTCCTTCTCGGCAAGGAGAGGGAGGACGATACGGTCCTTCGCCTCAAAAAGCCCTACGGCGTGCATGCTGATCGCTCGGGAAGGGTTCTGGTGACCGACACCGGGTGGGGACGGGTTGTCGTCTTCGATCCCACAAAACGCACCTTTGCTTTCTGGGGAGAAGCGGGCAAGGGGGTGTTGAGCAAGCCCGCCGGCATCACCTCCGACTCCTTAGGCCGTGTCTACGTGACCGACGCGCTGGATAGCCGGGTCGTGATCTTTGGCCCCGACGGCACGTTTCTGTCCGCCTTCGGCAAGAAGGGTGAACTCGACACCCCCGTCGGCATCGCCATTAACGAAGCCTTGGGCCGCATATACGTTGTCGACAGCCGGAATCACAGGATCGCCGTCTTCGACATGGAGGGAAACCAGGTCGAGGGATTCGGCGAGCGTGGCGATACCCCGGGTAAGTTTAATTTCCCCACCAACATGGCCGTGGATCGGGAGGGACGGCTCTATGTGGTGGACACCATGAACTTCCGGGTTCAGGTCTTCGGTCCCGAGGGTGCCTTGCTCACGTCCTTTGGCGAGACCGGCGACACGGTCGGGCAATTCGCGCGACCGAAGGGAATCGCCGTCGATTCCGACGGGCATATCTATGTGGTCGACGCCGCCTTCAACAACTTCCAGGTTTTCAATTTCGAGGGGCAACCGATGCTCTTCGTCGGCTCGATGGGGCTACGGCCCGGCGAGTTTTGGTTACCGGCGGGCGCCTATATCGACGCGAACGACCAACTCTATGTCGCCGACCAATTCAACCGCCGGGTTCAGGTGTTTCAATATCTGAAGCAATCGCCCGGCGCAGAGGAACAGGCCGAGCAAAGCGCCCCGGCCGCGGTGACCGAATAAGCGACACGACAAATCCCGTCCAATCGGGGCTCGAGTGAGCGAGAAAATTCACCGAGTACTTTACTATACTTGTTAACCAAGAATGGCGCGCGAAACTTGGACAATGTCAATTTGACGTTTATTTCAATTAAAGATGTGCTAAATTCCAAGCGGCATATATCGAACCTAGGGTAGGGAGAAGCCATGGTACCGGCCGATCGGATGATACATCCTTCGTAAGAGCCCGTTCGCGTTCTGACGAATCGTTAAAAATCCGTTAAGACCTGATTTAAATCAATGTCGCTGCGTTTTGAACGCGCTAGCCTGACGCGGTTAAGAGAAATCAGCAGGTCTAAGAAAATGTACGGAGGAAGCGCGATCCGCAGAGTCTCCAGGGAGGGAGAAAAGCCATGATTAGAAAACTGTTTATTGCTTTCGGTGCGGCCGCCCTGGCGGGTTTGCTCGGGATGGCCGGGGCGCAGGCTGCCTCGATCGTGAATTCTGACCACGATCTATCGACCCGCACTACCACCACCGCCGATGTCTGCGTGTTCTGTCATACACCGCATAACACGTCAGATCCGTCGACGCTGCCGGTCCCCTTGTGGAACCGCCAGGCTGCGGCTACGGCGTCATTCACGATGTATGATAGCCCGTCTATCGACATGGTAATCGCCAATCAGCCGCAGGGTATTTCGGCGGCCTGCTTGTCGTGCCATGACGGTATCACGGCGTTCGACGCTCTGATCAACAATCCCGGCCTTACGTTGCCCGATGTCATGGGTACCGGCGACCACGCCGTTGGCCGTAATGGCGATCTGACCGACGACCATCCGATCTCGGTCACCTATAGCGTTGGTACCGGCGCGGGGCAGGACCCCGAGTTTGTCGTGCCGGTCTCGGGCAAGGTCGGGGATCTGCCGTTGTACCGGGCGCCCGGCGCCACGGGCGATGGCGATCAGGTGGAGTGCGCGAGTTGCCACAATGTGCACGATCCGCAATTTCCTCCATTCTTGCGGATCGCCAACACGGCCAGCGCCGTTTGCACAAGCTGTCATATAAAGTAGACTATCGCACCTAGTCTTCAAACTCGGTGTCAGGCATGGGCGGGAAAGGGTTTAGCACGGTGAAATACCTGCTACTCGTTCCCGCCCTTTTCTTGCTCACCTCGTGCAGCGACAAGGCGCTATCCCTGTTCTTCGATATTCCACCGCCAACGGCGGAGGAGAAGGCTGCCGCCGCTGTTGAAGCGCAGAAGGTAAGCGAGTCGCCTGTATTTCCCACGCCGACGGCCGTGGCGCAGACGCAGCAGGAGCGGCCGGTCATCGACTCCGTCACGACCTGGGAGCAGGCGCAAGAGATGCTGCCCAAAGACGCCCTCGACGAGGCGGACTGGATGGCGGCGCTGCACGACGGCACGATCCGTCCCCGTGCTTCTATCGATGGAGACGGCGATCCCCAGGTGGCCGTGTTCCGCTGGGACTTTTACTTTCCCGGGCCCGATCCCTCGCTAGACGCCTACTTCCCGCACTCCAGCCATACCGAGTGGCTAGGGTGCGAAAGCTGCCATCCGAAAGTTTTTCGCTACCGTGAGCTGGAGGTGACGATGGACCGGATCTTCGAGGGTGAGTACTGCGGGACCTGCCACGGGGTCGTGGCCTTCGCACTCGAGAATTGCACCCGCTGTCATACGGCGATGGAGGAATGATGCTCCTCTCGGTGGCCGCGCGAACGATCGGTACCGGGCTTGCCTTATTGCTTGTGGCGGGTCCCTGGCTGGTTCCGGCCCCGCTGGCGGCAGCCCCTGGCGACATCATTTTCGAGCGCCAGGCCGATGCCGCGCCCGAGGCCCAAGGCACGTCCGCCGTGCCGCCCGCCGTGTTCCCGCATTGGTCGCACCGAATCCGGTTCCGATGCTACGTTTGCCACGAAACGCCGTTCGCGATGAAGGCGGGGGCCAATGAGATTACCATGGAGAAGATGCAGAAAGGCGAAAGCTGCGCCATGTGCCACAATGGCGTCGTCGCCTTTCCGGTGGAGTTCCGAACCTGTGCGCGGTGCCATGTAGCGCCGCAGGAGTAGCGCCGTGAGAGTGTCGGCTCATGATGGCCCCGGCAAGATCGGCTTCTGAGCCGAAGGAGGTCTTGGCATGGCGGCCGAACGGGACGTGAGGCTATGGTTACGTCGTTCGGACAATGGCATACACGCCCGCCTCCCGCCTGGCGTCGCCATGGCGGCGACTTGGCGGATCGGGTCAGCCCATGACGTGCCTGGGCCGACGGGGGCCCTTGATTTTGGTGTTGGCGATTCTGCCGGCGGCGGCGGCGGCGCAGGTCGATGAAACGATTCACCTCAATCCCCTGGAATGGGAGGCAAGGATCGACTTCGACGGGACCCGGCGGAGCACGGACAATGAGACGACGAGCGATCTCGAGGTCAGCACGGGTGTGCGGTTCAAGCAAAGCGGGTATAGCCTGGATCCGCGCATATTCAAGTTTTCCGTTGAGGTTGAGCCCGAGGTCTCACGGGGCGAATTTTCCGGTTCGACGCAAGACGAAACACGCGACGGGTTTTTCTTGAACTACAACATCAACGCCAATGCCCTGCAGGGGACTCCCGGCCCTTTTGGCGTCGACGGCCAGTTCAGCAAGACGACGGATACGATCGACGGCAGCCTCGGCAACCGCAATGAGTTCGATCTGGAAACCCGGAGCCTCGGCGTCAATTGGAAAACAAGGATTTTTCCGTCGACCTTGAGTTACTCCGAGCGCGCTATGGAGCAAACCTTCGAATCGGGTTTAACTAGTTCCGTTTCCAAGCGCGACGACGTTCTGCGCGCGATTAATTTCCGAGGCCGGAGCAGAAAGCTGAGTCTAAACCTGGAGCGGAACTGGCTGGACGACCTGACGGATCGGGACTTCGACTACTCGACCAACAAGGCGCGTGCCGATCACCGCTTCGAATGGGGCAAAGGCAGCCGTCTGACCACTCACGTCGACTTCTTCGACCGCAACGGCTTTAACGAGTTCGAACGCTTTAAGTTCGACGAGACAGCGGATATTCAGCATACCGAGGATTTGTCGAGTGCAACGTCGTATCAATTCTCATCGTTCTCGCAGCAAGGTACGACGATCGAGAATGCCGGGTCGTTCTCACTGACACATGATCTGTACGATAGTCTAACGACGACCGGACATGTCTCGGGTTCACTGCGCCAATCCGACACGCTTGACGAGCTGGAATACGAACCCGGCGTCGACCTGAATTACAGAAAGAAGATCTTTTGGGGCGGCCGCTTCAACGCCGGCGCCGGCGGCGCTTATCGCATCACCGATCGGGACTCAAGCAGCGGCTTCCAATCGGTGGCCGACGAAAGCCATCTCATACCGACAACCGGGCTCGTCAACCTGAACCGCCGATTCGTAGACGGTTCAAGCGTTATCGTCACAGACACGACGGGTGCGTTAGTCTTGACGCTGGGTACCGACTACACCGTCTCGCCGGCCGGCGCCGACTTGGTTGAAGTCTTTATTTTGCCTGGTGGATTGCTCGGACCGGGAGATACGTTTCTTGCTTCGTATCGATTCGAGCTGCAGCCATCGGTGAAGTTCTCGACCATCCCTTATCATTATCGTGCCTCCGTCGATTTCGGTTGGATCAACGTGTTCCATCGAACCTCGATCTCCGACGAGAGCCTGATCTCCGGGGCGGGCGAGAGCTTTCTCATCGACCGGGAGGATAGGACGACCGGGGTGCAATTGCGCTGGGACGGGAGTTCGGTGCGGACGACAGCCTCGGCGCAGTTGCGATCCCAGAGTACGGGATCCTTCGATACGGACTCCTTGGATTTCGATCAGTCCCTGGTCTACAACTTCTCGCGCCGGGCTGGCTTGACACTCAGCATCAGCGAGGTCTTTTCCGAGAGTACCAACCGCGACACGGACCTATACACGGGGGATCTGTCCATACGCTGGCTGCCGTGGCCTAACCTGACGCTTCGTCCGCACCTGGGATACTGGACGCGTACCGATCGCGGGTCGGCGATTACGGGCGGTTCGCGCGAAGAGCAATTCGTGGACGGTGGTTTGGATGTGCGGTGGTTCTTGCGCCAACTTGAGATCTCGGTACGCTATAATCACACGGTGCGCGACGGCGACACTAGCCAGTCGACCGAAGATCGAGTCATGTTCACCCTCATTCGGCGATCGCTATGAGAACGGCACTAGTCATGGCTGCACTGTTGCTTTTGGCCACTTGCGCCGACCGCAACGAGGTCCCGCCCGATCTGGCGCCGCCGGCCGAAAATTTGGTTTGGCCGCAACCGCCGGCGCCGGCACGTGTCAAATATCTGTTTACGTTCGGGAAGCCGGAGGATCTGGGCTTTACCCGGTCGATTTTTGGCCGTCTCTGGAGCCTTGTCGCGGGCGAGGACTCGCGGGAGATGATTCGCCCCTATGCGATCGCCGTCGATGGCGACGTGGTGGCCATCGCCGATCCTGGGGCTCACGTCGTTCATCTTTACGACTTGCGGCAACGCGAATACCGCCGAATCGAGGCGGCCGGCGAGGATGCCCTAGTATCGCCCGTTGGGATCGCCTTCGGAAACGACCGGCTTTTCGTGGCCGATTCCGTTCTGGAGCGTGTTTTCGTCTTCGACCGCTCGGGCAAGCTCGCATTGACTATCGAGGGTCTGAGCCGGCCAACCGGTCTGGCTTTCGATCCGGTGGCAAAACGGCTCTATGTGGCCGATACCCTGGCCCACAAGGTCGATGTGTTCGACACTGACGGCGCGAAACTTTTCTCATTTGGCCGCCGGGGTATCGGTGAGGGCGAGTTTAATTACCCGACGCACGTATCGATCTGGGGCAATCGGCTGTACGTCAACGATACGATGAATTTCCGCGTCCAAAGCTTTATGCTGGATGGGTCACCTCTGGCCAGCTTCGGGTCGCACGGCGACGGCTCCGGCGATCTGGCTCAGCCAAAGGGCGTGGCGGTGGATGCCGCAGGGCACATCTACGTGGCCGATACCCTGTTCAACCGCGTGCAGATCTTCGATCCCAATGGCGTCTTCCTGCTGGCCTTTGGCGGCGAGGGCATAGGCGCCGGGCTATTCTGGCTTCCAGCGGGCGTCTTCATCGCCGAAAACCGCATCTTTGTGGCCGATTCATACAACCGGCGTATCCAGGTCTTTGAATACCTCGGGGAGGTCTGAGATGCGCCGCCTCGTTTTGCTTATCGTCTTGCTGTTATACGCGGCGCCGGCTTGGGCGGTGAAGGATGTGGTCAACACCCCCCACAACCTGTCGACGTCCGGCCCTGGTCCTTTCAAGAGCCTGAATATCGATCAGGTATGCGTATTCTGTCATACGCCGCACAATGCCCAGCCGCAGGGACCCTTGTGGAACCGCCAACTCTCGGGACAGACCTACATCGAGTATGGCAGCTCGACCCTGCAAGCCTTCCCTGGACAGCCGACGGGGCAATCGCGTCTATGCCTGTCCTGCCATGATGGGACCGTGGCCTTGGGCGCCTTGGGCAATCTGCCGTCCGGTATGGTCAACGATTTGCAGAGCACGTTTCTCGCGGGCCGGTCCAATCTGGGGACCGACCTATCGGACGACCATCCGATCTCGTTTCCCTACGATACCGCGTTGCAGGCGGCGGACCAGGAACTGGCGAACCCGGCAAGCACCGGCCTGCCGCTAGAGAACGCCGAGCTGCAGTGTACGACTTGTCACGACGCGCACGAGAAGGACATTGTGCCATTCCTGCGCCGCACCACCGCCAACGGCGAGCTGTGTACAACGTGCCACGTGCGCGGCGGCGCGACCTGGGATTGGGCCTCTTCGGCGCACGCGACATCGGCGGCGACCGCCGGCGGCGCCAATCCCTGGAGCGAGCGCAAGCCGGCCTGGCGCGGCAACACGGTCGCCCAAAACTCCTGCTTCAACTGCCATACGCCGCATAACGCGGCGACGCCGCCGCGCCTGATCAAGGATCAGGAGGAGAACACCTGCTACCTCTGCCACGACGGCACGGTGGCGGCGACCGACATTCAGGGCGAGAGTATCAAGATCTCGCGGCATCCGGTGGAGATCACGCCGAACTCCCGGCACGACGCCACCTTGGTCGAGAACCCCTTGAGCATGCCGCTCCACGCGGAATGCGCCGACTGCCATAATCCGCATGGGGCCAAGTCCGGGCCACCCATGGTCTCCTTCAAGCCGAGCAACCCGTCCGATCCCGATCACACAACGCCGCCGCTGGCCAACGCCAGCATACGCGGCGTTTCCGGAATCGATGCCAACGGCGCCGTCAAGGCCGAGATCGACTTCCAGTACGAGCTTTGTTTCAAGTGCCACGGGGTCCCGGGCGACAGCGCCTGCGACAACCAGCGCTGCGAAACCGCCCGGGCCCTGAACATGACCCGGCAGGATGGCGTCTACAACATTCGCGAGAAGGTGATCAGCGGCACGCCGGGGTTGATCTCCTACCACCCCATCGAGATCAACGATCCGAGCAACAATAACGAGGTCCCAAGCTTGCGTCCGGATATCACCCTGAACCGGACCAGCAGCCTCATCTACTGCACCGATTGCCACAATGGCGAGTCCAGCGTCGCCGCCGGCGGCACCGGCCCCGACGGCCCGCACGGGTCGAATTTCGGCGCGATCCTAGCCAAGGAATACACTTTCGATCCGAAGATCTCTTATAGCTCCCAGAACTACGAGCTGTGCTACTCGTGCCACGACGAATCCGCTATTCTGAACGATGCCAGCGGCTTCCCGCACCGCCTCCACCTGGTCAACGAGGACGAGTCATGCATCGGTTGTCACGACCCGCATGGATCGCAGAAGTTTCCGCATCTTTTGAATTTCCTGCTCACCGCCCAGGATGGATCGCAGCTCCGCACCATCACGGGCACCGGTGGGTTCGCCGAGCCGACTTGGCAGGACGACGGCAGGTATCAGGGAACCTGCTATATGAGCTGTCACGGCGAATCACATAATCCCGAGACCTATAACGACTGACGAGATGAGCGTTGCGCCACGAGCTCTCGTCACCGCCGCCGTACTGTTCCTGGGACTGACGGCCGCGCACGGCGGCCTCGCCGATGACCCCGCCGACTTCGTCGTGGCCGCGAGCGATACGGCGCAGGCAAACCCAGCCGTTGCCTACGATCCGGGCCTTGAGCGCTTTTTCGTCGTCTGGTCGGATGACCGCAACAAGGTTAGCACGGGCTACGATATCTACGGGCGCTTCGTCGATTCCGAAGGCGGACCAGCCGGTCCTGACATAGCGGTTTCGCGGGCCCCAAAGGGCCAGGCGTTCGCCACAATGGCCGTCGATACCTTGAATCATCGCTTTCTCGTTGTCTGGACCGACTGGCGAGACGCGCAGACCGCCGATTCCGACATCTATGGCCAAGTGGTGAATGCGGATGGCACTTTGCTGGGCGAGAGCTTTGCCGTCACGCGCCAGCGCGTATCGCAGAAATTTCCCGTCGCCGCCTTCGACCCGGCAAACCGGCGCTTTCTCGTGGCTTGGGTGGGTGAGAACGAGCAGCGCGAAAAGAAGGTCTATGCCCGCTTCCTTGGCCAGACAGGAGAGCCGTTGTCGCCCGAGTTTCCGGTTTATCCGGGCGGTGGCGGGCAGGACGGGATCTCGCTGACTTATCAGCCGGGCCGCGATCGCTTTCTGGTCGTCTGGCGGGATACAGTGGAAAACGGCGTTTATGGCGCCTTTACCGACGCGGGTGCTGGCATGGCTGGAGCGCGCTTCGCGATCTCGCTCGAGACTGAAAGAGTCCTGCCGCCGACCCCGCACGCCGCTGCCTACGCACCCGGGGACGACCGTTTTCTGGCCGCCTGGACCAGCCGCGAAAATGAGCGGCAACGAGGTATGGAGGTCTATGGCGCCATGTTCTCGGGGGCTGACGGCACCGTGCAGGGACCGCCATTTCTTATTGCCACCGCCCCGGACCATCAACGCTATGCATCCTTGGCCTACGACCCGGCGCGGCGGCGGTTTCTCGTCGTCTGGTATGACTTGCGGCGCTCGCTCGCGGTCACGGAAATCGACATCTACGGCCGCTTCGTGAGTGCCGACGGCACGATGGCGCCGGAGTTCGTGCTTTCCGACGGCGGGGCGGCCGGCGCCCGCCGCTACCCCATGCTCAGCTTCAGCCCCGCGCGGGACGCCTACCTGGCGGTCTGGGAAGACGGGCGTGACCGCGGCCCGCAAAGCCGGCGCATCTTTGGCCGCCGGTACTGACCGGCCGGCGCTTTTTCTTAACCATAGATAGACCCACCCACCTCCACGTTTAGCCAGGGTTTACCTGGTATTCATCGGATTCGCGTATCGTTAGGACGCTCGTATTCGAGCGCTCCGGCGGACCCCGTCAGCGTCGTTCGGTGAGGCCCACAAGTTTCCTTCCTCTGTGGCCCCACCGGCGTTGTCGGGAGCCGAAATCAGATCGTCCGGACGCCCGAACGGCAGTTAACCCAGGCAGGGTTTTTGGATGTCGCGGACGGTATGCAAGGTACTGCGGATCGCGTCTCTCCTGCTCCTTTTCGGGGCGGGGGCTGGCTATGCTGCCCCCAATGTCTCGCTCGACAGTCATTTCGGCGCAAGCTGCGCGACGTGCCATCTGGCGGGTGCGGCGGTCACGGCGAAAGACGCCGGCCGGCTCAGGGCGACGCAGGAGCGGATGTGCGGCGCCTGCCATCAAGGGGCCGTGAAGGCCAGCCATCCGACCGGGTTTGTCCCCAACCGGGCGTTGCCGGCGCATATGCCCGTGGACTGGAAGGGGGAGATGACCTGCAGTACCTGCCACGAGGTGCATGGCACGGGTGGCAGGTCCGGCCGCGCCGGTCAGGCGGCGCTCGGCGAGTTCGCGGACGAGGGCGAGTTGTGTGCCGCCTGCCATCCGCGGTCTTTCTTCGCCCGTATGGCGGACCGGGGCGAATCCCTCTTACGCTCCGCCCACCTGGATGCGCGCGCTCGCCTGCCGGTGCAAGAGATCGATGGCTACTCCCAGCGCTGCCTGGATTGCCATACGGATCGGCTATCCTTGCGCGGCGAAGCCATCCGGGCCGCGTTCACGGCCAGCAACGGCACCGGCATGGTCAACCACCCGATCGGCATGCGCTATACGCACGCCGATCTGGAACGGGATTTACGTTCCCCCGCGGCGCTGCCGGCGGCGATTCTGTTGCCGGGCGGGCAAGTGAGCTGCCTGTCTTGCCACAACGGTTACAGCGCGCGCCACGGCGCCCTGGTGACCGAACGGTCAACCGAATTATGCCTCGCTTGCCACGACAAGTAGTGGGGCCAGGCATAAGGCCGTTGTCGGCGCAGGCCTCAAAGATGCGCCGGAATTGACCTGTAACAAGGATCGGCCGTACAGCCGCGGCTATGGTTATAGCCTCCATGCGGGAGCCTGGGCCGGGCCCCGGCCGTCGGCGCATGGGGCGGCTTGCAGTCACCGGGTGAGTGGAGATGAGCATCGATGTCGCCGTGATTGGCGGTGGGATTTCCGGATTGGCGCTAGCCTACGACTTAAAGCGTCAGGGGCGGCGCGTCACGGTTCTCGAACGGCAGGCAAACGCCGGCGGTAACGCGGTCTCCGAGCGTATTGGCGGCTTCTTGATGGAGCATGGGCCGAGCACGGTCAATGCCACCTCTGCGGTCGCGGTGGATTTCTTGCGCGAGTTAGGGTTGGACGCCGAGCGATTCGACCTCGGTGCGGGTGCGCGCCGGCGTTATCTGGTCAAGCGGGGCGTGCTGCAAGGGCTGCCGGCGCATCCGCTCGGCATATTCACGTCCAGTTATCTCTCGCCCCGGGCGCGGTTGCGCGTGCTGGCCGAGATCGCCGTACCCCGTCGCCGCGATGCGGATGCGTCCGGCGAGGAAACCGTGGCTCAATTCTGCACCCGGCGGTTCGGCCGGGAGTTTACCGAGCGTGTGATAGACCCTTTCGTCGGCGGCCTGTATGCGGGACGCGCGGCCGGGCTTTCCGTTTCCGCCGTCTTCCCGAAGCTGGTCGATCTAGAGCGTCGTTTCGGTTCGATCGCGCGCGGCGCCGTGCTTAGCCGGCGCGCCGATGGCGGAATGTCCGGCAGTCGGCTCTCTTCGTGGAACACCGGGATCGGCGCCTTGCCCAAGGCGCTCTCCTCGGATCTTAGCGGGGCCATTCGCACGGGGGCCGCGGTTCGCCGGATTCAACCCCTAGCTGACGGCTTCATGGTCGATGCCGGGTCGGCGGGAAGGCTCCATGCCCGCTCGGTGGTCCTTGCCACCCAACCGCACATCGTGGCCCGCTTGCTGGAGGATGTGGACCAAGAAGCCGCCGCGGCGGCCGGTGCCATCGCCGCGCCGCCGCTTGCCGTGGCGTTCTTCGGATACCGGCGGGATCAGGTGGAGCATCCTCTGGATGGTTTCGGTTTCCTAACGCCTGCGTGCGAAAGGCGAACGATCAACGGGGCGCTTTTTTGCTCGACGATGTTCCCGGGCCGCGCACCGGAAGGCAGCGTCGCCATCTGCGGCTATTTCGGCGGCGCGCGCGCCCCGGATTTGGGCGCCCTGGCGGCCGGAGCCCTGGTCGATCTGGCGCGCGAGGAGTTTCGGGACCTGCTTGGCGCGCGCGGCGAACCGGTTGTCGCCCGGGTTCGGCATTGGCCACAAGGCCTGCCGCAATACGGCATCGGTCACGGCAAGGCGGTCGCGACGCTCGAACAACTAGGCGATCGCGTGCCCGGCCTTTTCGTTACCGGAAACTATCTGCACGGGGTCTCGGTCCCGGACTGCCTTGGCGTGGCGCGGGAGACCGCGAGCCGGGTGGATCTCTTCGTCGCTGAGCGCTTTGGCGACCGGCGCGAGCCTGTGGAAGCGCCGAGCTTTAGCGCGCTGCGGCAGTGAGTACGATGTCGCGAGAAGATTCCCTGTTTTTCCCTGCTTAACAGGGAATTCGGCGGAGACGACTTCGCCCTAGACTGCCTGCACCACTGTTGAGCGAGAGGTTTCCGCAAAGTGGCGAATCCGGAAGATTACGATGTTGTCCCACTGACGCCAGGGCGCTGGGGCGATTTCGAGACGCTGCTTGGCCCCAAGGGTGCGCGCGGCGGTTGCTGGTGCATGCGGTGGCGCCAGACTCGCACGGAATTCGAGGCTGGGCACGGCGACGCCAACCGCCGCGCCTATCAGGCCATTGTCCGCGCTGGCCCGCCGCCCGGGCTGTTAGCCTACGATCGGGCTGGCCCAGTCGGCTGGTGTCAAGTCTGCCCACGGAAAGACTTGCCGGTACTCGGTCGCTCTCCGCTCCTGAAGCAGGTCGACGACACGCCTGTCTGGAGCGTGTCCTGCTTCTTTATTAGGCCCGGACACCGTCGCCAGGGACTGACCGGCATCTTGATCGAGGGCGCCAAGGATTATACCCGGCGCCGGGGGGCGGAGATCCTGGAGGCCTACCCCTGGGACGCGCGGCAAGAAAAGTCCAACAGCACTGTCTATAGCGGGGTTGCCTCAACCTTCCTGCGCCATGGTTTCGACGTTGTGGCCCGCCGGGCGACGCGCCGGCCGGTCATGCGATTGAGTCTTAAAACGCCCTGACGTCATCGCGAGAGCCGGCCCAACGGAACCTTGGCGTCGAGGCCGGCGCGTTCAGATGGCCTTAATATTGCCGCGTTATGACCTAATTGTGATTTGGTGGAAGCACGTATCCCTTGCGCCAAGCCCGCTGTAACCCTTTCGCTCAACTTGCCTTTCACTCGGGGGCGTTTAAAGTAGTTGTCATGGCAGGATTTTTCGAGACGCTTATTCGGCCCGACCGGGAAGACGATCCCGAACGGAACGAGATCGCGCGCGCGGCCAACCTTTTGCAGATTGGTGAATTTCAGCTCTTGCAGCTTGCCTATTTCTCTTGGCATGGGCAGGAAATGGGTGGGCCGGAAAGCGACACGATATTCCAGACCTATATGATCGGGGGACTTGTGCCGCCTTGGGCGCGTCACTATGCACGCCAGATCATCGCCAGGGACGAGCTCGGCGATCTGCAAGACGGCGATCCCAAGTATCACCGCTACGATAGCGAATATTTCCAGGCGGTGCCTCTGGGCGCCCGGCGCTTGGCCGTTGCCGTTGCCTGTATTGCCTTGGTTGTGGGCGGCGGCATCTTGGTCGGTCACCTGTCGCCGGGAGACTCGACCTCAATCCTGCCGCCGTATTTCAACGAAAAGGAAATCGCGCCGGCAAGTGCCGAAGAGCTGGACCTGCATGGGGACCTGAGAGGGTCATGACCCGCGCCGCCGCTTCACCGGCAACCGTGCGGGCGTTGGGCTGAAACTATGTTTGAGTTTGCGGGTGTATGGGAAACCCCGATAAATTTCATTTTCTTGGCGGTCACGGGCTTTATCGCCTGGCACGGCATTACCTACCGTGACGACAAGGGACGAACGGATTTTGTCCGCCTTCTGTTTGGCTGTATTGCCGCGCTCTTTTTCTTCCTGGTCCTGTTTCAGGATGTGCTTGGCGTCGTAAACTTCGGCTGATTTTGCTATTCAGGGTTTGTACATGCGTTGCTTGGCATCGAGCTCGGGGATGCTCAGGAGCCGCTCGTTCTCCGGTAACTGAAGTTGCTCATAAATATACTGCGCGCGATCGCGTACGGTTGAGACGTTATCCCCGCCATACAGGATTTTATGGACGACACCGGGACCGGCAACGGTTTCGCGGTCTGTATCCAGCGCCGAGATGTAATCTTCCAAGGCTTGCTCGTACCGGCCCTGCCGGTCGTGGACGTTGCCGCGATTGGCGTAGGCGGCGGCCAGCACGCCGCGTCCGGTCAGGTCGTCAGGGTCCAGAGTTTTGGTCATGAAGTCGATCAGATAATCGAATTCCGCGATCGCCTCCTCATAGCGCTCGGTCAGGATGAAGACCAGGGCTCGGCCCATCAGGGCGCCGCGGTGGTCTGGCATCTCTACCAGCGCTTTGTCGAAGGCCTTCAGGGCTTCATCGTACAAGCCATCGCCAAGCCGAATGTCGCCCTCGCGGACGTAATAGTCCCCCGGAGCATCGCTCGTGTAGTACTCGTATCCCAAGTAGAACACCCCCGAGACCAAGAGGGCGACGAGCATCATCTTGATAAAACGCTGTAGGACAGCCGGACTCATATACGCTTCCCAAATCAACCCTTGAACAGAACGCCGGTGTAAAAAAAGGCGAAAATGAAGCTAAGCAAGGCCGCGGTGACCGCGGCCCGTTGCTTGAGTCTGTCACGCCTGGCCAAGTCGTGCTCGCCATCGCGCTCGGCCCGGCGGACGCTCATAACCCATATGAGCTGACGGACCGGGATGAACAGGGCCAGGGTAATAGCCACGGTCCAAAGCAAGGCATAATCTTGGGAAAAAATCTCTGACATTGGGCTTCATGATAGCAGAGAACGGGGCGGCCGGATCGCTTTCGATTAGGGCGTCGCCCAAAAAAATTGGGGGGAAGGATTCACCTTCCCCCCGGAAGCGTTTCAGGTTCCGCCGGCCGTCTTTTGAACGGCCGGTGGAAATACCGGGCTAGCGGCTGGCTTGCCCGACGGTATCGCCGATGTCTTCTGTAAGAGCCTCGACCTCCTTCTGCGGGACGGTCGACATTTCCATCTTGTAGGCCAGGAACCACATCATCCCAACCCCAAGTATCCAGAACAGGATCTGCCAGACCCAGATCGACGGCATGCCGAAGACCCAAGTCGTTACATCGTTCGGGATACCGAAGGCGGTATTACCGATCACCGCACCCGGGCCGACCCCGAAGAACATCCACGCCAGGGTGATGCCCCAAGCGATCGGGATAAGCCCGCGCTTGCTTGCCGGCAAACTGGCATGCTCGCGCAGGAAGCTGTGGTAGGTCTCCCGGTGCTGGCGGTCCGCGTCATTCTGCGTCATGGCGGAGACGATCAGGCAGGTGCCCAGATTGAAGAGGATACCCCAACCGGCCGAGTGAATGGTCCAAGGCCAGCGGCCCCAGGGCAGATCGATGCCCACCGAGTCGGCGATACTGGCGCCGAAACTTTCGGTGAAGATCACCCCGAGCAGACCCGCCGCCAGACCGAGCGTGGCGCCTTGGCGGGTAATCCAGGGGAACCAACACACGGCCGCCAGGGACGGCCACATCTGGAAGCCGAAGGCGACCGCCAATCCGCCTAGAAGCACCAAGGCATCGCGCGAGAAGGTCGCCACCAGCAAGGCCGAAAGAACGATGAAGGCGACACCCAAGCGCCCGAACAGCTTCTGCGTCGCGTGCGACGCGGTCGGGTTCAGGTAACGCTTGTATAGGTCACGGGTCAGCATACCGCCGGCCGTGGACATATAAGCCGCCCCAGTCGACTGCATGGCCGCCAGGGCGCAGACTGCCAACAGGCCCACCAGCCACGGCATGGTATCCGCGATTTGGTTGAAGTAGTAGGGCACCAGAGAATCCGGTTTCGCGGCAATCGAATCCGGCAAGGCGTTTACGATTGCCAGGCCGGCCTCGTTCACCGCGGGATTGGCGCCCAGAAGATGCGCGCCCATGCCCTGGAAGGCCGTGAAGAAGAACAGGATAAAGCCAATGCAGAACGACGAGGCCCAAACCTGCTGAGGCGCGAATGGACGGGGATCCTTGTTGCCGAAGGCCCACATGGAGAACGCGGGCGCCGAATGAATGCCCATCAGTGCGAACATGTAGGTCAGGACCATGACGCCAGTCCACAAGCCGCCGACCGGGGTTTCCTTGCCCAGGCCCGCCGTGAATTGGATCACGCCCGGAATCGCGAAGTAAGCGTTGTGGCCGTCCGGTGTCAGACCCCACTTGCCGACATCGCTCGCCGCCAGGCGTCCAAAGCCTTCGTTGAGCGAGGTCCATCCACCGGCCATGTCGAGCGCGATCATGCCCGTGATTACGATACCCAAGCCGAGGAGGATGCATTGCACGGTGTCGACATAGGCCACCGCCCGCAGACCGCCCGAGGCGACGTAGATCAGCACCACCATCGACAGCACCCACATGCCCACGTTCTGGGAAATCAGGTCGTCGGTCAGCACGTTGAACAAGAAGCCCGAGGCGCCAAGTTGAACGCCCAGATAGGGGATTGAGAACAGCAGCGCGACCAAGACCGTCAAGATGCGGATCGCATCTCCCTGGAAATAGTCGGAAAGCATCTCGCCCGGAGTCACATAGCCAAAGCGCTTACCCAGCATCCACTGGCGCTTCAGGAACATCACCCCGGTGAAGGGAATGGTGATGGCGTAGAACGACGCATAAGCGTACTGGAAGCCGTCGCGGTAAACGAGACCCGGATGGCCCATGAACGTCCAGCCGGAAAACGACGTGGCGGTAGCCGCCAAGACGAAGACCCACATGGACAGGCGGCGACCGGCGAGGAAATAGTCGCTGGCCGTTTTTGCTGTTTGTGCAGACTTGATGCCCCAGAAAATACAGTACGCCCAATAGAGCGCCACGAAGACAAACAGCCATATGACTTTCGGTGCCAAGGCCAAATCCTCCCAGTTAGTTTCGGTTCCGCGAAATTCTTGCTACTCGTCCCGACCGATATTGGAATTTCCCCCTCGGTCAGGTCAGTTTTTGTGCGGCGTCTCTGAAAATAGAGAACCGCAACCTTAACTATTATTCACCGAATCCAAATCGGTCAATAAAGGATTAACCGACCCGCCGCCCGGGTGTAAAAGTTCCTATTTTTTGCCGAATCCGTGTAAATGTGTAAACTTCATGCCTGACGCCCGCTCGGAGGGGCCCCTTAGGCCCATGGTTACGCCATGAAACACCGCCTGTTGATCGGCAGCAAGATTCGACGCTTGCGCAAGCGCGCCGCGCTCACGCAGGTCGGTCTGGCAGCGCGCCTGGGGATATCTCCGAGCTATTTGAACCTCATAGAACATAACCAGCGGGCCCTGACGCGGCCGATACTGCTGAATTTGGGTGAGGTCCTGCAAATCGACCCACACGCGTTGTCCGGCGGTGAGGAAGGCCGCCTCCTGTCCGATCTGACCGAGGTTTTCGGCGATCCCGTTTTCAAGGGCGATCCGGTGGGCCAGGAGGACCTGACCCGTTTGGTCGGCGCCGCGCCAGATGTCGCCGGGTCGGTAATGGCGCTTTACCGCGCGTATCGGGATGCCCGGGAGGAGGCCGCCAATCTAAGCGAACACCTCGCCGACAATCCGTTTTTGGAGACGACCAGCCATCGCTTGCTCACCCTTTTGACCTCGGTCCGGTCGTTTTCGGAGATCTTGAGGGACAACGCCGATCTGGCCGCCGACCGCCGTCAGCAATACATCGGCACGGTCGTATCGGAGAGCGAGAAGCTGACCGATCTCGTCAATGAGCTTTTCGGCTTTATTTCGGGCGAGGGTCTTAGCAAGCAACGGAAGTTGGACACGCCTTCGTCGCTGGTCGCCGATTACTTAGAAGCGAGCGGAAATTATTCCGCGGAGCTGGAAGACGCGGCCCAAGATATCCGGCGGGCGCTTGGTATCCCGGACCCGCGCCTCGATTCGGCTCTAATCGCGCACCTGAGTGAGAACCATGGGATCTCGGTCGAGATTTCACCTTGGAAAGCGGGAGAGGCTGGGAGCCACGCCCGTCTGGCCCACTTCGACGAGGAAGCCCGTTGCTTGCGCCTGAGCGAGATTCTGCCCCCGTCCAGCCGGTCTCTCGAGATGGCGCGCCAGCTCGCGCTTGCCGCCGCCGGACCGCTCCTCGACCGTATGGCCGCGCCGGCAGGGCTTGAAGTGCCGGCCGCCATAGCCCTGCTGCGCCAGGCCCAGAGCGAATACCTGGCCGCCGCCATCCTGATGCCATACCGTGAATTCCTAGAAGCCGCCCGCGACCTGCGCCACGATTTAGATGTCTTGCAACGGCGCTTCGGTGTCGGTTTCGAGCAGGTTTGTCAACGTCTGACCACGCTGCAGCAGCCCGGCGCCGAAGGGGTTCCGTTCCATTTCTTGCGCGTTGATCTCGCCGGCAACATTATCCAGCGGCGGGCGGCGTCCGGCTTGCGCATTCCCCGGTTCGGTGGGGCGTGCCCCCGATGGAACGTGCATCGCGCCTTTATGAATCCGGGTCGAATCGACACCCAATTGGCCCGTCTTCCCGACGGGACCGCCTATATATTTCTGGCTCGTGCTCAAAGGGGGCCAAGCTTGGGCCATGGGACACTGGAACGGCACTATTCGGTATCCATCGGCTGCGACGTTTCGTATGCCGATGCTCTGGTTTATGCCGACGGACTTGGGCTCCAAGACGATAGCTCGTTTACGCCTGTTGGGCTCCATTGCCGCCAATGCGCTTGGCACGATTGCGGCGATCGGGCCTATCCATCTTTTCTGCGTTAACCAAGCCGTCGGGACCATGGTCAGTGTGAGAATTGCGAGCTAAACTAGCCGGGGCGAGACCGGCCGCGATTCAAAGACGGCCGGCTCCCAGGGAGGATATGCGGATGTCACGCAAGGTCCTGGTCGTTGAGGACGAGGCGAACATCGTCGATTCCTTGAGCTTCCTGATGAAGCAAGCGGGCTTCGAGGTGTTGGTCGCACGCGACGGCGATACTGCAATCCGAATGATGCAACGCCGGCCGGCCGACCTGGTGTTGCTGGACCTCATGCTGCCGCGCCGTGACGGCTACGAGGTTTGCCGTGAAATCCGGTCCAACCCGGAATGGGCTTCGGTGCGGATCATTATGCTAACGGCGCGTGGGCGCGACTTGGATCGGCGCAAGGGTATGCAACTGGGGGCGGACGCCTACATAACCAAGCCGTTCTCCACCCGCGATATTGTCGCGCGCGTCCAAGATATGCTGAGCCCGGAGCGATGAGGGGACCCAAGCGGATTGCGGAAGGCTCTGTCGCGACCTTTCTATTCGGGTGCGTCGCGTTCAGTCCGCCGTTTCTCGCTATCTTCGGCGCCGAGGTCTTCGTGTTCGGTTTGCCGCTTCTTTATCTTTATCTGTTCGCCGTATGGGGTTTGATCATCGTCCTGGTCGCATGGATAGCCGATCTCGGTTCCGCGTCGCGGCCTGACCAGAACGATAAACCGCTTACCGGCCGGACACGGTGAGTTAAACATGCTCGCCAGTTGGTCCATCCTTTTGGTCTCGCTGGCGTATCTCTGCCTGTTGTTCGCGATCGCCTACTACGGTGACAAACGCGCCGATGCCGGGCGCAGCATCATTGCCAATCCTTACATTTACGCGTTGTCCATCGCGGTCTATTGCACGTCATGGACGTTCTACGGCAGCGTCGGGCGCGCCGCTTCCAGCGGCATGGATTTCCTGCCGATCTATATTGGCCCGACCCTGACCTTCGTGCTCTGGGGTTTCCTGCTGCGCAAGATTATCCGCATCTGCAAAGCGCACCGGATAACCTCGATCGCGGATTTCATTTCTTCGCGTTACGGCAAGAGCGCTGCCCTGGGTGGCTTGGTCACGCTGATCGCCGTGCTCGGGATCACACCCTACATCGCGCTGCAATTGAAAGCGGTGTCGACCAGCTTCAATGTCCTGGTGCAGTACCCGGATGTCGTCATGCCGCCGATTTCGAGCAATGTTCCGGTCCTCAAGGACACGGCGTTTTTGGTTGCGCTTTTGATGGCGGCTTTCGCCATCCTCTTCGGCACCCGGCACATAGATGCCAGCGAACATCACGAAGGTATGGTTGCCGCGATCGCCTTCGAATCCATCGTGAAGCTGGTCGCATTCCTGGCCGTCGGCGTCTACGTCACTTTCGGCCTGTACGGGGGATTCGGCGATTTGTTCGCCGCCGCCGCGCGTTCGCCTCAGATCACCGCGCTGTTTACATCGAGCGATAGCGGCTACGGTCATTGGCCGACCCTGATTCTGCTGTCCATGGCCGCGATCATATGCCTGCCGCGCCAGTTTCAGGTCGCGGTGGTCGAGAACGTAAACGAGGATCACCTCAAGAAGGCGGTCTGGCTATTCCCGCTCTATCTGCTGATCATCAACATCTTCGTGTTGCCGATCGCGATCGGCGGGATGCTGCATTTTCCCGACGGAACTGTCGACGCGGATACCTTTGTTCTGACCGTGCCTATGGCGGAACGTCGGGAAGGCTTGGCGCTATTTGTCTTTATCGGCGGTCTGTCGGCGGCGACAGGTATGGTCATTGTGGCCGCCATTGCGCTGAGCACCATGATCTGCAACGACTTGATTATGCCGGTCTTGCTCCGCCTCAATTGGCGCAATCTGGCGGAGCAGGGCGATCTCAGTGGATTGCTGTTGTCTATACGCCGTGGAAGCATCGTTACGGTGTTGTTGCTCGGCTATGCTTACTTCCGTTTTATCGGCGAATCCGTCGCTCTGGTCACCATCGGTCTAGTCTCCTTTGCGGCGGTCGCACAGTTTGCACCGGCGATGATCGGCGGCATGTATTGGCGGGGCGCCACGCGCGTCGGTGCGATCTTGGGGCTCAGCCTAGGATTCGCCCTCTGGCTGTACACCTTGCTGCTGCCTTTGTTCGCGCTCTCCGGTTGGCTGCCCATCGGCTTTGTCGAGGATGGGCCATTTGAGATCGGGTTGCTGCGGCCCTACGCCCTGTTCGGCCTGGACGGCATGGATAGTCTGTCGCACGCTATGTTCTGGAGCCTGGTCGCCAATATCGGTGGCTATGTCTTGGGTTCGTTGATGAGCCGGCCGGGTGCGATAGAGCGAATTCAAGGTGCGCTTTTCGTTGACGTGTCGGGCCGTTCCGGCGCTTTTGGCGGGACCAATTTCTGGCGCGGTTCCGCGACCGTGGCGGATTTGAAGACCCTGCTGGCCCGCTTTATCGGTGCGCGGGAATCCGACCGGGTTCTGGGCGACTACGCTCGCAGCCGCGACCTTAACCTCGACCGCCTGCGCGAAGCGGACGCCGCTCTCGTCAGTTTCGTGGAGCGATTGCTCGCGGGCGCGATCGGCGCCGCTTCGGCGCGGGTCATGGTCGCCTCGGTCGCCAAGGGAGAGGTTGTTGGGATCGAAGAGGTCATGAAGATCCTGGACGAAACCTCGCAGGTCATCGAATACAGCCACCGTCTGGAACAGAAATCGCAAGAGCTTCAAAATACGACTCAAGAGCTGCGGGCCGCGAACGAACGGTTGAAGGAGCTGGACAAGATGAAGGACGACTTCATCTCGACCGTTAGCCACGAGTTGCGCACGCCGCTAACATCCATCCGGTCCTTCAGTGAAATTTTGACCGACAATCCAGCTCTCGACACCACCGAGCGCGAACGCTTCCTCACTATCATCGTGAAGGAGACAGAGCGCCTGACCCGGCTCATCAACGAGATTCTCGACCTGGCGAAAATGGAGGCCGGGCGCATGGATTGGCATATGATCGACATCGATCCGCGTGTCGTGATTGACGATGCTCTTGCGGCCACGAGCAGTTTGCTCACCAGCCGCTCGATCTCTCTGAAGCTGGAGGCGGATCCATGGCTTCCGCACGTTTATGCCGACCGCGACCGGCTTATGCAGGTTATCGTGAATTTGATCGCGAATTCGGTAAAGTTCTGCGATGACGCTAACGGCGAAGTCAGCATCTTGGCGGGGCAACTGGGTGGCCGCTTTTATCTGGGCGTCCTCGACAACGGTCCTGGCGTGCCCTTGGACGACCGTCAAATCATATTCGAGAAATTCCAGGAATCGAGCGAACCGCTCGCGAACCTTCCTCGTGGGACCGGGCTGGGCCTGGCGATCTCACGCCAGATTGTCGAACATTTTGGGGGCCGCATCTGGGTCGAGGATGCGCCTGGCCGGGGCGCGGCATTCAGTTTTACCCTGCCCGTCAGCCGTGCAGCGGCCGTTGCCGCGCCGGACATGGAAAGCCAGGAGGCGTTGTGAACCGAGGCTCGGAAAATTATCTGGCGCGCGGCCGGGGGCCTGGACAGTCCTTTCCCCGGAGGTGATGTGCAATCCCAACTGAAGATCTTCTCCCAACCTGTGAGCGATAGCATGCGCCCGGCGCAGGTTGTCATTCCGGCGGCCACCAGCATTGCCGAGATGCTGGGCCGAATGTCGGGGGTCCGTACGACCTCGGCTTTGATCACGGACCCGGACGGGCGCCTCCTGGGCCTGATTACCGAGCAGGACGTGACCCGCCGAATCGCGTTGCGCAGCGGCGGCGACGATCCGGTGTCCTCGGTCATGACGTCGCCCGTTGAGGCGGTCCGCGCCGACGATTTTCTGTATCGCGCGATCGTTCGCATGCGCCGCTTCGGCTGGCGCCATATGCCGGTTGTCGATGCCGAGGAGCGGCCGGTTGGCGAAATCCTCTTGAGCGACGCCCTGGCCGTAGCCGCCGAGCAGGTCATCCATCAGATCGATCTCGTCACCAGGGGCGACAGCATTGACGGTCTGCGGGACGTGAAGGCGGCGCAAGCCGAAATCGCCACGCAGCTTTTGCGGGACCATGTGCCGGTTCCCGAAATCCAGGCCCTGATCACAGACATAAACCGGGGCATTCACCGGCGCATACTCGAAGCCCAATTGGCGGCCATGAAGGCGGCGGGCTGGGGGGCGCCGCCGGTGCCCTTCACCTTGCTCATCATGGGGTCTGGCGGCCGCGGCGAGAACTTTCTTTTTCCCGATCAGGATAACGGCTTCATCCTCGACAACTATCCCGACGCGAAGCACACCGGGATCGATTCCTTCTTCATAGAATTGGCAGAGCGTTTCACCCGCGATCTGGACACGGTCGGCTTTCCTTACTGCAACGGATACGTCATGGCGACCAACCCGCTATGGCGCAAGACCCGTGCTCAGTGGCGGGAGCAGCTTGGCATCTGGGGTCGCCGGCGCGGCACCATCGCGGTGCAATTTTCCAGCATCTTTTTCGATTTCGGCTGCGGCTATGGGCGCACCGACTTCGCGCGGGAATTGCGCCGCGACGCCAGCGCAATGGTTCGCAAGAACCCGGCCTATCTGCAGGCGATCGAGGCTGAGTTGTACGAATATGGGGTCGCGCTGGGCTGGTTCGGCCGCTTCGTGACCGAATCGGGTAGGGATGCGAAGAAGGAACATATTGGCAAGATCAACCTGAAGCATGCCGGAACCCTGCCGCTGGTCGGTGCGGTTCGCCTCTTGGCGCTGCGCGAGGGGGTTGAAGACACGGCCACGCTAAAGCGCATCCGCGCGCTGCACAAAGCAGGGGTGCTGAGCGACAACGACGCCGACTACTTGCGCGGGGCCTTCAACCACATCACCTTTCTGTTGTTGCGTCAGCAGCTTTCCGATTTTCGCGCGGGCGGAAAGGTTGGCAATCACGTTCACCCGGACAACCTGACCGAACGTGAAAAGGATATGCTGGTCGATTCGCTCAAGGCCATCGATCACCTGAAGAAGCGCGTCCATGGGGAGTTCACGGGCGATGTCTTCTAATACCAAGAAGCGCTGATAATGACGAGGAGCGTACGCAAGGCAATCGAGGCGACCTTGGCTGGTGCCCTTGCGGCGTTGTGCGTCCTCGCCGCCCTAGCAGGTTGGTTCGCCCTCGCGGCGCGGGCGCCTGGCGCTCAGCTGGGCGTGATGGCAGTGGCCGCCGGCGGCGCGGCAATCGTGGCGGCTGCCGCGCTCTGGCACGTCTTCGACCTTGTGAGGCGGCACTTTCGCGATCTCGAGCGCGCGCGCGGCGCTATCGTGACCTTGACCGGCAATCGAAGCGCAGTCCTACCGTTGCGCGAAGAGGACGACACCGCCCTCGAGATCCAGCGGCTGTGCGGTGCGCTGGCAGGCTTATCCGCGCGCTATGCCGAGGAGCGTGCAGCACCCGACCAAAGGCTTGGCGCCATCCTCGCGTCGGTCTCGGAGGCCCTGGTCGTCATGACCGAGCAGGGCCAGGTTAGTTTGGTCAACTTTCCGGGCAAGGCCCTGCTGGGCAGCGAAAGGGTGCGGGTCGGAACCTCGGTTTTCGCGGCGCTGGAGCGCGATCCTGTGATCGCCGCGCTCGAGCGGTCGCGGCGGAAGGGGGCGGCGGTAGAGGCCAGGCTGAGAACCGTCGACGGTGTGGAGTTATCGGGGCGTATCGTAAGCCTGGAGGAACACGGGGGCGCGGTCTTGTCTTTCGACCACGGCATCGCCGAACACCGGGCCGAAGTGGACCATGACCTGGCGCTGCACGATCGGCCGCCGGCGCTCTCGCCCGTGAGCGACAATACGCGGGTCGTGGATTTGCACGCGACCGTATTGGATACCGAGACAACGGGGCTAGATACCGCCGTGGATCGCGTCGTTTCGATCGGCGCCGTGCGCGTGTGCGGCGGGCGCCTGTATCGCGGCTTGAGCTTTGACCGTCTGATTCGGCCGGGGGTGCCGATACCGGCGCGCTCAACCGCCGTGCACGGAATTACTAACGCCATGGTGGCCGACGCCGACCTCTTCCCGGCGGTCTTCGCCAGCTTCGCGCCGCTTGCGCACGATACCGTATGGATCGGCCACAACGTCGCCTTCGATGTCGCGATGCTGCGCCGGGAAAGTATCCTGGCCGGCTTGCCCTGGGAGGAGCCGGCGGTTCTGGACACCTTACTGCTGGCCGCGTCGCTCAACCTCGGACTGCCAGGTTTGTCCCTGGAGGATCTGGCGGAACACTTTGCGGTCGACGTTCATGGCCGCCACACCGCACTCGGCGATTCGCTGGTCACGGCGGAAGTTTATGTCCGCATGCTGCCGTTCCTAGCCGAGGCTGGCGTTGAAACCTATGGTGAGGCATTGCGCTTCTCGCAGCGGGCCAAGGCGGTGATCGCCAGGCAGAAGGCCGCCGGCTGGTAAGCTGGGGTCGGCCAAAACCCCATGCGGGGCTTTGCTTCCCCCAATCAATACGATAGAAACGCCGCCCGGGCGCGGTCCTCGCGCGAGGACCAGGAATCCGCAGGTAATACCAAGGAACGTTCCGATGGCCGCGTATCAGTACATCTATCAAATGAGCCGGGTCTCCAAGACTTTTCCCGGTGGTAAGCAGGTCCTCAAGGACATCAATCTCAGCTTCCTGCCGGGCGCGAAGATTGGCGTCCTTGGCTTGAACGGTTCCGGTAAGTCGACTTTGATGCGGGTCATGGCCGGCCTGGACGGCGATATCAACGGCGAAGCTCGAGCAGCCGACGGCGTACGCATCGGGTATTTGCAGCAGGAGCCGGAGCTCGATCCTGCCAAGGATGTCGCGGGCAATGTCTATGAGGGGGTCGCCGAAACCAAAGCGCTTTTAGACCGCTTCGAGGCGGTCAATGCCAAGTTCGCCGAGGAGGACGCCGATTTCGACGCGCTGATCGCGGAGCAAGGAGAGTTGCAGGAGCAGATCGACAACGTTGGCGCCTGGGACTTGGAGCGCACGGTCGAGATCGCGATGGATGCGCTACGCTGCCCACCGGGCGATGCCGAGGTGGCGAAGCTGTCGGGCGGCGAGCGCCGCCGGGTCGCGCTTTGCCGCTTGCTGCTGCAAAAGCCGGACATGCTGCTCCTCGACGAGCCGACCAACCATCTGGATGCCGAATCCGTGGCCTGGCTGGAACGTTACCTGCACGATTACACGGGTACCGTGGTCGCGGTGACCCATGACCGCTATTTCCTCGATAACGTTGCGGGATGGATCCTGGAATTGGATCGCGGGCACGGCATTCCCTTCAAGGGTAATTATACGAGCTGGCTGGAGCAAAAAGAGGCGCGCCTAAAGCAAGAAGAGAAGACCGAATCGTCGCGCCAGCGCGAATTGAAGCACGAGCTGGAGTGGGTTCGGCAAAGCCCGAAGGCGCGCCAGGCCAAATCGAAAGCGCGTATTCAGGCTTATGAGGCGCTCCTGGCGGAGGCCGGCCGCAAGGCGCCCGAGCCGGGCCGGATTGTGGTCCCACCGGGCCCGCGTCTGGGCGATTTGGTCATTGAGGCGAAGGGCCTCGGCAAGGGCTTCGCCGAGCGTCTCTTGATCGACAACGCGGACTTCAAGGTGCCGCCCAACGCCATCGTCGGCATCATCGGTCCGAACGGCGCCGGCAAGACGACCCTGTTTCGCATGATCACCGGTCAAGACAAACCAGATCAAGGCACGTTGCGGGTCGGCGAGACGGTCAAGCTGGGGTATGTCGATCAATCCCGCGATTCCCTGGCGGCCGACAAGACTGTCTGGGAAGAGATCGCCGAGGGCCGGGATACGGTGACCCTGGGCAAGTACGAAACGCCGTCGCGTGCCTATGTCGGCGCCTTCAACTTCAAGGGCGGAGATCAGCAAAAGAAGGTCGGCCAACTCTCGGGCGGCGAGCGTAACCGTGTCCACCTCGCTAAGATGCTAAAGACTGGCGCCAATGTCCTGCTGCTGGACGAGCCGACCAATGATCTGGACATCGACACCTTGCGCGCCTTGGAGGACGCGATACTCGAGTTCGCGGGTTGTGTGCTGATCATCAGCCATGACCGCTGGTTCCTGGACCGCATCGCGACCCATATTCTGGCCTTCGAAGGCGACAGCCAGGCAGTCTGGTTCGAGGGCAACTATCAGGACTATGAGGCGGACCGGCACCGCCGTTTGGGTGCCGAAGCGGATCAACCGCATCGGATCAAGTATAAGCCGCTGTCTCGCTGATAGGGATGGCGTGTTTAGGGTCTCTTCCAGTCGGATTAACTGGACAAGGCTCTAATTGCTCGCCGCCGCTTGGGCGCCTACTCGCTCGCGCAATAAAGTGATTAGCTGATCGACTTTACCGCCGGAGCTCTTTAGGACCGAGCCGTATTCAGCGCGCAGCGTAAGGGCCATGCTGACCCCTTCCCCGATAATGTCGAGGACCGTGAAGTGACCGTCTTTGTGGAGCAAACGCCAATCGATATTGACCTCGGTGTCCTTGCCGGGGGGCGTAATCGCGCTGCTGACGATGTACTGATTGCGCTTCTCCACCTGACGGACCGTCCCGACCCGAAACCGGGTCTCGCCATAACCGGCAAACTGGGGGGCAAAGCGCTCGACCATGACGTCCTCGAAGGTCGAGAGAAATTCCTCCAGGATCGGCTTAGAGGTGCCACGCCCATAGCGGCCGAGGACAAAGCGCCCGATCGCTGCCACATCGAAATTGTCGCGGAATAACTTGCGAAAACGCGTCTTGCGCTCTTCTACCGGAACCGATGAATCGGTCAATTCCTCAATCGAGCGCGTCGTGAGCGACAACAGGAAAGCCCCTGCCTCGTCTTCCGGCTTTGCCCAGGATGGCGATGAGAGGCCACTAAGCGCGGCGGCGGCTACCAGGAGGCCGGAAACGCCCAAGCGCAGGGCGCGGCGGCGGGTAACCAAACTATCACTGCGAACTGCCAAGTTGTCCATCTTTCGGCTCGGTATCGAAATCGAAATCACTTAGGCCCGGCGTCACCGTCGGTCCCACCTCCCGGCCATTATCAATTTCATTCTGCCGGTTCTGCCGCCACAGCGACCGGATACGGGCATAGAAGTCTATCGAATCGCGTTCCAGGTTCTCCAGGGTATCGATATTGCGCGATCTGGTGTCGATTCCGTTAACGGCGGGGATCAATAGGAACTCTGTCTCAAGATCGTAGGCTTGCCCGACGTAAGTCAGAGGATCCAGAAAAATATCGGCAAGCCGGCCGACTCCGTCGCGGATGGAGGATGGCCCGAAGAGGGGCAGAACCAAATAGGCTCCTTCGCCAATGCCATGGGAACCAAGGGTCTGACCGAAATCTTCCTGATGGTATTCGAAACCTTCGTCCGTTGCGACATCGAATAGCCCTAAGACCCCGCCCGAGGAGTTGATCGCGAAACGTGCCAAAGTAGTTTCGGCGCGCTCGAGCTCTCCCTGCAGCAAGTCGTTGATCAAGACAACCGGTGTCGCGAGGTTGCGCAGGAAATTTCGGATCGAATCGCGGATCATAGAGGGTAGCAAGAAGCGGTATCCAGAGGCGACGGGCTTCAGAACAAAGACGTCAAGTGTCTGATTAAAAGCGAAAATAAACCGGTTGGGTATTTCCAGCGGGTCATTATCGTCGTAGTCCTCGTCCACATCGGGGTACAGATCGTTTATATCGTCGCTTTGCTGGGCGTATTGAATGCGCGCCGCCCCGTGCAGCTCTTCGGTCAGCGCGCCGCCAGTGTCCCACACCACGTCGTTCGGCTGCGCGGCACATCCCCCGATTAACACCGCGGCAGACAAAAACAACGCGAACCGCGACACGATTCGCCAACTCAACATTCGACCCAGCACCTTTCCCGAGACTCCCCGTCGATCCGAACTCCGAGCGAATAATAAGCGGTTCCCCTAGACGGGCAAGCGCCGACGTGAGTTGGCCTCCCGTCATTTTGGCCCGCCGTGGCGCCGTTCTTCGACCTGACTAGCATGCAATCTCTTGAGTAACCAGTAACCATACATACGCATCTTGCGGTCAAATCTCAGCCTGTTGCAAAAATATCGCTACTGTCGGCCAAGTCGACGCGCCCTGGTGCTCTTAGGGCAATCCACCCAAGATCCGGCGGTATCCGGGCGCCATGAGCGCGGGCAGCATGAACATCGGCAATTGGGCAAGAGCGAAGAACAGCACGATATCGAAATTTCCCTCCGGCGGCAGAGCCGCCAGCAAAACCCCCATGTTGCAGTTCCCGCTTAGCAATCCAGCGGTTAACGCCCGGCGGCGGCCCAGTCCCGCGAAGACCAGGGCGCCCAACACTTGCAGGGCCGGATTGGCGACAAACGCGGCGCCCAGCCAAAGCGCCGCGTGGCCTGGGCGCGACAGGATCACCTCGGTTACGCCGTCCATGATCGCGACCGCGAATACCAGCATGAAAAGGACGAACAGGCCGTCGAACTGGCGCGCCCGCGCGCGCAACCAACCCGGTTTGGTCAAGCGCTTGACCACCAAGGCCAGACCAAACGAGCCGCCAATCACCAGGCCTAGCCGCAGCATAAATTCGGCCAGGCCGATCTCCAGCTCCAGACCCAGCAGGACGAGCGCCAGGGCGGGGACGCTAAGAGGCGTCACCAGCGTGCTAACCAACCCCGCGACGGCGGCGAGGGCGCCGTCAAGACCCAGGACGAAGGCCAGTCCGGTCGCGCCCAGAATTGGCGGCGCCGCCGCCATGAGCACGATCGCCGTTGCCAGGGAGTCAGGCAGCGGCAAGAGTCCGACCAGGATCCAGGTGACGACGGGGCTGACTAGCATGCACCACAAAGCCAGCCCGCCGACCAAGGCCGGGCGCCGGGAATATCCCGCCATGACCGACCAGTCGACGCGAAGCAGGGCGGCGGTGAGGATCAGGGCCACGCTGGGCGCGAGCAGCGGGCGCGCCACGGCCGCCAAATCGGGTAGCACGAGGCCGACCAGCACTCCCCCGCACAGAGTCCAGGCGGCATGGCGGCCCAAAAACTCGAAGAAGATACCCAGGAAACGGCCCATCGGGCTCCCGCAAGGTCGCGTCGTTGAATCGCTACGATCAAGTCGTTCGCGTGCGGCCCAGCGGCGCGTGACGCGAATGCACGCCGCGACGCTAGCGCCTTTGCCCGGAGCCGCCAATGCATTATCTTTCCTGGCAAATCCCATCTTTCTTGGCAAATGCTTAGGGAGAACCATGCAGGTTCCTGCGCCGCTAGCCTTGCATCAAGAGGTCGTCCGTCCGGAATGGATCGATTACAACGGTCATATGAATGTTGCGTACTACCTTCTGGCTTTCGACCATGCGTGCGACGCTTTTCTGGATTTCATCGGCATGGATCGGAGCTACCGAACCCGAACCGGCAGCACGACCTTTGCGGCGGACTGCCATATCACCTATCGGCGCGAGGTGACCGAGGGCGATCCGCTACGATTTACGTCGCAGCTCTTGGCGTTCGATGAAAAAAGGATTCACCACTTCCATCAGATGCACCACGCGGAGGAGGGCTACTTGGCGTCCACTTGCGAATGGCTAAGCCTGCATGTCGACCTTGGCGCGCGCCGCGTCGCGCCGATCGGGCAAGATGTCATGGCGCGCTTGGCCCAAACCCTCGCGTGTCATAAGAATCTGCCGTATCCGCCGGAAGCTGGCCGGGGCATCGGAATGTCGCCTCCAAAACACTTGCGCGAATCGGACACGAAATGACCCTCGGACGAAACCACACATGGCCTCGCATAGTTCGCTGGGGCGGTATGATCGCGGCAACGCTGATGGCGCTGGCTGCGGGCGCGCCGGACGCCATCGCGGGGTGCACCGACCCGCCGGCGGCCGAGGTCAATTGGCAGCGCTGCGCCTTCGACGGGCTCGATCTTCGCGATGTGGATCTGAAAGGCGCGCGCCTGCGAGACGGCACCTTTTTCCGTGCCGATCTGTCGCGCAGCGATTTGTCCGAGGTCAGCGGATTCCGCGCTAAATTCGTGAACGCGGTCATGCGCGAAGTAAAACTTTATAAGGCGAAGTTGTCCGAGGCCGATTTCACCAAGGCGGACCTGACCGGCGCGTCTCTGGCGGACGCCGACCTGCGCCGAGCGCGCTTCTTCGATTCGATTTTGCGCAACGCCGATTTCACCGGCGCCCGTCTGCGAGGCGCTGATTTTACCCGCGCGGACCTGTCGGGCGCGACCTGGGTCGACGGCAAACGGATCTGCGCCGAGGGATCGCTGGGCCGCTGTAATTAGGCCGGGTCTTCCCCGGCCAGTTTATTGAGGGCCGCGCCGTCAAGGCGGTAGGGCAGCCAGTCTTCCATATGGCCGAAGCCCAGCTTTTCATAGAACTTGCAGGCCGGGTTCCAGTGCAGCACGCCAAGCTCGAGGCGCACGAAGCCGCGTGTGGCCGCGATGCTGGCTAAACGGGCGATGATCGCCCGGCCCAAGCCGGCGCCCCGCGCCGCCGGAGATACGTAGAGATCCTCCAAATACAAACCTGCGCGCCCCTCGAAGGTCGAGTAGTTGTGGAAGAACAAGGCGAGGCCGACCGCAGCGCCATCCAGCTCCGCCAGCAGGCATTCGAAGCGCGGGGTCGGGCCGAAGCCGTCGCGCAGGATGTCCTCCTCGCTGGCCTTCACATGGTCCAACATGTTTTCGAACTCGGCCAGTTCGCGGATCAGCCGCAGGATCGTCGCGGCGTCCTCGCGCTGTGCGGCTCGGATGATGGCGGCTGTCATGAGTCGGGCCGGTATCCTTATGTACGTGGGGTGAACGCTGTGTCGGGCGCCGGTCCCATTCAATCTGAACCGAGGCGGCCTTGACAAGGGCACAAGGTTAAGCGCGACTTAAGCGGACCAGTGTTATCACAGCCATCATGACGTCTTCGGACCAATCCGCCGGCAAGCCGGCCCTGTCGGTCAAACGCCTCACCAAGAACGATCAGGTGATCTTGACGGCGCTCGCGGTCGCCATTGGCCTCTTGGCGGGCGGCGCGGCGATCGCCTTTCGCCACGCGATCGGCGTTTTCCAGGGCTTGGGCTACGGATTCGGCGGCGAAGGCCTCATCACCATCGTTAGCGGCCTGCCCTGGTGGCAAGTGCTTCTGGTTCCAGCCATAGGCGGCCTCGCGGTCGGCGTCTTCGTTCATGCCTTCATGCCGAACCGGCGGCCGCAAGGCGTCGCCGATGTGATCGAAGCCAACGCCTTGCGCGGTGGGCGCATGTTTGTGGCGGATGGGCTGAAGGCCGCCGTGGTCAGCGCCATTTCGATTGGCAGCGGCGCTTCGGTCGGGCGTGAAGGGCCGGTGGTGCACCTTGGCGCCTCGCTGGGCGCCTGGATTTCCCAGCGGCTGCACCTGGGCCGCGCGCCATCGCGGACCTTGCTCGGCTGCGGGGTCGCGGCGGCGGTCGCGGCGTCGTTCAACGCGCCCATCGCGGGCACCTTCTTCGCGCTGGAAGTGGTGATCGGGCACTATGCGCTGACCGCGCTGGCGCCGGTGGTCATCGCCTCGGTCACGGGCACGATCATCAGCCGCATCTACTACGGCGACTTCCCGGCCTTCATTCTGCCCGAAACCCACACCATCACGTCGTTCTGGGAGTTTCCGGCTTTCGCGCTTCTGGGCGTTACCTCGGCCGCGGCCGCCATTGTCTTCATCCGCGCGGCCATGGTCACCGAAGACTCCTTCTCGCGTCTGCCTCTGCCGCGCTGGGCCCATCCGGCCCTTGGCGGCTTGGCGGTTGGCGCCATCGGTATTTTCTTTCCCCAAATTCTGGGCGTCGGTTACGAGGCGACCGACGCCGCCCTGTCCGGGCGTTACGAGCTCTGGTTTTTGCTCACCCTTGTGGTTCTCAAGATGGCCGCGACCGCCGTGTCGTTGGGATCGGGGTTCGGCGGCGGGGTGTTTTCGCCTTCCCTCTTGATGGGGGCGGCGCTGGGCGGCGCCTTCGGCATTATCGCGACCAGCGTGTTTCCGGAGCTTTCTTCAGGCCACTCGGCTTACACCATTGTCGGTATGGGCGCGGTCGCGGGGGCAGTGCTCGGGGCGCCGATCTCGACCATCCTGATGATCTTCGAGCTCACCAACGACTACGCCATCACCATCGCTGTCATGATCTCGACCACGATCGCGGCGATCATCACGCAGCAATGGCTCGGCCAATCGTTCTTTACCGAGCAACTGCGGCGGCGCGGCGTTGCGGTTACCGGCGGCCACGACATCGGTCTGCTCCGCTCCGTGTGCGCGCGCGACATCATGAGCCGGGTTTTCGACGCCCTGGCCCCGGCGACGCCGATTCCGGAGTTGCGCGAACGCCTGCAGCGCGCGCCCTGGGGCGAATTGTTCCTGGTCGATGAAAGCGGCCGCCTGACCGGCGTGATCACCTTCGCCGACCTGCACGAGACCGCGTTCGACACCAGTCACGACGCCGAGCTGATCGCCGAGAACCTGGCGCGCAAACGCCCGACCGTCCTGGTCGCGGACGACGATCTCGAAACCGCGTTCCAGGCCTTCGCGGTCAGCGGAGAGGTCAACCTGCCCGTGGTCGAAGACCGCGACTCCATGCTGATGATGGGCGTCGCGCAGGAGCACGAGGTCGTCCTAGCCTATCACCGCGCCCGAGACCGCGCTCGCGGCGAGGAACGCGGTGGGGATTAGGGGGCGTTCAAGAAGCGCGTGGAATCACCGATCCCTGTTATGAAGCGGGCACTCGAGACGCGGTGCGGCGAACGGTTGGAAGCGCTCCTTGGTATAAGCCATGATCTTATGCTTGCGCGGGCGGGTGCTTACTATGATCGGTTTGAGCCACCAACTGAGATAATGAAATACCACCGACCGTCCATCGTCCAACAACCCCCAGTGGCGATACTCTCCGCCACCTTCTTCGTCCCATGTTAGCATATTGAGTTGCAACGCTCGTCTGTGAGCCTCAATCAGGTTTCTCAGACAATGGCTCCCAATTTGTCGCCAAATTTTCGCCAGGTTATTCTCAAGTCGGCAGATTGGGGTTCTCCGCGCCCGATTCCGTTCATGACGACATTGCCCAATCCCCCTTCAATAACTCGGCTTCAGCTTCAGGTGATCGTAGCGGCTGGCCGAGTTGAGCTTTATCTCGCTCAGGCCGTCGCGGCTCAGGACCGTGAGCGGCACCTCGATCCCGGCGCCGCCCAGGGCCCAGACCTTGCGGTAGAAATCGGCCTGGCCGGTTATCTCTTGGCCGGCCACGCCGACGATAATGTCGTTCACGGCCAGGCCGGCCTTGGCCGCCGGGCCGTCCGGCGACACGTGGGTGACGAACAGCCGCCCACGCGCCTCCTCGCTACTGATTCCCAGCCAGGGCCGGGGCGGCACCTTGGAGCGGCCGTTGGCGATAAGGTCGGCCAGGATCGGCTTCAGCGCATCGATCGGCACCATCATGTTGCCCGGCACTTGGCGCTCCGGCCCGGCGGCGTCGGCCACGATCAGCGACCCGACCCCGAGCAGGCGGCCGTCGCGGCCGAGCAGGGCCGCGCCGCCGAATTCAAAGTGCGGCGGCGCGGTGAAGATCGCGTCCGGCAGCAGATACTCCCAATAGCCGGCGAACTCCCGGCGCGAGACCACGACGGCGCCGACCAGCGGGCGCGCGCCCGAGGCCGCGGCGACCAAGACCTGGCTGTCCACCTTCAGTTCGCTCGATTGGCCGAGCGGAACGGGCTCGATGCCGAGCGGCGATTGGGCGCGCAAGAGACCGAAGCCGGTCTCGTAGTCGTAGGCCACGACCTCCGCCGGCACCGTCTTGTTGCCGGGCAGCACCAGTTCCGCCGAGATCGCCTCCATGATCAGGTAGCCGATCGTCAGTACCAGGCCGTCCTTGTCGATCACCACGCCCGAGCCTCGACGCTCGGTGCCAAGGATGTCCGCAGTGCGCGCATCGCGCGGGACGCTGGCATAGACGCCGACCACGGCATCCAGTGGTCCGGCCGCGCGCGCGGGAATCGCGGCGTTCGGCAAGCCGGCGAGCAAAAGGATCAGGCAGAAGGTCGCGGCGGCGCGGCGAATAAAAATCTTTGCCATGGCGTGACATGCTCCCCTGTCGAACCGGACCAAGCGGTCCGGCGATGGGGGAAGCATAACACCGACGTCCCGGTTTCGGGCCGCCGAATCTTTTAGTCCTCCAACAGCGGCCCACCGGCGCGCGCGGGCAGGGTCTCGGTGCCGACGATCTTGGCTAGGGTCATGCCGGGCAGGGCGTAGCGGCGGTCGCGGCGCGATAGGATCAGGCCGTCGGTGCCCGCGCACACGGGCAGGCGCGCCTGCGCCGGGTCCTCGGCCGCCGGGTCGACGATCCAGGCGACGATATCGCCTTTGCGCACCTGCGCGCCCAAGGCGACGGCATAGGCGACGACTCCCGGTGCCGGCGCGCGCAGGACCTCGCAGGCATCCAGCCGGGTCGCCGCGCACTGCGGCGCTGGCACCGGGCCGGGATCGCCCTCGATCAGGCCGCGGCGTTGCAGGATGCGGAACAGCGCGGTTGCGTCCGCCGAGGCCAAGCTGTCCTCGACATCGCTTTGCCCGCGCAGCTCGACGGTGCCGGAAACGCAAACCGCGGGAATCGGGTGGTCCGGGTGTTTCTCGGCCAGATAGGTCCAGGGGGTTGAGAAGGTTTCGTCGAAGGAGCCGCCGCCCGAATCCTCGGCCAGCAGAACCGCGCGGCAACCGAGCTCGGCCGCGATGTCTTGCCCCTCGGGCCAGTGCGCTGGAATCAGGAACAGGTGCATCAGGGCTTCGTCGTCGCAGTGCAGATCGAAGACTAGGTCGGCATCGACCGCCAGGCGCGCCAGGATCAGGCGCAGGCTGTGCAGCTCGTTCTGCGGTGTCTCCGCCGCCAGCGCCTCGATCATGGCGGCGCGCACCGCCTTCACGTTCTCCGCCGGCGAATCGGTCAGCTTGCCGTCCAGCCGGTCGTCCAGCATCTCTAACAGCTTGGGCCAGTTGCGGTTGAAGTTGCCGCCGCCGGAGATTTCGCGCCGACCATGGTGGTGGTTCTCGACGAACTGCGACAAGCCGATCGGATTGGCATAGGGGACCAGTACGATCTCGCCGCGTATCGCGCCCCGGTCGGCGGCCTGGTCCAGCAAGCCGGTCAGGTGGTGCGCGGTCAGCAGGGCCGGGATCTCATCGGCATGCAGGGACGCCTGGATATAGGCCTTGGGCCGCGCGCCCGCCTCGCCGTAACGGCGGACCATCACCTCGCGGCTGGTGCCGGGGGTGCTGGCGTGCAGGCGATGCCGCTCGATACGCCGGGTCATGGGCTTGGTCTCCCTCGGTGTTTTTTCTTTGGGCCGCCAATCAAGGCGGTGCCGGGCGCGGCGGTCAAGGGGCATAAGCCGTATTGACTTCCCGCTGTAGCGTGCGAGATTTTCTGTGCCGGATGGGAGAAGGGCTGTCAAATGCGTAAGGAAGAGGACCGGAGCCGAATGTCAGTCCCACTAAATCGGATCGTCGATACCGAAAAGTACCCTTTGAGCGATCCAGCGTTCCGCTCAAGCAGCCGCGATACCTTGAGCGCGGAGGGAGCGCTGGTCTTGCGCGGTTTTTTGAGGCCGAGTGCGATCGAGTCTATCCGGCGCGAAGGGGAGGACAATCGGCACCGCGCTTACTTTTGCACGCAAGAGCATAACGCCTACCTGACGCCGCCCGATCCGGACTACCTTGCGGATCATCCGCGCAACCGCATTGTCGTTTCTTCCAAGGGCTGCATTACCGACGATGTCGTGCCGCCCGAATCGCAACTGCGCGCGCTGTATAATTCACCGGAGTTCCGCGACTACCTCTGCGCGGTCTTGGGCGAGATGGCCTTGTACGAGTACGCCGATCCTCTGTCGTCAGTGAACATCCACTATGCGGAGCCGGGTCAGGAACTGGGTTGGCATTTCGATAACTCGTCGTTCGCGATCACGCTCATGATTCAAGAGCCGGAGCGGGGCGGCGCCTTCGAGTACGTCAAGGGTATGCGCGATGCGGACAAGGGTGACATGAATTTTCCGGGCGTCGGCCGGGTTCTGGATGGAGACATCGAGCCGAACCGCCTGACCATGGATGCGGGCGCCCTGGTCTTGTTTCGCGGCCGTAACGCGATTCACCGGGTCGCGCCGGTGGAGGGGGAACGCACCCGCATGCTCGTCGTGCTGGCATACAATTCCGCGCCGGGGATTTCCCTCTCCGAATCCGCGCGGATGACCTTCTACGGCCGGCTGGCGTAAGGGAACGCCGTGACGACACCCGCACCGCCCTATATATCTAGGTGCCATGCCAGAGCCGATCCAGACCCAGCCTTCCGGGGCGCAATACCCCTATCTCGCGGAGCTTAATCAGGCTCAGCGCGAGGCGGTCGAGACCTTGGATGGCCCGGTCCTGGTACTGGCCGGGGCGGGGACGGGCAAGACCCGTGCCTTGACCACGCGTCTCGGGCATCTCTTGGTGACCGGGCGGGCGACGCCTGGGCAAATCCTGGCCGTGACCTTCACCAACAAGGCGGCGCGCGAGATGCGCGAACGCGTCGCCGCGCTGCTCCAGCGCCCGGTCGAGGGCTGGTGGCTCGGCACCTTTCACGCGATCGCGGCGCGCATCTTGCGCCGCCATGCCGAGCGGATTGGCCTGCGCTCCGACTTCACGATCCTGGATACCGACGACCAACTGCGCCTGCTCAAGCAAGTTATGGCGGCGGCGGGGATCGAGGATAAGAAAGCGCCGGCCCGCGCTGTTCTGGGCGTCATCCAAAGCTGGAAGGACCGGGGCCTGACGCCCGACAAGGTGCCGGCTGGGCAAACCGGCGGCTTGGGGGCGGAGCTCTCGGGCAGCCGCTTGCTGGCGCTCTACAGGGCCTACCAGGATCGCCTGCGCACCTTGAACGCCTGCGATTTCGGCGATCTGATGCTCCACAACCTGACCCTGTTCCAGACCTGCCCCGATGTGCTGGAAGACTATCACAGACGGTTTCGCTATTTGCTGGTCGATGAGTATCAGGACATCAACGTCGGACAGTACCTTTGGTTGCGCCTGTTGGCGCAAGGTCACCGAAACATCTGCTGCGTGGGCGACGACGATCAGTCGATTTACGGCTGGCGCGGGGCCGAGGTCGACAACATCCTGCGGTTCGAAACCGATTTTCCCGGCGCCAAGGTGGTTCGGCTGGAGCGCAACTATCGCTCGACCGGGCGCATTCTCGCGACCGCCTCGGGCCTGATCGCCCATAACAAGGGCCGCTTGGGCAAGACGCTTTGGACCGAAGGCGCGGAGGGCGAAAAACTGCGCGTACGCGGGCTCTGGGACGGCGACGCCGAGGCCCGCTTCGTTGGCGAAGAGATCGAGGACCGTCAGCGTAAGGGGCTCGCGCTGTCGAAGATCGCGATCCTGGTACGCACCGGCGCGCAGACACGCGCCTTCGAGGAACGCTTCATCACCCTGGGCTTGCCGTACCGGGTCGTGGGCGGCGCACGCTTCTACGAGCGCCTGGAGGTGCGCGACGCGCTCGCATACCTGCGGGTGCTGGACTCCCCCAGCCACGACCTGGCGTTCGAGCGCATCTTGAACAAACCTAAGCGCGGTCTCGGCGATGTGACCTTGCGCCACATGCACATGCTGTCGCGCGCCGCCGGTGTGCCTTTGTACGAGGCCGCGCGGCGCTTGGTGGAAACCGACGAGCTGCGCCCCGCCGCGCGCCGGTCCTTGGCCGATTTTCTTGCCAATTTCGAGCGCTGGCGCGGCATGATCGATACCGTGCCGCACCCGGAGCTCGCGGAAATCCTGCTCGATGAGTCCGGTTACACCGGCATGTGGATGAACGACAAATCACCCGATGCGCCTGGCCGGCTGGAAAACCTCAAGGAACTCGTCAATGCCATTGCCGAGTTCGATACGCTCGCCGGGTTTTTGGAGCACGTCGCCCTGGTCATGGAGCTGAATGAGGCGGAAGGCCAGGACATGGTCAGCATCATGACCCTGCACGCCGCAAAGGGTTTGGAGTTCGACACCGTCTTTCTGCCCGGCTGGGAGGAGGGCTTGTTCCCCAGTCAACGCGCGCTGGACGAATCCGGCCTGCGGGCCTTGGAGGAGGAACGCCGCCTCGCCTATGTCGGCCTGACCCGGGCCCGCACACGCGCGATCGTCAGCTTCGCCGCGAACCGCTTGCTCCACGGGTCTTGGGCGCCCGCGATTCCGTCGCGCTTCATCGACGAGTTGCCGAAGGAGCACATCGAGGTGGAAAGCGATTCCGGCCTCTATGGCGCGACCGCCAGCGGTTACGGTTTCGGCTCTGGCTTCTCACAGAATACGGAGGCCGAGGGTACGGCCAGCGAACGCTGGAGCCCGGGTATGGCGCGCGCGCGCCAACGCGGGATGCACCGCGACAGCTTCATCGATGTCACGGCCCGGGTGATCGATTCCCCTTCGGGCGGCGGTTTTGGCAAGGGCAACCGCGTGTTCCATCAGAAGTTCGGCTATGGCCGGATAATGAAGGTGGAAGGCGACCGCCTGGACATCGAATTCGAAAAGGCCGGCCGAAAGAAGGTCATCGCCAGCTTCGTCCTGCCCGCCGAACAGGCGGGCTGAAGACGGCATGGTGAGTGGCCAGGGTTCGGCGTGGTGCCTACGCCTAACGGTCCCGGCCGCGGCCGTTCCGGCTTTCGAGGCGGCGCTCGGCCAACTCGGCGGCGCCGTCGCGAGCGGCCTGCCGGACCCCGACGACCGGGTTGCCCTAGATTTTTACCTGGCGCAGGAGCCTGACAGGGCCCGGGTCGCGGCGCCGCTCGCGGCCGCGGCGCTGGCCGGAGGGATAGAGCCGCCCGAATTCGAGATCGAACGCCTGCCGGATCTCGATTGGGTCGCGGAGGGACGCAAGGCCCTGCCGCCGATCCACGCTGGACCCTTCTATGTATTTGGCGCCCACGTCAGCGAGCCACCGCCGCCCGGCTCGATCCCGATTCGCATCGAAGCCAGCATCGCCTTTGGCACGGGGCAACACGAAACCACGCGCGGCTGCCTCCTGGCGCTGGCTGAGATGAAGCGAGAGCGGGCCGTCGCCCGCGCCCTCGACATGGGGTGCGGCACCGGCATTCTCGCCCTGGCCGTGGCCAAGCTTTGGGGCGCGCCGGTGCTGGCCGTGGATAACGATCCGGACGCCGTGCGCCTGACCGAGGAAAATGCGCGGGTCAACGAGGTCGCAGAGACGGTGCGCGCCGAACTGGGGGACGGCTATCGATGCCCGGCGGTGGCGGCGGGCGCGCCCTATGACCTGGTTGTCGCGAATATTCTGGCCCGGCCGCTATGCGACATGGCGCCGGACCTGATCCGGCACCTCGCGCCCGGCGGTTTCGCGATTCTCTCCGGCCTCCTTACTGGGCAAGCGAAGGCCGTGGCCGAAAGTCACCGACCGCTTCGCCTGGTACGCGATATCGTTCTAGGCGAGTGGTCGACCTTGATCTTGTCGCGGTAAGTTGGGCCAAAGAAAAAGACGGCGGTCTTTTTCAGGACCGCCGCCTTGTCTCTTTGACAAGCAGCTTGGGGACAAGCCGGTTGGGTTTCGCTGTTAGGCGACGACCTCACGCGCTTGATTGCGGTTCGCGGCGGACCTCAGGTGGCGTTCCGCCAACACTTCCGGCACCCAATCCACGTCGCCCTTTACGTATCCAAGATCGGCAAGCGTATCCCGGTTCAGGCGCGCCATCTGACCGGCTGCGACGCGGCTCATCTGCCAGCGCCGGAACGGCCAAGTGGCGGCTTCAACACGGCGCAGAAGATCGTGAACCGGCGACGTCCCGTCCGTCTCGGTCTTCAACGACTCATCCTTGGTGTCGTTCTTGGCCAGGATGCCGTCGACTTCGTCCTCGATTTGCCAGCGCTGGATGCCGATATCGTCCAGAATATGGTTGGGCAAACGATGGAGATCCCGAACCATCCGCGCGCGCGTCCGGGCGCGCTGCACTAGCGACAGCCAATTAGCCCAAATCGGAGTTTTTTTTTGCGCCCGCGTGCCAACGGCCTGGGCCGCCGCAATGTGGATGTCGCCGCGCGACAATCCAATGTCGGCGAGCATACGATCGTCCAAGCGCGACAATTCGCGCTGGGTCCGGCGGCGAGCGAGAAAGCGGAAAACGCCGTCGAGGATGCCTTGGGTGAACGCCGGCTTTTGGCCTCTGTGCGTCGACCCGGCGTGTTTAGCGATAGCCTGAGCCATAAAGGATCTCCATCAAAAAAAGTATTCCTATGCAGGTCCTCGACGCGTCGTCACCGGGCCGCATTTCTGTCTGTCTGGTCAGTATCTATGACGTTTCTGGGTCACCTTCGAGCGCCCATATTGCACTGCAGCAATGTTAAAACGACATACCTAAGAATTCTTTAAAAAATCATGCTTTACAGTGAGTTAGGGAGGGAATAGATCGGAACTGTCGATTCTGACTGCGCCACAGGGCTTGTCGAATCGACCGTCCAGCCCTAGCTTTCCCGGCGAAACCTTACGCGAGAAATTATGGCTGAAAGTCATGAAAGCGAGCCGCTGGAGGTGCGTATGACGCGGCTCCGGGCCGAGCTATCGCACCGGAGCCTGGACGGCTTTGTGATCCCACGCGCGGACGCGCATTTGGGCGAATACGTGGCCGCCGATTCCGAGCGCCTGGCATGGTTAACGGGATTCACCGGCTCGGCCGGGATGGCGGTCGTGTTGGACGCCAGCGCGGCTATTTTCGTGGATGGCCGCTATACGCTTCAGGTCCGCGATCAGGTTGCGGGTGGCCTCTTCGAGTATTGCCATCTGAGTGAACAACCACCGGGCGATTGGATTGCGCAACATATGGCGGCGGGGCAGGCACTGGGCGTCGATCCCTGGCTCCACAGCGAGCAGCAAATCGAGACGCTGCGCGCCGCGATTGAAAAGGCCGGCGCTTCTCTGGTTCTCTTGGACGACAACCCCGTGGACTCGATCTGGGCGGATCGCCCACCGCCGCCGGGATCCCCGGTCGTGGCCCACCCGCTTGACTATGCCGGCAAGACGGCCGCCGACAAACGCTCGGAAGTCGCGGGCGAACTCGCGAAGCAGGGTGCGGACGCAGCCGTCGTTACCTTGCCGGATTCGATTGCCTGGCTGTTGAACGTGCGCGGCCAGGACGTGCCCAATTCGCCGCTGCCCTTGTCCTTCGCCGTGTTGCACGCCGATGCGGCGGTGCAGTGGTTTCTCGACCCAGCCAAAGTGACCGCAAAACTTCGCGCGCACATCGGCAATGGCGTCACGATCCACGATCCCGCCGAGTTAGGCCCGGTTCTGGACGACCTGGGCGCGACCGGGAAGGCCGTCCTGGCCGATCCGGTTACTGCTGCCTCATGGATATTCGAGCGGTCCCGTGCGGCCGGCGCGACCTTGATAACGGGCCCCGATCCTTGCCAGTTGCCAAAGGCCTGCAAGAACCCGGTCGAATTGGCGGGCGCGCGCGCGGCGCACGCGCGCGATGGCCGGTCGCTGGTCCGTTTTCTGGCCTGGTTGGACCGGGAGGCAGAAGTGCGCGCCCAGGCCGGCGACCCGATTGGCGAGCTTGAGGCGGCTGGGGAACTCCTGGCGCTCCGGGGCGAGAACGAGCTCTTTCAAGGCCCTTCCTTCGACACCATCTCCGGCGCCGGTCCAAACGGCGCCATCGTGCATTACCGCGCCGAGGAGGCCAGCAGCCGGCCCCTGGGCCTGGGTGAGCTATTCCTGGTCGATTCGGGTGGTCAATACCTCGACGGCACGACCGACGTGACCCGCACGGTTGCGATCGGGGCGCCAAGCGAGGAGGCGCGCGATCGCTTCACCCGCGTTCTCAAGGGGCATATCGCCCTGGCACGGGCGCGCTTTCCACGCGGCACGACGGGGAGTCAGCTCGACGTGCTGGCCCGGTACTCTTTGTGGCAGGCCGGTCTGGACTACGACCACGGCACCGGACATGGGGTCGGCAGCTATCTCAACGTCCACGAGGGCCCGCAGCGTATCGCCAAGATGCCGAACCGGAGCGCCCTGGAGCCCGGCATGATCGTGTCCAACGAACCCGGTTATTATAAGACGGGGGCCTACGGTATCCGGATCGAGAACCTCGTGGCCGTGGTCGATAGCCCGGCCCAGTCGGCCGACGAAAAGGACATGCTGGCCTTCGAGACCCTGACCCTGGCGCCCATAGATTTGCGACTGATCGGCCCGGCCTTGCTAGTCGCGGACGAGCTCGAATGGCTGAACGCCTACCATGCCCGCGTGCGCGCGGCTCACCGCGACACGCTGGATGGAGCGGCGGCGGCCTGGCTCAATCGGGCGACGGCGCCGATTACGGCTTAATTTTGCTGAATTGTTCTTGGGCGCGATAGCACGATCGAATTGCGCCGCAGGGGATCAAAGGTGCACTCGCACACGGCAAACGGCGAAATATAACTTGTTAAGCTGTCCTATCTGGGCTCCGAGCTAACATCCTACCGTTGGTTTTTCGCCGTCTACTAGGCCGATTGCAGAGAATGGCGGGTCCATTTTGCCGCCATGGAAGGTCACGACCGTGGCATCGAGCGGTTCGTGGTAATCCCCGCCCGCATTAAGGCGCCACAGATTGGGTGCTATTGCATCGCCGAAGCTTTTGTCCAGGCAGTAGGGGGTAGTGTCGCCGTGCACCAAAAGCACCGGCTTCTTGAAGTGCGCCGCATGCTTGATTAGCTGCGCCCGGAAACCGGCATAGGCGTCGCAGTATATTGGGTTGGCTGGGGTGCAGGGCGCAGCCTCACTCGGATTGGTTACGTCCGCTTGGGTGGAAATAATTACGGCCTCTGCTGGATTGCGAAACTTCTCCGCTTTTTCGAAGACCTTATTGAGCCAGGCCCGATTTGCTTGGTCGCGCGCATCGACTTGAGCCAAGGCCATGGCGACATCGTCCATCAGTATATTGACGCGTCCATTGTTTGTGCCAACCAGATGCAGAGTAGCAAACTGACCCCCCCCAAAGCGCCATAGGGCATTCTCCGGATACAGAGGCTGGTGTTGGTATTGCCATTTGTCGGATAGCTTCAAAGGCGCATCCGAAAAGAATATCTGCCGAAGCGAGTCCAGTTGTTTCAACTCAGACTTCGGTTCACCCTTATCGAACCGTCGATCGCAGTCTGTCCATTCATTGTCACCGGGCGTGTAGAAAACGGGGCGCGGTGGACTTGTATCGTCCTCATCCATGATAAGGTCGTTGATTTGTTTGAAGGCGTCCTTGATATCCACTTCGTCGCCACACGCGACGCCGCCGCCTTTGAAATCGCCGTAATGTACGAGAAATGGAAATCCGCCCTTCCTAATCGCCTCCTTGATAGTGGTTTTCAGGCGATCTTTCTGCCCGTTGGAGTAGGGCAGGTCGCCAATGAACAGAAACCTTTGCAGATCCCGGGCCTTGGCGGGAACAGCGAAAACAAGGCAAGCAAAAAGAGCGGCCAGGACCAATCGCACGTACGTATGCGTTGGAGGATAGTGCACGGATTTCATTTCCTTTGCCCTAACCCAGTTTCCATTTATGGCACTTGCGATTTACTGCGTTATGTTGGTGTTGAGAGTTACGGAGAACATTCCTGAATCGACTAAAGCGCCAATTCAACGAACATAGTACCTGATTCTACGGCGCTGCACCGATCTTTCTGATGGGAGCCGGAGCGTCGCGGACAATGATAAGCGAATCAACAGCTACTCCACGACTCTCTGTTTTCAACAGCCCATCCATTGCATCGGCCGGGGCGCGGGATAAGCTTGGGTCCCAAGGACGGTGCAGCATGGAGCGATGACGCGATGAATCCATCGGTATCCGGGCCCAAATCGCGGCTACGCCGGCATCTCTTAAATTATTATATTTCCCTGAAATCAGCGAATAACAGGGAAAATGGCGAACAGGGAATAACAGGGAATTCGGCGGTAGCGCGACCCAGCCGCTTTAGCCCTAGGCGGTGTCGCCAAATAGGGCCTTCATGTAGGCGTGCTGGAGGTCGTTGACGTGGCGCGAGATCTCAGCCAAGTCCTGACCGATCCGCTCGGCCATGGCTAAGTCCTCGGAAATAAAGAGGTCCGTCGGCTCGGCCCAGCGCTGGGTCAGGTGAATGAGCGCACGGTAGGCCGCCCTTTGATCGGGCCGGTCGCCGCTGCCTAGGACCTGGACCTTCTCCAGTATGAATTCGAGGCTCTCTTGGGCTTTAAGCATGGTGCGGCGAATCCCCTGGTTGAGAAGACGTCAACATATCCCCTTCTGGTAAATATTGTGTTTGTCTCTAGATCGCGCGGCCGATCAGGGCCAGCCACTCTTCCTCGCTGAGGGTCGTCACGCCGAGCTCGGCCGCCTTACGCGCCTTGGAGCCAGCGTCGGCGCCGAGCACGACATAGTCGGTCTTCTTGGACACGGAGCCGGCAACCTTGGCGCCGAGGGATTCGGCCCGCGCTTTCGCCTCGCTTCGGGTCACCGATTCCAAGGTTCCGGTAAAGACCACCGTCTTGCCCGCGACCGGAGACCCGGTGTCGCTGGGGACCTGAGCCGCCTCGACCGAAAGCTCCCGCGCCAAATCCTCAAGAACCTCCCGATTGTGCGGTTCGGTGAAGAAGCCGACAATCTCCGCCGCGACGCCCGGACCGATGCCCTCGATATTGAGCAAATCGGCGTAGGCCGCGCCTTCCGGGTCGGCGGCGGCTATATTCCGAATCAAATCGTCGAGGGTCCCGTAGTTGCGGGCCAGCAGCTTGGCGTTTGCCTGGCCGACCTGACGGATGCCCAGGGCGTAAACGAAACGCTCAAGCGAAACGGTGCGGCGGCTGGCAATGGAGTCGATCAGGTTCTGGGCTGATTTCTCGCCCCAGCCCTCCCGATTCTCAATATCCGAAGCCTTCAGGCGGAAGATGTCGGCCGGCGTTTTGACCAGGCCGTCTTCCCAAAAGGAGACAATGTGTTTGGCGCCCATGCCTTCGATGTCGAAGGCATCGCGGCTGACAAAGTGTTTTAGGCGTTCGACCGCCTGGGCGGCGCAGATCAACCCACCCGTGCATCGCCGGACCGCCTCGCCCGGCTCGCGCACCGCCTGGCTCCCGCAGACCGGGCATTCGTTGGGGAAGATATAGGGTGTGTTGCCTCTTGGTTTCTCAAGAACCACCTCCACCACCTGTGGAATCACATCGCCGGCACGCTGGACGACGACCGTGTCGCCGATCCTGACGTCCTTACGCGCGATCTCGTCTTCGTTGTGCAGGGTCGCGTTGGACACCACCACGCCGCCCACGGTGATCGGCTCCAGACGCGCGACCGGGGTCAGGGCGCCGGTGCGCCCGACCTGAATATCGATCGCCTTCAGGATGGTTTGGGCCTGCTCGGCCGGGAATTTGTGAGCTATGGCCCAGCGCGGCGCGCGGCTGACAAAGCCGAGGCGGTCCTGAAGCGCCAAGTTATCGACCTTGTAGACCACGCCATCGATGTCGTGTGCCAGGCCAGCGCGCTCCGCCAGCGTTTCGCGATAGAAGGTCAGCATCTCGTCCGGCCCGTGGCACAGACGGGCGGGCTCGTTGACCCGAAATCCCCAGGAGGCAAGACGTTTGCGTATCTCCCAGATGCCCTCGCCGATGGGCGCTGAGACCTCGCCCCAATGATAGGCCATGAAGTGCAGGGGGCGGGACGCCGTGATCCGTGGATCGAGTTGGCGGAGCGAACCGGCGGCGGCGTTGCGGGGATTTGCGAATACCTTGGCGCCCGCCTCTTCTTGCCGCGCATTGAGGGCGAAGAAATCGGCCCGGCGCATGAAAACCTCGCCGCGCACTTCGACGACGTCCGGCCATGCGCGCCCTTTTAGACGCACCGGCAGATCCTTCACCGTCATGACATTGGCGGTGACATTTTCGCCCTTAGTGCCGTCGCCGCGCGTTGCCGCTTGGACCAGTTTCCCCGCCTCGTACCGCAAGGAGAGGGACAGGCCATCGATCTTCGCTTCGGCCACGATGTCCAGCGCAGCCTCTGCGCCGAGGCCCAAAAAACGACGGATCCGCGCTAGGAACTCAACGACGTCGTCGTCGGCAAAAGCATTGCCAAGCGACAGCATGGGAAGGCGGTGCTGGACCTCGCCGAAGCCCGTGGACGGACGGGCGCCGACCCGCCGGGACGGGCTGTTAGGCAAGATAAGTTTCGGGAAGCGCGCTTCGATCGCCTCGTTTCGGGCTCGTAGGGCGTCGTAGTCGGCGTCCGATATCTCAGGGGCGTCCTGCTGATAGTACAGCGTATCGTGATGCAGGATTTCCTTGGCCAGGTGGGTGAGTTCCGCGGCCGCCTCCTCGCGGGTCAGTTGTTCCACGGGGATTGGGCCTTTCGCAGGCGTCATCGTGCGTCGGCCTCGATCAAGCGGCGCGCGGCGGCGCGTGCTTCCTCGGTAATTTGAGCGCCGGAAAGCATACGGGCGATCTCTTCGCGTCGTTCCTCCGGACCTAGAGACGTGACCCTGGTGGCCACGCGCTTGCCCTTGGCTTCCTTGTGGACGCGCAGGTGATAGGCGCCGCGCGCGCCGACCTGCGGGCTGTGGGTCACCACCAGGACCTGGCGGTCACGTGTCAGGCGCGCCAGCCGCTCACCCACGGCATGGGCCGTGGCCCCGCCGATGCCCGAATCGACTTCGTCGAAAACCAAGGAGCGGCCCGGCGCCACCGCCGAAAGCACGACCTTAAGCGCCAAGAGAAAACGCGCCAGTTCGCCGCCAGACGCTATTCTGTTCAATGGCCCGGGCGGAGCCCCCGGATTGGTCGCGATCTCGAAGGCGATCCGGTCTATCCCGGTGGGCCCCCAGTCCGCCTCCTCCCCGGTGTCGATGCGCGTGTGGAACTGCGCGCGCTCCAGCTTCAAGGGGGGCAGTTCCTTGGCGACGGCGGCATCCAAGCTCTTCGCCGCCCGACGCCGCGTATCGCTCAGAGATTTCGCCTGGGCCAGGTAGTCCGCGCGGGCCACCTGCGCCGCGCGGTCCAGGTTAGCGAGGTGCGCGCCGCCGTCGTCGATGGTCGCTAGGCGGGTGGATAAGTCTTGGCAAACCTGGGCTAGGCCGTCGACAGGCGTGTTGTGTTTTCGGGCCAGTTCCCGGAGGGCGAAGTACCGGGCCTCTATCTCTTCCTGACGCGTCGAATCGAGTTCGAGGTCGGCCGAGACCGATTGAATCTGCGCTTCGGCTTCCGTTACCTCGACCAAAGCGCGATCAAGGGCGTCCAAGGCAGGCTCTAGGCGGTCGCCTGCCTTCGCGGCCACGCGTTCCAGCGCACGCCGGGAGGCGGCCAGCGCGGCTTCCGCGCCACTTCCGGTGCTGTCACCGCCGGCGAGATGCTCGGCCGCCGCCGTTACGGCTTCGATCAGCCGCTCCGCGTTCATCAGCATTTCGCGCTGATTGCGTAGCTCCTTTTCCTCGCCGGGACGCGGCGCGAGCGCTTCCAATTCCTGCACAGCATCGCGTAGGTAGGTTTCTTCCTGCTGGGCGCGCGCAAGTTCCTCCTGTGCCGCCAAACGCTCTCTTACGATCGCTTGCCACTCGATCCAGAGGTCGCCGACCCGCCCGGCCAAGGTCACCGTCTGGCCATAGGCGTCCAGCAACTCGCGATGCGTCGCAACGTCGAGCAATCCCCGCTGCTCGAACTGTCCCTGAATTTCGACCAGACAATCGCCCAGATGGCGCAGAAGGCCGACAGACACGGCCTGATCGTTGATATAGGCGCGGCTGCGCCCGTCGGCACCCAAGGTCCGGCGCAACACGATCTGGCCCTCGCCAGGGTCCAGGTCCCGATCCATCAAGATCGCTGTCGCCGGGTGCGATGCTTCAACCTCGAAGGTCGCGGCGACGCTGGCATTGGGCGCGCCGGGCCGGACTAGCCCAGCGTCGGCCCGGTTCCCGAGCGCGAGGCCCAAGGCATCGAGCAGGATCGATTTGCCGGCGCCCGTCTCTCCTGTCAGGACACAGAGTCCGGCTCCGAACGCGATTTCGAGACGGTCGATCAGAACGACGTCGTGGATCGACAGGCTGACCAGCATGCTGGCTTCATACCAAGGAGCGTTGACAATGACCCATAGAGACGGCTTACCACGGTTTTCGGCTAGTGTGGTGGACCAGAAATTGGTGGCATCTAGGATCGCTTTCGCGGTTCTCTGGGTAGGAAGCGTCGCGCCGGCGATGCCGAAGCATCGGCAAGCGGCGGTGACGCCCTCCAGAGGACCGCGAAAGCGACCCTTCGGACGCCGTTGCAGGCCCCTCGGCCGTCGTTGCGCGGGTCTTGTGATGCGACAGCATCACGGCGACCCACGCGCCTAGCCGAGAACCCTGCAACGGCGTCCTAGATGCCACCAATTTCTGGCCCACCACACTAGGAGCGTATACCGCATCGCTTGCGGCTTCCCGTCTACCCGGCGGATCGCCTAAGCGATCTCTATGGGTCATTGTCAACGCTCCTTGGTATTAGATAATTGATTTCCAGACCCGGCTAATCCAGGAGTCCTTGCTTTCCGCCGGGCGCAGATCGATTCCCGTCAGCAAGGCGTAGCTATCGAGATACCAAGTGTTTCCCGGAAAATTATAGCCGAGGACCGCGGCGGTGGCTTGGGCTTCGTCCGTGACCCCGATGGCCAGGTAGCTTTCCACGAGGCGATGCAAGGCTTCCGGGGCATGGGTGGTCGTCTGGTAGTTTTGAATCACTTCCCGGAAACGGTTGATGGCGGCCAGGTACTCTCCCTTATCCTGATAGAAGCGGCCGACCGCCATGTACTTGCCTGCGAGATGGTCGCGCGCGAGATCTATTTTCAGCGTCGCATCGCGGGCATAGCGGCTGTCGGGAAAACGCCGGACGACTTCTTGCAGCGTCTCCAGCGCCATGCGCGTCATTTTTTGGTCCCGGCCAATGTCCGATATCTGTTCGTAATAGCTGATCGCCCTCAAATAGTGGGCGTAGGCGATATCGCGATTGCCGGGATGAAGTTGTATAAAGCGGTCCAGGGCGTTGATCGCTTCGTCGTACTTGTTGTTCTGATAGAACGCATACGCCGCCATCAGCTGTGCTTTCGAGGCCCAGACCGAGTAGGGATGTTGACGCTCAACCTCGTCGAACAGGCGTGCCGACTCCTCATACTCGCCGCTCAGCATGGCATCCATGGCGCTGTTGTACAGATCTTCGACGGGAAGCTCGACGTACTCGGGCTCACTGCTGGCGCATGCCGTCACTGCGAAGGCAAGGCATGCGGCGAGCAAAAGCTTGCCGCCAAGGCGCCGCTGCGCGGAGCCGAAATATAGACGCCGAATCACTTTCCCGACCACCCCTTGAACTTGGCTGACGACCGCGAAGTCGTCGGTTTCAGAGCCCTAGATTGCCGGGATTATAGGTGGAGGCCGCGGCCGCCTCAAGCCGAGTGGTTGCCGCTAAGAACAGGGGGAAGGCGCGAGGAGACCTGCTTTCCAGGGCCGTACCTCGAGAGGCCGCCGACTTGGCGGCCGATAAAGGAAATCGCGTTTTTAGCGCCGGATCGACTGCCGGTCAGGCGCGCGCCGCCACCGCACGGGCCGGCGGCGTTACGGCGCCCATGCCGTAGGCCAGATCGGCTTCGGTCATATCGCGCAACCGCCAGGCATCGCGATCCGCGAACAGCGTTTGGAGCAAACGCAAGGTCAGGGCGTGTCCCGCACGGACTCCGCGCGTGAGGCCAATTACAGGTCCACCGGCCAGGAACAGATCGCCGATCAGGTCCAGTACCTTGTGGCGGACAAACTCGTTCTCATAGCGCAGTCCGCCCGGGTTCAGGATCTGATCGCCATCTATCACGATGGCGTTGTCGAGCGAGCCGCCCCGTGCCAGGCCCATTGCGCGCATACGATCGACTTCATGCAAGAAACCAAAGGTCCGGGCGCGCGAGATGTCACGCTTATAGGCCCCTTCGTTGACATGCATAGACCAGGATTGACGGGCCACCACCGGACTATCGAATTCGATCTCAAAATCGACCGACATATTGATCCCGGGGCTCAGGGCGATTGCGCGGTCCGGCTCCGAAACGCTCACATCTTTCATGATCTCGATCACGCGCCGCGGGGCATCCTGCCGCAACGTGCCGGCGCATTCAATCAGGAACACGAAGGGCGCGGCACTGCCATCCATCACCGGCACTTCAGGTCCGTCGAGTTCAATCTCTGCGTTGTCGATACCGCAACCCAGCAACGCCGACATCAAGTGCTCGATCGTAGCAATCTTGGCGCCGCCCGCCGGGTCGACCAGCGTCGTGCACAGGGGCGTCTCGATCGCGTACTCCCAAGTCGCCGGAATCTCGACCGGGCTGCTGGGCAGCCCTGTGCGGCGAAACAAGATGCCGGTGTCAGGCGCTCCAGGGTGCAGGGTCATGTTGACCTTCGCACCGCTGTGCAACCCTATCCCCGAGCACTGGATTGAGTTTTTCAGCGTGTTTTGCGGTATGGCGTGGCCGCCCGAACGCACCAGCATATTCATCCTCGTTTCTGTCCGCCCAATTTTCATGGGGCCGAATCGGCCCCTGATCTATTGGGCGGAAAACGAGACTCCAGGCTCAAGTTTTGCGGCTCCGTGGCTTACGCCCGGATCATACGCTGACTGAGCAGGAGTCCCCCCAAATGAATCGTTTTAAATCTCTCAGGAGACCGTTTAAGCACGATCCCTGAAAGCCATCAAATCACTCTTTGTTACAGTATGTTGCTGATGCCGAGCTGGCGTAAAGGCAGGGAAAAGTTGCTTAACAAAGCCTTAAAATAGATGGCCGCCCGGGGACTTGGAGGGGCTTCCCCGAGCGGCCAAGATAGGTTCGGCAACGGTTATTGTTGCCGAGTCGTTCAGGCGACCCTTGGTATCAGTTGGCTTGGCGCCGAAGGAACGCGGGGATATCCAGGAAATCCTCTTCCTCGCGCGCGGTTTCGGCCGACGGTACGGAATCGAGTCCGGTCAAGCTGGGTTGCACGGTGGCAGGCGCCGCCGGCTGCGAGGGGGCCTCCGGTGCGCGCCGGGACTCGTGGCTGCCCTCGTCCAAGGTCGGCTCTGTGCGCCGCGTGCTCCGTGGCTCGCTCGGCTGGGTTGTCGAGGACAGGGCCCGAGCCGCGTTTTCGGTGAAGTTCGCGAACAACCGTTGGGCCTTTTTGCGGTCGAAGCCGAGACTTGGCCGATCCAACCCTTGAGCCGACGATCCATTGGATACTGCCGCCGCGGCAAAGGGGTCTGCTGCCGCTTGGGCCGACTCCAGGCCGGCTTCCATGTTCGCCTCGAGGGCCTGGGGCGCTATGAAAACGTCGCGCCGGCGCCCTGCCGTGATCGAGTCCGGACCGTCGGCCTGCTCCGAGTCGTCTTGTGCGGCCGTCTGCGAGTATGCGAAGAGGCGATTGCCCTGAAAATCGGCCTCGACCTCTGCTTCGCCTACCGCCACCGGCTCCTCGTTGGCCATGCTTGGCTCGCTTTGCGCTACGGGCTCTCCTTGGGTCTCATATGCGGGTTCGTAAGACGGCGCGGCACTGGTCATCGTCGCACCACCGCTGGAGCGGCCGCCGCTAAATCCGGCGACATGCGGCGTTCCACGATCGGAAACCAGGCTGAGCGGCCTCGTCGCCGGGTGTGGCGCTTCCGCCGCCTCGGCCTCGATCCCGGTCGCGACCACCGAAACGCGCATGCGGCCTTCCAGGCTTTGATCGAAGATCGCGCCAAAGATGATATTGGCGTCGGGATCGACCTCGTCGCGGATCCGGTTGGCCGCCTCGTCGACCTCGAAGAGGGTGAGGTCCATGCCACCTGAAATGTTGATCAAGACGCCGCGCGCGCCTTTCATCGAAACTTCGTCGAGCAAGGGATTCGAGATCGCGGCCTCGGCGGCGTTGATCGCACGACTATCGCCTTCGGCCTCGCCAGTGCCCATCATGGCCTTGCCCATTTCGGTCATGACCGAGCGGATATCGGCGAAATCCAAGTTGATCAGACCCGGCATGACCATCAGGTCGGTGACTCCGCGCACACCCGATCGCAGCACGTCATCGGCCATTTTAAAGGCGTCCGCGAAGGTCGTTTTCTCATTGGCGACGCGGAACAGGTTCTGATTGGGAATGACGATCAGGGTATCGACGTACTGCGTCATCTCGGTGATCCCAGCCTCGGCCATGCGCATCCGGTGCACGCCCTCGAACTGGAAAGGCTTGGTGACCACGCCGACGGTTAGGATGCCGGCTTCGCGCGCGGCCCGGGCAATCACGGGTGCGGCGCCGGTCCCGGTGCCGCCGCCCATGCCGGCGGTGATGAACACCATATTGGCGCCATCCAATTCCGCCAGGATGTCGTCGAGCTGCTCTTCCGCCGCGGCCCGGCCGATGTCCGGACGCGATCCGGCGCCAAGGCCCTGTGTGATGTTGCGGCCCATCTGTATGCGCCGCTCACAAAGCGATAGGCCCAAGGCCTGGGCATCCGTATTCGAGATCAAGAAGTCGACGCCTTCGACGTTCGACTGGATCATGTTGTTGACGGCGTTGCCGCCAGCCCCACCGACGCCGATCACGGTGATCTTGGGCGCTAGGTTATACTCTGTCTTCGGTACACTTAAGTTCAAGGTCATGACGTCCTCCATTGCCCCTCTTTATGGATAAAGCCGATCGCTCGACTCAAAAAAACCACTGCCCCGATCCGGCCGGAGCGTCCGTTCGCCGTCCTCAAAAATGTTCTCGCAACCAATGGCCGACACGGCCGAACAAACTCTCCGGTATTTGCGATACCGCCGGAGTCTTCCCGGGCGCGGTCAAGTCCTCGGCCGCGCCATAGATCAGCAGTCCCGCGCAAGTCGCATACGCCGGACCGGCTGTCGCCTCGGCCAAGCCCCTGACTCGTGTGGGTCGGCCAATGCGTAACTGCTTATCCAGAATCAGGCCGCCAAGCTCGCGCATGCCCGGCAGCAGGGAGGCGCCGCCGGTCAAGACAACCCGGCGGCCGCCCAGTTTGTCGAAGCCGCTCGACTCAAGGTGCGAACGGACAAGTTCAAAGGTCTCCTCAAGGCGCGGCTGAATAATACCGACCAGGAGCGAGCGCGGGACTTGACGGGCGTTGGTATCGTCATCCTCGCCAACTTGAGGGACGTCGATCATCTCGCGCGCGTCGGCATCCGTTGACATGGCGTGACCATAGAGAGTCTTCAGGCGCTCGGCATGAGCGACCGTGGTCGACAGGCCCCGGGCAATGTCCTTGGTTACGTGATTACCGCCCACGGGCACCACATCGGTGTAAACGACGCTGCCCTCGTAAAAAACAGCGATACTGGTGATGCCACCGCCCATGTCGATCACGGTGACCCCCAGTTCAAGCTCGTCGTCTGCGAGCGAGGCCAGGCCGGAGGCGAAGGGCGCTACGACATAGCCGGCGACATCCAGATGGCAACGCCGGATACAAGTTGTCAGGTTGCGAACCGCGCTGGTCGCGGCGGTTACGAAATGAATGTTAACGCCCAGCCGGTCGCCGAACATACCGCGTGGGTCGCGGACCCCGCGGTTGCCGTCAATCGTGTAGGCGGTAGGAATCGAATGAATCATCTGGCGGCTGTTATCTGCGTCGCTACCGCCGTTGTGGTCCAGGCCGCCGCGTCCATTCAAGCCATAAGTTTGCTGACAATGTTCGAATGCGCGACGTAAATCCGTTTCGCCGACCTCGTGACCGTTCAGCGCGATCTGGACGCCGACGGAACTCGACGCCGGATGACCGCCTGCCAGACTCACGATCACCCGATCAATGGTTTCCCCAGCCATCTGCTCGGCGGCATGGACCGCATTGAGGATCGTCGACTCGGCGCCAGCCATATCGACAACGGTGCCGTTTTTGATGCCACGGCTGGCTTGTTGACCGATGCCGATCACGCGCGGCTGATCGCCGGCGTCGATGCGCGCAATGAAGCAACACACCTTGCTGCATCCGATATCCAGGGCGGCGACAAGGCCGCCCTTGGTTTTTGCCATACTGGCTGCCAGTTTCATGTGTCGTTTTCCGTCTCAGGCGCCATTGTCACGAAGCTCATCCAATCTCGGTTCCAGTCTCAGGTTTCTTCGCCGTCATGCGACGTGCCGCGTTGCGGCTTTGCACCCGGTGCCGTCCGCACGACCAGGCGATTGGGCATGCGCAGGTCGATGGCGATCACATCGCGCTCGAGCACACCGTTTTCGCGTTGCATCCGCGCGAGCTGTGCCCAGGCGCCGCGCGGGTCGTCTTCGGGAAGGCGTATGTCGATGCCGCCGTCCAGTTGCACGTTCCAGCGCCGCCCACGCATCAGAACCGCCGAGGCGACGCGTGGACGCAGTTCCGGCTCGCTATCGAGCAAAGAGATTAGCTTGAGGGCGTGGCGCGGCGCGTCTTCGCCGAGTAGCAAAGGAAGCGACGCAAAAGCTTCGGGAGATGCTCCTTTAACGACGTCGCCGCGTCCATCGATGACCGCTAGCTTGCCGTCGTTCTGCCACAACGCCAGAGGTGTCCGCTCGACCAAACGCACGAACACGACATTCGGTAAGCGCCGCTCAACCTCGGCTTCGCGGACCCAGGGCAGACGCTCCAACTTCTCTTTGGCATCATGCGGGTCGAAGCCCAGGATTGGAACGCCGCGGGCCACGTTCAAGGTCTCTAATATCTGGCTGCGCACCGTACGGTCACGGCCTTCGACCAAGACGTCTTCGACCCTTAATCCTGCCTCGGCCGTCGAACTCAAGGCCGAACGCCGGGCCCAATCGGCTTGCTTGTCGATCCAGCCGTTCGACCAAAGTCCGATCAGGCCGCCGAAACCTAAAGCCCCAAGCGCACTGACGGCGACCCGCCGGCGAAAGCGCCAGTCGGGATTGCGGTGCAGACGGCGCCGTTTCGTGCCGGCCTTCGAGCCTGGGCGGCGCTTCGCTCCACGCCTGCTGGATTCGGTGCGCCAAGGCGCGATCAGCGTCAGGAGTCGCATGCGGCGTTCTCCACCATCCATTTGCATAATTCGGCGAACGACATGCCCAAATGCGCGGCCTGTTCCGGCACCAGGCTGAGCGGCGTCATGCCGGGTTGGGTGTTGACCTCCAAGAAGTAAAGGTCGCCGGCTTTGCCGTTCGTGGCGCCGGTATCGTCATAGCGGAAATCCGAACGCGAAACGCCGCGGCAGCCGAGCGCTTGGTGCACCTTCAACGCGCCATCCAGGGCCGCCTTGGAAATCGCTTCGGGAACCGGTGCCGGGATCAGGTGATCGGCGCGTTCTTCGGTATACTTGGCCTCGTAATCGTAAAAACCCTCGCGCGGCTGAATTTCGGTGACGGCGAGCGCGCGCTCGCCCATGACGCTAACGGTCAACTCGCGCCCAGGAATGAAGCGTTCGACCAAGAGGTCCTCGCCGTAAGCCCATTCGGTGTCGTCGAAGACCGGGCGGTTATCACCCTTGCGCACAATGCGCACGCCCACGCTTGAGCCTTCGCGCAACGGCTTGACCACATAAGGTGGGTCCATCACTTCGCCGCGGTTCAGATCCTCGCGGCGTACGACAATCCCTTCGGGCGAGGTAACGCCGTGGGCCGCGACGAAGTGCTTGGTCATTTGCTTGTTCATGGCCAGGGCCGAGGCCATGACGCCGGAATGTGTGTAGGGCAGGCGCAGCAGTTCAAGCAGACCCTGCACGCAGCCGTCCTCGCCCCAGCGCCCGTGCAGGGCGTTGAACACGACATCCGGCGGCGGTGTTGAGAGGGCGCGCAGCAAGGCGCCGACATCGCTGGTTACGTCGACCTCGTTCACGTCATAGCCGACGTCGCGCAAGGCGCCGGCGCAGGCCGCGCCGCTAACCAGGGAGACCTCGCGTTCGGCCGAGGTTCCACCCATGAGTACGGTGACCTGATGCGTCATAAGCCTCCGCCCCAATCGCGCGGAACGTTGGGCAGGCCGATGCGCCGGATTTCCCACTCCAGGCGAATGCCGCTTGCTTGATGGACCCGCGTGCGAATTTCCTCGCCAAGAAATTCCAGATCGGCAGCGGTCGCGTTCCCCGTATTTATAAGGAAGTTGCAGTGTTGTTCCGAAACCATGGCCGCGCCGCGCCGCAGTCCCCGGCATCCGGCCTTGTCGATCAGCTCCCAGGCTTTATGTCCGGGCGGGTTCTTGAAGGTCGAGCCACCGGTTCGGCTGCGGACCGGTTGGCTGCCACCGCGCTCTGCCCGGATTTCCGCCATGCGCTGGGCAATGGTTTCCGGGTCGCCGGGGTCACCGTGTAGGCGGGCCTCTACGAAAATCCAATCGCAGGGCAGGGCCGACTTGCGGTAGGTCATACCCAGGTCGGCGCCCTTGAGGACGTGGACTTGTCCATGCGGGTCCAGGGCTTGCGCCTCGACCAGAATGTCCTTGGTCTCACGCCCATAGGCGCCGGCATTCATGCGCAGCGCGCCGCCGATGGTTCCGGGTACGCCGCACAAAAACTCCAAACCGGCTATTCCTGCGTTCTTCGCCGCGGTCGCCACGTTCAAATCCAGGCACGCCGCGCCGCAGACGATGTTCCGGCCCTCTACCGCGATATTCGCAAAGGCGCGGCCTAGGCGGACGACGACGCCCGGAACACCGCCGTCGCGGACCAGGATGTTGGACCCGACGCCGATCACCGTCACGGGTACGTCGGCCGGCTTGTCGCGCAGGAAATGCGACAGGTCCTCGATGTCCGCCGGCCGGAATACGACCTCGGCGGGCCCGCCGACACCGAACCATGTGACCCCGGCAAGAGGCGCGTTCTCGCGGTAGCGGCCGCGCACCGCCGGTAGGCGGTCGGTTAAGGTGGTTTCCTTGCGCTTGGTCATGACGTTCATTGCCCTATCTCCGCCGATTTTGGGCCGCGTGTCGCGATGGTCTGTTCAAGTTCGGCTGGCAGGTCGTGCGCCCATGCGGTGATGTTGCCGGCACCCAGGCAGACGACGTAATCGCCCGCGCTCGCCAATTCGGAGACGAGCGGCGCGAGCAGGGTCTGGTCCGTAAGCGCCGTGACGTTGCGATGTCCGCGCGCGCGCATACCCTCGACCAGGCTATCGCGGTCGGCGCCCTCGATCGGAGCCTCGCCAGCCGCAAAGACATCGGCCACGACGACATGGTCTGCATCGTTGAAACAGGAGCAGAACTCCTCGAAGAGATCGGCAAGGCGGCTGTAGCGATGCGGCTGCACGATCGCGATGACCTTGCTGTCGGAGGCTTGGCGCGCGGCTTTCAGAACCGCCGCAATCTCGACCGGGTGGTGCCCGTAATCGTCGATGACGGTGATGCCGCGGACCTCACCGGTCTTGGTGAAGCGCCGCTTGACGCCCGCGAAGCCGGCCATGGCGGTCAGAATTTTGTCGTCCGCGACGCCAATCTCGCGCGCGACCGCGATCGCGGCCAGGGCGTTCAGAACGTTGTGCTCTCCCGCCATGGGCAACTTGACGCCTTCGATTCTCGTATTGGCTTCGTCGGCACGGCCGCCAATCTCTATGTCGAAGCTCTGCGCACCGCGTCCGGCAGACATGTTAATCGCGCGCACGTCCGCTTGTGGGCTGAAGCCGTAGGTGACGATGCGCCGGTCCTCGATCCGGCCGATCAATGACTGCACCGCCGGGTGATCGATGCAAAGAACAGCCAGGCCGTAAAACGGAATGTTCTCGACGAAAGCCTCGAAGGCATCGTGCAAGGCGTCGAGCGAGCCGTAGAATTCCATGTGCTCGGGGTCGATATTCGTGACCACGGTGATGGTCGCAGGCAGTTTTACGAAGCTGCCGTCGCTTTCGTCCGCTTCGACCACCATCCAATCGCCCTGACCCAGGCGTGCGTTGGTGCCATAGGCATTCACGATGCCGCCGATGATCACGGTCGGGTCGACGCCGCCGCCATCCAGCAGGGCGGCGATGAGCGATGTCGTCGTCGTCTTACCGTGGGTGCCGCCGACCGCGACCGCCCACTTCAGACGCATGAGTTCGCCCAGCATCTCGGCCCGGCGGACAATGGGTATCAGATGGGCCCGCGCCGCAGCGACCTCCGGATTATCGGCTTGTACCGCGGACGACACGACCACGGCCTGAACATGTTTCACGTTCTCGGCCTTGTGACCGACTTCGACCGGAATCCCTATGGCGCGCAGGCGCTGAACGTTCGCGTTGTCCGTTAGGTCGCTGCCTTGAACCTTGTATTCCAAGTTGTGGAGGATCTCCGCGATACCGCTCATGCCGATGCCGCCGATGCCGACAAAGTGGATGGTCCCGATGTTTAGCGGTAGGCGTCTCATGCCGCGGCCTCTCCTTTATGGGCGCGCGTGTCGCCATTGTCTTCGCCCCGTGCGCAGACAACGTCGGCCAGGGCTTTCGCTGCGTCATCGCGTGCCGCCGCGCGGGCGCAGCGCGATGCCTTACCCAAAAGGGCCGGGTTGGACAACAAGGAGCTGAGCCGCTCCGCCAAGTAGGGCGCACTCAACGCCGCTTGCGGGATTAGCCAGCCGCCGCCCGCCTCGGCCAGCCGCCGCGCGTTCGCGCTCTGATGATCGTCGGTTGCCGTGGGGTAGGGGACCAGCAGGCCCGGCCGGCCCGCCGCCGTTAACTCGCTGACCGTCGATGCGCCGGCGCGGCAGATAACCAGGTGCGCGGCGGCCAATCGCTCCGGCATATCGTCAATAAAGCCGCGCAGATCGTGGCGTATGCCGCAAGCGTCGTAGGCTTCGGCGATGCGCGCCAGCGCGGGCCCGCGTACCTGCTGGCAAACTTCGATGCGCGCGCGCAACTCTTGGGGCAAACGGCACAGAGCATCCGGCACGACGTCGTTGAATATGCTGGCGCCTTGACTTCCCCCCGTCACCAGAAGGCGGATCGCCTCGGTCTCGCCGGGCAGGGCATAGGGCCGGCGGCCCAGCGCCGCTATGGCGGGTCGGACGGGGTTTCCGGTAAACCGGATTTTCGCGGCGCAGGAACCCGGAACCCGGTCGACTTCTGCAAACGAGGTGGCCAGGGTGTTGGCGCGGCTAGCGAGCAAGCGGTTCGCGCGGCCCAGAACCGCATTCTGCTCGTGCAGCACAACCCGCAGGCCCAAGTGCGATCCGGCTATGACCGTCGGCACTGACGGGTAGCCGCCGAAGCCGACAACATCGCCTGCGCCGTAGGCTTTGATGAAGCGTCGCGCCTGTAAGTAACCGATACCCAAGCGCAGGATGTTCGCGGCCTTGCCCAGGGGGCCGCGACCGGCCAAGCCGCCGGCACTGATGCGGTAGGTCTCGACCTGCGGCAGGTCGGGACCGAAGCCGCCGCCGCGCCGGTCCGTGACCAAGGCGACACCGATCTCGCGCGCCAGCAATTCGCGCGCCAACGCCTGCGCGGGGAACATGTGGCCCCCGGTTCCGCCAGCGGCGAGGGCGATGCGCCTCGGCTCCCGCGCCGTCATAGGATCTCTCCGGATACGGCGCGCCGCCGGGTCAGCGCCAGCACCATGCCCATGCCCAGCGCCAGCGCTAACAGGGACGATCCGCCGTAACTGATGAACGGAAGGGTCATGCCCTTCGTGGGTATGAGATGCAGGGTCGAGGCCATGTTGACCAAGGCCTGCAGGCCGAATTGGCCCAGCAAGCCGGTGCAGGCCAGCAAAACAAAAACGTTGTCTTCTTGCAGAAGATGCGTGAAACCGCGCAGCACCACGAAGGCGAACAAACCGACAATCACGAGGCAGGCGATCAAGCCCAGTTCCTCGCCGGCCACGGCGAAGATGAAGTCGGAATGCGCGTCGGGCAACTGTGCCTTGACGCTCCCTTCACCCGGGCCACGGCCGAGCAGGCCGCCCTTCGAGAAAGCCTCGAGTGAGCGTTCGATCTGGTAGCGGTTTCCCGCGTCCGCATCCAGAAAGCCGTCGATCCGCGCCGCGACGTGCGGATACATGAAGTAAGCGCCGACGAGGCCGAACGCGCCCAGCGCCGCCAGGATGGCGACCAGCGTCAAAGACAGGCCGGCCAGGAAGAGCTGCAGGCCCCAAATCGCCGTGACGACGAAAGTCTGACCGAGATCGGGCTGTGCGAGCAACAGGCCGACCAACAGCAACCACATCCCGGTCGCGATCCATTGACCGGGAACACCGGTCTCCGCCTTTTGGCAGGCGAGCATCCAGGCGACGCCGACGGCGAAACATGGCTTGGCGAACTCGGAGGGCTGGATTGAGAAGCCGCCCAGGTTGAGCCAGCGCGTCGCCCCCTTGATCTCTGGCCCGACCATGAGCGTGGCCGCCAAGAAGATATAGGACCCTGCCAAGCCCAGGACCGCTAAGCGCCGCACGCTGCGGCCGTCCAATAGCGAAACCGCAACCACGAGGGCCAACCCGAGGGCGAGGAAAAGGAACTGGCGTTGCGCCAATTGAAAGGCGCCCAAGCCATCGATCCGCCCGGCGGCGGCGGGCGAGACCGCCATAATAAGGACGGTGCCAAAGCCCATGAGGGTAATCAGTGCCGCCAAGGTCCAGCGGTCGACGGTCCACCACCAGCGGCCGAGAACGCTCGTATCCGTGCGCGCGACCTGGATCATTGCAGTGCGCCCTCCCACTCGCTCAGATCCTCGCGTTGGCCGGGCAGGCCTTCTACTAAGGTGCGGAAGGCCTCACCGCGTGCTTCGAAGTCCCCGAATTGATCGAATGACGCGCAGGCGGGAGATAAGAGGACGACCGCACCGGTCTTGCCTTCGGCAAGCGCCAGCTTGCGCGCAGAGGGAACCGCCTGATCCAGGGTGCCGCAGCGGCTAACCGCGATCTTGCCGTCCAGCGCCTCGGCAAAGGCGGCTTCCGCCTCGCCAATTAGAAAGGCATGGGCAATGCGCGGGTAGTGGGGCTCCAACCCGGCGAGGCCGCCTTGCTTGGCCTGACCGCCCACGATCCAATAGATCGGGTCGTAGCATGACAGCGCCTTACCCGCGGCATCGGCGTTGGTCGCCTTGGAGTCGTTGATATAGGTGATGCCATCGACGATGGCCACCAGCTCCTGGCGATGCGGCAGCCCCGGAAAACTGCGCAGGCAGGCGGCGATTACCGGCGGCTCGATACCCGCCGCCTTGCACGCGGCGTAGGCTGCGGCCGCGTTCTGCCAATTGTGCGCGCCGGGCAGGGTCGGCACCTCGCGCAGGTTCATCACCGGCACCGCTTTGCCGCCGGTGTCGTCATGCAAGACACCCTCCACGACGAAGACACCGCCGGCGCAATGGGCGTGCCCGGATATCGGCACGACGAACTGCTCGCCGGCGGCGCGCAGGTCTTGGTAGATGCCGCGGCAAACATCGTCGTCGACACCGATAACCGCCGTGCGCGGCTTGGTCTGGCGGTGAAAGATTTGCCGCTTTGCCGTGATGTAACCTTCTAAGCCGCCGTGACGGTCGAGATGATCGGGCGAGATGTTCAACAACACTGCAACATCGAAGGTGATCGAGCGCGTGATCTCGAGCTGGTACGATGACATTTCGAGAACGTAGGTGCCGCCCGTGTCCAGAGCTTCAAGCTCTAGGGCCGGGACGCCCAGGTTACCGCCGACCGCCACACTTCGTCCGGCCAATTGGAAGATATGGCCGATCAGAGAGGTCGCGGTCGATTTTCCGTTCGTGCCGCTGATACCTATGTATTGCGCATTACGCTGGGCTCTGGCGAGAAGTTCTATGTCCCCGATGATCTCTGCGTTGTGAGCGCGCGCGAGGGCGGCGACGGGGTGAGGCTTGGGATAGGTATGCGGGATGCCCGGCGAGATAATGAGCGAGGTCGGCTCCTGCCAATTGCAGGTGTGTAGATCGACGAGCGGTATGTCCTTGTCCCGCGCGGCGGCGCGCTTATCCTCGTTATCGTCCCACGCCCAAACCTCGGCGCCGGCCGCGTGCAATGCCCGCGCCGCCGAAAGTCCGGACCTGCCGAGGCCCAGAACCGCCACCGGAAGACCGTTGAAGAAGCTAAGGTCGATCACGCGCCGCGCCCCTTCATCTCAGCTTCAGACTGGACAGGCCGGCCAAGGCCAGGATCGAGGCGATGATCCAAAAACGAATCACGATGGTCGGTTCGGCCCAACCCTTCTGCTCGAAGTGATGGTGCAACGGCGCCATGCGGAAGACGCGCTTGCCGGTCAACTTGAAGGATACGACCTGAACGATGACCGAGACCGTCTCCAAGACGAACAGGCCGCCGATGATAGCCAGGACCAATTCGTGCTTGGTAACGACCGCGACGCCTCCCAAGGCGCCGCCGCAACTCAGCGAACCGGTGTCGCCCATGAACACCATGGCAGGCGGGGCATTAAACCAAAGGAACCCAAGGCTTGCGCCCACTAAGGCGGAACAAAAAACCGCCAATTCGCCACTGCCGGCCACGTATTGCAGTTGCAGGTAATTTGCGAAGACCGAGTTGCCGACCAGATAGGCGATGAGGGCGAAACAACCGGCGGCGATCATCACCGGAACGGTCGCCAGTCCGTCCAGGCCGTCGGTGAGGTTGACGGCGTTGGACGCGCCGACCATGACGAATATGGCGAAGGGAATAAAGAACCAGCTTAGATTGAGCAGCACGTCTTTCAGAAACGGGATCGCCAGGTGCGTTTCGATCTCGCTTGGCGCCAGATACACGATCCAGGCCGAGGCGCCGAGCGCGATGACGACCTGCGCAATCAATTTGACGCGTCCGGAGAGGCCCTTGGAATTGCGCCGCGTCAACTTCAGATAATCGTCGCCAAAACCGACCAGACCGAAGCCGCCGGTCACGGCCAGAACCGCCCAAACGAAACCGTTGGTCAGGTCGGCCCAAAGCAGGGTCGAGATCGTGACCGCCAGAAGGATCATCAATCCGCCCATGGTCGGCGTGCCCTGCTTGGTTAGCAGGTGGCTGGCCGGCCCGTCGCTGCGAATCGGTTGGCCCTCGCGCTGGCGCGAGCGCAGCCAGGAGATGATTCTGGGGCCCAGGATAAAACTGATAAGCAGCGCCGTCAGGACTGCCGCGCCGCTACGGAAGGTAATGTAGCGGAAGACATTGAAGATACTAATGTCATCGGCCAGCGGGACTAGAAAGTGATAGAGCATGCCTGTCTCGTTTACCCGCCGTTGGCCGCGCGGGGCGCGGACGTATCGCTGTTGAGAATGGCGTCGACCACGAGCGCCATGCGGCTGCCCAGAGATCCCTTCACCATGACGACGTCGCCGGCGCCGGCGGTGGCTAGAACCAGGGGTACCGCGGCGCGCGAATCGGTGCCGTGTCCGCCACGCATTGCCGGGGGCAGAGCGTCCTGCAGGCCGGCCATGTCGGGGCCACAGGTGATCACTAGGTCGACGCCCGCGTTACGCAGCGGGTCAGCCAATCCAATATGTGCCTCAGCCGCGATCTCGCCGAGCTCCAACATGTCGCCCAAAACGGCGATGCGGCGCCCGCCGGGGCCGGTCTCGGCCCGCCCCAGGACATCGATGGCGGCACGCATTGAGGCGGGGCTGGCGTTGTAGGCATCGTCGATCAGGAGAAACTCGCCGCCCGAGACGTGAACGCTGTGTCGCGCGCCGCGCCCCTTTACCGGCGAGAGCCTGGCGAGTTGCGCCGCCGCCGCCTGCACGTCCGCGCCCAATGCCGTGACCGTGGCCAGGACAGCCAGAGAGTTCGCGACCCAGTGTGCGCCCGGCAGGGCGACCGTATATTCCAAGGGGGCGCCGAATACCTCCGCGCGCACCTTGCTGTCGTTGGCGCCCAAAGTGGCGTCGATAGCCCGCACGTCGGCGTCGGCGTGCTGGCCGAACGAGATGACCCGGCGCAGCTTGGCGGCGCCCGCATGTTTGGACAATCTGTCGAAGTGCGGGTTGTCGCGGTTCAAGACGGCGGTGCCGTCCGCTGTCATAGCCTCGAAGATCTCGGCCTTGGCGTCGGCGATCTCTTCCACCGAAGCGAAGTGGCCGATATGGACGGCTTCCACCGTTGTGATCAACGCGACTTCTGGCTTAAGCAGACGACTCAGTTCGCGCAATTCGCCCGCGTGGTTCATACCGATCTCGAATATGCCGTAGACCGCCTGGCGCGGCATGCGGGCCAGACTGAGCGGTAGCCCCCAATGGTTGTTGAGGCCGCCAAGGCTGGAGGTCACCGGCGCCTGCGCGCCCAGACACAAAACCAGCGCCTCTTTGGTGCCGGTCTTTCCGACACTGCCGGTCACACCGACGAAGCGGGCCGGGCTGCGTTCCCGCGCCGCCGCGCCAAGACGCCACAAGGCCGCTAGGGTATCGTCGACGATCAGCATGGGACCTGGCGCGCGGCCATCCGGTTCGTTGTGCGACATGACCGCCGCGGCCCCGGCCGCGAAGGCTTGGCCGATGAATTCGTGGCCATCGAAATTCGGTCCCTGCAAGGCGATGAATAGATCGCCCGGTTGCAGGCTGCGCGTGTCGATGGAGACGCCACTTGCGCGCCAATTGGCCGTATTACGCCCGCCCGTTGCCTCGGCGGCCTCTGTTGCGCTCCATAGGATCTCGCGACTCACCGGGCGCCTCCAGCGGACTCGGCCGTGCCTTCTTGCGCGGCGATGGCGGCCCGGGCGACCTCCCGGTCATCGAACGGCAAAACCTCGGTGCCGACGATCTGGCCGGATTCGTGTCCCTTGCCAGCGATAATCAAGGTATCGCCGCGGCCTAAACCAGCGATGGCGGTGGCGATGGCGTTCCCGCGATCGCCGATCTCAAGCGCGCCCGGCGCCGCGCTCATGACCGCGTGGCGGATCTTCGCCGGGTCTTCCGTGCGCGGGTTATCGTCGGTGACGATCACGCGGTCGGCCAGGCGGATCGCGATCTTGCCCATCATGGGGCGTTTGCCTTCGTCCCGGTCGCCGCCGCAGCCGAAGACGACCCAAAGCGTGTTGCGCGTGTGTGGGCGCACTGCCTGCAGCACCGCTTCGAGCGCGCCAGGCTTGTGCGCGTAATCGACATAGACACGCCCGCCCGCCAGCGTTTCGCCGATCGGCTCGAGCCGGCCGGGCACGCCCTCCAGGCCCGAAAGCGCCGCGACCGCGGCGGACTCTTCGGCGCCGGAAGCCAGCACCAGGCCCAGCGCCGCCAAGGCATTGAAGGCTTGAAAGGTGCCCGCGATCTTTAGCGACAGCGCGTAGGGGCGGCCGAACACCTCCAGCGCGAGGTCCTGGCCCTCCGCGTTCGGCGTTTGACGAACCAGGCGGAGGTCGCACGGGCCGGTGCCAAAGGTAATGAGTTTCAGATCGCGTGCGGCGCAGGCTTCGCGAATCTTCGGTGCTTCCGGAATATCGATGTTGATGACCGCCGTACCCTCGGGGCTGAGAATTTCGCTGAACAAGCGCAACTTCGCGGCCAGGTAGCTCGCCATGTCGGCATGGTAATCCAAGTGATCGCGCGACAGATTGGTGAAGGCGGCCGCGGCGATCTTGACGCCGTCCAAACGGTATTGATCCAACCCGTGGCTGGAGGCTTCCATGACAAGACGGTCCACGCCGTCGCGGGCCAAGGCGGCCAGGCAGGCGTGCAGTTCAACCGGGTCCGGCGTGGTCAGAGACTTCGGCGCGCCCGGACGGGGCGGTATGAGACCCAGCGTTCCGATGCTGGCCGCATTGTGTCCCAGGGCGCGCCAAATCTGCTGGGCAAAGCTGGCGACCGATGTCTTGCCGCTCGTCCCCGTACAGGCCACCACGATTTCCGGTTGGGCGCCATGAAAGCGCGCCGCCAGGCGCGCCAGTTGGCGGCGTGGATTGTCGGCGGTCAGCAAACGGACCGGCGGGTCGTAGGCTTTAAGTTCGGTACCGCTCGGCGCCAGAACCGCGAGCGCGCCCTTCGCGACCGCCTGGTCGACAAAATCGCGGCCGTCGGCTTGAGCGCCCGGCAAGGCCGCGAACAGGAATCCGGGCATGACGCCGCGACTGTCCGCGGTCAGGCCCAGGATATCCGGATCGTGCGACGCCGCCATTTCGGCCGGCATTTCGGTGGTCCCATCCATAAGGAGTTCAGTTAACCGCAATCCGTTGCGCCTTTGCTTGTTGCGCCCGGGCCTTGGTTCGTACCAGGATGCGTTCGCTCGATGCGGTTTCAAAGCCCTCGGTGGCCGGCGCGACGCCCAAGATCGGTGCGATCCTTTCGACGACATTGCGCATGGCCGGCGCCGCGACCCAACCGCCGGTCGCGTAGTTGTAGGTCTTCTTCGTGCCCTTGGGCTCGTCGATCATGATCAGGACGACATAGCGCGGATCGTTCATGGGGAAGGCGCCGACAAAGGACGCGATCCGCTTATCTCGCACGTAGCGGCCGTTGACCAACTTGTCTGAAGTGCCGGTTTTCCCACCGATCAAGAGTCCTTCCGCATTTGCCTTTCTGCCGGTGCCGTGGCGCACGACAAGGCGCATCAGGTCGCGCATCGCGCGAGACGTCGATTCACGGATCACCCTCCGGACGACGACCGGCGTATTCACCTCACGCTTTATCAGGGTCGCGGGGATCAGTTCGCCCCCGTTTACGATCGCGGCGACCGCGCTCGCGACTTGGATAGGACTGACCGCGATGCCATGACCGTAAGAGATCGTGAGCGTATTGATGTCGCGCCAGGGCAAGGGCAGAATTGGTGGGCTGACCTCGCCCAACTCTATGCTCGATGCTCGCGTCAGGCCCAGCTTGCTCAGAAAGGCCTTCTGCGCCGGCGTGCCGGCATCCTTGGCCATGAGAGCGGTGCCGATGTTGCTGGAATACATAAAGATTTCAGGGATCGACTGCCACCTGTTCTTGGGTTTGAAATCGTTGATCGTAAAACGCGCCGCGCGGATGGGCTTACTGGTATCGTAACCGTCATTCAGTGTGACCATGCCGCTATCGAGGGCTTGCGCGGTCGTGAAGATCTTGAAGACCGACCCCATCTCGTACAGGCCGAGGGTCGCGCGGTTGAATCGCGCATCGTTCGACGCGGCACCGGCGTCGCCGGGTGTAAAGTCCGGCAAGGACGACATGGCCAGCGTCTCGCCCGTACGCACATCCATCACAACGCCAGCGGCGGCGATCGCGTCGAATTCCTTCATCGTCGCCGCCAGTTCCTCGGTCAAGATGTGCTGAACGCGAACATCCAAACTTAAGCGGACCGGTACGGCGCTTTCTTTCAAGACATCGTTGAAGGAACGCTCGATGCCAGCCAAGCCTTCCGTATCTAAGTCGGTGAAACCGATAATGTGAGCGCCCAGCTTCCCATTCGGGTAGATACGCTGAACCCCGCGTCGGAAATTGAGGCCCGGGATTCCCAGTCGGTTGATTTCGTAGTGTTCCTGCGGCGTCAGATTTCGTTTGATCCACACGAAGGCGCTATCGCTGGCCAGTCTGGCCCGAATTTTGACGGCCGACATGTCGGGCAGAATCTTGGCCAGCGCCGCCGCCGCTTTTTCGGGGTTCCGGATCAAGCGCGGGTCGGCATAAAGCGATGCGGTTGGCACGTTGGCGGCGAGGATCACGCCATTTCGGTCAATGATATCGGCGCGGCCTGTGAAGGGGCGCGGCGACACGGTGGATTGGGCCAGGCGCGGGGTCGTGCCGTCGCTCCAAAGCGCCAACTCGATCAGCCGGCCGCCAACCACGGTGAAGGCCAGGGCGAAGATTAGACCGGCGACAAGCAAACGGGTTCGGCCGATTTCCAAGGTGGCGGCCGTGTTCCCGGCAAGTAAATGTCTGGCATGCGGATGGCGCGGCAACGGCGGCAATTGACGGTCGCGGACATTCGCGTTCCTTGGTGCGCCGGTTTTCATTGAAGACTCCCTGTCTGACGGGTCAAGCCGCCGGTACGGACGGTCAGGGCGCTTGACTTTGGCAGGATCGAAGACGCTCCCGCGGTTTGCGTAACGCTGTTGCTAGGCGCACGAACCGGGAGGTCTTCCAGGCGAATCACGCGGTCAGGCGGCGTGCGCTGCATGTTTAGAAGTTTCTTTGCCAAGTCGGCGATGTTCGCGGGCCGGTTCAGAAAGCTCCACTCGCTTCGCAGGACCTGGATCGTTTCTTGATGGGTACCGATGGTGCGGTTGACCTGCGCCAATTCCTTTTCAAGGCCGCCGACCCTTTGCTTGAGGTGAAAGAGCATCACAGCGATCGCCAGCGTCGTAACGATACTCAGCGGAACCGCCATGCGCCTTACGCCGCCCATTCGCGTTCCTCGTCGTTCGATGGCCAAGCCGGCGCCCCAGTCCGCTCGGCGGCCCGCAGCCGGGCGGAGCGGGCGCGAGGATTTGCGTCACACTCCGCCTGGCTGGGCCGGCAAAGGCCCTTGAACAGAAGCTTAAACGTGGGGTCGGGGGCGGCGTCGCTGGGTGTTTCGGGAAGGTGACGGGGCGCGCGCGATTGCCCACCGCTGCGCTGCCGCAGGAAAGTTTTGACTATCCGGTCTTCCAAGCTGTGAAACGCGACGACCGCGAGCCGCCCGCCTGGTGCGAGCAGGCGCTCGGCCGCCCTTAAACCACGCTCCAACTCGCCCAACTCATCGTTGGTGTAAATCCGAAGCGCCTGAAACGTGCGGGTCGAATTATCGATACCTTGGGCGTCGCGAGCACCGCGCGCGACGGCGCCGCGAACGATATCGGCCAGTTGCCCGGTTCGCTCTATCCGCCCGTCCTGGCGGGCGGAGACGATGGCGCGCGCGACTTGGCGCGCCCGGCGCTCCTCGCCAAAGCGCTTGATGATGTCGGCGAGGTCGTCTTCCGCCATGTCGTTGACCACGTCGGCGGCGCTTGGGTACCCCTGTTCGCGCCCGCCCATACGCATGTCGATCGCGGCGTCGAAGCGAAACGAAAATCCGCGTTCCGCCTCGTCGATCTGCATGGACGATACGCCCAGATCCAGGGCGACGCCGTCGACCGCCTGGATGCCTTGCTCATGCAGGTGGCGATCCATGTCGCCGAAGCGGCCGGCGATCACTGTCAAACGTCCCGGATACTGGCGTACGAGCGTGGCGGCGCGGCTGACCGCCTCGGGGTCTCGGTCGATACCGTAAACTTTCGTCTGGGCGGCCTCGACGATGGCGCGCGCGTATCCGCCGGCGCCGAAGGTGCCGTCGACGTAGATGGCGCCGTCGCGCGGGGCCAGAGCCTCGATGACCTCGCGCAGCATAACGGGCGTGTGCCCGCCGGGCGTACCTGAGGATTGATTTCGTTCGCGCCCGGTCACGGCGTGATGACTGCGGGCTTGCGTAACGACAAGCTGCGCCCTTCGGCCTTGGCGCGTGCCCGCGCCTCTTCCATGTGCTGGCGCAGGGCGCCCGGTTCCCAAATCTGAAATATTGGCCCTTTGCCGACAAAGGCGGCGCCGTCCGTTAATCCGGCGCGTTCCATCAGTTCCTGCGGCATGTTGATGCGCCCCTCGGTATCGAAGGGCAGGGGACGGGAACTGCCAAGAATACTCGTGGCCAAGTCGTCCTGTGCCTTGGAGAAGAGGTCCAGCGTTTCGATGCTGTCGTTGATGCGCTCTAGAAAGTCGTAGCCGCAGGCCTCGATTGCCTCGTCCCGGTACGAGGCGAAGGCGACAATTCCGTTGAAGGCCTGGGTGCCAAGGGCTTGACGGAATGGGTACGGCACCGAGACTCGACCTTTACGGTCGATTTTATTCTCGAATGTGCCGATGAACATCGCCACTTGCCCCTCCCACGGCGTGCGCCGCTGAGCCACGCTCCCCGGTATCCGCCCGCACCGCTCATTTGGCCGCCAAACCATCCCATTTTTGGGATTGACCGGGATAGCATGGGTTTCAATAGGGAGTCAATGGGACTCAAGTAATACCGAGGTGGTTAAGAAGCTATTAATTGGCCCGTCCCTTGTAGTGATTGGAATCAGCCATCGGTTTTGCATCGCCCAAGCTGGACAAGACTCTGCGCCGATTGCGCCAACACTTTGTTCTTGTAATGTTCTTGTTATGGAGGCCGATGTCAATTCTGTGGCACGCACCGGCGCCGGCCTGAGAAAAATACAACTATAGATTGATATTCGAGATAAAAATCGTTATATATCAACTGGATAAATTGCCAGACGGCCTATAAGCCGGGTTCTGTCCCCCGCGCGGACGCGGATGGATGACCATTCATCTGGGGCGTCCGTCGCCGGACGCCTCGCGCGACCTACCCGGACGGCGGCGCTGAAACCCGCCTGGCCCCTAAGGGCCTGCCGTCCCTACTTGGTCTTGCTCCCGGTGGGGTTTGCCGTGCCGCTCCCGTTACCGGGCGCGCGGTGCGCTCTTACCGCACCCTTTCACCCTTACCCGCCTTCGCCCCGGAGGGCTTGGGAGGGCGGTTTGCTTTCTGTGGCACTTTCCCTGGGGTCGCCCCCGCCGGGCGTTACCCGGCACCGTGTTTCCGTGGAGCCCGGACTTTCCTCCCCCGGCCCCGGGCGGGGCCCGGGTCCGAAGGCGGCCATCCAGCCGTCTGGCTTCTTATACCTAGGGGCGCGGCCCGGCGCCGTCAATCGAGCAGGCTAAGAGGGCATCGAGAATCCCCGCGGTCTCGGCATCGGCGCCGGCGGTTACGGCTTCCGGGCGGAAGTGGCGGTGAAAGGCCCGCACGACAGCGCCGAAGTCGTCTTCCAGATATCCATAGCCGAACCTGCCCAGGCGGTGTTTGATTTGGGCCTGACTGGGATCCGACGCCGCCGCTTCGGCGCGCCCAGGCCAGAGCCCTATGCCCGCCGCCGCCAAACGGGACCAAGGAAAAAGCTCGCCGGGGTCTTCCTTGCGCAGGGGCGCGACGTCGGAATGACCCAGGACGCGCCCAGCCGGGATGCGGTGGCGGCTTAAAATATCCTGGCAAAGCTCGATAACCGCCACGATCTGAGCATCCGGGAAGGCGCGGTAGCCAAACTCATGCCCAGGATTGACTATTTCGATGCCGATCGAGCGGGCGTTGATGTCGCTGGCGCCGGCCCAGCATCCGGCCCCGGCATGCCAGGCGCGGGCCGCTTCGGCCACCAGGCGCGTCACGCCGCCATCCTCGCCGACACAATAGTGCGCGCTGACCTTGGCCGCTGGGTCGCACAAGCGAGTCAACGCCATCTCGCCGTCGCGCATGCCGGTATAATGCAAGAGCAGAATGTCGACCGCCTGCCCGGCCGGGCGGGCGTCGAAATTGGGCGACGGGCGTTCGTAAAACGGATTCATCACACGCGCTCCGCCTCGGGGGCGACGAGCCTCGGCCACCGCAGGATAATGATCCCGACGCCAACCACGGTCAGCAACCCGCCCAGGATAAAGGTGAGCGATATGGTTTCCCCGAGCAGGAGTATGCCGGACAGAACCCCGAAGGGCGGGACCAACAGGATAAACGGCATCACCTGATTTACCTCGTACTTACGCAGCAGGTAGAACCAAAGGCCGTACCCTACGATCACAACCACGACGGCTTGATACAGGATCGAGACATAGGCCCGCCAATCGGCCGCCGAGAGCGCCGCGAGTTGACCTTCTTCGAGTAGCCAAGACCCTAGCGCCAGTTGCGGCGCTGCGAAGATCCCGATCCACCCGTTAAAAACCATGCCGTTGATCTCGCCCATCAGCTTGATTTGCATATTCGCGACCGACCATATGCAGGCCGCCGCGATTACCATCGCCAAGGCGGCGTAGTGACCGTCGAGCTTCGGCTCCCCGGCGATGATTGCGACGCCGGCGAACGCGACCGCCATTCCCAAGGCCCGCCGCCAGCCCAAAGTATCCTTGAAGATAACCGCGGCCAGCAAGGCGGCGAAAGGCACCTGCAGTTGAATTGCGATCGCGGCGGTGGCGGCATCGAGGTCCCGCAAGCCCGAAAACATTAGGGAAAAGTGTGCGAACCCCAAGGTGAAAGAAACCAAGAAGGTTTCGCGCCAACGCCCGCGAGGCATCGGCACGAAGGGCGCCACCATCAGGCCGACCAGGGCCCAGCGCAAAGACATCATCAGGAGTGGTGGCAGTTGCGCCAAGCCAATCTTCGCAGCGGCGAAGTTCATGCCCCAAACAAGGGTGACAAAAACCAGGGCGGCCAGGTGAAGCGGGCGGATAGGCACGGAAATCACGTACCGGCCCGTGGGCGGACCTTCTCATAGGCGGCATTGATCGTTGCCAGGCGCTCATTGGCCAGGTCGACGAATTCTTGCGGCATGCCTTGGGCGACCAGGCGGTCGGGATGGTTCTCGCGCACGAGTTTTCGGTACGCCGACTTGATCTCATCGCGGCTCGCGTCACGGGTAACGCCCAGAATGACGTGAGGATCGGACTTGTCCGGCCCCAAGTTCGCGGCGCGGATCCGGTCCCACTCGGCCGCATCCAGCCCGAAGATCCGCGCGATCTGCTCCAGGAAAGTCAACTCGTCGTCGGTGACCGCGCCGTCGGCACGGGCGATGTGGAACAGGCCGTCCAGCAATTCGGCCAGGACCGCCGGGTTGTTCTTGAACATGCGCCCGATCTGCCAGGCATAAGGTTCGAACCCGGACGCATCGTTGCGTGCTTTGTTGAACAAGCGGCCGACGTTCTTCATTTCGTCGGGCGGGACCCGGAAGACTTCTTTGAAAGCACTTATCTCGTCGGGCGTGACCTTGCCGTCGGCCTTGGCCATCTTGGCGCCGAGTACGACCACCGCGATCGTGAAGGCGACTTTTTTGGTGGCGTCGTCCTCGCCGCCCTCTTGCTCAGGCGCACGCATTTTATCGACCGCGTGTCCAGCGGCGGCGCCGATCAACGCCCCAAGCGGCCCGCCCAAAGCGAAGCCAGCGGCGCCCCCAAGAATTTTGCCCCAAACACTCATGGTCTTGTCACAACTACCTTTGGCCGCCGACGCGGTAAGCGTGGTGCGATTCGCCCTCGAGGCCGTTATTCCACGCGATGAAGTGGCGGGCAAGCGGCGCCTAGGGCGAATTCACCTTAGGGGGAACGCTCCGCGCCAAGGCGGCCAATCCCCGGCAGCTTGATGGCGAGACCGAGAGGATCAAGGCCGAAGCTGAGGCCCAATACGTTCACTTCCAGGCCTTCTTCTAACCCCACCATGAAACCAAGAACGCCCAGAACGGAAACTTGAAAGCCGGTGCCGCTGGGCGATGACGCCACAAAACGGGTGATGCCGAGATAGTCCTTTCCGATCGCGGTTGGCGGCAGGTCGAGACCGAGTTCGGGCGCCGCGCGGGCGATGCTGGCCGTGAAGGTGTTGGAATTGGGCCCCGGCCAGGTCTGGTAGGTATCCATGAAGGGATAGGCTTTCACGGCGGCCTCGACCTTATCGATCAAGCTCTCGATCTCCGGCCCGCGCAGATCGACATAGATCTCGGGCACGGCGCCGAACCACTTACGGTCCGGCGGGCCTTCGCGTACCGAGAGGGGCGATCCGTTGTGCCAATAGCGCCAGCCGATGACCTCGTATGTCTTAAAGCTGGACGCATTGGCGCGTTTTACCGCGACCCAGGTATGCACCGCGAAGGCGCCCCGCCAGCCGAAAGCGCGGGCGCCATAGACCTGTACGATGGGCTCGGTCACAAGGGCGGGGTCCGGGGCGATGCCCGCGCTTTCCCGGCTGGCGGTGCGCCAATCGCCATCGACGCGAGCCAGACCGCCGGCCACGGCCACGACCGGGCCCGTCAGCAGGACGAGGACGAGGAGGGCCAGCCGCCGGATAGAAACGAAAATCCCCAACATCACGCGACTCTAACACGTCCAGCGCGCTGAGGTTAGCGTGCTTACTCAATCAAGGTTTTGTGATGTTGACATTATATAAATAAAATATCAACATATCGACAACAAAGAGTTTCAACGGCAGAGATTGAGCTAGGACCATGACGGCGTGGCAGTTTTGGATCGACCGGGGCGGTACCTTCACCGACATCGTCGCGCAGCGGCCGGACGGGTCGCTGGTATCGCACAAGCTATTGTCGGAGAATCCCGAGCAATACCCCGATGCCGCGATTCATGGCATTCGAACGCTTCTGGATATCCCGAAGGAGGCCGAGTTTCCGGCAGCGACGGTTCGCGCCGTCAAGATGGGCACGACCGTTGCGACGAACGCGTTGCTGGAGCGCAAGGGCGAGCCCACACTGCTTGCCATTACGCGCGGGTTTCGCGACGCGCTGCGCATCGCCTATCAGAACCGCCCGCACATTTTCGCCCGCCGCATCGATCTGCCGGAATTGCTTTATTGCGCCACGGTCGAGATCGACGAGCGGATGAGCGCCGAGGGCGAAATCCTGCGCGCCTTGGACCTGGAAAGAGCGCGGGCGAACTTGCAGGCGGGATTCGACCGGGGCGTTCGCTCGCTGGCCGTCGTCTTGCTCCACGGTTATCGCTACCCGGAGCACGAGTTGAAGCTGGCCGAGTTGGCGCGCGGCATTGGGTTTACCCAGATTTCGGTCAGTCACGAAGTCAGCCCGCTCATGAAGCTGGTCTCGCGCGGCGACACAACGGTTGTCGACGCCTATCTCTCGCCGATTCTGCGCCGCTATGTCGATCAGGTCGCCAGCCAGCTGGGCGATACCCGTTTGATGTTCATGCAGTCGAACGGCGGTCTGACCGACGCGCGCTTGTTTCAGGGCAAGGATTCGATTCTGTCGGGGCCCGCGGGGGGAATTGTCGGCGCGGTGCGCACCTCCGCGATGGCGGGCCTCGATCGGCTCATCACCTTCGATATGGGCGGGACCTCGACCGACGTCGCGCACTACGACGGCGAATACGAGCGCGCCTTTGAAACCCTGGTCGCGGGCGTGCGCATGCGCGCGCCGATGATGCGGATTCATACCGTGGCCGCGGGCGGCGGCTCGATCCTCCACTTCGACGGGGCCCGCTACCGCGTCGGTCCGGAGTCGGCGGGCGCCAATCCCGGCCCGGCCTGTTACCGGCGCGACGGCCCGCTCGCGGTGACCGACTGCAACGTCATGCTAGGGCGTATCGCACCCGAGTATTTTCCCAAGGTGTTCGGACCTAGTGCAGATCAGGCGCTGGACGCGGACGTCGTTAGGGCGAAGTTCGAAGACCTCGCAAAAGAAATTCACGGCGCGACCGGCGATACCCGCACGCCGGAGGCGGTCGCTCAAGGTTTCCGCATGATTGCGGTCGAGAACATGGCCAATGCGATCAAGAAGATCTCGACCCAGCGCGGCTATGATGTGACCGACTACACGCTCTGCTGCTTTGGCGGGGCCGGTGGACAGCATGCTTGCGACATGGCCGATACGCTGGGGATGACGCGCATTTTCTTGCACCCCCTCGCGGGGGTTCTGTCGGCTTACGGTATGGGGCTGGCCGATGTCCGCGCCCTGCGCGAACGGGCGGTGGAGCGCGTCCTCGACGACGGCCTGATGGCCGAGATCGAGGAAACTCTCGAAGTTCTGGCCGAGGACGGACGCCGGGAAATTCTGGCGCAAGACATCGCGCCCGATCGCGTCAAGATCCTGAAGCGGGTTCACCTTCGCTATCAAGGCACGGATTCGGCGGTCGTCGTCGATCATGGCGCGCGCGCCGAGATCGTCGCGCGTTTCGAGGAAGCGCACCGGCAGCGCTACGGCTTCGTCATGCCGGACAGGCCCTTCATCGTCGAAGCCGTGTCGGCCGAGGCCGTGGGCGAAACCGATGCCGTCGAGGACCCGGTGCTCGAAGCCGCGCCAAGGGGCGGCGGCGCCCCGGAACCGGCCGCAACCACACGCATGTATACCACCGGCGCCTGGGCCGACACGCCGGTATTTCTGCGTGAGGACCTCTCGCCAGGTGACCGAATCGACGGACCGGCGATCATCATCGAGCCCACTTCAACAACGGTGCTGGAGCCGGGCTGGCAGGCTCGCTTGACGCAGCGCGATCATCTGGTGCTCGAGCGCGTGGTTCCGCTCACGCGCGCGGTCGCGATCGGCACTCAGGTCGATCCCGTGATGCTTGAGGTCTTCAACAACCTCTTCATGTCGATCGCTGAGCAGATGGGCTCAACGCTCGAAAACACCGCCTATTCGGTCAACATCAAGGAGCGCTTGGATTTCTCCTGCGCGCTGTTCAATGCTCAAGGCGACCTGGTCGCGAACGCCCCGCACATGCCGGTCCATCTCGGCTCCATGAGCGACAGTGTACGCGCGATCATCCAGGCCCGCACGGGGACCATGGCGCCGGGCGACGTGTTCATGCTGAACGCGCCCTACAACGGCGGCACCCATCTGCCCGACATAACCGTCATCACCCCGGTCTTCGACGTGGCCGGGGCGGATATTTTGTTTTTCGTCGGTAGCCGTGGCCATCATGCCGATGTGGGCGGCATCACACCCGGGTCCATGCCGCCCGGTAGCCGCAGCGTCGAGGAGGAAGGTATCCTGATCGACAATGTGACCCTGGTTGAACGCGGAAGGTTTTTGGAGGTGGAGGTGCGCGACCTGCTGAGCGCCGGCCCTTATCCCGCGCGCAACGTCGATCAGAACATCGCCGACCTTAAGGCGCAGATCGCGGCCAACGAGATGGGGCTGCGGGAATTGCGCCGCATGATCGATCACTATGGCCTCGAGGTGGTTCACGCCTATATGGGCCATGTTCAGGACAACGCGGAAGAACAGGTGCGCCGCGTACTCGGACTCTTGAAGGACGGCACCTTCACCTATGCTCTGGACCAGGGCGCGCAGATCAAGGTGTCGATAAGTGTCGATCGTGAGGCGCGCCGCGCGCGGATCGACTTCACAGGGACCAGCGCGCAGCAGCCCAATAACTTCAACGCGCCCTCTTCGGTGTGCCGCGCCGCCGTGCTGTACGTGTTTCGAACCTTGATCGACGAAGAGATTCCGATGAACGAAGGCGTCTTGAAACCTCTCGATCTCATCGTTCCGAAAGGCAGCATGCTCAACCCGAGCTATCCGGCGGCGGTTGTCGCGGGCAACGTGGAAACCAGCCAGATCGTCGTCGATACCCTCTACGGCGCACTGGGCGTCATGGCCGGGGCTCAGGGCACCATGAACAACTTCACCTTCGGCAACGACACCTACCAATACTACGAGACGATTTGCGGCGGCTCCGGCGCCGGGCCGGATTTCGACGGCACGGATGCGGTGCATACGCACATGACCAACTCACGCCTAACCGATCCGGAAGTTCTGGAGTGGCGCTTCCCGGTCGTGGTGGAAGCGTTCGAGATCCGCCGCGGCTCCGGCGGGGCCGGACGGCATCGCGGCGGCGATGGCGCGCGGCGGCGGATTCGCTTCCGCGAGGCGATGACCGCCGCGATCCTATCGGGCCACCGCAAGGTCGCGCCCTTCGGGCTCGATGGCGGCGCGCCGGGCGCCCTGGGCCGCAACTGGGTCGAGCGTGCAAACGGGGAGAGAACCGAGTTGTCCGGCACCGATTCGACGCAGATGACACCGGGCGACGTCTTCGTCATCGAGACACCGGGTGGCGGCGGATACGGCGAGGCGCGTAAGCGCGAGGAGGACGCTCAATGACGGGCAAACGCCGGGGCGGCCGGGCTATTGTGTCGTCCGCGCACTTGGTGTCGGAGACCGCCGGCGCGCTCAGCGAGCTAGAGTACGGCTTGATCGTCGCGGCCAACGCCTTCAACCGCTGGATCGTGCGCGGCATGGCGGCGGCCGGATGGAAAGACCTCGGCGCCTTGGACATCCTGGTCTTACACTCGGTCAATCACCGCGCGCGCGAGAAGAAGCTGGCCGATTTGTGTTTCGTCCTCAATGTCGAAGACACCCATACGGTCAACTACGCGTTGCGCAAGCTAACGCGCCTGGGACTTGTGGCGGGCGCGCGCCGGGGCAAGGAGATCTTCTACAAGACGACCAAGGCCGGGGAAGACGCCTGCGCCAAGTACCGCGCCGTGCGCGAGGATTGCCTCGTCGCCGCCTTCGGCGCCTTCACCGATCTGCGTGGCGGCGAAAGCGCCGAAACCCAGGACGCGCAGCTTGGTGAGACCGCCCAACTCTTGCGCGCCCTCTCCGGTCTCTACGATCAAGCCGCGCGCGCGGCGACGTCGCTGTAAGGGCCTTACTCCGCCGCGCCCTTCTTCGGCGTGCTCCAGCGCTCGGTGGCGGCCGTGTCGCTGTCGCGGGCGTCGACCCAGAGCGCGCCCTGGCCGGTTTCTTCAAGCTTCCAGAACGGCGCCTTGGTCTTGAGCCAGTCGATCAGGAACTGGCAGGCATCGAAGGCGGCTTGGCGATGCGCGCTGGCGGCGGCGACCAGGACGATTTGCTCGCCCGGCTCCAGGCGCCCAACCCGGTGGATAATGAGACTTGCTTCGAGCGGCCAGCGTTCGTTCGCTTCAGTCTCAATGCGCGCCAGCATTTTCTCGGTCATGCCGGGATAGTGTTCCAGGGTCATGGCGTCGATGTCCCGATCGCCGGCCATGTCGCGGACCAGGCCGACGAAAACCGCGAGACCGCCGACCTGATGATTGCCAGCGGTCAGGGCGGCCAACTCGGCGCCGACGTCGAAGTCATGTTCCTGGACCCGGATCATCGGTGCGGACTCCGGTGCGGCGGATAGGTCCGCTCACCCCCACCCCGGTCCTCCCCCCTCAAGGGGAAGGGGGAAGAAAGCCGCCCACGTTTCCACCTTCTATTCCCTCCCCCCTTGAGGGGGAGGGTTAGGGTGGGGGGGACCTTCGCGCTGCCTGTCACAACGTCAACCGCCCGTGACCGGCGGGAAGAGGGCGACCTCGTCGCCGGGGCGGACCGGATCGCCGGGCTGGGCGTATTCCTGATTGACCGCGACCTTGAGCGCGCTCAAATCGGCCAGGGCCTCGGCATGGCCGGGACCGCGTTGTTGCAGCCAGGCCAGAAGCTCCGCCACTGTGGTCACCTCGGGCGGCGGCGCGACGTCTTCCTCGGCGACGCCGGTCTTGGTCTTGAGCCAGGCGAAATACAAAAGCTTCACGGGCACACCTCGCTGAAGGGCAGGAAGTCTACCATGGTTCCGGGCTCCAGCCGGGTCAAATCCTCCGGCAGCTCGACCAGCCCGTCCGCCTCGACCAGCGACGACAGGATGCCCGCCCCTTCGCGTGGGAACTTGACCGCCCGCCAGGTTCCCGGCCCGCCGCCTTCCAGGCGGACGCGCAGCCATTCCCGCCGGTCTTTTTTCTTTTTGTGAGCGAAATCGGCGCGCACCTTAAAGCGGCGCGGCGCGGCGGCATCGGCGCCCATGAGACGCAGGATTATGGGCCGCACCAGGGTCAGGAAGGTGACCATCACCGCGACCGGATTGCCCGGCAGGCCGACGAAGGGCACGGCCCCAACCTGGCCCAGCGCGAGCGGCCGGCCCGGTTTGATCGCCAGACGCCAGAGGTGCAGCTTGCCCAGAGCCTCGACCGCCTGCTTGACGTGGTCCTCCTCGCCGACCGAAACCCCGCCCGAGGTGACGAGGAGATCCTGGTCCTTCGCGGCAGCATCGAGGGCCGCGCGCACGCTCTCGAAGCGATCCGGCAAGATGCCCAGATCGGTCACGGCGCAGCCCAGTCCGCTCAGCAGGGCGTGAATCGTGGAGCGGTTGGAATCGTAGATCTTGCCGGGCGTGAGCGGCGCGCCGGGTTCGCAAAGTTCGTCCCCGGTCGAGAACAAGGCCACGCGCAAGGGCCGCGCGACGAGGAGTTCGTGCCGCCCCGTCGCGGCCGCTTGGCCCAAGTCCTGCGGGCGCAGGCGCATCCCTCGGCGCAGGACCGTGCCGCCGGCCGCGATATCCACGCCGCGCGCGCGCCGGTTGGCGCCGCGCTCGATGCCGGGCGCGATCGCGACGCGCTCTCCCTCCAGGCGGCAGTCCTCCTGCATCATGACCGTGTCGGGACCCGCCGGCATGGGTGCGCCGGTGAAGATACGCACGGCTTCGCCACGCCGGGCCGGGCGGTCCAGGGGATGGCCCGCGGCGACCCGCCCGGTTACCGGCAAGACCGTCTCGGCCTTGGGGTCGAGATCGTCGAAAAAAACCGCATAGCCGTCGACGGCGGAATTGTCGTGCGGCGGCACATCGAAGGCCGCCACGATATCCTCCAGCAGGATGCGTCCCAGGGCCAGGCGCAGGGGCACCGCCTCCGCCGCGCTGACCTGAGATATGACTTGGCCGAGCAGCGCCTGCGCCTCTTCGACCCGCATCAGGCGCCCGTCCTGGGCAAAGCAGTCGTCGCTTAGCTGCGCCATGGGAAACCGGAGCTAAGCCGGTCCGCGCGCGCGGTCTTCGAGACCGCAGTGCGCGACGATGAAATCGGCGATGGCGTCGGCGTCGTTGAGATCCAGATGGGGCAAGTATAATCCCTCGATGGAGCCGTCGGTGGCGACCGCCACGACATTGGGATCGTCGGGATAAAGCGGCGGCTTGCCTAAGGCCGGGCGATGGATCTCCAACTTGTCGTGAGTCTCGCTCTTAAAGCCTTCGATCAAGAGGAGATCGACCGGCGTCATGTGCCGGATCAAGTCGGCGCTGGCCGGCTCCGCTGCGCCGCGCAGCTCATGCATCAGGGCCCAGCGGTTGGCGGAGGAGACCATGACCTCGGTGGCGCCGGCCTCGCGGTGCTCGTAGGAATCCTTACCCGGCTGGTCTACGTCGAAATTGTGGTGCGCGTGTTTCAGGGTCGAGACGCGCAAGTTTCGCCGCACCAGCGCCGGGATCAAGGCGCGCAACAGCGTCGTCTTGCCGCTGCCGCTCCATCCGGCCAGGCCGAAAATTTTTGTGTCCCTGTCAGGCACGCACCGGTCCTCGAGATTTGGTCCGCAGCGAATAAGAAGGCGGCCCGGCCCGGTAAAGTCAACCACCGGGCAGTTGGGGTTTTACAGGCTACCTCAGGACATGTGTTTGAGGCCGCGGGCGAGGTAGTCGTAGCCGGTGATCAGGGTCAGGACGGCGGCGATCCAAATACCGGTATCGCCGAGCAGTTCCATGGGCAGGAAGGCGGGCCCTGCCTCCTCGCCGACAATTAAGAAGCCCAGGGCCACCATCTGGATCGTGGTCTTCCATTTGGCCAGTTTGCTGACCGGCAGGGGTTCCTTGATTTCGGCCAGGAACTCGCGGAGGCCGGAGACCAGGATCTCTCGGCCCAGGATAATGATCGCCGGAAACACGACCAGACCGCGCACGTCGCCGAGCGCGACCAGCATGACGATCAGGCTGGCCACCAGCAGCTTATCCGCGATGGGATCGAGAAAACGGCCGAGCGGCGAAACCTGGTTTCGGTGGCGCGCCAGATAGCCGTCGAAAAAATCGGTGATGCCCGCCAAGGTAAAGAGGCCGAGGCCGATCCAGCGGGTGATCGGGTCGTGAAAGTACAGCAGTCCCAACAGCACCGGAATTGCCGCGATACGCGACAAGGTCAGCAGGTTGGGTAGGCTGGTCAGCATCGTTCCGGTCCAAGTTTCGGTCCAAAGGTGTACCGGGAAAGTCGAACGCAAGACCTCTCTAACGTTCGGGGAGACGCGGGCATGGACGAGCAGGTCTCGTCGCCGTCATCCGTCGGTGTGAAAGTAATCGTAAATCTTCTTCGCGACCACTTTATTAATGCCCTCGACCGATTCGAGATCGGCCAAACCGGCGCGCGCCACAGCCTGGGCTGAACCGAAGCGATGCAGCAAGGCCTTTTTACGCTTGGGCCCGATGCCGGGGACGCCGTCGAGGACGGACTGAAGCCGTGACTTGGTGCGCCCGGCCCGGTGACTGCCGATGACGAAGCGGTGCGCCTCGTCGCGCAGGCGTTGCAGGAAGTAGAGCACGGGGTCGCGCGGTTCGAGCAGCAGCGGTTGGCTGCGCTCCGGCTGGAAGATTTGCTCGCGTCCGGCATTGCGCTCGGGGCCCTTGGCGATGCCGGCGACCGCAATGTCGCTGAGACCGAGGTCGGCCAGGGCCTCGCGCACGGCGGAAAGCTGTCCACGGCCGCCATCGATCAGCAAAAGCCCCGGCCATTGCTCGCTTTCACGCTCCGGGTCTTCCTTTAAGGCGCGCGAAAAACGACGGGTCATGACTTCGCGCATCATGGCGTAGTCGTCGCCGCCGTCAGGGTTGAGCGCTTCCTTGATCCGGTACTTGCGATAGGCGTTTTTCATGAAACCTTCGGGTCCGGCGACGATCATGGCGCCGTAAGGGTCGCTGCCCTGGATATGGCTGTTGTCGTAGACCTCGATCCGCTCTGGCGTGCTGTCCAGACCCAGGCGGTCGGCCAAGCCCTCCAAGAGCTCGCGCTGGGCCGAGCTTTCGGCGAGGCGCCGGCCCATCGCGTCGCGCGCGTTGCTCAGAGCATGTTCGACCAGCTTGCGCTTGGGCCCGCGCGCGGGCTTGAGGATTCCGATTCTGCGGTCGGCGCGCACGGAAAGCGCTTCGGCGATCAAGTTTTGGTCGTTTAAGGCGTGGCTGACCAGGATGGTCTTGGGCACCGGCTTGTTCTCATAAAACTGCGGCACGAAGGCGCTCAGCACCTCTTCCGGCGACAGCGTCTTGTCGTGGCGCGGGAAGTAAGCGCGGTTGCCGTAGTTGCGCCCCGCGCGGAAGAAAAACACCTGGATCGAAGTTTCGCCCGCTTCCTGGTAAGCCGCTACGACATCGGCGTCGTCTAAGCCTTCGAGGTTGATGTCCTGGCGCGATTGGATCTGTGTGAGCGCCCGGATGCGGTCGCGGTAAACGGCGGCGGTTTCGAAATCCAGGCGGTCCGAGGCCTCCTGCATGGCGCCGGCCAGATCCTGCTGCATATCGTGCGAGCGGCCGGTCAAGAAGTCACGCGCCTGGCGAACCAGCACGCCGTAGTCCGCCGTGCCGATGCGCCCGACGCAGGGCGCCGCGCAGCGTTTGATTTGGTACATCAAGCAGGGCCGGGTGCGCGCTGAAAATACCCCGTCGCTGCAGGACCGCAGAAGGAACCCCTTCTCCAGCGCGGTTACCGTGCGGTTGACCGCTCCGGCCGAGGCGAAGGGGCCGAAGTACGCGCCGCTGCGGGTCCGTGCACCGCGGTGTTTCACGATTTGCGGAAATTCATGGTCGTCCGCGATCAAGATGTAGGGGAAGGATTTATCGTCCCGTAGGAGCACGTTGTAACGCGGCATCAGCCGCTTGATGAGATTGCTCTCAAGCAGCAACGCTTCGGTCTCGGTATGCGTGGTGACGACTTCCAGCGACACCGTCGCCGCCACCATGCGCTGCAGGCGGTGCGGCAATCGGTCGGTATGGCAATACGACGACACCCGTTTCTTCAGGTTTTTCGCCTTGCCGACATAAAGCGCGTCGCCGCGCCGGTCCAGCATGCGGTAGACGCCGGGGCTACCCGGCAAGGTCTTTAGAGCTTTGGCGATGACCGCCGCGCCGCGCGCCATTTCGCCGCGCGCCGGCGGCGTACGCTCGCTCGATTGCCGGCGCCGGGTCCGCAATATCGTATCGCGCGTCGGCCCGTCGCCGGGATCGCTCTCCGGTGTCATGGCGGAACGCTTACCGCCTTCAGAGCGATCCTTGGCCGCCTTGTTCGGGCCCGCCGGGCCGGTGACGCGGCCTCGCGTCATCGAGCCTGGTCCGCTACGCGAAATCCAGCGAATCGTCCCAATGCCGAGGGGTCGCGCGGATTTCCACGATTCCTGTGGATAAGTCTGTGGAGTGGGCCTCGATTTGGCTGCGTCACCCTAGAGAAACCTCAGCTTGTGTCACTTTGCCTATTTTTTTAGCATAAATTCTAACTTATTGATATAAAAAGGAGATTTATGGGAAATCGGTAAAGAATATGTCACACTCCTGCCCAATCGCTTGCCGAGATAAGCGCCGTCCAGCAAACCGGCGTCCTGTGTAAAACTGACGCCGCTCAGCGGCTGGTTTTCTCGATTCCGCAAGGCCTTAGCGCCTAGCTTGAAGATTCGAGCGGAGCCGGCGGGCTTGGCATCTCCGCGCACTTTCCGTTTCTGTCAAATGCGAATGGGAGTCTCGCATTCCTATTCGGGCGCCGGTTCGGGTTGCCCCGGCTGCGCCCAACCGAGGTGCTGCCCACCGTCCAGCGCGATCATTTGGCCGGTCATGGATTTCGTTGCCAGTATAAAGCGGACCGCCGCGCATACCTCCTCGGGAGACGTGCCGCGGCCAAGCGGCATCAGGGTGCATTGCCGGGCGAACTGGGCATCGCTCTGGCGCGGGCTCGGCAAGGCCGGGCCGGGGCCGATACCGTTGACGCGAATGCGGGGCGCCAGGGCCATGGCGAGCGTGCGGGTCAGTGTCCAGAGGGCTGACTTTGTGACGCTGTAACTCAAGAAATAGGGCGTCAGGTTCCACACCCTTTGGTCGAGCATGTTGACGATGACGCCGCCTTGGCTGGATTTTAGGGCCTTGGCGAAGTTCTGAGCCAAAACCAGCGGCGCGCGCAGGTTCGGTTCGATGTGCCGCTCCCAGCTCGCCCGGGTGGCGCTGGCCGCCGTGTCCATCTCGAACGCGGATGCGTTGTTGACTAGACAGCCGAGCGGGCCGAAGGCCTCGACGGCGCGGGCGACCAACTCGCTCGTTTCATCCTCGCGCGCCAAGTCGGCTTGGAGGACGATGGCGCGCCCACCGCTGGCTTCGATTTCTTTAGCGGTCTCCTCGGCGGCGGCGCGCGATCGGTGGCAGTGAACGGCGACCGCCCAGCCGTCGCGCGCCAGGTCTAGGGCGATGGCCCGGCCAAGGCGCTGCGCCGCACCCGTGACCAAGGCGGCGCGCGGGTAGCTATCGGGATGCGAAGGTCGGGGTGAAGCTGCCATTTGGAACCTGTCCGAGAATGCAGAATGACCTGCCCCGGTACAAGGGCGCCGCGCCGTGACCCTTGGTATCAGCCCAGGACCATGGCCGAGATCCCATAATAATGGCACGCGATGTAGGTCAGGTAGCCCAAGAGGAAAAGGCCCGCCACGAGGCGTCCGACCTTGACGCAGAACGCGGTCAAGCCAACGAAGACGACGGTCGCGCCCAGCATCACCCAAAAGTCGAAGGCCACGACTGCTTCAGGCACCGGCAGCGATCCGAACAAGGGAACGATTCCCATGATGCCTAGTATGTTGAAGAGATTCGATCCGACAACATTTCCCAGGGCGACATCGGAATGACGCCGATAGGCCGCGACGACCGCGGTTGCAAGCTCGGGCAGGGAGGTCCCAAAGGCAACGAGTGTTAGGCCGATAGTTGCTTCAGCGACCCCGAAGCTGCGGGCGATGTCGACGGCGCCGGTGACGAGCAGATGGCTGCCCAGGGCCACGCCGAGCAGGCCGGCAAGCAGGATCGCCGATGCCTTGGGCAGGGAAGTGGGTAAACAATCGAATCCCTCTGCCTCGAGGGCGGCTTCCGCGGCCTGCATGTCTTTGCGGCCGGACAGATAGCTATAGACCGTAAATGCGGCCAGGAGCCCCAGCATCGGCAAGGCGGCCCAAGGCGTGATGGCCCCGGTATAGCCGAGAGCGACGAAGAGCGCCGTCGACCCCAGCATCATCATACCGTTGAAGTTGACGGATCCGTTGGTACAGACGATCGGGCTAATCAAGGCGCTGCACCCGACGATCAGCAGGATGTTCGCGATATTAGAGCCGACGACGTTGCCGATCGCGATTCCGGGTGAGCCGGCGAGGCTCGCTTCCAGGCTCACCAGAAGCTCGGGCGCACTGGTACCGTAGGCGACGATGGTCAGCCCGATGAGGAGAGGCGAAACGCCCAAGCCGCGCGCCAGAACGACGGCGCCCCGCACCAGCATCTCGCCACCAAGGAGCAGGAGGCTGAGGCCAGCCGCCACGAGAACATACTGCATTCAGACCGTCTCGGTTCCTTCCCGGCGCGGCCGGTTCGTCCCTGTTTTTATTTTTTCCCCAAGGAATCGCGGCCTGGAGGGGCGCGCGCGCCACGTGGGACCTGCGCGGCTGTCCCTTACATGCACTCGATCGTCCGATTTTTCAATGAAACAGCGTGGCTGAGCCGTGCCCGGGCCGAATTTTACTTTGTCTCCGAGTCCGGCACCGCCGGTTTTAAGGCCAGGGCAGCCGAGTTCATGCAGAAGCGCTGGCCGCTTGGCGCCGGGCCATCCTCGAAGACGTGACCCAGATGCGCGTCGCAGCGCGCGCACAGAACCTCCGTTCGCTCCATCCAGAGTGTGCGGTCTGTTTCCGTCGCGACCGCCCGTGGCGCGACCGGCTCATAGAAGGAGGGCCAGCCGGTTCCCGAGTCGAACTTGGCTTGCGAAGAGAACAGGGCTTGACCGCAGCACACGCAGCTATAGGTGCCCGGCGTCTTGCAGTCGTTGTACTTGCCGGAGAAGGCCCGCTCGGTGCCTTTAAGCCGGGTTACCTGGAACTGCTCCGGGGTCAAGAGGCGCTTCCACTCTTCTTCCGGCTTGCGGATCTTGTCTTGGGCCGTGTCGTCGGGCATGGCTGCAAATCTCCGATAAGTCCCTAAGCGGCGGCAAGGCACGCGCTTTAAGACTAGATATAGGGATTCGGAGATAGGGGGAACAGGGCTGGCGCGGGGTGGGGCCGGCCGCTCACATCCTTTTTATCGGCCGTCGAATCCGGCCGGAGCGATGTCCCTTGACAGATCGCCATCCAGGTTTCCGGCCTCGGCCTGCTGAACCATATGTTCGACCGTGCCGGTCGTCGATTCGCATTTCTGAAGGGAGGTTACGATCGCCCATTCCAGGTCCGACCCGACCTCCTCGCCCTTAAAGCGGCGTTGACTCGCCTCTCGCAGGGGGCTGCAGGCGCTGTGCAAATCATCCTCCAGCCCGTAGAGCTGTTGCGCCAGGGCCGGTTGCGCCATCTCCACCTCCGATACGGTGTTGGCCAAGGCGCCTTGCGCACTTTGCTGGCGTAGAAACAGCGCCTCGGCCCGCTCGGCCAGGGCACAGCCGCCCGCCGTGCCGGCGATACCGATGACGAGCACGAAAGCGCAGGGACGGAGCCAAAGGGAGCGGCGTTTCATCGATGAATTCTGCCAAGCTGACCGGGTCTGTGGTCAACTTAGGGCCGGATACTTGACAGGGTGTTGAATTCGGCATTTAGCACAAATGTTTTGCCCGGCAAGCACTGCTTTCCGGCCGGTTTTCAGCCGGATCTGGGTCGAAGCAACACACCCTTATAAGATGAATAATTACTCATTATTTGCTACCAAGAATTGCGTAATTCCCGCAGCTTCAAAAACACGGTTTTCTCGTCCGGCCGGTCCGGCAGGTTGGGAAAGGCTTCGCGCAGGCGGGCGATAACGCTGGGCGAATGCAGGCGGAAGAAGGTGTTGATCTCCTTCTCCAGGGCCAGGGTGGTGACCTTGGCGTGAGCCGGGTCTTGCGGCTCGACGTCCTCCAGCAGGCGCTTGGCCGCGGCGTTGTCCGGCTCCCGGTCCAGGGTGAAGCGCAAGTTACCCGCGATGTAGTCGTGGCCGGGGTAGAAGCGGGTTGTATCCGGCAGCTTGGCAAGCTGATCCGCGAAGGTCCGATAGAGCTCGTTCGGGTGGCCGCCGTTGTGGCAATTGCCGGCCCCCGCGTTGAACAGGGTGTCGCCGCAGAACAGGGACGGCACCTCCGTGCGCGAGAGCAGGCAGACATGGCTCATGGTATGGCCGGGCGTGTCCAGGACCTCGAGATCGACCGTCTTGCCGACCTTGATGACATCGCCGGCAGAGAGGCCGCGGTCCATGCCCGGAATGCTGTTCTTGGCGTTCTTGTGGGCGAGCAATTTGGCGCCCGTGGCCGCGACCATCGCCGTGTTGCCGCCGGTGTGGTCGCCGTGCTCGTGGGTATTGAGGATCTGCGTGATCTCCCAACCGGCATCCTTGGCGGCGGCCAGGCACTTCTTGTGGTCCAGCGGATCGATCGCCATGGCCTCCCCGGTCTCCGGGCAGACGATCAGATAATTGAAGTTGCGATAGGCGTTGGCGGTCCAGATTTGCTTGACGATCACGGCGCGGGTCCTTTGGGCATGAAGAGTGGATGAGGGTATAAGGCTATCGGGAAACGGCCGGACTTGCTACGCCCCGGCCTTCACGGTTCCGGGATCGCCGCTAAGGCCCACGTCCTCGGTGTAAAAGCCGATGTCGAGAGGCGGTGGCTCCACGCCAGCCTGGGTCAGCGCGGCGGTTACTTGGCCGCGGTGATAGGTCTGGTGATTGAAGAGCGTCAGCAGGACGTGGTCGCAGCGCGCTTCCTCCTCGCCGGTGCCGATCATACGCGTGTAGCGAATGGGTTGGGTCAGGTCCTCCGCCGTCAGGTCCCCGACGAGCGCGATCAAACGCGCGTTCTCGTCGCGCTGGGCCGCGCGCAATTCCGCCAAGTCGTCGTAAAGAACCTCGTCGAGTGACTTGAGGCCGTGCGCCGCGCCTTCGATGCGCCGTATCCACATGCGGTCGACGACCAGGATGTGATTGAGGGTGCCGTGGATCGACTTAAAGAACAGCCCGCAATCGCGCCGGTAAGTTTCCTCCGGCACCCCCGCGACGCAAGCGTAAAGCCGCTCGTTCGCCCAGGCCGTGAAACGCGCCATGAAGGGGAGGTGGGTCATCGCTATTCGCCTCTCTTGTCCACTCCAAATCGATGGCCGTCATCCCGGCCGAGCGTGAGCGAGAGCCGGGGTCTTCGCTCGGGTTGCGCACCGAAGATCCCGGATAAGCGCCTGGCGGTGCTTTCCGGGATGACGGGCGAGGCTACGGCCCCCTGCGTCCCTTATAGGTTCCCTTGGGCCTGCCGGTCGGGCCGGCGTGTTTGCCTTTGCGGCTTTTGGATTTGGCGTCGGCGCGGGCGATGCGGCCGGCGAAGCCGCTGGTTGAGCGCCCCAGGGGTTCGGGCATTTCCAACTCCTGGTTTTCCAGGCGGCGAATTTCGTCGCGCAGGCGCGCCGCTTCCTCGAACTCCAACTCGGCGGCGGCGGTCTGCATCCGCTTTTCCAGATCGGCGACGTGGGCGCGCAGGTTGTGCCCGACCAGATGCGGCGTGTCGGCGTCGCCGGTATCGACCAGCACGTGGTCGCGCTCATAGACGCTTTGCAGAATGTCGCCGATCTGCTTCTTGATGGTTTCCGGCGTGATGCCGTTGGCGGCGTTATAGGCTTGCTGCTTTTCGCGCCGGCGGTTGGTCTCGTCCAGCGCGGCGGTGAGCGACCGGGTCATCTTGTCGGCGTAAAGAATGACTCGGCCTTCGACGTTGCGTGCGGCGCGGCCGATGGTTTGCACCAGAGAGGTCTCCGAGCGCAGGAAGCCTTCCTTGTCGGCATCCAGGATCGTGACCAGCGCGCATTCGGGGATGTCCAACCCTTCGCGCAGTAGGTTGATGCCGACCAGCACGTCGAACACGCCCAGGCGCAGATCGCGGATAATCTCGATACGCTCCAAGGTGTCGATGTCGGAATGCAGGTAGCGGACCTTGAGCCCGGCCTCGTGCAGGTATTCGGTCAGGTCTTCGGCCATGCGCTTGGTCAGCGTGGTCACCAGCACGCGGAAGCCCTTGGCGATGGTCGCCCGGCATTCGGCGATCAGATCGTCGACCTGATGTTCGGTCGGGCGGATCGTGCACACCGGATCGATGAGGCCGGTCGGGCGGATGACTTGCTCGGCGAAGACGCCGTCGGTCTGCTTCAACTCCCAGGGGCCCGGCGTCGCCGAGACACAGGTCGTCTGCGGCCGCATGGCGTCCCATTCCTCGAACTTAAGCGGCCGGTTGTCGATGCAGGAGGGCAGGCGGAAGCCGTACTCGGCCAGGGTCGATTTTCGCTGATAGTCGCCCCGGTACATGCCGTGCAATTGCCCCACCGTGACATGGGATTCATCGACGAAGAGCAGCGCGTTGTCGGGCAGGTACTCGAACAGGGTCGGCGGCGGTTCGCCCGGCGCGCGGCCGGTCAGATAGCGCGAGTAGTTTTCGATTCCGGCGCACGACCCGGTGGCCTCGATCATCTCCATGTCGAAGGTGGCGCGCTGTTGCAGGCGTTCGGCTTCGAGCGGCTTGCCGGCCTTGTCGTAGTAGTCGAGGCGGTCCTTCAGTTCCTCCTTGATCTTCTTGACCGCTTGCTGAAGCGTCGGGCGCGGCGTGATGTAGTGAGAGTTGCCGTAGACCTTCACGGTCTCGAGCGCGGCGGTTTTTTCTCCGGTCAAGGGATCGAATTCGTGGATTGCCTCGACGTCGTCGCCGAACAGGCTGATCCGCCACGCCCGGTCTTCCAGATGGGCCGGAAATATCTCGATCGTATCGCCGCGAACCCGGAACGCGCCGCGCTGAAACGCCATGTCGTTGCGCTTGTATTGCAACTCCACCAAGGACTTCAGTAAGTCGTTGCGGCGCAGCGTTTCGCCCACGGTCACGCTGACCGTCATGCTGGCATAGGTTTCCGGCGAACCGATGCCGTAGATGCAGGAAACCGAGGCGACGATGATCACGTCCTCGCGCTCGAACAAGGCGCGAGTCGCGGAGTGGCGCATGCGGTCGATCTGTTCGTTGACCGAGCTTTCCTTCTCGACATAGGTGTCGCTGCGCGGGACGTAGGCTTCCGGCTGGTAGTAGTCGTAGTAAGACACGAAATACTCGACCGCGTTGTCCGGGAAGAAGCCCTTCATTTCCGCGTAGAGTTGGGCCGCCAGAGTCTTGTTCGGCGCCAGGATCAGGGCCGGGCGCTGCAGGCGTTCGATGATATGGGCCATGGTGAAGGTCTTGCCCGAGCCGGTGACGCCGAGCAGGACCTGGTCGCGCTCACCCCGGCTCAATCCCTCAAGCAGCGCTTCAATGGCCTGCGGTTGATCGCCGGCCGGGGCGTAGTCGGAAACAATGCGCAGCGGCCGGCTTTCCGCCTTGACGAAGGGCGTAATCAGGGGCTCGAGAAGGGGCGCGCTCATGATGTCCTATATGCCCTCTCCGCGCCCGTCTTGCCAGGGCCGGCGATCACCGCCCCAAACGGCCCGGCCTCGTCGCCAGGCGGCCGCTCGAGGTCGAATAGGTAGAAATAGGACGCTTCTTCGGGTGAACGCTTGAAATACCGGATAAGGATTTTGCATCCCCGGAAGCCAAGGAACCTCGCCAGGAGGCTCCAGCCGAAATGCTCTGACAAAACCGTGTAAAGGTTTTAGATTCCATATTTGCGAGGCTGGCGCCAGAGGTGAACGCAGCCTCGCCGCAGGTGGAGGGTAAGTCCTTGAGTGATGCGCCGGATTTGACAGCAGACGAAAAACCGGCCGGCGGCCCGGCCCGTGACGGCCAGATCCTGGTCGCGGTGGATTTTACCCCGGATTCGGAGGCGGCCTTGATCTGGGGTTGCGAGTACGCCGGCTTGCTCGGCGTGCCTGTTACTGTCCTTCACGTCGTGCACGACCCCGCCGACGCGCCGGGATCGTATCGGACACAGGACACGGACCTGTTGCGCCCGATGCAGGACGTCGCCGCCGGCATGATGGAAGATTTTCTGGAGCAGGTCCGCGCCAAGCATCCCGGTCTCGCCACGTTGCGAGAGGCCGAAGCCGTTCTGGTAAAGGGCCTGCCCGCGTCTCGAATACTCGAGCAGGCAAGGTTACAAAAGGCACGCATTATCGTAATGGGCAGCCGGGGTCATACCGGGCTTCCTCATCTGCTGCTGGGTTCGAAGGCGGAGCGGGTCGTTCAACTTGCCCCGATCCCGGTGACGATCGTCAAGGCAAAGAAAAACGACGGCTGACATGATGCGGTCCGACGCGCCGATGCACCTGGCGCCATCTGGTAAGGGCGCCGAGGCGCCGGGCACGCCCGGCACGGGAGGCTCGCGCTCATAGAACTTCTCTATCTCGGCCTCCGTTATTGGAAATTCGGCATGAAAACGATCCATCCTTCCAATCCCGGCGCACATCGCACCCGGCTCCCGGTCTTCCTGGTTATGGGCATCCTGGCTTGGTTCGCGGCGACACCGGCCTTGGCCGCCGCGGCCGGCGGCAAGGAGATAAGCTGGGCCACCATGGGGATGGAGCTCTTCGGCGGGCTCGCCGTCTTCCTGTTCGGTATGGAACAGATGGCCGAAGCCCTCAAGAGAGTCGCGGGCAACCGGATGAAGACAGTCCTAGGCAAGCTGACGACCAGCCGGATCACGGGCTTGATCACCGGCACCTTCGTCACCGCGATTATTCAGTCATCCTCGGTCACGACCGTCATGCTGGTCGGTTTCGTGACCGCCGGGCTGATGTCGCTGTCGCAAGCCATCGGGGTTATTTTGGGCGCCGATATCGGCACCACCATCACGGCCCAGATCGTCGCCTTCAAGGTCACGAAATACGCACTGCTTTTGGTTGCGCTTGGCTTTCTCCTGATCTTCACGGGCAAGAGGGATACGGCCAAGGCCTACGGCGGCCTGATTATGGGCCTGGGCCTGATTTTCTTTGGCATGGGAATCATGAGCGAGGGTATGAAGCCGCTCAGAAGTTATGAGCCCTTCATAAACCTTATGCAGGATGTCTCGAGCCCGATCGTCGGTATCCTGATCGCGACCGCGTTCACGGGTTTGGTCCAATCCTCCTCCGCGACCATGGGTGTGGTTATTGCCTTGGCCCTGCAAGGCCTGGTCACCCTCGAGGGCGGCATCGCCCTAGCCCTGGGCGCCAATATAGGCACCTGCGCGACGGCCGGCCTGGCGGCGATCGGCAAGCCACGCGAGGCTGTGCGTGTTGCGGTTGCTCACGTGACCTTCAAGGTTGTCGGCGTGCTCTTAATCGTTTGGTTCATTCCACCCTTTGCCGAGTTCGTGCGCTCGATCTCCCCGGCCTATCCCGAACTAACGGGTTTCGAGCAACTGGCGGCCGAGACGCCGCGGCAGATCGCCAACGCGCACACCATCTTCAATATCGGTATCGCCTTCCTCTTCTTGCCGCTGGCGGGGCTCTTCGCGCGGTTCTGCGAGTGGGTTGTCCCAGACAGGCCGGCGGTGGAGCCGCTGGTCATCCGGCCCAAGTATCTCGACCCCGAGCTGCTTCCGACCGTTCCCCTGGCAATCGACGGGGTACGCCGCGAGATCGGCCGCATCGGCGGGCTGACCCAGAGGATGCTCGACGTCGCCCTGCCGACGGTGATTTCCGGCACGCGCGAAGACCTGGCGGCACTCGCCGCGCTGGATACAGACATCGACATCCTGCACGGACATATCGTGGAATACCTCGCTAAGATCGGCACGGCCAAGCTCTCGGCCGAGGACTCCAAGCAGGTCCTGGATCTCTTGCAGGTCGCGAACTATCTGGAGCAGATCGGCGACGTCATCGAAACGAATGTGGTGCGGATCGGCTACCAGCGCATCGAGGAAGATGTGGTCGTGAGCGAAAGCACCGCGGCGGTGATCCGACGCTATCACGCGGAGGTCGCCAAGGCGCTCGACGCCGCGGTGAAGGCGGCGAGCGAGGATGACCCGGCGGCCGCCTTGGCGGTCAAGCACATGAAGAAGTCGATGGCGCAGCTCGCCGAGGAAACCGCGCGCTACCAGGTGGGCCGGCTGGTAACCGACGAGCCCAACCGGCTAAAGACCTTCACCCGCGAGATGGAAATAATCGAGAGCCTGAGCCGGATCTATCGGCTGTGCCGCAAGATCGCCCGTACGGAGTGGCGAGACGACGAAGCCCCGGAGGTTCCTGAAGCCGCCGAGTGATGGCGCCCGGCCTCGTCCCGGCCCGGGCCCGAAACCCCGTGGCCACTGGGGCGGACGCCGTAAAATCGGGCGATACACGCGCCGCCCTTGACCCAGGTCAACGCGAAACTCGCGGAAATAGTAAAGACTTCAATCGGGTAAAAAGCTCTAAGGAGCAGATGGTGGTGGCTTATCGCAAGTTGCTGGACTCGGCGGCTCGCTCGCTGCGGGCCGGATGGAACGCTTCGGAAAGATCGGCGTTCTGGTACGGCGTAAGTGCCAGGCCTGCCGGTACGGATCTGCCAACGCACGAGATCGAACAAATCGGCGGACCGCAGGAATTCGAGAATACCGGGCAAGGTCGAGAATCGGGCGCATAGGGTGACCGAAGGCGGAAGTGCGGCCGCGCATCGCGGATGGCGGCCTATGCCTGATTTGGCGCCATCAAATGGGTCAATACGATCGGATCATGCTCTAGGACCTGAGGGTGCGCAGGTTCTCGCGGAACTTGCGCGCGGCTTCGCCGGCCTTTTCCGCGATTCCCGCCTTGAGCGCTCCGGCCTCGTCGCCGGGTAGCATCTCAGGGTCGAAAAGGTAGACATAGGACGCGACCTCGCCGATTCCCTCGTAGCTCTCGACGTGCCGCGCCGGGCTGGCGGCCAGCGATAGCGCCACCTCCTCGTGCGCCGTCGCGGAGACCAAAACGTAACGTGGCAGGCCCAGCGAGTTCTTCAGGAGACGGTGCGCGACGATCACGGGCAGGCCAGACAGTTCCTGCTGGCCGCGCAGGTCGTAAAGCAACAGCCGGCCGCTGTGCAGCACGGTCTTGAGCTCCAGGCGCCCGACGTTGCGGCATGCCTCGCACGGGCATGTGTTCTTGGCCGCCAGCTCCGCGCGCTTGTTGTAGAACGCCGTCAGGATATGGCCGATCGCTCGGGCGATGTCCGGCCCGGTCGCGCCGCCGCCGCCGTCTCCGGCGCCGCGCATGGCGTAAAGGAAGACGGCGTCGCCCTCGACCTTGGCGATCACCAGGCAGTCTTCCACCGCTTCGATGATGCTTTCCAGCAATGAGGACACGGCGTACTGGGCATGCGCCAGCGAGAAGTGGCTCAACTGCATGAACTCCGTGTAGCCGCTGATGTCCGGGATAATCATGAAAGCCTCGGTCTCGCCGGACTTGTAAGCTTTCGCCGTACCGGTCCCGTGGCGCGCCGCCACACGGTGCAGGGCGCCGCTACGCACCCGCTCGCCCGGGTCGCCAGCGACGGCGCGCCGAAGCACGATCGCCAGGGCCAGCGCGCCGACTATCGCCAGGACCAGAATGACGGCCATGACGATCATGGCGTTACCCATCCACGCGTTGCCGCTCATGGCTCCCCAACCGGATCCGCTCATGGCTTCCCAGCCGGACCGGCTCACGTGTTCAGGCATGTTCGGCCGCCCAGGGCCCTCGGCTTTCCAGGGCGGGAGGCCGGGATTGCCGCTGGCGCGGAAGGGGTTGCGATACAGGAGACGTCATTACCCCTATATGCCCCTTTTGGCGTGTCTGTGCCAGGGGCCGCGCCGCGCCACAGAATTCGAATTGCGGGCGCCGCCTTCCTCAAGATTAATTTGTTGTTTACGATGAATAGAAAGCTAAAAATTCATATACTCGCCGAAATCAAGGAGTATAGTGGTAAATATTGAGAAATTAACCTTAATAAAGATACACGATTATTTATGAAATCTTACTTATTTCTTTGACATTTCCTTAAAACTTGCCATAATCTTGCCTTGTTGTCGCGAAATTGGCGCGGGCATATGAGGCGGCGAAACGCCGCCCGGCCAAAGACAAGGCCAAGCCCACGTCACCGTTTCACGGGAATGGGGAAGTATTACAATGTTTGAGACTCAAAGCAGGACTCTTGGGGGATTCGGCGGCCGAAAGGCTCTTCGTGCGGCGATCTGGGCGGCCTTGGTCGTTTATGGCGTTTACCTGAGCGGCTCCGCCATGGCCGAGCCCGTGAGCACGGATCTACAGCCCGCCTATGGTCCCTTGGGCCTGGCCGAGATGGGCAAGCTGGACCCCTTGGGTGGGGCCGAGCGTGAGAAGACCATGGTCTTCGAACGGCCGACAAAGGCCGACCCCCGGGAAGAGATCGCTTGCCTGGCGCTCAATATCTATTTCGAGGCTCGGGGCGAGCCGGATCAGGGCAAGTTCGCGGTCGGCCATGTGGTCTTGAACCGGGTCGCAAGCGGCCGCTTTCCCGACACCATCTGCGGCGTCGTCCAGCAGGGCGGCGAAGTGCGCCGCTATCGCTGCCAGTTCAGTTGGTGGTGCGATGGGCGCAGCGACAAGCCGCGTAACCAGCGCGACTGGGAATTGAGCAACGAGGTTGCCTTAAACGTGTATTGGGGCCTCACGGTCGATCCGACAGAGGGCGCCTTGTGGTACCATGCCGATTACGTCAGCCCGGCTTGGCGCAACGATTTCGAGGCCGGCCCGAAGATCGGCCGCCATCTCTTCTACCGCGCGGCGGATCGCGGAGCCCGCGTAGCCAGCCGCCGGATCAGCAACTAAGGGACAATCGGGACCAGGGCGGCCGGGTGCGACAAGCCTAGCCCAAAGCCTCAAAAGAAAGGCGCAGGGCGTCGATGGCGCTCCGGCCGCCTCTGGACCAAAAAACCCTAAGGGGCTGACCGGAAACGAACGCCGCATTATCAATGCATTACAGCATGCCACTCGTCATTCCCGCGCAAGCGGGAATCCATGTCCGCCGCAGGTTTCGTGTATCCGCATGGACCCCCGCTTCCGCGGGGGTGACGAGTAAGTCATTGAATAACTACGATTCATTTTGGGTCAGACCCTAAGACTTACCCTTCAATTCCACCGGCCGGCCGTGCGGCGTGTCGAGGTAAGCTCTCTCCCAGGCGTCGCGGCGGCTTCGCATATCGTCCGGAATCACCAGCCCTTTCTCGGCGACCAAACGCTCCAGCGCCGCCAGCCAGTGATGGTAATAGGTATCGCCCAGATCGGGATCGCCGGCGGTCTGCGCCGCCTTGATCTCTTCGCTTAGCGCGCGGGCCCACTCGTTCCAGGTGAAATGCCCGGCCTGCGAAAGTTCGACCGCTAGGGCGAAGGCCTGGGCTTCCCAAGGCTCACGAAACACCGGGCCGGCGTCGCCCGCCGGTTGCCCGGGCAGGGGCGTTGCAGCCAGTTCGCTCATACCGGATCCAGGTAATCGTCCCATAGGTCGATGTAGATCGCGTCCTTGGCGCCTGTCTCCGCACCCCAGACCTCGCTCGCCTCGAAGCGCACGCTGTAGACATGCTGCGGCGACTTGCCGGTCCCGGCGGCGTTGGTGTCTGGAAACACGAAGACACCGTGATCGCGGTCGACCGTGCCGCTCCGGCCGCGGATGTAGCGCGGCACGCGGGTGTGCCCAAGCGGGTTGAGATTACGCGCCACGACCCGCTGGCCCGGTTTGAACTTGGGCGCCACGTCGTCGTCCACCCGGGCCGACCCGCCCTTGCGCAGAGTTTGCTCTACGTCCGCGGCCTTAAGCATCAGCGCGCCTCCGCGGATAGCTTGGCCTTGCGCGCTGCCAGTTCATCGCTCGTGATCAAGCCCTGTTCCACCAGCAGGGTTTCCAGTCCGTGCAGCCAGTGTTCGTAATAGCTGGTCGAAAGGTACTCGACCGGATCCATGCGTTCACGCGCATGGCGCGACATGTCGATGTTCCAGCGTCCGAGAAAGCCCGAGGCGACCGTCATCGCGAAGACGCGGCGCTCCCACTCGGCATGGAATACCGGCTGATCCGGATCCGGATCGACCGGACCGAAACCATCCATGCCGCCAAGGTCGTGCGCGCCGTTCATGTTGAGCCTTTCGTGCTCGGGGTCTTCGCCAGGCCGGTTCCGATCATGGAATCGCGGGTGACCAGCGCGGCAAGCTCGTTCTCGCTCATGCCGTCGGTCCCCGGCGGCCGTTGCGGCAGCACCAGGTAGCGCAGCTCCGCCGTGCTGTCCCAGACCCGAACTTCCACGCTATCCGGCAGGGTGACCCCGAAATCCGCCAGCACGCCGCGTGGATCGCGCACCGCGCGGGACCGGTAGGGGGCCGCCTTGTACCACACCGGCGGCAAGCCCAGGACCGGCCAGGGGTAGCAGGAGCACAGGGTGCAGACGACCATGTTGTGTGTCGTGTCGGTGTTTTCGACCACGATCATGTCCTCGCCCTGGCGACCGGTGAAGCCAAGCTCGGCGATCGCCTTACCGCCCTTGCTTAGGAGCCGCGCCTTGTAGGCCGGGTCGCTCCAGGCCCGGGCCACGACCTTGGCGCCGTTACGCGGACCGACCTTGGTCTCGTAGGTGTCGATCAAGACGTTGAGCGCCTCTGGGTCGACCAGGCCTTTCTCAACCAGCAAGGATTCCAGTGCCTTGACCCGTAGCGCGAGGTCCGAGGGGACGTCGCTGTGGTCGTGATTGTGGAGGTGGTCGTCGCCGGGCAAAAGTCGAACTCCTTCGTTGCCTGCACTAAAGTTACGGGCACTATAAACGGGGCCGGAGGCCCCGCGCCAGCCCAGGTCCCGGAAATTCCGCCACCGGCCTTGCGCATTTCGCCGCGATGAATAGGCTTGCGGCATCGAGGGAGATACTCAGACGAATGAGCTTGGGTTTGCACGAAACGCGCCAGCGCCGTCAGAGGCGGGTGCGCTGGACAATAGCGAAGTGGGTGATCACCCTGGGGGCGATCTTCGCCGCCGGCGTGTTCGCCTACCGCACGGGCACCAGCTTGGCCGAGCGCAAGGTCATCGCCCTGACCCGCGAGATCGAGACGCTCAGCGACAAGGCGGCGGACCTGCAACGGCAAAACACGGATCTACGCGCCAACGAAATCCTCTTGGCGCAACGCCAACGCGAGGATAAGGCGCGTTACGACAGGGATGTGCCGGCCGGCCGCATGGCGGCCCTGCTCGGTCAGATGCAAGCCAAGCTGGACAAGGGCGTCAAATTTGAGCGGCTCGAGTTCCTGATCGCCAGCGCCGACAACCCGCGCGAGTGCGAGGCGATTCCCGCGACCAAGCGGTTCCTGGTCCAGACGCCGCTCTACAGCGGCGCCAACGATTCGGTCAGCTACGCCAAAGGCACGATAACGGTGACCGCGCAGGGCGTGTCGGCGGTTAGCGAGGCGGGCGAGGTTCAGGCCTGGTACGATACCGCCAAGTCGGTCACGGCGCGCTTCACGGCCATTGGCGGCCGGGTCAGCGATAAGTCGGGCGCCCTGCCGCTCCATGCCACGGTCGTGCACGGCGGCTACGAATACCGCTTCACCATGATCGCGGCAAAGACCCAAGGCTTCGTTCAAGTCACCGGCGACCGCTGCAAATACCCCTGAGGGGCGGGCCCAAGGAAATGGACATTCCAGATATTTCTTGACAGCCACGGCTCTCTCGTATTGCCTGAACCCTAGCGCCGATTTGATGCTTAGCTTGCGGGCGCTTTAAAAATGCGGCTAAAGCGAGCGGATGGATCCGCCCGGCTTTCAGCCGCGGCGGTTTTTTTGTGCGCGCAAACGCGACGGCGCACACTGGGACGGGGAGGTCATCATGGCGAACGGAAACGGTTATGCGGGCGATGTGTCGTCGCGCGAGGCCTGGGAAATTCTATCGAGCAATCCTAAAGCAACATTGATCGATGTGCGGACTCAGCCGGAGTGGAGCTTCATCGGCGTGCCCGATCTGTCGTCCCTGGGCAAGCGCGCGATCTGTATATGCTGGCAAGGCTATCCCGACATGCAAGTCAATGAACGCTTCGCGCAGGATGTCGCGGCGGCCGGCGTCGCGCCGCAAGACCCGGTCTATCTGCTGTGCCGCTCGGGGCAGCGCTCGCGCAACGCGGCGCTCGCGCTCACGGCGGCGGGGTACGGCCCTTGCTACAACGTCGCGGATGGCTTCGAGGGCCCGCACGACGAACACGGCCATCGCGGGACGGTGGCAGGCTGGCAGGCCGCCGATCTGCCATGGCGGCAGGGCTAGACCCAAGGACCGAAATTATGATTCAGAACAAAACCGGCGGCAACGCGCCCAGGAGTGCACCCGAGCTGCGCCAGCAAACCAAGCTGGTGCGCGGGGGCTTAACGCGCAGCGGCTTCGAGGAAACCAGCGAGGCGATGTTTCTGACCTCGGGCTATGTTTATCCTTCGCCGGAGGAGGCCGAAGCCGCCTTCAAGGGCGATCTCGCGCGCTACCAATACTCGCGCTACGCCAACCCGACCGTTTCCATGTTCGAGGAGCGCTTGCGCTTGCTGGAGGGCGCGGAGGTTTGCCAGGCCACGGCCAGCGGGATGTCCGCCGTCTTCGCGTCGCTGATGTGTCAGCTCAAGGCGGGCGACCGGGTGGTGGCCTCGCGCGCCTTGTTCGGATCGTGTCACTACATCATCGCCGAATTGCTGCCCCGTTACGGTATCGAGACGACCTTGGTCGATGGGACCGATCTGGCGGCCTGGAAGGCGGCGCTGGCCAAGCCAACGCGGTGCGTCTTCGTCGAGACGCCGTCCAATCCGATGTTGGAGATTATCGACCTGGCGGCGGTGGCCGAGTTGGCGCACGCCGCCGGCGCCTGCCTGATCGTCGACAACGTCTTCGCGACGCCGGTCTTGCAGCGGCCCTTGCGGTTCGGCGCCGATGTGGTGGTCTATTCCGCGACCAAGCACATCGACGGGCAGGGCCGCACGCTGGGCGGCGCGATTCTGTGTTCCGCCGCTTTCATGAAGAACCACCTGCAGGGCTTTTTGCGCCACACCGGACCCTCGCTCAGCCCTTTCAACGCCTGGGTTTTGGTCAAGGGTCTGGAAACCTTGAGCCTGCGGGTCGAGCGGCACTGCAGCAACGCCTTGGCCTTGGCGCAATTTCTGGAAGGCCGGCCGGGCGTGCGCCGGGTCGTCTATCCCGGTCTGGACAGTCACCCCCAAGCCGACCTCGCGCGCCGTCAGATGCAAGGTTCCGGCACCATCGTCACCATCGAAGTTGAAAGTGGTGTTGAAGGCGGGAAAGCGCGGGCGTTCCGGCTGCTGAACGCCCTGTCGCTGATCGATATCTCCAACAACCTGGGCGATTCGAAAAGCTTGGCAACCCATCCCGCGACCACCACGCACCAGCGCCTGCCCGCCGAAGAACGCGCGGCGCTGGGCATCACCGACGGCATGATCCGCTTCTCCATCGGGTTGGAAGATATCGAAGATCTGAAAGACGACCTCGCCCGCGCGATCGAGGTGTGAGCTACGGCTCAATTAATCGCGGGATCGGCGCGCAAGCGATCGACCATGAAGTCGACGAAGGCCCTTACCTTGGTCGACACCATCCGGCCTTCCTGATGAACCACATGGACCGGCATGGGAGGCAGTTCGAATTCGCCGAGGACGGTCTGGAGGCGCCCGTCGGCGAGGTAGGGCGCGATCTGGTAGGACAGCAGGCGAGACAATCCCCACCCCCGAGCGACCAATTCGATCACCGCGTCGTTGGTATTCATGCGTAGACGGGGCTCGATCCGGATCGAACGCGGCTTACCGTTCTCCTGATACGGCCATTCCGACGCGGTCTCTACCGCGATCGCTTGGATCAATCGGTGGCGGGCGAGATCCTCGGGGTGCTGGGGCATCCCACGCTTTTTCAGATACGCCGGGGCGGCGAACAGGACCCAGCGCACCGTTCCGGCCCGAACGGCGGTCAAGGAGGAATCCGGCAGGTTGCCGATCCGAATGGCAATGTCCAGGCCCTCGTCCATCAGGTTGACGATCCGGTCGACAAACAAGGTCCGGCAGTTCACCGACGGATATTGATCCAGGAAGTCGCCCAGAATCGACGTGACGAACAGTCGGCCGAACAAGACAGGCGCGGTGACGCGCAGTTCGCCGCGCGGCGCGGCGTGAGAGCCCACCGCCGCTTCTTCCGCCTCCTCCAAGTCCACCAGAATGCGCCGGCTGTCTTGCAGGAAGCGCTCACCGCTCTCGGTCAAGCGGACCGAGCGTGTCGTGCGGATCAACAACCGTGTGCCGATCCGGTCCTCCAGCGCCGCAACGGCGCGGGTCACGGCCGGCGGCGACATAGCCAACGCGCGCGCGGCGGCGGCAAAGCCGCCTTGCTCGGCAACCTTGACGAAGACCTGGAGTGATTGGAAGCGGTCCATCCGATTATTCCAGTTTACGGAATAGTGAATTCAATAATACGCGCATTCTAATATTTGATGAAATGAATAATCTCTTCGGTGTCCGGCGCGCTTATCGGCCGGACCTCCGCAACCCAAGACACGAAGAGGTGTTTCATCATGAGCCGTATCGCCGTCGTTACCCAGGAAACCGCAAATGCCGAGCAAAAAGCGCTGCTGGACGCGATCCAGAGCAAGCTGGGCGTGGTTCCGAACTTTCTCAAGGTCCTGGCCCACTCGCCCGATGCCCTGAAGGCCTTTCTCGGCCTGCATGGCGTCGCCGAATCCGGCAGTTTGGACCCGCAGACCCGCGAGCGCATTGCCTTGGTTGTCGCTCAGGGCAACGCCTGCGAATACTGTGTGTCCGCACACACGGCCTTGGGCCGCAAGGCGGGACTGACCGGGGCCGAGATCGAGGCGAACCGGGCCGGCACCTCCCAGGATGCCGAAGCCGCCGCCGCGGTCGCCTTTGCCCAGGCGCTGAACACCAATCTGGGCGAAGTGACTCAGGCCGAATTCGACGCGGTTCGCGAGGCCGGCTACGGCAACGCCGAGATTGTCGAGATTATCACCCATGTGGGCATGAACATCCTGACCAACCTGATCGGGAAGGCCACACGGGTGGAGATCGATTTCCCGAAAGTCTCCCTGCAAAGCCAAGCGGCGTAGCCTCCCGGCCGCTTGTCGCCTGGGGCGAGTGCCCTCGTTGCCCCACTCGCCCCGCTCTTATTCAAGGAAGCCCGTCATGGCCCGCAAGTTCGCCGCGATCACCTTCACTCCCTCGGTCAAGGCCGCACAGGAACGATACGGCAGCCGGAACGCCAATCAGCGCTTCGAGGACCTGGAGGACTCGGGGGACACCCTGAGCGAAACCGAGATCGAGTTTATCGAGGCCCGTGACGGCTTCTATCAGGCGACCGTTTCCGAAACCGGTTGGCCCTACGTCCAGTTCCGCGGCGGACCGGCGGGATTCCTGAAGGTGCTGGACGACCGAACGATCGGTTACGCCGATTTCCGCGGCAACGTCCAGTACCTCAGCATCGGCAACCTGAATGCCGATGAGCGGATCGCTCTGATCTTGATGGACTATCCAAACCGCCGCCGGTTGAAAATCTGGGCGCGCGCCCGCGTCGTGGACGCCGCCGAGGATCCCGAACTGATTGCGCGGCTGGAAGTTCCGACCTACCGCGCTAGAATAGAGCGCGCCGTGGTATTGACCGTCGAAGCGGTAGATTGGAACTGTCCGCAGCACATCACGCCGCGTTTCACCGAGGCGGAGATTGACGAGCTGGTCGCGCCACTCAAGGCGCGGATCGCCGGGCTCGAGATGGCGCCCGCCGCTACACTCGCGCCGCCACCGGTGCTTGGCGACGGCCCCCTGGAGCTTGTGATCACCGGCATTCGCCAACTCACGCCTGAGGTTCGCGCCTATGAGTTGAAGCGTCCCGACGACAGTGACCTGCCCGAAGTCATCGCCGGTTCCCACATCGAGATCCCGGTTCCGGCCGAGGGCGGCCGGCGCGAAACCCGCCCCTATTCGATCAGCAGCAATCCGAGCCGTCGCGACATCTACGAGATCGCGGTGCGGTTGGACCCGGCGGGCAGGGGCGGATCGCGCGCCATCCACGAAGGTTACGCGCTGGGCATGCGCATTCGGGCCGGCCGGCCGAAGAACGCCTTTGGGCTGCACCATGACGCCCGGCCGGCCGTCTTGATCGCCGGCGGTATCGGCATCACGCCGCTGAAGGCCATGGCCCAGGCGCTTAAGGCGGACGGGCGCGCGTTTCATCTCCACTACGCCGCGCGATCGCGATCGCTGATGGCCTATGGCTCGAAACTGGCGTTGGCGATGGGTGGTGCGGTGACCCTCTATCCCGGAGACGAGGGCCGGCGCATCGATATAGCAGCCCTGCTGTCTGCCGCGCCCGCCGACGCGGTATTCTATTTCTGTGGTCCCGACCGATTGCTGGACGCTATCCGCCGATCCGCCGCCGACCTCGGCATCGCCCCGGATCGCATTCGATTCGAGCGCTTCGTGGCTCTGAGCACCGAGCCCGACGACACTGCCTTCGATGTGCATCTCGCGCGCTCGAACAAGACGGTGCGGGTGGATCATGGCCAAACCATTCTGGACGCCCTGATCGATGCTGACGTGGATCCCGACTATTCCTGCCGTTCGGGCACCTGCGGCACCTGTGCCGTCAAGGTGCTGGAAGGGTCCCCGCTGCATCGCGACAGCGTTCTCTCGGATGCCGAACGCGACCGGGCAGCATTGATGTGCACCTGCGTGTCGCGCGCCGCATCGGAACGGCTCGTGCTCGACATTTGATCCAGGTGAGCTGACGCGAAAACTATGGAGTGCATCTGCGCTGATTGTCCCATGGGACAATCAGCGCAGGGCAGCGGCCGACGGCATGATCCGCTTCTCCGCCGGGCTAGAAGATGTCGAAGACCTAAAAAATGACCCCGCGCGCGATTGAGACGTGAGAGACACATCCGGCCGGGCCGCGCACTCAAGACTTGTAAGGTAGTGCCATGGCCATTCGGCAAAAGTCAGATAAGGTGATTTTCGGAAGCATATTTGGGTTAGAAAAGAAATTCAGTCTCTAATTGGCTGTTGACGCGATTTGGCTGCGCACTCAAAATTCACTGCGCAAGCAAACAGGAGCCCCTCGATATGAAACTTCTAGTCGTCTTTGTAGGAAGCAGACGCATGGACCGGTAACGGACACCATAACGGGTCCCCATGCGCCTCCGAAAATTGTCGGGGGCTTTTTTTTGTTCCGATTAGAAGATTTGATAATGCTCTCCGCCGCCGCCTCCCCGCCAAGAATGGTCACGCTGGTGCTGCTCTCCGCACTTTCGGTTCTGTCTCTGAACATGTTTCTGCCCTCGCTGTCGAACATAGCGGAGGCGTTCCAGGCCGATTATGCGCTCGTGAACCTATCGATTGCAGGCTATGCGGGGACGACGGCGGTGTTGCAGCTGATCATGGGCCCCTTGTCGGACCGCTTCGGTCGGCGGCCTGTGCTTCTGGCAGGCCTGGTGATTTTCATTCTGGCGTCGCTGGGTTGTTTGCTGGCCACCTCTATCTGGGTCTTCCTGATCTTTCGGATGCTGCAAGGCGCGATCATCTGCGGCTGGGTGCTGTCGAATGCGGTGGTCCGGGATATGGTGCCCGCGCGCGAGGCGGCGAGCTTGATGGGCTATCTCGCAATGGCGTGGGCGGTTGCACCGATGCTGGGACCGACGTTTGGCGGGGTCCTGGATGGGCTGTTTGGTTGGCGCGCGAGTTTCCTGGCCTTCGTCGGCTTTGGTGTGGCGATACTCGGCTTGTGCTGGGTCGATCTGGGCGAGACGAATAAAAAGCCGGCCGCGACCTTCGTGAAACAGTTCCAGAGCTATCCGGAGTTGTTACGGTCACGGCGGTTCTGGGGCTATGCGCTGTGCATGGCGTTTTCGACGGGGGCGTTTTACGCATTCCTGGGCGGTGTGCCGCTGGTGGCTAAGACGGTGTTGGCGCTGTCGCCGGCGACGTTGGGGATCTATATGGGGACCATCTCGGTAGGTTATATGCTGGGTAGTTTCCTCTCCGGCCGCTTTGCTGCGCGGTATCCGCTGACCACGATGATGATTTCGGGCAGGATTGTCGCTTGCGCCGGACTTACGGTGGGGCTGGTTCTGTTTCTGGCCGGGTTCGTGAATGTGATATCGCTGTTTGGCGCGACAGTGTTTGTTGGCCTGGGCAATGGGCTGACCATGCCGAGCGGCGCTGCCGGCGCGATGTCGGTGCGGCCCGCGCTGGCCGGCAGCGCCTCGGGGCTGTCGGGGGCGCTGATGGTTGGGGGCGGTGCGGTGCTGTCCTCGATCACCGGCGCGATCCTGACCGAGGAGAACGGGGCCTATGCGCTCCTGGGCATGATGCTATTTTCGTCGCTGATGGCGCTGCTTGCGGCGCTCTATGTGCGCCGGATCGACCAACACTAATTCCGGAGTGCCGCCAGTTGATCGCCGTAACCCTTGGGGTTTGTGGTCACGTCTATCACGCTCGGCCTCTGTGCCGAAAAGGCCAGAGGCAATACGCTCTCAATCGGCTCATTGGCGCCGATGGTCCAGGCCTGGCACCCTAATCCTCTGGCTGCCGCCGCGAAATCGACCGCCGGATATCTTACCCCGCTAACCGGATGTTGCAGGCGTTGTTGTTTGATATCGATAAGCGACAGCGCCGCATCGTTCAAAACGACAACCGTGACCGGAACGTTCAAACGCGCGGCGGTCGAAAGCTCGGCCAGGCACATCAGCATGCCGCCGTCCCCGGTAACCGCGATCACCGGGCGGTCCGGGTCGGTCAGATACGACGCGATCGCCGCGGGAAGGGCAAAGCCCATGGTCGAGAGGCCGTTCGATTTTAGAACGTCGTGCGGTTGCGTCGCCGGCCAGCGCGCCATGACCGAAAACATATGCGCACCGGCATCGACCGCCAATCGGGTTCCAGAGGGCGCCGCTTTCGCAAGCGCATCGATAATGCTGTCCGCCGTGTGGCCGCCCCCGCGCAGCGACAATTTTTCGCGCAGGCGCGTGCGCAAGTCCGCGATCTCCGGCACGCGCCAATCGGAACCGGACGCCTTCGCGGTCAAGTTTTCAATGTTGGCCGCCAGATCGCCGTCGAGACAAACCGCGGGCGCGAAGGGAAACGCCTTCGACATGCCTTGCATAACCACGCCGACCGGCGCGGCGTAGGTCCAGGGTGCCGGAATCATTTCGATGGGATCGAGACCCAGGGTCAGGATCAGATCGGCCTTGGAAAGGGTATCGCCTTCGGCCGTCGCCCCGGTGAACAGTCCGACGAAGCGCGGATCGTTTTCAGGTATCGCTCCCTTGGCTTTGTAGGACACCAAAACCGGACAGCCGAGCCGCTCGGCCAGCCGGTGTAATTTTTCGGAAACCCCGGCCCGGCGCGCCTGAAGTCCGACAACGAGAACTGGCCGGCGGCTGCGTGAAAGCAGTTCAGCCATTTCATGCAAGGGTTGTTCGATATCCGGGTGCGTCGCCAGCGGCGCCGTGTCTCCCGGATCGAGGTCCGGCAAAACGGGCGCGCGGGCGTCTTTCACCGAGAGATCGAAATGAACCGGACCGCAGGGGTCGACAAGCGTGGATTGGATAAGCGCGTCTAAGGCCGTGCCCGCGTTTTCAGCGGTCAGGCGCAGGCTGCCCTTGGTGATCGGCGCGAACAGGGCTTGCTGATCGAAAACCTGATGGGGCGGCAGGCTGTCATCCCGCTCACCCGCATCGGTAATCAGGATCAAGGGTACGCGTTCCAAGGAGGCATAGGCGACGCCGTTCACCACGCTCGCCGCACTTGGGCCGATACCGGTCAAGACCACACCTGGCACGCCGGTCAGTTCCGCGCCGACCGCCGCCATCAAGGCCGCCGCGGTTTCCGTCCGGCACAGAACGAAATCGATGCCGGCGCGCCCCGCCGCTTCGATAAGATCGAGGCTCGAACCCCCGCCCGGAACCCCGAACATGCGCTCCACCCCAAGCGTCCGGAACCGGGCGGCCAGCCTCTCGACAACCGTTTCCGTCATATTCGCGTGAATTTCTTCATGGCGTCGGAGAAACTCAAGCCGTTTCTAATCTCGGCGACGGCCGCCTCGTCGTCGCGCTGCATGTCTTCGGCCCGCGACACCAGAACCGCCGCCTCGGCTTTCGGCAAACAAACGACGCCCGTCCCATCCGCGACAATCAGGTCACCCGGCTCCACAACGACGCCATCGACGCAAACCGCTTCGTTGATCGCCTCGACCTTCAGGCGGGTACGCCCGGTCGTCGGCACCAGGTGGCGCGCGAAAACCGGAAATCCGAAGTCGATCATTTCCTCCAGGTCCCGGACTCCGCCATCGACGAGAAGACCGCTAACGCCCTTTTTCCGCGCCGCCAAGGAAGCCATTCCGCCCCAGGTCGAACACCTCGCCCCGCCCATATCGATGACCACGACGTCGCCCGCTTGCGCGGCATCGATAATCGCGCCAACCCGGAAATCGGCCGAGGTGAAGCTCCCGTGCTCGCCGGTAACTTCGCGCACCGTCATTGCTGGGCCCGCGAACTTCATGCCGGGTGAAACGGCTTTTATGCTGGGGAGAACCTGGCTGTGAAATCCCGCATCGTCGAGCGCATTGGCCAAGGTGCTGGTCGCCAAGAGCGCGGCCCGCCCGATGAGCTCGGCCGACGGTCGTCTAATTTCAGTTGCGATCGTAATCCCTTTCCCAATACCGGCCCAGGATAGCAGGTCAGAGCGGTCTCCACAGCCTGTTGATTGCGCTGGTTGTGGTGCGCGCTGTTCGTTGCCGGTCTCGGCACGATGGCGCGAAGGCGGAAGGCGATCTCGTAACCTGCCGAAGGGAGGCGGGCCTTTGGGGAGAGCCCAATCATGGGGGGGTGAACCCAATCATGGGCTCGCCGGTGTCGCGGGCCAGGTGAGTGAGTTAGCGAGTGGCGTTGAGCGCTCCCAAGAAAAACGAGGCCTACCTGGCCTCGAGTGACTTTGGCGGTGACGCCGACGCGGTCTCACTATGATTTCGTACCGCGCCGCCGCATGAGGAAGCCAAACCCGGCGAGGCCAAGGACGAACAGGGAGAACGTGGCTGGCTCCGGGATCTGCACGGTGGCTGTCGGATTCGCGACCGGGAAAATCGGGTTCCCAATGGCATCGCTCAGGAGAATATTGTCTGCCACCAAAGTGGTTGCGGGACTGCCAGTAGAGGAGTCAAACCGAAAAAGCCCCACAGTTGCCAGGGTAAAGCTATCCAGCAGATCACCTGTACCCGGATCCCGCTGCAAGGCATCGAGCTCGAAATCCAACAGGAGGGAAATCTCAAACAGATTTATGACGCCCGGCGTCGAGGTATCGATTCCACCGACAGCCTCGCCTAGGAAAACGTCTCCCAGGTGATCCCCGAATCCTGCAGGCGGCACCAAAAGAGGCACAAAGACACTGGGCTCATAAAGGAAGTCCAAATCGAATGCGCCGAGCAACGTGTCGAGCCCGGAGATGTTGATATCGACAAAGACGTTCTCTAACCCATGAATCTTCGGCGGTTGGGGGTCAAGTGAAACAATAAGAGCGGCCGACGCGCGCTGGGGTAGCAGCGCCAGGGCGCATATCATGGCAACTATCAGTGATAGTCTTTTCATTGGTCCCTCCGTGCTCTTCTTCTTGGTCTATGAAGATAGTCACACTTCCGTCAACTCGCGCATCGCGGCAGGTCGCACATCAGGACTAGCTTCCGCGCATCCAAGACCGTTATCCGGCCGTCACCGTCCAGGTCCCGAGGGTCGTCAGGCCCGGTGGCATCCGTATTCAACGCGGCTAGGATGATGTTCAAATCGCCCCGGTCCACATCGTTATCACCATCCAGGTCGCCGGCTGCTCTCACGTGGAGCGCGTTGAGGTCCGCAGCGGCCCAGCCGACGTGTTGGGAAGAGCCATCGTAGGCAAGTTTCCAGCTGCCGATGCCTGGATCGAATTCGAGGACATCGTCGTCATCGAAGCTAATCCCGTCGATCTCGCCACTGCCATCGAAGGAGACAAACAGCAGGCCGCCGAGCCGGTGGAGGCCGTCGAGGTCCAGATCGGGGGTCACGCCTGCATCCGACCCGACGAAAAACTCGCCGAATTCGCCCGTCACGGTGGAGAAGAATACGATGTCTTCGTCTTCAACTATCAAGCCGTCCAGCGCCACGGTGGTGTCGAATGATAGAAAGAGCAGAGCCCCAACCAAGCTCACTGCATCCACCATTGCACCATCGGGGATGCCCTCGACGGAGCCATCGAAGAACAGGCTGAAGTCCGTCCCGTCGAAAAGGACGACGTCGCGCGGCTCGGCGATCAGACCGCCTGGCAACTCGACCGTGGTGTCGAACGACAGAAGTTGCCGTTGCGGCAGGTCGTCGTTAGAGAAAAGGAAGTACCCGTTCACGTCCGTCGCTTGCGGGATGTTTCCGATGTCGCGCAATGAGACGGCTACGCTCAAGTTATTCTTCAAGATATCGTCGGCGACTTGCTCGTCGTCCACCGTTTCCTCGGCAAAGACCGTTGTCACGTCGGGTGAGAAAATCACGTTTCCGAGGATGGTTTGCGCGTAGAGAGAAGGCGCCGGCCAGCACAGGAACGCGATCGTGGCCACAGCTGCCGCAAAGCCTCTTTGCGCACTTGGCCTCCCGTTCGATTTGTTCTGCATGATCTTGTACCTTTCGCGTCAGATCGGCTCACGGCCGCGCGCGAGCCAGCTAAGGACAGCCAGCTAAGGACAGATCGTGTCCGTCCCGCACAGGTTGGTGCCGATCTCGATCCCGCCCTGTACCTGAACCTCTTGTCCCCCGGTGAGAACATTGCTGGCATAGCCGACTAAATCGCCCAGCAGAAGGGCATTTGCACTTCCTGTGTTTCGCACGCTATTGGCCAGGATCAGGCTGCCGTTGGCCGCATCAATGCCGACACCGCCGGCATTCGTGACCGCGTTGTGCGAGATTGTGCAGGCGCCGATAACTTGAATCCCGATCAGATGGTTGGCTATCGAATTCCCAGTGATCGTGCAGCCATCGCCCTGAACGAATATGCCGACCTCGCCGATGGCGGTCAGGGTATTGCCCTCGATCGTGCAACCGTCGCCAACAACAAGGATGCTCTGCCCGCCGTCACCATCGGTCAGTAAATTATCCCGAATTATGCAGCCTCCCTTGGCCATAATGTTTCCTGCTTCTTCTATGGCGCTGTTAGTTCCGCGGATTTTCTCAATGCGACTATTCGGCCCCACCGAAATACCGCTGCGTTGTGCGCCGCGGATCGCACCATTCTCGACGGCGACATTTTCTCGGTCGAATGCGAATACGCCATCGCGCACCGCTTGTCCGACCATTTCGATCTCGAACCCATTCAAATCGAGCGACACATTACTGCTGTTGATATCGATGACGCAGCCTGCGGTGCCGCTCGGGTCGCAATTCTGTTCGGTTACATCGGCCGCCGAGACGACCAGGTTGCCCGTGAGGCGATAGCTGCCGGGTTGATTGATCGTCACCGGAAAGCCTGGATTATCGCCTGGTGTAATACTGCCGGCGTTCGCTCGCGTCTGGTTGATTTCGATGACCCCGTCGACGGCGTAGGCAGACGATGCGGTACCCAACAGTGCCACTACGCACAGCAGCAGCGCCCCGTGATGAAGCCCTCTCGGATTCACGCGCATCTCTTGTTTTCCTTTCTTTGGCGGCACGACGGCTGTCCAACGCCTAGGGACATATCGTGTTGGTGCCGCACAGGTTGGTGCCGATCTCGATCCCGCCCGAGACCGTAGTGGTGTTTTCGGTCAGAACATTGCCGGCATAACCGACGAAGTTACCGAGATCCAAGCCGACGTCGTAGCCGCGCACGGTGTTGCTGAGAACCAGGCTCCCGTCCTCGGCCTCAATGGCGGTGTCCTCAAATCCCGGGAATGGATTGGTCACCGTATTGCTGGTGATTGTGCATGCGCCGGAACACGCTATGCCGCGTAAAATCGCTCGCCTGACGCTATTGTTGATTATCGAGCTTCCATCGCCAGCGATTATTCTAGTGCTTGTGTTGTTGGTTATTGTGCATGCGTCAGAACACGCTATGCCGACACCGCCGCTTACGGTGTTGTCAGTGATCGTTGCACGACCTTGCACGGAGATGCTGACACTAACGGCACTTATTGTATTGCCGGTAATCGTGCAGCCATCGCCGTCTACTTCTATGGCTGCCGATGGCGTTGCTTGTGACGACCCGATAACGTTATCCCGTATGATGCAGGCGTCCAAAGCACTGATCACGGGAACGCCTGAAAGGAACGTCAATACTTGGAGTCTCTCAAGGCGGCTACCGGCGCCGACTTGAACGGCCAATTGCCCTCCACTGCGGATAGTGCCGTTCATGACGGTTGTGTTTGGTTCATCACCAGCGAATACGGCTCCCACGCCCGACACAATCTCGAATCCGTTTAAGTCGAGCGAGACGTTGCCGCTCTCTACATCGATGACACAAACCGAGGAACCACCGAATCTTGTCGGGCCGCATACGGGGCCGGTCAAGGAGGTCAAGACCAGGTTACCCGTCAGGCGATAGCTGCCGGGTTGGCTGATGGTCACGGGAAAGCCCGGTAGGTCGCCCGGCGTGACGCTACCCGCCAGGGCCCGCGCCTGGTTGATCTCGATGACCCCGTCGACGGCATGGACCGGACCGGCAAGGGTCAAAATCAAGGGTGCCGACACCGACAGAATTCCCAGTAGCTTCGTTGACCGGCCGAAAGCCGCGGACGGCCACGTGGTCACATCAAAACCCTTGCGCATCGCGTCCTCCTCCGTCGTTCGCGCTGACCGCTGGGCTTATCTTTTCGGGGCCCGTTCCCACGACGACAGCGCCTTTGTGCGGTCGTTGAGCCCCTCGCCGAAGATAGAAGCAAGAATTGCGCCGAAACGGAAAAGTGGCGGAGAAACAGTCGGTTAACTGAAAAGGGCTGATCGTCGTTAACCATAACTGTTAACGATCCTGACACCGTTTCGAGCTGGAATGCGTTGATATGATTTCATAACCATAAGAAAAATATGGTTAATGGTTTTGGCCAAGTGTCGCGGGCCGATTTCTGCGGTGTTCTGCAGTGTAAAGGAATCTGACACCTGAAGTTGTAATAAGGATACTGGATTCAGGACAAAGCTAAAGAATTCCAGGCGGTTAAGGAAAATAGACCGGCGCTCGCAGCTTTTGCGAGTGTAAAGGATTTCGACACCTTAAGTTGTAATCAGGGTCACTCAATTCGCGGAAAAATCAACTAATTCAAATCTCTTGAGAATATTTCCCCGCCGCCCGCTCGTTTCGCAAGCGTTATAAAAATTGTCGATGTCCGGCCAGGCCGGCAGGGAATCAACCCTCTCCCTCCAAACCGCGTCTCAACCAATTCCGCTCCCGAGTGCTAGCGTTCAATTGGACGGCCGCAACCCAGGCCGTGGCTACCTGACTGCGAGATCGAGCCTCGCCCTCAGAACTGGGTCGGCCTCACCGGGTTTGGGATCAGCGCATTCTCCACAGCCTGTTGGTTGCGTGGGCCCTGGCGTGCGCTATGATCGCTGGTTCAGAGGGACGCGCCGGGAGACAGTTTTTTATTTCCCTGTTCCTGAGGGAATAACAGGGAATTCTCCGAGGCCTCATTTCTCCCGGCCGCTAGCCCTTGGCGGCCAGGGCGGTCAGCTTGTCGTCGATCCTTTGGATCAGGCTGTCGTAGCCCTCGTTGTCCAGGACCGAGGAATACTCGGACCGCTTGAGCGCCAGTTCGCTGTATTTCGAATCCAGATAGACATCGACCGCCCGCCAGCGCTCGTCGTAGCGTTTCATCAGGTAGTTGATCTCGATCGTCTCGCCGTCGCTCTTGATCAGTTTGTTGCGCACCAGGACCGAGTCGCGCGGGCCCGGCTCCTCGCCGGTGACCTCGAAGCGTTCGCCGCCGAAACCGTCGAAGCGCGCGGCGAAGGTGCCGATACTCATGCGGCCGAAGGATTCGACGAGCTTGATGCGTTGCTCGGAAGATAAACCGCGCCAGTGCCGGCCCGCCGAAATGCCGGCCATGACTTTGAAGTTGAAAGCCTCGCTCAGGACCGGGGCGAGCTGGTCGTAGCGGCCTTGAAAGCCCAGGGCGTCCGCGTCCCGCATGACGCCCAAGAGGGCCTCGTTCAAGCCGGCGACGATCTCACCCGGGCGCGATGGCGCGGCCTGGACCGGCGGCGAGGCGAGGGCCAGGACTAGAAGAACCGTGGCGGCGGCACTACGAAGCCAAAAGGTCACGAGAGCCTCCAGAGTGACCGGGAAAGGGGGCGAACGTCTTATGTGGGGGGGAAGCGTGGCGGCGCCAAGGCCGTTTGAAACCAGGTCACGAAATTGTACATCGAATAGACCGGCAGGCCGGTCGCGGTACGAATGTCCGCCGCGTAGGGGATCATGTTGGTGCACTCCAGCACGATCGCGCCCAAATCGGGATGGCGGGCCTGCAGGGCGCGGGCGGCGTCGAGGTTGTCCTGGCGCGCCGCCTCGATATCGAGTTCGGTCTCATTGCCCAGGATAACGCGGGTGAATTCCCGGCCGGCCTCGGTCCCCATCACCGGAGTCGCGGGATCGACGCCCGCTTTCACCAGATGTTCCTCGCTTAGCGTTTTAGCGGAGATGGTCAAGATCCCCACGCCCCGGCCCGGCGGCAGGGTGCGCGCGATCAGCGGCACCTGCATCAGTGAGGAGGTTGCGACCGGCACGCCGAGTGCGGCCGATAAGTCGTCCTGGTAAAGGGACAGAAATCCGCAATTGGTGGCGATGCCGTCGGCGCCCTCGGCGACCAACGTTCGTCCGGCCGCGATGAAGGCGTCCAGCAAGCCTTCGGCCCGGCGGTGCACCACACGCTCCGGCGAGGCGTCGCGCACCACCTTGTAGAGAACCGGGAATGGCCAGGTCAGGGCGTTGCCCATGTCGCCTTGGATGCGTGGAAAGCGGGCCTCAAGCATCAGAATGCCAACCGCCGCACCGTAAAGCGCCTTACCGCCGGTAACTTTCGCCATGCGCCCCACCCTTACGCCCGCAATTAGATTGACCCTGGAAGACGCGGGACCTTAGCCTAGCCCAACGGCCGCAATTGGAACAGAGACCGGCATGAGCAGCAACAGTCCGAACGGCGCCGAGGCGATGGTGACCCTGCTCGCCGCCCATGGTGTGCGTCATATCTTCGGTCTGTGCGGCGACACGACTTTGCCCTTCTACGATGCGCTGTACCGGCTCGACCACGGCATGACCCATGTCCTGACTCGCGACGAGCGCTCCGCCGCCTACATGGCTGACGGCTACGCGCGTGTGTCCGGCCGGGTCGGCGTGTGCGAGGGGCCTTCGGGCGGCGGCGCCACCTACATCGCCCCCGGATTGGTCGAGGCGAACGAATCCTCGGTGCCGGTTCTGGCGATCACCACCGACGTGTCCGTCGCGTCAGCTGGCCGCTTTCCCCTGACCGAGCTGGACCAGCAAGGACTGTTCCGGCCCCTGACCAAGTGGAATGGCGTCATCCCCAAGGCCGAGATGCTGCCGCGCATGGTGCGCGCCGCGTTCCGGGCCATGACCACCGGACGGCCGGGCTCGGCCCATCTCGGCTTTCCCTTCGACGTTCAGAAGGCGCCGGTTCCGGGCGAGGAAATCTGGGCCGACCCGGCGCTGGGCGTCTGGCCCGCTTGGCCGGTCGGGCCGGACGAGGGCGCGGTCGCGGCGGCGGCCGAGGCGATTCTCTCGGCCAAGCATCCGGTCGCGATCTGCGGCGGCGGGGTAGTTATCGCTGGGGCGGAAGCGGAACTCGACCGCCTGGCGCGGCGCCTCGACCTGGCCGTCGCGACCACGATTTCCGGCCAGGGCAGCCTGGCGGAAACCCATCCCAACGCGGTTGGCGTCGTCGGCTCGAACGGCGGCGTTCCCTCAACTCGCGCGGTTGTCGACGCCGCCGACTTGGTGCTTTTCATCGGCTGCCGGGCGGGCTCGGTCACGACCGAGCGCTGGCGTTCTCCCACGCCCGGCACGCGCATTGTGCACATCGATTCCGATCCAGCGGCGATCGGCGCGAACTATGAGACCGAAGCGGCGGTCCTGGGCGACGCGCGCCTGGCCCTGACGGCGCTCAACCGGGTGCTCGATACGCGCAAGTCTCTCCCAAGTTTCGGCGGCGCGGCGCGCGCGGCCAAGGCCAAGGCGGAAAAGGCCGCCGCCTTCGCGCCCCTGGCGGCAAGCGCGGAAGCGCCGATTCGGCCCGAGCGTTTGATCGCCGCCCTCCAGCGCGCCCTGGACGACGACGCGATTGTGGTGGCCGATCCGGGCACGCCCTGCCCCTATCTCTCGGCCTTCTACGAGGTGCGCACGACCGGGCGGACGCTGTTTTCCAACCGGGCGCACGGGGCCCTCGGGTACTCGCTTTCGGCGGCCGTGGGCGCCAGCTATGGCCGGCCGGGGGTGAAGGTTGTCGCGGTTATGGGCGACGGCTCCTTCGGCTTTACCTGCGGCGAGTTGGAAACCGTCGTACGCAGCCGCCAGCCGATCACCTTCGTGGTTGTCTCCAACAGCGTCTACGGCTGGATCAAGGCCGGACAGAAGACCGGCTTCGATGGGCGCTACTACTCGGTCGATTTCGGCGAGACCGATCATGCCGCCGTCGCGTCGGCCTTCGGGGTTAAGTCCTGGCGCGTCGAAGACCCGGGGATGCTCGAAAGCGTTCTGCGCGAGGCGATCAATCACAATGGCCCGACCTTGGTCGACGTGATTTGCCAGCCCCTGCACGAGGCCAAAGCGCCGGTCAGCGAGTGGGTTGCATGACCGCGCCGGCTCGTTCACGCGAACCCGTTATGCGCATGGCGGTCCATCACTTGAGCCTGCCGGTCCGCCGCCCCCGCGACCACGGCATTGGCAGGGTCGCCGAGACGATCGAGATCGTGCTCCTGCGTCTGGAAACGGCGGGCGGGCTGGTCGGGTGGGGCGAGGCCTCGCCCTGGTCGGTCTTCACCGGAACCGCCGAGGCCGCGGCGGCGGCCCTCGACCGCTACCTGCGGCCCCTGATTCTGGGCGCCGATCCGCGCGGACTCGCGGGCCTCATGGCGCAGGCAGACAAGACCCTGGTCGGTCACCCGGAAGCCAAGGCGGCGATGGAGACCGCGTTTCTGGATTTGCTCGGCCGGATGAGTGGCCTGCCGGTTTGTGCCCTGCTGGGCGGGCAATGCCGCGAGCGCATCGCCCTGTCCGTCTCTCTCGCCGACCCCGATTTCGCGGCCGATCTGGACCTCTTGGTGCAGATTCGCGCCGAGGGTGTGGGGATCGTGAAAGTCAAAACCGGCACCAAAGATCATGCGTTCGATCTGGAGCGTTTGGAGCGTTTGCGCGCGGATCACGGCGATCTCGATATTCGCGTCGATTACAATCAGGGCCTGGCCGCGCATGAGGCCTTACGCCGTTTACGCGATGTCGAAGCGTTTCAGGTGACTTTCATCGAGCAGCCGGTTCCAGGTGGCGAGCGGGAGGTCATGGCCGATCTGACTGCGGCCCTCGACACGCCCATCCTGGCCGACGAAAGCGTGTTCGGGCCCGAGGACGCGATACGCGCCGCGCGTGACCGGGTCGCGGATCTGTTCTCCGTGAAAATCATGAAATCGGGCGGCCCGCGCCGGGGCCTGGAGGTCGCCGCCATCGGCGCCGCGGCAGGAATCGCGTGCTACGGCGGCGATATGTTCGAAAGCGGCGTCGCGCATTTGGCCGGCACGCACATGATCGCGGCCGCGCCCAACATCTCGCTCGGGTGCGAGTTCTATCAGGCGCGCTGGTATTTGCTGCACGATGTCCTGGCGAACCCTTTTCCGATTCAAGACGGTCACGTGATCGTGCCTGAGACGCCCGGTCTGGGGATCGAGGTCGACGAGGATGTTGTGCGTGCCCACGCCCTGACAACGCGCGAGGAGTCCGCATGAGCCTGCCCGAAAAGAAAACCGTCGCGATCGTCGGTGCGGGAATCGTAGGCGTCTCGACCGCGCTTTGGTTGCAGCGCGACGGCCACGACGTCGTGTTGGTCGACCGCTTAGGGCCGGCCGAAGGCGCCTCCCACGGGAACGCCGGCGTGCTCGCCTCCTGCGGCGTGGTGCCGGTCACGGTGCCCAGCTTGATCGTCAAGGCGCCAGCTATGCTCTTGGACCCGGACAGCCCGCTTTTCCTGCGCTGGTCCTATCTGCCGCGACTCCTGCCCTGGCTGGCCAGGTTCCTGAGCCATTGCCGGGCCGACGAAACCCGGCGCATCGCGCGGGCCTTGAGCCCCATCGTTGGCGACAGCTTGGAGCAGCATCAGGCGCTCGCCCAAGGCACCGGCGCGGAGAAATGGATCGCGCCCTCCGATTACGTCTTCATCTATGCCGACCGGGCCGCCTATGAGGCCGATGCTTTTGGGTGGTCGCTGCGCCGGGAAAACGGGTTCGACTGGGAGGAGATGGATACCCCGGCGCTGCGCGCCTACGACCCCGCTTTCGGCCCGGGCGCGGGTTTCGCCGTCCGGGTTCCGGGTCATGGCTTCATCCGCGACCCCGGGCGCTACGTGAAGGATCTAGCCGCCCATGTCGAGGCCAAGGGCGGACGCTTGCTTCTCGCCGACGCGCACGACATCCGGCGCGAAGGCGGCCGGGTTACCGGACTTGAAACCGATCGCGGCCCCGTCACTTGCGATACGGTGGTGATCTCCGCCGGCGTCTGGTCGGGCCCGCTGGCCCGGCGTCTGGGCCTGCGCCTGCCCTTGGAGAGCGAGCGCGGCTACCACGTCGAGTTACTTGGCGCCAATATGGCGCCGCGCGCGCCCTCCATGATCGCCGCCGGTAAGTTCGTGGCCACGCCCATGGAGGGGCGGTTGCGCCTGGCGGGAATCGTGGAGCTAGGGGGCACGGAGGCGCCTCCCAGCCGCAAGCCGGTCGAGTTGCTGCTGAAGCGCGCGAAGCAGGCCCTGCCGGGCCTGACTTGGCGCGAAACCCGCGAATGGATGGGGCACCGGCCAACCCTGACCGACTCGATTCCCGTTATCGGGCCGGTACCCGGGGTTGCCGGGGCCTATATGGGATTCGGCCATCACCACGTCGGTTTGACCGGCGGTCCCAAGACCGGGCGCCTCTTGGCCGGCATGATTTCGGGCCAACGGCCAAACATCGAGCTTGCGCCCTACCGTCCCGAACGGTTTTCATAGGACCAGACTAAGAAGCGCAACCGACTTACAGGGAGAGAAGCTATGAGACTCATAAAGGAACTCATGACATGCACCGCCACGGTCGGCCTCTTGGCCGGGCTCGCGGCAACCCCGGCCGCGGCCGAGAAGTGGGATATGCCGCTGGCCTATGCGGCGACCAATTACCATTCCGAGAACGCCGCCGACTTCGCCAAGTGCGTGGGCGTGGGCACGAAAGGGGCGCTGGAGATCGTGACCCATCCCTCGGGCTCGCTGTTCAAGGGCAACGAGATCAAGCGCGCCGTGCAGACCGGCCAGGCGCCGATTGGCGAGCGTTTGCTTTCCGCCCACGCCAACGAGAACGCCATCTTCGGAATCGATTCGATCCCGTTCCTGGCGACCTCGTTCGACGCCGCCGAGAAGTTGTCGCAGGCCGCGACCCCGACCCTCGAAAAGATTCTCGATAGCCAAAACCTGGTTTTGCTCTATTCCGTACCGTGGCCGCCGCAGGGGCTGTACTTCAAGAAGGAAGTCAACTCTGTTGCCGACATGAAGGGCATCAAGTTCCGCTCCTACAATACCGCGACGGCGCGCATGGCCGAATTGGCGGGCATGCTGCCGGTCCAGGTCGAGGCGGCGGAACTGTCGCAGGCGCTCGCTACGGGCGTCGCCGAGGCCTTCATCTCCTCCGGCGCGACCGGATACGACCGCAAGGTCTGGGAGCAGTTAACCCACTTCTACGAGGTCGATGCCTGGCTACCGCGTAACACGATCTTCGCCAACAAGGACGCCTGGAACGGTCTTGACGACGCCAAGCGGGCGGCGATCGAGGTCTGCGCCAAGACCGCGGCGAAGGCCGGTTTGAATCGGGCCATCGCCTATACCGACTTCACGCTCAATGGCCTGCGCGAAGGCGGCATGAAGGTGCAGAAGGCCGGTGACCAGCTGCGCGCCGACTTGAATAAGATCGGCGAGACCATGTCCGACGAGTGGCTGAAACAAGCCGGCGCCGAGGGCAAGGCCGTCGTCGACAAGTTCAAAGGCATGTAAGCCCGGCCGGCCGGGACGGGCAGTGCGCCCTTCCCGGCCGGGCGCGAAAAAAATAAGAGCGGCAGGGGGGCTACTATGACCGCCATGGGGACAGCGATTCGGGCTGCGCTCGACCGTCTGTATTTTGCCGGGGGCGTGATCGCAGCCGGATTCCTGATCGCCATGCTGGTCATCATCGTCCTGCAGATGGCCGCCCGCTGGGGCGGACAGGTCTTCCCCGGCTCGACCGAATACGCCGGCTATTGCATGGCGGGGGCCTCGTTCTTCGCCTTCGCCCATGCGCTCAACCGCGGCGCGCACATCCGCGTCAGCCTGGTGCTCAGCAAGTTGGGGCGGTTTCGCCGCTGGGGCGAGGTCTGGTGCTTCGCGATAGGCTCCGCTCTGGGGTGTTATTTCGCCTATTACGCGGTCCGCGCGGTCTATTGGTCGTGGAAGCTGAACGACATCAGCCAGGGCCAGGACGCCTGGCCGATTTGGATTCCGCAACTTGCCATGGCCGCAGGCACCATCCTGTTCGCGATCGCGCTGGTCGATAACCTGTACCGCATCCTGTTCTTGGGATCGCACGGGATCGAATCCGAAATCGTCGAACAGAGTCACGGCGAGTAGGGGCGCATCGTGGAACAAGTCGCGCTGACCGGCATTTTCCTGTTCGTCCTGTTCCTGCTGCTTGGCACCGGGGTCTGGGTCGGGCTCGCGCTACTCGGCGTCGCCTTCGTCGGGATGGAGCTTTTCACCACACGCCCGGCCGGCGACGCCATGATCACGACGATCTGGACCTCGTCCTCGTCCTGGTCCCTGACCGCGCTGCCGCTGTTCATCTGGATGGGCGAGATTCTCTACCGTACCCGCCTATCGGAGGACATGTTCAAGGGCCTCGCGCCCTGGATGGCGGGGCTGCCCGGCGGCTTGATCCACACCAACATCGTCGGTTGCACGATCTTCGCGGCGGTCTCCGGCTCCTCCGCCGCGACTCTGACCACGGTCGGCAAGATGTCGATCCCCGAATTGCGCCGACGCAATTATCCGGAGCGCATGGTCATCGGCACCCTGGCCGGCGCGGCCACGCTGGGTCTCATGATTCCGCCCTCGCTTACGCTCATCGTCTATGGGGTGACGATCAACGAATCGATTTCCAAGCTGTTTATCGCCGGCATCCTGCCAGGTTTGACCCTGGCGGCGATGTTCATGGGCTATGTCGCGCTGTGGTCGATCTTCAAAAAGCACGAAGTGCCGGCCGCCGAGATCCGGCAAAGCTTCATCACCAAGGTGAAGAATTCGCGCTTCCTGATCCCGGTTATCCTGCTGATTCTCATGGTTATCGGCTCCATGTACTTAGGCGTCGCGACCGCGACCGAGGCCGCCGCCTTTGGTGTCATCGGCGCGCTTATCCTCGCCGCCGGTCAGGGTTCGCTAACGCTCGCGACCTTCACCGAAAGCCTAATGGGCGCGACCCGCACCTCGGCCATGATCGCGCTGATCCTGGCCGGGGCCGCCTTCCTGTCGCTCTCCATGGGTTTCACCGGCCTGCCGCGGGGGTTGGCGAATTGGATCGGAAGCATGGAGCTTTCGCCGACGGTGCTGATCTTCGCCTTGATGATCTTCTACATCGTCATCGGTTGCTTTCTGGACGGCATATCCTCGGTGGTGCTGACCATGGCCGTGGTCGAGCCGATGATCCGCCAAGCGGGCATCGACGTGATCTGGTTCGGCATCTTCATCGTCGTGGTCGTGGAGATGGCGCAGATCACGCCGCCGATCGGTTTCAACCTCTTCGTCCTGCAGGGCATGACCCATCACGAGATGAACTACATCGCGCGCGCCGCCGTGCCGATGTTCCTGATTATGGTTGTGATGGTCTTTGTCCTGATCGCCTTCCCCGACCTCGCCACCTGGCTGCCCGAAAACATGAGATCGCGGCCGGGAGGGTAGCGCCACATTTACAACCGTGAGACTTACGGATGGATTTTAGGGTAGTGGCCGTGGAGCCCGGTGACGAGGGGCTTTCCGTGACCTGGGGCGGGGATCGCGCGCCGACGATCTTCGAGTGGTTTTGGCTGCGCGATCACGGCGAGGACGAAGCCAGCCTGGATCCGGCGACCTTGCAGCGCCGCGTGGATACCTTCGCGATTCCCGCCGGGATTAGGGGCTTGGGCGCGGAGGTCGAGCAGGACGGCCGCCGGATCGTCGTGCGTTGGTCCGACGATGGCGCGCCTAGCACGTATTCGGCGGCGCGGCTGGCCGCTCTTGCGGGTTTAAGTGCGGGAGACGAGGTTCTGGCGCCGAAGCTGCAGCGGCGCGCTTGGGCTGGCGGCTCGCGGCCGGACCCGCTGCCGAGCGCCGCGTTCGAGGCGATCATGGCGGGAAACGCCGGGTTGCGGGATTGGCTCGAAAACATCCGCGTTTGGGGGTTTTCGCTGGTCGACGGAGTGCCCGGCACCCAAGAGGCGGCGGCCGAGCTCGCGCGGCGGATCGGCCCGGTGCGCGAGACCATCTTCGGCGGCATGTGGATGCTGTCGGCGGAAATCGCCGAGCACGACGATACCGCCTACACGACCCAGTATCTGGCCCCGCATACCGACGGCACCTACAGCCACGACGCACCCGGCCTGCAACTCTTCAACTGCCTGGAATTCGATGGCCGGGGCGGGGAGAGCATTCTGGTCGATGGTTTGGCCGTTGCCGAGACGCTGCGCGCCGAGCGGCCGGAGGACTTCGATGTCCTGACCCGGGTGAGCGTTCCCGCGCGTTACATCGAGGCCGGTGTCCATTTGCGCGCCGCGCGGCCGGCAATAAGGCTGGACGAGAGGGGCGACTTCCTGCAGATCAGTTTCAACAACTACGACCGCGCGCCGTTCCGGCTTCCGAAGGCTGAGATGATGGCCTTCTACCGCGCTTACGGCGAGCTCAACCGGCGGGTCAATGACCAGGCAAACTGGCTGAAAGTTCCGCTGCGCCCCGGTATGGCGCTGATCTTCGACAATTGGCGCAGTCTGCACGGCCGCATGTCCTATACCGGAAAACGCGTATTCTGCGGCTGCTACCACAATCGGGAGGATTTCGAGAGCCGCCTGAGGGTGACCGACACCGAAAGATAGGTGCCAGAACCGCCGGACCGGGTTAGTATCCGGTCCTAATATACTTAAGTTTGCCGGGCTCTAAGGTCTGCACCGGATAAAACAATAAACCGCTAGGGAGGACACGATGAGTGACCCAGTTACGCTTAAGAGGCTTTTAAAACAGCATAAAATGGATCGCCGCAGCTTCATGCGCAGTGCCGTTGCGGCTGGCGCGACGGTGGCGATGGCGACCTCGGTCTTCGACAAGGCCCTGGCCGCGACGCCGAAGAAAGGCGGGAAATATCGCCAGGCTCTAACCGGCGGCGCCACCAGCGACGTTCTCGACCCGGCACAGACGCTCGATTCATATATGATCAACGTCAGCTCGGGCCAGTTGCGCAACAACCTGACCGAGATCGGCTCGGACAATCAGCTTACGCCGGAACTGGCGGAAAGCTGGGAAGCGAGCGCGGACGCCTCGACCTGGACCTTCAAGCTGCGCAAGGGCGTGGAGTTCCACAACGGCAAGTCGCTCGACGCCAACGATGTCATCGCCTCTTTCAATCACCATCGCGGCGACGACACGAAGTCCGCCGCCAAGGGCATCGTCAGCCCGATCGAGGACATCAAGGCCGACGGCAAGGACAGGGTCGTCTTCAAGATGAAGTCGGGCAACGCCGACTTCCCCTTCATCGTCAGCGACTATCACTTGACGATCTGCCCGGCCAAGAGCGACGGCAGTGTCGATTGGCAATCGGGCGTCGGCACCGGCGGCTACGTTCTGGATAACTTCGATCCCGGTGTGCGCACCAAGGTCAAACGCAATCCGAACTATTGGAAGCAAGGCCGCGCGCACTTCGATTCGATCGAAAACCTCTTCATCTCGGACGTGGCCGCGCGCACCAATGCCCTGCGCTCCGGTGAAGTGGACAGCATACCGAACCTGGACCTCAAGACCGTGCATCTCTTGGAGCGGGACAAGAAGGTCAAGGTGTTCCCGACCTTCGGCAACAAGCACACCACGATGCCGATGTTTACGGACGTGGCCCCCTTCGACAACAACCACGTGCGTTTGGCGCTCAAGTACGCGATCGACCGCGAGGAGCTGTTGCAGAAGATTCTCAAAGGGCAGGGCGAGGTCGGTAACGACAGCCCGGTCGGACCGGCCAACATCTATCGCGCGACGGCCGAGGAGATGCCGCAACGGCCCTACGATCCCGACAAGGCCAAGTTTCACCTCAAGAAAGCGGGCATGGAGAACCTGTCGGTTCAGTTCCATACCGCCGATTCCGCCTTCGAAGGCGCCGTCGACGCCGCGCAGCTCTATGCCGAATCGGCCAAGAAGGCGGGTATCGACATCCAAGTCGTGCGCGAGCCTGAGGACGGCTATTGGTCGAACGTGTGGCTCAAGAAGCCCTGGAGCGCCAGTTATTGGGGCGGCCGCCCGACCGAGGATTGGGTGTTCTCGCAGATCTATTCCTCCGGCGCCGATTGGAACGAATCGCACTGGGAGAACGAGCGCTTCAACAAACTCCTCATTATCGCGCGCGGCGAACTGGATCCGGTCAAGCGGCGCGAACTCTATGTTGAGATGCAGATTCTCGTACACGAGGACGGCGGTTCGGTGATCCCGCTCTACATGGCCTACACGCATGCGGCCAGCACCAAGGTGGGTCTGCCGGATCAAATCGCGAGCAACTGGGAGCTCGACGGACATAAGAACGGCGAGCGTTGGTGGTTCGCGTAAACCCATGACCTTGTGCGCCGCGTCACGGGACTCCGGTCCCGGGGCGCGGCGTCACGGCGCGATGGCGAAACCCGGTCTAGGAGACGTCGATGGAGGGGTTCATTGGGCGTCGCGGTCTCATCGAGCCGCAACGCTTACGCGCGTTCAGCCGGCGTTCAAATCTTAAGGGCTTCGTGCAGCTTGGCGGCCACGCTGGCGCGATCCTGCTGACCGGCCTCGCGCTTCACGTCACCTGGGGGAGCTGGTGGGCGGTCCCGGTCTTTATCGCCCATGGCATTCTGCTCAACTTCCTCTATGCCGGGCAGCACGAGCTCAGTCACTCCACCGTTTTCAAGACCCGTTGGCTGAACGAGGTTGTGGGCCGCGCGATCGGCTTTCTAATGTTCTACCCGCGCGATTTCGATCAGATCCAGCATTTCGCGCATCATCGGCATACGCAGGATTGGGCGAAAGACGGCGAGCTGGACCGCCCGCCTTACACACTGAGCGGCCATCTGATTTATCTCGCGGGCTTCAGCTATTGGACCTCACGGCTTGCCCGGATCCTGCGTTTCGCCGTGGGCCGCGTTCCCGAACCTTATATTCCCGCCGATAAGCGCGCCCTGGTGATTGGCGAGGCGCGATGGCTCCTGATTGGTTACGCCATCGTTGCCGCCGCATCTCTGGCCCTGCAAACTTGGGCCGCTGTGATTTTCTGGCTGGCGCCCATGTTGGCAACCAAAAGCGTGCACCAGTTACAGAACACCATGGAGCATCTGGGTCTGACGCATGAGGCCAACACGTTGGAAAACACCCGCACCGTGCGCACCAACGCGGTCATGCGCTGGATGGCTTGGAACATGCAATACCACACCGCGCACCATACCTATCCGGCGGTGCCGTTCCACGCCCTGCCCCAATTGCATGCCGAGATTGTCGCCCGCACCGGGCGCGAGCCGCACAGCATGACGTATCTGGGGTTTCAGCGCGAATTGATCCGCAAGTTGTCCGGCGGACGAAGCGAGTCCGATTACCCGCAAAACGAGTCCTGGATTCTGGATCCTTCGGAGCAACCGCGCGCCGCGACATCGCATGCCCAAGCTTGAGGTTTTCCAATCGCTGTGGGCCATGGAATTGCGTCGGCCGGACGGCGTGGAGCGCGAGATCGAAGAGTCCTTCGAGATGGTTGCCAAGGCCGGTTATCATGGCATGGCCATCGACCTGGGCGCGACCGATATGGAAACGGCCCGCAGGACCAAGCCCCTATTCGAGAAGCATGAACTCGGCTGCCTGATCAACGCCTTTCCGCAAACCATAGAATCCCTGCGCCCGGTCTTGCATATGGCCAAGGATTTCGACGCCCGCTTCGTGAATATCATCGGCCAGGTCATGCCGCTGTCGGTCGAGGGCATGATCCCGGTCGTGCGCGCCTGGATCTCCATGGCCGAGGAGGAGCGCGTGCCAATCCAGTTCGAGACTCACCGCAACTGCATCACCAACGATCTTTTCGCGACCCTCCTTTTGCTAGACGCAGTGCCGGAAATGCGGCTCTGCGCCGACCTCTCGCATTATGTCGTGGACCGCGAATTCCGCTATCCCATTTCGGCCGAAGACGATGCGCTGATCCAGCGCGTCTTGGTGCGCGCCGATTCCTTCCAGGGCCGGGTCGCCAGCCGCGAACAGATCCAGGTTCAGATCGGCTTTCCGCAGCATGAGAAATGGGTCGAACTTTTTGCCCGCTGGTGGGAGGACGGCTTCCGCGCCTGGCGGGCGCGGGCGTCCGAGGGCTCGGCGTTGAATTTCCTGTGCGAGCTTGGCCCGCCAGATTACGCCATCACCGGGCCGGATGGTTGCGAGCTGTCGGACCGCTGGCAGGAGGCGCTGCAAATTCGCAACCGGGTCGAGGAGATTTGGGGACGCCTGGAACGGGAAGACGCTAATACGGCGTAGGAAGAGAAATATGGACCAGAAGAATCTAGCGCGGCTGCGCGCGAAGTACAGCGACCCGACCGGCGGCGATGTCATGGACCCGGAATTCAAGAAGGTCACCGACCTGCTTTTTACCGGCGACACGCGCAAGAAGCCTTATTCCGGCGTGCCGACCCTCCTGGACGCGCCCTACCGCGAGGACGCGGCGGTCTTGCCCGATTTCGGCGGGCTCGACATCGCGCTCGTCGGCGTGCCCATGGACCTGGGGGTGACCAACCGGCCGGGCGCCCGCTTCGGCCCGCGCGCGGTGCGCGCGATGGAGCGCATCGGTCCCTACAATCACGCGCTGAAGGTGGTGCCTCTGGCCGAGGCCAAGACCGCCGATATCGGCGACGTGCCGTTTCGCAGCCGCTTTAGTCTCGACGACTCGATTGAGGATATAGAGGCCTTCTACACCCGCCTCGTGGCTGCCGGGGTACGGCCGTGCAGCGTCGGCGGCGATCATTCCATCACCTATCCGATTCTGAAGGCCCTGGGCCAGAAGCGCCCACTCGGCATGGTGCACATCGACGCGCATAGCGACACCAGCGGCGACTACGACGGCGCGAAGTTTCACCACGGCGGTCCGTTCCGCTGGGCCGTGCTCGATGGCGTGCTCGACCCCGAACGCACCATTCAGATCGGCATCCGCGGTTCCGCCGAGTTCCTGTGGGAGTTCGCCTACGATGCCGGCATGACCCTGATCCATACCGAGAAGTTCGCCGCGATGGGCGTCGAGGCGGTGATCGCCAAGGCGCGAGAGGTGGTCGGCGACGGCCCGGTTTACGTATCCTTCGACATCGACGGTATCGACCCGGCCTTTGCGCCCGGCACCGGCACACCGGAGGTCGGCGGCCTGACCCCGCGCGAGGTTCAGGCCCTGCTGCGCGGCCTTGCCGGACTCGATATTGTCGGCGGCGACGTGGTCGAGATCGCGCCCGAATACGACTCCACCACCAATACCGCCCAGGTCGGCGGTCAGATCCTCTTCGAGATTCTGTCGCTGATGGCGATGGCGCCGGGATTAAAAAGGCGGTCTTAACGACACTCATCTGCCGGATCGATTTTCGAGAGACGAAAGAGTCCCCATGATCGATGTTGCCGCCGTCCGGGCCGATACCCCCGCGTGCGAAACCTTGCTTCACTTTAACAACGCCGGGGCTTCGCTGATGCCCGATCCGGTCTACCGTGCGGTGGTCGATCATCTGACGCTCGAGCAAGAGATCGGCGGCTATGAGGCGGCGGCTAGGGCCTCGGAGGCGCTGCAAGGTTTCTATACCGCCCTCGCCGGCTTGTTGGGCGCAAAGCCGCGCGAGATCGCCTATGTCGAGAACGCAACCCGGGCCTGGGACATGGCCTTCTATGCCCTGCCCCTGTGTGAGGGCGAGCGGATCATTACCCATGGCTCCGAGTATGCGTCGAATTATCTGGCCTTTCTGCAGCAGGCCAAGCGGCGCGGATTGGAGATAGATATCGCGCCTTCCGATGCTTCTGGGCAGATCGATGTCGAAGCAATGCGGGCCATGATCGGCGCGAAAACCCGGCTGATCGCGATCACTCATGTCCCAACCCAGGGCGGCCTGGTCAACCCGGCGGCGCAAGTCGGCCAGGTCGCGCGCGAGCATGGACTGCTCTATTTGCTCGACGCTTGCCAATCGGCCGGGCAGATAGACCTCAACGTGAAAGAGATCGGCTGCCACATCCTGTCGGGTACCGGGCGCAAGTTTCTGCGCGGGCCGCGCGGCACGGGGTTTCTCTATGTTAGCGACGAGATCGTGGAGACGCTGGAGCCGCCCTTCGTCGATCTCCTGGCGGCAACCTGGAACGATACCGGCAGCTACACGCTGGCCGAGGGGGCGTTGCGTTTCGAGAATTGGGAAAGCTACATCGCGGGGCGTCTCGGGCTCGCCGAGGCGGTGCGTTATGCCACCCGGCTGGGCCTGCCGGCCATCGAAAAACGGGTCACTGCGCTGGGGGCTGCCTTACGCGAAGGCCTCTCCAAGATCGAGGGCGTTATGGTGCGCGACCTGGGCGCGAAACGCTGCGGCATCGTGTCTTTCGACAAGGCCGGCGAAGAACCGGCGGTCCTGGCGGCGCGCCTTGGCCGCAAATCGATCAACATATCGACCTCGACCGCCGCTTACGCCCGGCTGGATTTGGCGGCACGGGGCCTGTCCTCGGTCGCGCGGGCTTCGCTCCACTACTACAACACGGATGCGGAGATCGAGCGTTTCTGCGCCGCCGTGCAAGACGCCTAGCCGGAGACGCTCATCCGGCGGGATGTAAAACGCCGGTAGTTTATGTCGAAAATGAGAGCATTGAGCCCTGGCCGCTATGGTATTGATTGGCTTGGCGGTTCCGCCCAATATCGGCTTGGGCGGGCTTTTTCGTGGCCCGGTGGCCCGGCCTATCCGGTAAGCTGCGGCGGCATAGATCGACTTGGGATTAGACGCGTATGGATACCGATGCTCTGATAAGTGACGTCCCGAGACGCGGCCGGCGTAGCGGGGGACGCGCGGGCAACACCCGCGGCAAGGGGGCGGCGATTGCCCAGCTTCCCTGGAGCTTGCCGATAAACACCGACAAGCCGACCGAGCCGCTGAGTGAGGAGGGCGTCCAAGCCATCCACAATGGCGCCATGCGCATCCTTGAGGAAATCGGCATCGAGTTCCTGAACCCCGAGGCGGTGGAAATTCTGGGCAAGGCCGGCTGTATCGTCGACGGCGAGAATGTCCGCATGGGCCGGGATATGGTCATGGCACAGCTAAAGCATGTCCCGGCCAGCTTTACCCTGACCCCGCGCAACCCGGATCGGCGCATCGAAATCGGCGGCGACCGTATGGTCTTCGGTAATGTCTCCAGTCCGCCGAACTGCTCCGACCTCGACCGGGGCCGGCGCGTGGGATCGCGTGAGTCCTACCGCGATCTCATCAAGCTGACGCAGTACTTCAACTGCATACATTTCGCCGGCGGTTACCCGGTGGAGCCGATCGACATTCACGCCTCGGTCCGCCACCTCGATTGCCTCTACGATAAGCTGATCCTGACCGACAAGGCCGTGCACGCTTACAGCCTGGGTAAGGAGCGTGTCGAAGACGTGATGGAAATGGTCCGCATCGCAGGCGGTCTGACTCACGAGGAATTCGACGCAACGCCGCGCATGTACACCAACATCAACTCGACCTCGCCGCTCAAGCACGACTATCCAATGCTCGACGGTTCGATGCGTCTGGCCCGGCGCGGCCAGCCGACGGTGGTGACGCCCTTCACGTTGGCCGGGGCCATGGCCCCGGTGACCCTGGCAGGCGCGGTCGCGCAATCGATGGCCGAGGGACTGGCCGCCATTGTTCTTTTTCAGCTCATCAATCCCGGTTGTCCGACGGCGATCGGCACCTTTACCTCCAATGTGGACATGAAAACCGGCGCGCCCGCCTTCGGGACGCCGGATTACATGCGCGCGACCCAAATGTCGGGGCAGATGGCGCGCTTCTACGGTCTGCCCTTGCGGGCCTCGAATGCCTGCGCCGCGAACTGCCCGGACGCGCAGGCGGCCTGGGAAAGCGCATTCTCGCTCTGGTCGGCGGTCTCTTCGCGCGTGAACATGGTCTATCACGCGGCCGGTTGGCTGGAGGGTGGGCTCTGCGCTTCCTACGAAAAGTTCGTGATGGATTGCGAGACGCTGCAGCAGATGATCGCCTACATGAAGCCGGTTGGGACCACCGAGGCGGACATCGCCGTCGATGCGATCAAGGAAGTTGGGCCGGGGGGGCATTTCTTCGGCTGCCAGCACACGCAGGAACGCTATGAGACCGCCTTCTACAGCCCCTTCCTGTCCGACTGGTCGAATTTCGAGAACTGGCAGGAAGGTGGCGCGGTTCAAACGCCGGAGCGGGCCAACAAGATTTGGAAAGCAATCCTGGCCGAGTTCGAAGCCCCGCCGATCGACCCGGCGATCGATGAGGAGCTTCAAGCCTTCGTTGCGAAACGCAAGGAAGAGGGCGGTGCGCCGACCGATTTCTGACGTCGCCGCCGAGAGGCCATAGTCGCGACCATGAGCGAGCGTGAAAAAGGGTTGGATTTTGCGCCGGCGCAGGATGTGCCGATACCTTACTTGACGCGCATTCGCGACTACTACCAAGCTTTGGGATACGGCGCGCCCTATGAGTGGGCGCACTATGCCGAGGTCCCCTTCCAGCCGCTGCAGAAACCGGTTTCCGAAAGCCGGTTGACCATCGTCACCACGGCGGCGCCGTTCCAAGCAGGCAAGGGAGACCAAGGGCCAGGGGCTGCCAATAACGCCGCGGCGAAGTTCTACAGCGTCTACTCGGGCGATGCCGCGAAAGATCACAACTTGCGCATCTCCCATGTCGCGATCGATCGCAAGCACACGACAGCCGAGGACCCGGGCACGTATTTTCCGCTGCCTGTGTTGCGCCAGGAAGCGGCGGAGGGACGGATCGGGTCTGTCGCCCCCCGCTTTCATGGACTGCCGACCAACCGCAGCCATCGCACGACGATTGAGGTCGACTGTCCCGAGATCGTCGTGCGCTGCAAGGCCGACGGCGTCGATGCGGCAATCCTGGTTCCGAATTGCCCGGTCTGCCATCAGAGCGTTAGCCTGGCCGCGCGCATGTTGGAGGAAAACGGCGTGGCCACGGTGGTCATGGGCTGCGCTAAGGACATTGTCGAATATGTCGGCGTGCCACGGTTCCTGTTTTCCGATTTCCCGCTCGGCAACCCAGCGGGCCGGCCAGGAGACCCGGACTCGCAAGGCTTCACGCTTGGGCTCGCCCTAAGTCTCCTTGAGCATGCGCCGGGCGCACGGACGACGGTGCAATCGCCGCTGCGGTGGAGTGCCAGTGCGGACTGGAAGCTCGACTACTCAAACATCGCCCGCTTGACGCCCGAAGAGATCGCCCAGCGGCGCGCCGAATTCGACAAACAAAAGGCCGTGGCCAAGACCTTGCGCCGCGACGCCGGGCTAACCTAGCCCAGGCTAACCTAACACCGAAAAGCTGCTATCCTTATTGATCTCGCGCAGGCGGGAATAGAAGCCCAGGCTGACCGTGCGGCCGGTGTATTTCAGGGTGAAGGTGACGGGGTCTTTGTCATGGTCGCGGCCGCCCTCGCAGGCTTCCACAAGATCGGCCATCATCTCGCCCGCGATGGGCGCGTTCTTGAACTGGTTGCCGCTCGACCCCACGCCCATGTAGAAACCGGGCAAGTCGGATTTGTCGTAGATCGGGATCCAGTCGTCGGTCACATCGTAGAGTTCGACCACGCCCTTGGTCTTGCTGGGAATGCCCAAGTCTTGTATGCGCTGGCCGACACGCATGACCTGGACCTTCCACTGCTCGGTGAATTCGCGGTTGAAGTCGTCCGGATCGACCCATTCCTGGGTGTCGCACGGCGGGTCCTCGCTGCCGATCAGAATGTGATTGCCCATTTCCGGGCGGAAGTAGGTCGCGATGTCGCTGTCCGAGAAGACCGTGCCGTCGTGCTCGTAATCGTAGCCTTGGGGTGAGGGCACGTGAGCGACCTCATGACGCAGCGCCCGGGTCTTGATCTTCATCCCGTCCTCGACCCCGGCCATGCGGTTGATCTTGAAAGAATGCGGTCCCGCGATGTTGACCACCACCGGGCTGCGGACGGTTTCGCCATTGTCCAGTTTCACCCCCGCGACGTGCCCATCTTCCTGAAGAATATCGGCAACCGCCGTGTTGAAGCGGAAGACCGCGCCTTGGGCTTCGGCCGCGCGCTGCAAGTTGTGCGTGGCCAGTTGCGGGTCGGTCACGTAGCCCCCGGCCGGGAACAGGACCGCGCCTTCTAGGCGCCGTCCGTTTGTCTCTCCGAAGCCGGGGTCGTCGGGCCGTTTCGCCGGCCCGAAGGACTCGGCGTTGACGATCGGGAGGCGGCGCATGAGTTGCTCGGGCGAGAGCTCCTCATAGGGGCAGCCGATGGTTTCCATAAGCTCCATGGTCGGGCGCAGACCTTTATTGCCCTCGGTCTTCATGACGATGCACCCGCAGTTGACATAGCGCGCCAGGCCGCGCTCGTCCGGCGCGCCCAGGAATTTCTCCCAATCCTTCCAATAGAAGTGACTTTCGTAAGCGATGGCGGAGCCATCCACGGTCGAATAGTAGGGCCGGATGATGGCGCAGGAGCCGGAGGTCGAGCCGTAACCGGCGGCGGGCAGCTTATCGAGGCTCAGTGTGCGCCAGCCCTTGCGAGCCATGGCCAGGGCCGTCGCGGCGCCGATAATGCCGGCGCCGATGATGATCGCGTCGAAGTCCTTGGCCATGGCCGAAAATCTCCCAATTCTCATAGAAGGTAACCCCCGATCTCCCGGACAAGGGGTCCAGGGCCGCCGGGCGAAAGGCGCAAAATATGTCCAGGTCCGGCAAAAGCAAGATCGCGGACCGGACGTAAAGTATCCTGAATTTGCAAGAACCTCGAGATTCGATGCGGCTTGGCCAGCCTCTGGCTGGTGCGGTGGGGTGCCGCAGTCAAAGAATTCTTGGATTTAGGCGTAATACAATCTATGATTGTATCGTGAAAACCGCGCCAAATCATATGGTTAACAGCCCTCCACCTGTTTCGGAGGGGCATAAATCATCGCCAGCCATCCCCAGCGTTCTACTGGTCGAGGACGACCCCGACCTGGCGTGGATCTATCGCCGCTATCTTGCCCAGGAAGCGGTCACACTTGATCTCGTCATAACTGGGACGGCGGCGCTGGAGCGGGTTGCGGCCAAGCCGCCGGCGGTGATGCTGCTCGACCTCAGGCTGCCGGATATGAACGGGTTGGAGGTGCTGAAGCGGACCCTGGCTTCCGGCGCCCCGACGGCGGTAGTCGTCATCACGGCGCAGGGCGGCGTCGATGTCGCGGTCGAGGCTATGCGGGCCGGCGCCTACGATTTTCTGGCCAAGCCCTTTAAGGCGGAGCGCCTGGCCGTGACCCTGCGCAACGCCCTGGAACGCCAACGCCTGGCCGGACTGCTCGAAGTCCTCGCCCGCGAACGCTTTCACGGATTCTTGGGTGCGGCCTTGCCGATGCAGGCGCTCTACCGCGCTATAGAAAGCGTCGGCCCTAGCAAGGCCGCCGTCTTCATCACCGGCGAGAGCGGCGCCGGAAAGGAAGTTTGCGCCCAGGCTGTGCACGCTTGTGGCGAGCGTCCCGAAGCGCCCTTCGTGGTTTTGAACTGCGCTGCGATCGCGCGCGACTTGATGGAGAGCGAGGTCTTCGGCCACGCCAAGGGCGCCTTTACCGGCGCCCAGAGCGCGCGCGCCGGGGCCGCGCGCCGGGCCGATAGCGGGACTCTGTTTCTCGACGAGATCTGCGAAATGGATTTGGCCTTGCAGAGTAAGCTGCTGCGCTTCGCTCAGACCGGTGCGGTCCAAGCGGTCGGCAGCGACAAGCTCGAGCGGGTCGATGTGCGTCTTATCTGTGCGACCAACAGGGACCCCTGGGCCGAGGTTCAGGCCGGGCGACTGCGCGAGGACCTTTATTACCGCCTGCACGTGGTGCCCCTGCATGTCCCGCCCCTGCGCGAGCGGGGCGCGGATGTCCTGCTTCTGGCGCGTGATTTTTTGGTCAAAGCGTCGCGCGAGGAAGGCAAGAGTTTTCGGAGTTTCGATCCTGAAGTTGAAAGAATCCTGGCGGATTACGAATGGCCCGGAAACGTGCGCCAGTTGCAGAACGTGATCCGTCATGTCGCGGTCCTGCACCAGGGCCCAACAGTGCGCCGCCACATGCTGCCGGCGCCGCTGCACCCTGGCCAAGCCCCACGCGGGCCAGCCGCGCGCCGTCTGAGCGAGATCGAACGTGTGGCCATCGAGGCCGCCCTTTCCGAGTGCGATGGCAACATAACCGTGGCGGCGCGGCGGCTGGGCGTAAACCCTTCGACCCTGCACCGTAAGCGCCACGCTTGGGCGCGCGCGGCAAGTACCTGAAAAGCCCGGATGCCGCACGCGCGCCCACTTGCTCTCCGCAGGCCGGGAGGCTAGCTTTCGGCCCTTCTCGGACGCAGGGTGGGGACAGTCATGATCAAGGGGGTAACCTTCGACCTTTGGGATACGATGGTGCGCGACGATTCGGACGAACCGGTTCGCGCGGCCCGAGGTCTTCGGCCCAAAAAGGCGGAGCGCCGCTATGTCCTTTGGGAAGCGCTGAACGCGATACAGCCGATCGCCTTCGAGCAGGTCGAGCTGGCTTACGATGTCGGCGACGCGGCCTTTAATGAGGTCTGGCACGAGCAATTCGTCACCTGGACCATCGCCGATCGCCTGCGCGTCATTTTGAACGGCCTGGGCCGGGCCTTGCCGGAGCCGGACTTCGCGCGCGTGGTCCGGGCCCACGAGGCGATGGAGGTCGAGATCTCGCCCGACCCCATCGAGGGAATTGCCGAGGCGCTGGCCGATCTGGCGCAGCGCTACAAGCTCTGCGTCATTTCGGACACCATCGTCACACCCGCGAACGGCCTGCGCGCCGTACTCGAAAAGCACGGGATCAAGCAATACTTCAGCGGTTTCGCCTTTTCCGACGAGGTCGGCCGTTCCAAGCCGCACCGCGCGATGTTCGATGCGGCCGCGGATCAACTCGGTCTGGCGTTGGCGGAGTTGGTTCATATCGGCGACCGCGACCACAACGACGTCAAGGGCCCGCAGTCGCTGGGCATGAAAGCAATCCTTTTCACCGCCTCGCGCGCCCACGACAAAGACACCACCTCGGCCGAGGCCGTGTGCGAACGGCACGCCGATCTGCCCGGTATCGTCGACAGCTTGGCCGGCCGCTGAGCCGCACCCAGGGAAGGGAGACCAGTATGGCGAACGGCCCGCGTATTCTCATTGTCGACGGCTATAACAAGGAAGGCCGCGACAGCCTCGCCGCCGGCGGCGCGAGCCCGGCGGGCGAACTTTATGCCCGCATGCTCAAGTCCTGCGCGCCCGATTGCGACACCGACATCGTTTATCCGGCCGATCCCGGCGCGGGCTTGCCGGCCGGGGCCGCGATCGGCCAGTACGACGGCATCGCCTGG